>NZ_BAAGZD010000016.1:0-186454 GCF_054778895.1 Spirosoma fluminis
AGAGCCGTCACCTGTACCGTCCTGCTTAACGTAGCGGATGGATGGTATAAAAGAGATAATCACCAGACCATCGCCCGATTGGCCGCTTGCTCCAGTTAGGCTGCTGGGATTGGTGCCCGCATTGAACGAGCCGCCACCCCCACCAACACCACTAGAACCGCTAGGATCACCACCAGCACCGCCACCTGAGTAACCCCCACCTCCCCCAGCTCGTAAAATACCACTTCCGGCACCGCCACCTCCGAATCCAGCGAAATCATCATCATTATTTAAACCACCCTGGCCCCCGTTAATAAACGCCTTGCCGCTAAACCTGGAATTCCCCCCTCCGTCTGTACGTAACCCGCCACCGGCTCCGAGGCCGCTAAGCGATTGGCCGCCCTGCCCATCAGTTCCGCCAGCACCACCCCCACCTGCACCTGCACCTCCGCCCCTACTAGCCCGCCCATGCTTTTGATCCGAATCGTTAATATTTCCACTTCCCCCGCCCCCTCCGGCGATCACTAGGGGGGTGGGGTCGAGCGGGTCAGTGCCGGTGACCACAAACGAGCCACCACCCCCATCATTTACTCTATCAGGTTGCTCCCCCACCAGAATACTTAACGACTGACCAGGGGTGACCGACACCGTGCCGGTAAGGATGGCTCCTTTACCAGCACGGTAATCCGAAATTAGATTATCCCCCCCTTCGGCTCCCCGGGCTTCGATGTTCAAGGAGGTTACACCAGCAGGCACCGTCCAGGTGACGATAGACCCCGTATAGGAGAAGGTTTGCGTCGTGGCAGCCGCCAGCCGGCCATTGGACGTAGGCAGCGTGAGGGTTACTTTAGCCGGAGCAGCAGTTCGCTTCGGCGGGGTAGGAACTAGCTGGGTGCGGGGCCTATCCCGGCGTGCTTCACGCTCCAGGAGTTGAGTGTGTGCCTGAGCTGATGAGAAGCTCATCCAGCCAGTGAGCAACAAGAGAAAGGTAAACAAGTGCTTCATGTTTAGCTAATCTATTGAATGACAAAAAGTTATTTCTTCGGTAAAGCTACTAAAGACCTGATTGAATTAACTATGTATTATATGACTAGCCGAATATAGTTACTAAGCGGAGAGGAGGTATATAGAAACGCCCGGCCTCATTAAGAAGCCGGGCGTTGTTTGGTTTTACGTTCGTTCGTCTGCCAGGCAGCCAAAAGGTCAATGTGCATCCAGGTACAGGCCGTCCTGATCAGTCATTGGTAGCGGGAAAGAAGCAGCTCGTTGATCGAGCGAATGTCGTTATACAGCCAGCGGCCGTAGCAGGTAGCTCGCTTGGGATGACTCAGAGCCGAGTAGCGTTTGAGCTGGCTGGTCATGGCCCGCTCGAGCATTTTGGTAATTCGTTTCTCATCCATGGCTTACACGCGTTGGGAACTTCGTTTGGGAAAGAGCAGTTTGGCTTCGAGCCGAAACCGGCTGCTGGCTTCCCGCCAGACGCCGAACGTACCGGGCTCGATACGGACCGGAAGCAACCGAATCTGCCCGTCTCGGTTGGGAGCCTGGGCGAATACCTTCGGGCTTTCGTACAGAGTTCGCAAGGTACGCATGGCCGCTTCGGTCAGACTACCGGCCCGGATGGTCAGCACGTCGCGGCTGATTTTGATCGTATCCTGATCGACACGGGCCTGCTCGAAGGAACCGCCCGACTCGACCTGCGCGTCGGTATCGGTATTGCCCGAAAACAGATAGCCGGTCCAGCCGCAGACGGTGAGCCACATCAGGTACACCCCGGGCGTTTGGCAGGGATCAGCCAGCACCGGAGCGGGTGAGAGCTGTAAATACTGGAACGTCTGATCAAACGTCAGATCGAAGGTGGAGGTCAGCATACGAATTAATCGAGAACAACAGGAGTAGAAAAGTTTCGACCAGCATCAAATGTGTTACCCTCGCCGACTGGCTCGATGGCCGCAGGTGCTGGCAACTCAAACCCGCCAGGCGGTATGCCCTGCGATGCTCTCAGAATATTAGGATACATCGAAAAGAAAGGACTGCGCCAGCCGATGACGACAGCCGTGTAGGTGTGCCCGACCCGAAATTGGTTGTAGACGTCCGAGGAGTTATACTTTGAACGGAGCCAGTCGTCCTCGTTTTTGAAGACACCCGCCGACGTGTAGATCATGTAGACCGATTTGATTGCCTCTTTACCGCCCCCCGACGTTTTGATAGCTTTATCCTGAACGATGAAAGTGACCGTTCGCTCGGTCTGGCTATAGCGGTACTGATAGAAGCCGTAGACAATGGCAAAGATGAGACCCAGATAGAGGGGCAGGGGCATGGATTGAGATTTCATGGACTGGATTATTCGAGATTGAACAATTGGGATTTAAGCTCTTTAAACGTCGCCTGACGGATGCGAGGGCGAAGCAGCGCCTTTACGTTATCGTGATTCAGTACGTCACTCAGCACGCCACCGGGGTTATGCGGGTTTGGCACCTCGATGCCTTCGCTGGCGATCTTGAGCGCGATGGGGTAGGCGGCTTTGATCTCGATGCCGTGCCGCTGAGCCCAGCCCCGAATGCGTTCGACCAGTTCACGAGATGGCTTCCGGCTTTTATTCGGCCCACGTCCGTTCTGCTGGTAGCGGAACCGCTCGAAGCCCCGCAGCTGGCCGGCGATCGTTGTGTCGGAGCTGACGAGTTCGACGTGCAAACTTGCGGCCGATGCTCCGGTATCGCGGATTCCTTTGGAGCGCTGGCTTTCCTGCACCTGAGCGAGCAGGTCGTTCATGCCATCGGCCAAGATCGGACTGATCACATCAGTTAGCATAGGACGCTCAGGATTTTAGGTGTCGCGGTGAGGGCCACCTGAATGCCGTCCAGATTCCGGTTCGTCAGGTTGATCCCTTCCTTCATGATCATGCCCGAGAGTACGTAGTCTTTTCTCAACTTGTCGAGTACGTGGTACAGTAGGGGTTCGAGTTGCTCAAAACCGGGCCTGCGGTGTACGGGCTGATCGGTTTGCTGAGATGGCAATAGGACGTACAACTTCAGGGCATAATTGGGCTCGAAGGCACCCTGGGCATCCTCCCGTAGGGGCCCGCCGACGTAACCTTCGTGATAAAGAATAAACTGCTCCCTGCCGGGCGTATTCAGGCCGGGATCGGTCTCGCGGTCGGCTTCGACATCGAAGGCTTGGGGTTCACCATAGAGAAAGACGAGGCCGAGCGTTTGGGTGATCTGATCGAGTGTGGAGAGCATCATCGTAGAGCGAAGCTACGAGGAGCGGTAGGGGAGAGGAGGCTCGCCCAGCGAATAAGTCTAGACTTCTCTTTTGCCACGCGTCAGGGGTCTTACTCTGCGAAATAGCTTTGACGAGCAATAGGCGACTCCAAGCGTATCCACCGTGGCTAAAACAGCGAGTGTCTTCCTCGAAGGCGAAATTTCCTACTACAGTTACATGGCCTCCATTCAGGGGGTGCGTGAGCAGCTTACCTGGCAGGGCCAGTTCGACGAGATCCAGGTAACGATCAACTCCTGCGGGGGTGACATGGCCGAAGGACTCGGTATCTATGACCTGCTTCGCTCGTACGGCGTCCCCATTACGACGGTCGTCATCGGTCAGTGCTGCTCGGCGGCAACGATCGTGTTCCTGGCGGGTAACAAAGCCCGGCTGATCTACGAGAACGTCGTCGCCTTCATGGTCCACCAGGCTTCTGGTGGCGGAGAAGGTACGGCCGACGAACTGCGGACGATTGCCGACTTTATCGACAGCTACAACGAGCGCATGGCGGCCATCTACATCGAAGTCACTGGCCTTGATGCCGAAGCGGTCGCCGAGCTGATGAGCAAGGATTCGTTTATGACTGCCGAGGAAGCTGTCGCCAACAGCTTTGCGACGTCAATCGCTAAACCCGTTCAGGCTAAGTACTCCTGTCGTCCGCCAGCTAAACCACCTATTTCCGTAGCGGCTAGCGCCGAGGCTACCCCACCTGCATCCACACCCAGTACCCAATCAATTTCCGAAAGCACAATGAAGATTCTAAAAGACAAATGGTCGCGCGTCAGTGCGTCCGTAACGGCGCTCCTGAACGGTAAAACGATCGTCGCCAGAAAAGTAACGACCGATTCCGGCGAGGAGCTGGATATCGAGACCGTCGATGGGGGCGATAACTACGCCGAGGGCGATGTCGTCAGGAAAGGGTCAGATCCAGCCCCCGATGGCAGCTACAGAGTAGGCAACGTCACGATCGTGGTCAAAGACGGTAAGATTGAATCGCTCACCAGCGAAGAATCAGTCGACACCACGGCGTCGAACGAGACGACTGTAACGGCTTCGGGCGACGACGGGGCCGAACTGGAAACGCTTCGCCAGGAAAACGCGACGCTGCAACAGGAAAAAACGGCGCTGGAAGGCCGGGTTACCGCTATGGAGTCAACAATCGGAACCGTGAACGCCAAAATGAAGATTCTGCTGGGTTCCCGCGAATCGGCTGACCTCAACATTCCGGCGGGAAACAAGACTACCAAACCGGTTTCGGCGCGGGCTAAGGTTGAGTCGGACGAAGAAACCGAGCGTCAGGCGATGCTGGAGGAGCGTAAGAACCGGGGCCTGGGCAAAACCGCCGAATCCAAGTAAGATACCGCCCAATACGTGCGGGTTTTGATCGGGCCCGAACCCAACCGATTCTATCCACACCATCCAATTTTCTATCTCACACAATGGCGTCATTATTGACAGGTACCCCCCTTACCTATACGGGGGATATGGCGGTTGATTACATCATCCGTCCGGCCATCGCGACCGGCAAAATTGAGGAGTTCATCAAGGTTGTCTTCGGCGTCAAGACGAAGCAGCAGGTCATCTTCGCTGACCCGATCTACAAGATCACCAAGAAGGACGCCGGCTGCGGTTCCTCGGCCAGCAACCCCAGCATCAATCGCTCCGAGAAGTTCTGGGACCCGACAGGCGTCGAGGCCTGGGTCGATCAGTGCTATACGGATTTGAAGGGCACCTTCCACGAGAAAGACCTCAAGTCCGGCTCTGAGCGACCCGATCTGACCAACACCAAGATCGAAAAGTTTCTGCTCGAGCTGTTGGAGCCGGCGGCTTACTCCGATTTTTTGCGCATGGTCTGGCTCTCGAAGAAAGGCATCGTCGCCGGTGAGCTGACCAACGGGGCGGGCGACGTACCGCATTACAACCAGATCGACGGCTTCTGGACGAAGATTTTCGCAGCTGTGGCCGCTAACCTCTTCAAGCGGTATACCATCGCTGAGAACGCCGGTAATGCCGGAGCCCAGGATCTGGCGGCTGGTCGTTCTTACGAGATTCTGAAAGGCGTCTTTAAGAACCAGTCAACGGTTCTCAAGCAGGCGAAAAAGAACCTGAAAGTGCTCTACGTCACGCGGGCGATATACGAGGATTACGAAATCTATCTCGAATCCAAGGAAGCGCTGGAAAGCTCGTTTACCAAGCTGCAGGACGGTCAGGAAGTCCTGACCTTCCGCGGGGTGCCCCTCATCATCGTCGACATCGTCGATCAGTTCCTCGAATCCGACTTCAACCTGGCCGGCAAACTGACCATGCCGCACCGGGTGATCCTGACGCTGAAAGACAACTTCCAGTTGGGCATCGACGGCGATACCACCGATCCGACGGCGATGGAAATCTGGTACGAGCGTAAGGACAAGAAGTGGAACGCTCGATTGATGTATTTGCTCGACTGCATGATCGCCGAGGAAAAGTACGTATCGGTCGCTTATTAATTGCGAACGTATACAAGCTACCGTTCATTAGCAACCTGATTGTAACCATCCGCCGTAAGAGCTACCAAGACAACGAGGTAGCTCTTATGACTTAAACCATATCCTACCCCAACGTATGGGAGTCTGCGATCCAAAGAAAATCAAGAAGAACCTCAAGCGCTGCGGCCAGAAGGCGCTCGCCAAAGGGGTTGACGAAACAGTCCTGCTGGGTATGCGCGACGCCCAGGAGATCGCCTTTACCTACGACGCGACCAACTCGACCATCATCACCGGCATTGCCCTGAAGACGGGCGAGAAGCTGTTCGCCTACGAAGGCCGCAACTACTCGAATGACTTCAGCGTCGGCTCGGCCGAGACGGAGTTCGATTTCACCCTGCCCCAGACGGCGGTGCTGATGATCTTCTCTAACTCTCCCGCTACCAAGCTGGAGATCGAAGCGCTGCTGAGCCGCAAAGACCTTATCCTGATCACCAAGCGGACTGCTGGCGATTACGAGGTGTACGGGGCTGAAACGGGCATGCGCCGGACGAGCTTCGTCTACCGGCCCAACGACGACAACAAAGGCGCGTTCGTGGTTACTCTCGGCGCTCCCGAAGAAATCAGCCTGCCCAAGACGCTGCTGCACAAAACCGATCCGGGCGGACTCGAGGATACGACCTCGTATCTGGCTACGTTGACGACCGCTGACGCCTAAGTCTATGCTTTCCCACATCGAACCGATCGCTCGTCGGCTGGCATCCGGGGGCGAGCTATCGGAGGATGATCGGGCGACGCTGAAGAAGCAGTATTTACTTGACATCGGCGCTCCGCCCGATTGTCAGCCCTGCTCCTCGGTGTGGTCTGATATCCGCCACCACTTTTTGTATCAACTTAAACAGCTTACCCCTGTGTCTACTCTTAAGAAATTCATCATTATCGGCGCGGGCCTCTTGATGCTGCCCGGCGCGAGTTATTCGATCGCCAACGACGGCGAAGAAACCGAGAACCGTAAAATTCTCACCGACGAACTGGCGGAGGAAATTCTGGAAGCGAATCCCAGCTACAGTGAGCTGATCAAGGTCAATCCCGCCTGGCTCGAAGCCAATCCCGACGAAGCCGGTGACGAAGAGGAAGGCGACGAGTCAGCCGATGCGGCCGAGATCGAAGCCAAGTACAAAAAACAGATCAGTACGCTCAAAGGTCAGCTCACGCGGATGACCAAAGAGCGCGACGAGTTAAAGGCGGCACTCAGCACCAAAGCTGTCGATTCGACGCCACCTTCCGATCCAGCCAATAGCGATTCGGACCCGTCAGAGTCTGACGCTGAGCAGTCGAACGACTAATCGAGTAACGCTTTCTAGTACCCTGCGATTGAATTCGTCGTTGGCGCGAAAATTCTGGAAGCGAACGAAATCGATAATAAAGATGATCAGGCCAAAAAAGAAAAACAGGTGTCCAAGCATGGTTGAAATAGATTAATTGATTAGCGGTTTAAATAGGCTGCCCGGATCGAATCCCTAACATCCTGGTTGGTTCGGCCGGTGATGCCGGTATAGAGCTTGAGGTGCTTGGCATCCCACTTGGCCGTTCTCGGCCGGTACTCGTGAACCGTGTAGTTCAGCGCTTTCAGGATGCTGATAATCCAGTAGCCAGCCCCGAAGTTGGTCCCGACCGATACGCCCCGCTCGAACATGTACGCCCACTGTCGAAGGGCTGGCCACCGGGCGAAACCGGCCGGCAGCGTCTCCATTTGGTACGTGTTCATCCCCTGGTTCTGCCAGCCAGCCTCGACGAAAAACTCGCACTCGTTGACCTTGTATTCGGTACTGGCTCGCAGCAGGGGTAGGGGTTCGAGGGCTTCGTAGCGGACCCAGGTATTCGTTTTCCGGTCGTAGCTGGCGAAACCTGATTTCACTTTATCTGGGTCGATCCCGTTGCAATACTGGACTTTAGCCCGACGATTCGGCAGTTGGTACGTTGTCATGGTCTGGTGTGGTGGATTGATTAGCGTCCCGCTTCTGGAAATAGCTTTCCCGGAAGACATGGTAATTGTGGGTCTGGCGTCGAATCTGGTAGTCGGCGTTCCGACGCTCGGCTTCGATCTTCTCTTGCAGCAGCGGCTCACCTTCAGCAAAGCGCTGGTAAGAATCGACTACGGCCTGAGTCGATAGCTTCTGTTCCTCATTATCGACGTTCTCACTCCGTCCGCGCTCGCAGATCGACAGCCGCTCGTCCGTATCGTAAGCGTGCAGCCAGTTAGTCAGCACTTCCAGATCCAGCCGGTTGTAGGACTTGCCGTACTTACCTGACCGACCCTGGTCGAAGACGTAGGCGATCTCCTCGGGCTTGAAATACCAGTAGGTTTTCAGGATGTGCCGGGCCGCATCGAGCATCTGCACCGGGCTCATGCGGTTTACATTCAGGGCGTCGTTGGTTAAGCCGATCAGAACGATCAGGGCCTTCAGTAAAGTCGGCTCGTCGGTCTTGCGCAGGAGTGATAGCTGCTGGCCGTGTTTGAGTACGGCGGGCAGCGAAGTCGCATTTATACCTGCCAGCCCGATACCGAGGGCCATGATCTGGCTTTGACGTACCTGGCCCAGTTGGGCGATCTCAGAACTGTTGCGTTGAATCATCGCTGTCTGAATCTTGTCGTCCGTTGAGACCACTTGCTTGAGCATAGGCATCAACAAGGCCAAAGGCGGTTGCGTAGTCTGCTGATCCGAATCGGTCTGCGTGTGCCGCGCCATAACGGCTGTCTGTGGGTTGGTTACGCTGGCCACCTCCTGGGCGGCTGAGCTGGCGGTTTGCTTCACGTTGTTCACGATCTTTTTTGATTTCGAGTTGAATCTTGATCCATTTCTGGCAATGATCCCTCAGGTCCGAAACCGATCGGTTCTTCAGCCGATCTATAGACCATTGGGTGGTGACGAACTGCTCAATCCAGTCCAGAGCCTCTTCGCCCCGAATCTGCTGCGATCGGCTGAGCCCTTCAATGAGTCGGCGTTCCCCCTGAAGCATCTTAGTGAATTCGAGCCGCTCGGCTTCGACTGCATCGATGGAGTCGGCTTCGTGATACGGTTCCTCGCCGGTCGGCTCGGCAACGGGTTCGGGAGAAGAAAGGGGGGCCGCGGAACGGGGGTTTGATGAGGGCACTTCAGCCGGTAGGTCTGAATCGCTTATCGACTCATCGGCATTCGCGAGCGCGTTTTTTTCGTCTTCGCTCTCTGGATAGATATCTGTATTATTATCTGTTTCAATATCTGTATCCTTATATATAGGCGAATTATCATTTTGATAATCCGATTTATCAGTTTGAGAGCTCGAATTATCATTTTGATAGTCCGAATTATCAGATTGATAATTGGATTTATCGGTTTGAGAACTCGATTTATCAGTTTGATAATTCGGAGCCGAAAGCCACTCGATCAGCCGCTTTCCCCGGCCGTACCAGGTCTTTTTATCCAGCGGATGCTCATTGAAATTATCGGTTTTAATCCACCCATCCTCTTTCAATTCTTTCAGCCAGCGGTAGATCGACGGAGCCTTGAGATAGGGATATTTTGCAGCCAGGTCAGCAGCCGTGGTATAGGTCCAGTACTCCCCCTTCCGGTAATGAGCCTCGCTTTTACGCGCTTCATTACCGGAAATCCAGAACTGGAAGTTTCCCACTATAATGGCTTTTTCGACTCCTATCTCGCAGGCTAGAACCCAGTTGAAGGAGTGTAGATCACTCCGGTCAACTGTCATTTGAAATAGGAATGAAAAAGGGTTAAATCAGCCTCATCCAGGTTAAACCACTCGCCCCGAATCCGCTTATGAGCGAAGAATTCATGCAGGTGCGCTTCGTCCTTCGAAGTCCCCGGATAGGCTTTGATCAGGGTAATCTGCGGCTCGGTTGCCTGAAGTGTTCGTTCTCTGGTCGATGGATTGCGAGACCGGCCAATCTTGTAGAGACCGGCCTGCTCGTTTCGCATCAGATACACCTGCGTTGGAGTGCCTCTACTGGTAGCAGCCTTCAGGGCACTGGCATGGGCCTGGTCGCGCTCCTGATGGAGTTTGAGCCGTTGTTGATTGAGCGAATCGACCCACTGGTTAAACTCGCCAGTATCGTAGGTTGAACGGATCGAATCCACAACACGCAGTAGCGTTCGCGCCTGAGCGGCCATTGACTCCAGACTAGCAAAGTCATAGAGGTAACCTACGTTGGTTGCCAGTAGTCGCTGATCGTCGATCTGGGCTAGGTACACGTCAGGTAGTATCGCTTGCAGGGAGCAATCGATCGCGGCAATTTGAGCCAGACATATGGTTTCGGTACTCATAGGATTACGGGGTTGTGATCCACTCAAAAAGAGCCTTGATTTTTGGCCAGAGCAGGATTAGCGAGAAGCTCAGCATCAGTCCGCCGAAGGCCATAAACAGGCCGTAAGCGATCAGAATGCCGACCTCGTCGGTTTTGGGCTTAGTCATAGCTTAGTTGGGGCAAGGGGTGAAAGGCATAGGTATTCGCTCGTCGAGGTCAATGCCCCGAACCAGGCAGTCGTAGCGCATAGGATAATGAAAAGCCTCCCAGACCAGAAAATAGCGTTCTAGCAGGGCGTCGAGAGCACCATCGGCCTCAACTACATCCGCTTCGTAGCGCTGCCGGTCGGCCATGAAGGTTAGGATTAACTTACAGAGCTTGAATCGCCAGTCAAAACGGTCTTTTGATTCAAGCCGGTTGTTAAGAGCTGGCAGGTTATTAGCCATCATAAACGCGGCCGAACCCCTGACAATGTGTAGTTTATCCTGGGCGCTGAAGCTCGGCCAGAACGGCCGTGACTGATTTTCGAACATGATCAGTACGTCGGCAAAGAAGACGGTTAGCGTTTGCGGATCGTCGCCACCGGGCAACTCCTCACCATTGGCCTGTACAAAGGCCAGTGCGGCCAGTCGGGCGCTGAGTCGTTGGTTTTGCTGATTCATCCTACCACCACATTAGACCATGAGCCGATAGAACGAACAGCAGCCGACCGAAGGCCAGCAGGCCCAGGATCAGCAGACCGGTCGGCAGAATGGTACGGTACCAGATCAGTCGGCCTTTACGCCGTAGTCGATGCCGCCACCGCTGACGTACCCGGTTCGGGTGTCGCATAGGCCAGTCGTTACCAAAGAGAAGGATGAGTCGGCTCAGGCCATAGGCGAAGTGAGCGACCAGAGCGAAGGCGAGAAAAAAGCCGAAACAGGTTAGCATCGGGTTCATGCGTACACCGCTCCTTTCTCTTTGTAGCCACCACGTGCCTGGATGGCCACCCGGATTTTATAGATGCGATCTGCCTTCCTTTGGGAGCGGGTATATATTCCTGTATAGCCAAACTCAAACCGGCGAATACACCTCGATTCCATCCACTTCTTGGCAATCTGCTCGAATAGGAAATCGGTCAGCTGGATCGTTTCAAAGTCATCGTTCTTGTCGTCGATGTAGCCCTTCGCCTTAAGTTGCTCGATCGCGTCGAGTACCTGATAGATTTTGTACCGCTTCTTACCGTCAGGCTCGGTCGGGATATATTCCATTATATCGTCAATCGAAAAGGTGGCCGACTCATCGTCCAGCCTAACCAGGCGCTTCATGTACTTCGATTGAGCGTCGGCTTCGAGCTTAGCCGCCACCACGCAGACGGTCAGTACACAGTGCAAACGCTTGGTTTCTTCGCTGCCAGGGTTTGAATGCTGAAACAAAAGGGCAATGCGGGCGATATTCATGTCGGTAAGGTTTGGGGCCCGGTTGTTAGCCGGGCCAGTGAGGATTAGTGAAGGCCGCTATAGTCAGCCATGATCAGGTTGAGCGATGCGTCAGGCAGCAGTGGGTGCTGCGTCCGCCGGTCAGCCCAGGCGTTCGTCGGGCAAGTGGCCGGATGCGGAAGAAGCGTGTCGGCGTTGATGTCGATGCGCTGCAAATGGCCCGAGCCGAGATCGTTTACCGGCACGACGAACGGCAGGGGCAAACTCAGGTGCGTGCAGATGACAGGGCTTAACTCGGTGATGGTAGCCAGGCCATTTTCGATTGAATACGTCGCCTGCTGTTTCGTTTCAAAATCAGCCTTGTAGTGGCCCGATAGCCGTTCTACGTTTCCGGGGTTGCCGTAGAGGGCGATAATTAGCGTGTTCGTTTTCATTACCTTTGTGCTCTAGTTTTATATTGACAATCAAAGTTCGTAATAGTTCGCGTTATTGTCAAACAATAGCGAACAAATATTTTTGTCAATCGCACGAACTGATGCGAACTATTGATACCAAATCAGAACCGGCCTTATCGTTGATGGGGTCGGTTTCTTCGTAAACAGAGGGAAAGGTCAGGCAAAAGCGGCCCTGAGCAGGCGCTGATCGACCGCAGTCGGGTCGATTTTTTGCTTCTCCAGGTACGACCGAACGCTAAAAACTTCGTATAAGATCTTTCGTCCTTCGTGGCGATGGGCGATCTGGTTCAGCTTGGTCAGCTTCCAAAGCGTCGTCTTCGATACGTCGAGCGCCGTCATCGCCTGCTCGCGCGAAATCCACTGCTGGCCGGTAAGCAGTCCCATTACCAGCTTTAAATCACGCTGGCAGGCACATAGCTGTTCCTTGAGTTGGTTAAACTCCTCTTTAGTAGGGACTTCCATATCACAAATTAATCAGCGTGTAGGCTCGCTACTTCCTTGGCTAAGGCCGAATGGTTCTTCGAACCGGCTTTCTTTAAGGCCACCAGAATCTGACGTTCGATGGCGGGTTCGACACCCTGCCCCCGCTTATACTTAAAGAGGGAGGTCTTCTTGAGGTTGTAATCCTGGATCAGTTTCGTCGGACCGACCGAAACGATAGCGGCTTTTATCTCACTAAATAATTTCGGATCGAGTTGTACAGCCGAAGGTTTTTTTTGTGTGCGCCCCATATTCTGCGTATTATCACGGACATTATGCGAACTATCGCGGAAAACGACCGTTCGTACTATAGTTTCCAAAGTTCCGAAATAATACGAACTATTTGCAAACTATTACGAACAAATATTTTTTCGACGGTATGATACCTGAACTTTACTACGAATTGCAAGGGATGGAAGTTGACAACGAAGCTGTCCGGGCGCGGGTCGAACAACTCATTGAACTTAAGGCAGATGGACTGCAACGGGTGTTTGCCAGAATGGTTAACATTGACGAATCGGTGCTGTCGAAACTGCTCAAATCGGGCGGTCGGCGCGAGTTCAGTGAGGTGCACCTTCGGGCCATCGAGCGGGCCACCCGCGCCCGGCTGGAGTGGCTTCAGTGGGGCGAGGAGCCGATGCAGTGGCCAGTGGGTGAGCTTCCCGCCCGGCCCCCGATCCAGCATCAGGGGCAGCTATTGCGCGACTACATGGACCGTCACGGCCCGCTCGATTCCGAACTGGCTTCCCGGATGGGCAAAAGCAAATCAACCGTATCGAAATATTTCGATACGGCTTCGTTTGAATTTAACACCCGCGACGCGATCCTGTCAGCGCTCGGAGCTTCCTACGACGAGGTGTTCGGCAGTCCGGAGCAGCCCCAGCCCAGTCGGCGCATTCGTCCCGTCGAGGTAAGCGAGGCCGGCTTTTCGATCGTTAAAATTCCGATCCGGGCGCGGGCGGGCTTAGGCTACGTGGCCTACTTTACCGGCCCCGAAACCGAACGCGAGCACGTAACGATTCCGCCCGACAAACTTTATGCCGGGGTTAAACCCGACGATCATAACATCGTCGAGGTCAATGGCGACTCGATGGAGCCCGAGCTGAAGGCGGGCTACGAAATGCTGGCCTACCGGCTCAAACCGGGCCAGTTTCCGCACCTCAACAAGATCGTACTCGTTGACTTCCGCGATGAGCTGACCATCAAACGCCTGGCGGCCATCGACTGGGTCGACCATACCGTCACGCTGAGGAGCGATAACGGCGGGGCCGAACTGCGCGTACCGATGGCCGACATTCGTCACATCTGGCACGTCTACGACTACTGGAGAGCCAGATTATAATTACCCGTATGGGCAAGATCACCCTGAAAATTGTCCAGAAGTACGAGGCCCGGACCGACGGCAAGAAAAACGTCCGGCTTCGCATCACGGCCGACCGAACCAACCGGTTTGTATCGACGCCCATCGACGTAGCGCCCAGCGCCTTTAACCCCAAAGGAAAGCGTGAACTCTCCAACTGGATTCGTTCAGGTCATCCGAACCACGGCATCCATAACCATTCGCTGGCTCAGCTCTACGACCGGGCGCTGGCGGTGATCGATGCCCTGCCGGTCGGCGCCACAGCAGACCGGGTAAAGGCCCTCCTCGAAGCCAGTGAGCCGCTGGCTGAATCCAAACCCGCAGATGCTCCCCAGCTGCCGACCTTCCTCGAGTACGCCTATTTTTATATCCAGCGCCGGGGCACCTCCTCGACGACGGATACCTACCTCGATGCGGTGAAAGCCTTTGGTAAGTTTCTGTCGAGCCGAAACCTCTCCGATGTACGCTTCGACGAACTGACGATTCCGTTTCTGAAGGAGTGGAAGGTGTGGATACTGAGCAACCGGGCCAATAACACGGCCTGGATGTATCACTCGCGGCTAAAGTCGATTTTCTTTCAGGCCGTCGAGGACAATCAGCAACTGGCCAGCGTACCGGCCGTGGTCATCGATCCGTTTCGACGGGTAAAGATTCCCAAAGAAAAGACCAAGAAGCACCGGCTCTACGAGGATGAGATTAACCGGCTGGCGGAGCTGGACCTGACGTGGGGTTCGCCTATGCGCCGGGCGCGCGATATCGCCCTGATGATGTATTACGCCCACGGCATGCGGGTCGGTGATGCGCTCCGGCTGCGGCTGTCCAACTACGTAGTTATTCAGCAGAACGGCGAGACCGAGCACCGGCTGATCTATCAGATGAGCAAAACGGGTAAGCCCAAGAACGTCTTACTGCCCGATCAGTGCATCGAACTGCTGGCTCCCTATCGCCAGGCCTGCCAGGGTCCCGATGATCTGGTGTTCCCCTACCTGCGCAAAGCGATCGACAAAGGCTACAGCGCGTATCACATGCGGATCAAGCTCAAAGGCCCGGTTACCCTCATCCGGGATAACCTGATCAAAGCCGCTCAGCTGGCGGGCATCGAAAAAAGTCTCTCCTCGCATATCTTCCGCCACAGCTTCGCCGATCTGGCCCGCCGGGAAGGGTTGGACGTCATGCAGATCAAGACCGCCTTGGGTCACGAGCAGATCACCACGACGCAGCAGTACTTAGATGAAATGGAGGAATCGGCGGTTGACGGCGCCCGCGATCTGTTCAAAAAGAAACCGGGTACAACAGTAGGATAACATTTGCCAAACCGTGCCGAATTAATTAGGTATATTGGCGTTGAAGATTGGCAAGTATTTTGAAGAGTGTGAACCTAGAAGGGTTGTATAGGTTCAATTCATGTAGTTACAAAACAAAGGCTTTTCCTAATGTCGAACAAGTTTAACGCCAACGCTCTTACCGAATATAGCAAGTCCTACGCTCGTCGGATAGCCGCTGACTTTTACCAAAACCACTCGGTAATTAGTGGACAGCAAATCTTATCGCTGACGCCAATCAGCCAGATCAACTTATTCGTTATTAGCAGCTTGTCGGAAAAATGGCGGGCCGATGCGCAGAAGTTTCGCAGCCCCTACTTCGACTTTACCCACGCCGACGTGCAGGAGGCTCTGCAAGCGTTTATGAATGTGGTGTCCCAGCATATTTCCGTGCGCCGGGAGCATCTGGAACCGTTGCTTGTCGATGCAGTTCGCCGAACCATAATCATGATTTTTGACCCACGGGCCTATTTTGATGAGATTCTTCGCGGACAGCCGGAGTTTACGCTGACGGCCGATGCGCTCAAACAGATTACGCGGTACACAAAAATCAACCAGTTCATTCCGGAATACTTGACCCAGCGAATGAATGGAAAATCGTTTGTGTACGTCAACCAGGCTTTAACGTATCTTGATGAAGCCTTCGCGCAACGGGCGCATGAATTAGAGCATTACGACAAATTTGTGGCTCTGTTTTCGGAGAAGGTGCCCATGAACGTACCGGCGCTGCTACGCAGCCACGTACCGGATACAATTCCGTCGGCCAATGCCCGCTCATTTTTTGATACCGCAACCGAACCTGTTGTGCCTCCAGCCCCGTTAGTTCCCGCTGATGCAACACCGGAAGCCGTAGCCCCGGCTATTCCTCCGCAGCCGGACCCAACCCCCGCGCCCGTCGACGATACCAGTTCGCACGGCCCCCTGTTCTTGAATGGTCACGAAGGACCGGAACCGGTTGCGCCGATCAGCCAGCCCTCGCAGGTGGAGACCGGAGCCATCAGCCAGCCATCTGCCCTGGATACCAGCCCGGTTGCACCATCGGCAGATGGAGCTTCTTTGAACGACCGACTCCGGGAGACGACCACGACTGAGCCAGCCAGTATTGCCGAAACGTTCCACCGGGCACCGATCGAAAGTATTGCGCGGAGTATCTCGTTGAACCAGAAGTTTCGGTTTATAAACCAGCTGTTCAACGGCAATACCAGTGCCTATAATCAGGCTATTGAAGAGATCGATACGTTGAACAATTACGGGCAGGCGCTCGATCTGATTTCGTACCGCTACGCGTCTCAGTACTTATGGGACATGAGCAGTGATGAAGTCAGCGAACTGGTCGAAATACTAAAGCGTCGGTTTTCGTAAGCCCAACGGCAGGCCCAGCCCCGCAGCAACTACTCAACCACACCTGTACAACGTTTCTTTTCAATCGAATCGAATGCCCCGGTAGTCGGTGGCATATCACCGTACCTTGACTAAAGAAAACGTTGCGTACTGTTTACGTTCTGGCTATGGGCATCTGGCTCATGGCTGTTGCTGCTTACTCGCAAAGCCCCAAATCGCCGGTCTCTCCTGATCGCTCTGTCGATATTAGTCGGTACGTACAGGATTTGTTTCCGGTCCAGTCGGAGGGGGTCGACTATCAGGCTGTTTACGATGCGCTGGCGCAGTTCTACGCCAGCCCGCTGGATCTGAACCGGGCCAGCCGCGACGAACTAAGCGCTACAAATCTGCTGACCGAACGTCAGCTAACCAGCCTGATCACGTACCGGGCAGATTATGGCGATTTTCTGTCGCTGTATGAGCTTCAGGCCGTACCCGACTTCGACGTAGGAACAATTCGTCGATTGTTGCCATTCGTAACGGTGCAGGGTACGTCGAGGTTGTTCGGCTCCTTGCCTACTCCCACCGATAATTACCTGATCGTTCGGTATGAACAGATCATTGAACAGCAGAAAGGCTTTTCGGAGGCCATTGCTGATAAAAAGGGTAATCTACCTACGCGTTACGCCGGTAATGCTGGACAATGGTACGCCCGATACCGCTATAACCGACCTCACGCGTTCAGCATCGGCGTGACGGCAGAGAAAGACCCTGGAGAAACGTTCGGCTGGCAACCTTCGGCGCGTCGCTACGGCCTTGACTACCTGTCATTTCACGCGCAGATCCAGAACCGGGGCCGCTGGCGGAATATTATACTTGGCGATTACCAGATGCAGGCAGGGCAGGGGCTCGTTCTGGCCGGCGGGTTCGCGCTGGGTAAAAGCGCTGAAACTGTACAAACCGTCCGGCGTCCGACGCTGGGTGCCCGCCCCTACACATCGCTGACTGAGTACGGCTATTTTCGCGGGGCTGCTGCTACGTATGCCTTACACCCTCATGTAGATCTGACCGTTCTGGCTGCTCGAAACCGACGGGATGCGAATACGGCTCTTGGAAATACAACCGAAGGTGTCATTGCTACGTCGATCCAAACATCCGGCCTGCACCGTACGCTGTCGGAGCTCGACGATCAGGGCAGTTTGCTCGAAACCAATCTTGGTGCCCATGTTTTGTACCATACCCGCCAGCAGCTTCAACTGGGTCTAACCGTATTGCAGACAACGTATGACAAGCTGTTTCGAAAGCGTGACCTGCCTTATAATCAGTATGAATTTACGGGTAAGCAGAATCTGGTTGTTGGGATTCACGGTGGTTATGTATACCATAACTGGAATTTCTTTGGGGAACTAGCCCGCAGTACAGGTTCACAAACGAACAGCGGGGGCGTTGGCGTCGTTGGAGGGGCCGTAGGTAGTCTTACCAAACGAGTTGATGTCGCAACAGTACTCCGTCATTACGACCGGAATTTTCACAGCTTTTACAGCAACGCGTTCGGCGAAGGGAGCCGCAGCAGTAACGAAACCGGCGCCTACCTGGGCATCAAGTATACGGTATACCGGAAACTGACCGTGGGCGGGTTTGCTGATTTCTACCGGTTTCCGTGGTTAAAATACCTGGTTGATAAGCCATCGAGCGGATTCGACTATTTAGTACAGGTTCGCTACACGCCCAACCGGAAGACGGCTTTTTACGCATTCTATCACGAAGAGCACAAAGAAAAGAATCGGCCAGCCAGCAAAGTCAAAGAGGTTGTCGGGACAACCCGCCGTCAGTACGCCATAAATGCTGACTACGCACCGATGCGCGGTTTATCGCTGCGGTCGCGGGTACAATGGGGCCAGTTTCGGTATGCAGGTCAAACCGCTTCGCAGGGTGTTGCGCTGGTTCAGGATGTTACGTTTGAGTACCGGCGATTTAGCGTAAGCGGGCGGGCTGCGTTGTTCAGTACCGATGACTACGATAGCCGACAGTACGTTTACGAACGGGACGTATTGTATGCGTTTTCGTTTCCCGCTTATTTCGACCGGGGCGTCCGCCATTACGTGCTGGTGCAGTATAACCTGAGCCGCTACCTCGACGTGTGGGTGCGCTGGGCCCGAACAGATCTTACCAATCAGGATACAGTGGGTTCGGACCTCGACCAGATTAGTGCTCCGCATAAATCGGAAGTAAAGGTACAGGCACGCTGGCGGTTCTAAGCCCGATCAGGAAAGTTGATCGCTGGTATACATCAATGTCCACCTGTTACTTCTGCATTTCCCGGATCAGCTTGCTGGCGTAAATAAATTCGTTTAGCTCCGGCACATCCGAGTGCGTTAACGTATCGCTGGTACCCTCCCACAGTTTATTACCCTGGTACAGAAACATGATCTTTTCGCCGATTTCCATCATTGAGTTCATATCGTGCGTAATCACAACGGTCGTAATCTTGAACTCATCGGTGATTTCCTTAATGAGCTGATCAATTTTGATGGATGTCAGCGGATCAAGACCGGAGTTGGGTTCGTCGCAGAACAGGTATTTGGGATTCAGTACGATGGCGCGGGCAATACCCACCCGCTTTTTCATGCCGCCACTAATTTCGGACGGCATTCGGTCGGCGGCCCCATCTAGACCAACCCGCCGAAGGCACTCCTGAGCCCGCTCTACTTTTTCCTCTTCCGACTGCTCGGTAAGCATATCCAGCGGAAAGCGAACGTTCTCCAGTACGGTCTTCGAATCGAACAGCGCTGATCCCTGAAATAGAACGCCCATTTCTCGCCGAATCGTTTTCTGCTCGTCGATATTGCTCGTCAGAAAATTACGTCCGTCGTAAAGCACTTCGCCCGTATCGGGTTTGACGAGGCCAATCATGCATTTAAGCAAGACACTTTTACCGGTACCGCTACCCCCAATAATCAAGCTTGTGTCGCCAGGCTTAAACGACCCGTCAATACCCGCCAGCACTTGTCGGTCGCCAAACGACTTTGTTATGTTTTTAATGTCAATCATACGTAAAGAACGAACACCTTAAATCGGACATTCATTCGCTTATCAGGTGAGCAAGACCTGGGTTAAAACAAAATCGGCGGCTACGATGGCAATACAACTGTTAGTTACCGCCGACGTTGACGCACTGCCGACTTCGAGGGCTCCACCACTAACTGTATACCCCTGATAGGCTGAAATCGTTGACACCAGAAACGCGAACACGACTGTTTTGATCAGAGCGAACGTAACGCCGAATGGTTTATAATCGAAACGCAGGCCAGATACGTATTCTTCCGGCGTAATCACACCCGATAACACACCCGCGATATAACCGCCCAGAATTGACAGAAATCCGGCCATAATGACGAGCAGCGGAAACATCAGTACCGACGCAATAACTTTGGGAAGTACCAGGTAGGAGCTTGAATTGATCCCCATTACCTCCAAGGCGTCAATCTGTTCGGTGATGCGCATCGTACCCAGTTCACCCGCTATGTTCGAGCCAACTTTACCGGCCAGCACAATGCAGGAGAGCGTTGGGGCCAATTCGAGAATGGTACTGTCGCGCACGATCAGGGCGATGATGTTACGCGGAACAAAAGGATTCGTCAGGTTGTACGCGGTTTGGACGCAGGTAACCGCCCCGATAAATGTGTTCACCAGCGCTACGATAAAGATGGAACCGACGCCAATCGACGTACATTCATTGAGAATGAGGCCCAGATAGACACGAAGTTTCTCCCGGTTGCGGAAGAGCGTGCCTAAAAAAATCAGATAATTACCTAAACGTGACATATAAAGCGTGTAGCAAAGCAGAGCGCTGCACAGGCGGGCAGCTCAGGGTATTCATTCGGGAGAACTTCAACAAAGGTAGAATGGTTTCTGACGTAACTTGCGCCGTATCCTAAACCGCTCTGTCTTTAGGTAGAGGCATTCGTTCGAGATACGTTGTACAGCTATGAATCCATTAATTGTTGTTACGGGAGGTACTAAAGGCATCGGCCGGGCTATTGCTGACCGATTTGTAATGGGCGGATTTGACGCCGTCATCTGCGCCCGCTCCGTTGAGGATAGTCAAGGCCCCGGCCTGCTGCCGTTTGCTGCGGACTTGTCAACCCGCGCTGGCGTCGATTCGCTGATCGATTACGCTCGCTCACTTAACCGACCCGTCGACGTACTGGTCAACAATACCGGGATTTTTCAGCCTGGGCAGATTCACAACGAAGCCGAAGGTACATTCGAGCAGTTGATAAATACGAACGTAGCCAGCGCCTATCATCTGACTCGGGGTCTGGTAGGAAATATGATGAATCGGCGGCAGGGCCATATTTTCATGATGTGCTCGACGGCCAGTATTACGGCTTATACAAACGGAGGTTCGTACTGCATCTCCAAATACGCCCTGCTGGGCATGAGCCGGGTACTCCGGGAGGAGCTTAAACCTCACGGCGTAAAAGTAACGGCGATGTTGCCGGGCGCAACCCTGACGGCTAGCTGGGCCGGTACCGATCTGCCCGAAGATCGTTTCATGAAAGCCGAAGACGTAGCTGAGAGTGCCTGGGCCGCCTATACATTGTCGAAGAGCGCCGTTGTTGAAGAGATCTTGATTCGGCCTCAGCTGGGCGATATTTAGCTTGTAGTAAGGTTGTTACGTATTAGTCGACGGCATTTTATGCTCCGACTGGTTACTCTTTTGTATCTTGCGGCCCACTTCGTTCTTCCTACAGTATAAATCGCAACCACGTAATCGAATAGCAAGTACATGTCTTCTGTTGAGTATCTGGGTATTGACGTCGGCGGTACGAACGTCAAAATGGGTATTGTTGACGCCACGACCGGCAAAATTTCTAATTTTTACAGCCACGATACCATCAGCTGGCGCCAGTCGGGTCACTTCATTGAGCGCTTTGGTGATGCCGTTGCTCTGCAGTTATTAGCCAATAAAGACGTTAAACAGGTCGGCATTGGCCTGCCCGGCATGCTCAATCGAGAACGTACCGTTCCGCTCGAAATAACGGCAATTCCCGAGATCAACGGTTTGCCAATGGTTGATTTGCTGACCAAACGGTTTCCTGGTATTCAGTTCTTCCTGGAAAACGACGCCAATGCAGCCGCTTTGGGCGAGTACTACTTCGCCGAAGAAAAAATTACTGAGAATTATATATTTATTACGCTCGGAACGGGCGTAGGTGGAGCCGCGATCATTAACAAGCGGATCTTTACCGGTGGAGACGGCAACGCGATGGAGCCTGGGCATATTCCGTCACGCCACGGCCGCGTGCTGGAACGTAACATTGGCAAAAAAGAGCTTTTAGACCTCGCCAACCAGCGCCGGAGCGAATTCCAGGGCGAAACCCATCTGGCGGGTGATGGCAGTATTTCGACAACGGGCCTGGTTGCGGCTGCGGCTGAGGGAGACGAGCTTGCCCTGAAAATCTGGGGTGAAGTGGGTGAGATACTTGCCGAAGGGCTGGCTTCCCTGATTAAAATTCTGGATATCAAACAGGTGTTGATTGGCGGAGGACTATCGGCTTCGTTTGATTATATCCTGCCCGCGGTCAACGAAACGCTTGACTACTGGCTCAACCCCTATTACAAAAACGGTTTAAGCATCAAACGCGCAACGCTGGGTAATGACGCTGGTCTGCTTGGAGCCGCTTCGCTTTGTTTTGAGTAAGCTATACAAATTTTGAAGAAAAGGGCATGGGTGTTTATAGACCCCATGCCCTTTTCTTCAAAAGTCGTCAAACAATATTTACTTCCGGCGAAATCGTCACGCCAAATTTCTCCATTACCGAAGCCTGTACGGTTTGAGCCAGTGCCAGAATTTGTGGCCCGGTAGCCCCGCCGAAATTAACCAGCACCAGCGCCTGTTTAGCGTGAACGCCAGCGTCGCCGGTTCGATAGCCTTTCCAACCGGCCTGCTCAATTAGCCACCCCGCCGGAACTTTCACGACTCCATCAGTTATGGGATAGCCCGGCAAATTGGAATATTCGGCTTTTAAAGCCTCAAATTGAGCTGCTGGGATCTCAGGGTTCTTGAAGAAGCTGCCCGCATTCCCAATCTGGGCCGGATCAGGAAGTTTACTACGTCGGATGCGAATAACAGCCTCGCTAATGGCTTTAATTGATAGGGTATCGTCTGTGACTCCCATCTCGGTGAGTGTTTCCTGAATGGCTCCGTAACGCGTGTGAAAAATGGGTTGCTTATTGAGCTGAAACGTTACGCTGGTAATGATGTATTGACCTTTCAGCGCCCGTTTAAATATGCTTTCCCGATAGCCGAAAGCGCAATCTGCATGCAGAAAAGTTTGTTGTTGGCCCGTGTGTACGTTCACGGCAGTTAACGATTCAAATACCTGCTCTAGTTCGACGCCGTAAGCGCCTATGTTCTGCATCGGAGCCGCCCCCACGGTACCGGGTATCAGCGACAGGTTTTCTACGCCGGCATACCCGCGCTCAACGCAAAACATGACGAATTTATGCCAGTTGACCCCCGCACCCGCCCGGACAAAAACATGCGTATCGTCTTCTCGAACAAGTTCAATACCCTGGATGTCCATTTTTACGACCAGCCCGTCGAAATTATGACACAAGAGAACATTACTTCCTCCGCCGAGTATTAGTTTGGGAGTATCAATGAAATCGGTTAGCTGAAGCAGGGTTTGTAAATCGTCTTCGTGACAAACATCGACCCAGTACCGCGCATCGGCATCAATCCCAAACGTATTGTAGGGTTTGAGCGACACATGGCTTTGTATATTTAACATGTGTTGTTTGTAGTATTGCTCAAAATTAACCAAAATACCGAACGGCTGAACGCGTTCGGTAACTGGCTTCACTATAGAATTAACAAATTGGTTATTTTTACCAACTCATTTCTTTTTGCTATGCGCTACGAATTTGGTGGAGTGATTTTGGTGGCTTCTCTGCTGGTGGGGTGTGCAACCAGTCGGCCCGCTGCAACGAGCCGATCGTCGGTTGATTACAATAGCTATAACGAAGATCTGGCTTCAGTACGTCCGGTTTACGGAACCACAAAACCGGCTACTTCATCGACTCCAGCACGGCCCTCAACACCTGTACCGTCTGCGCCCGCGACCGTAACGCCCCGGAAGACAGAACCCCGGAAGACTACCGGCCCTGTCGAGGCCTTGCACGTAAACCGTCGGCTGGATTTGGTACTTGACACGATTGCTACGAAAAACCGATCGATTCGTTACGCTCCTGGTTTTCGCATTCAGATATATGTGGGCAATCAACGTCAGGAGGCTGACGCGGCCAAACTGCTGATCTATCAGAATTACCCCGAATTAAGCCCATATTTAAGCTATAACCAGCCTACGTATAAGCTCAAAGTAGGCGATTTCATGCGCCGAATGGACGCCGAACGCTATTACGCATCCATCCGGCGGTTGATTACTTCAGCGCAGTTACAGCCTGATAAAGTTGATGTTAGACGAAGCCTGTTAATAAGATAAGTTATATACTATAAGCAAATTTAACCTCCTTAGGCTACCTTTGATAGTTTTTGTACTATTGGGCATTGGTCTATAAACCGTTAGCGGTATGAAGAAAGCGTTAATTACCGGGATTACCGGTCAAGATGGAGCCTATCTGGCCGAGTTGTTATTGGAGAAGGGATATGAGGTACATGGTATCAAACGCCGTAGTTCGCTGTTTAACACGCAACGGGTTGATCACATGTATGAGGACCCCCATGAGAAAAACGTTCGTTTCAAACTTCACTACGGTGATCTGTCTGACTCAACGAATGTGATTCGGATTATTCAGGAGACTCAGCCCGATGAGATCTATAACCTCGGTGCTATGTCGCACGTTCGGGTTAGTTTCGACGAACCGGAATATACGGCGCAGGTAGATGGTATTGGAACGCTGCGGATTCTGGAAGCTGTCCGGCTGCTAGGCCTGACCGAAAAAACCCGCATTTACCAGGCATCAACGTCGGAGCTTTATGGCGGTGTGCAGGGACATGCTCAATCAGAAACGACTCCGTTTTACCCACGCTCTCCCTACGCTGTAGCCAAGTTATATGGTTATTGGATTACCGTTAACTACCGTGAGGCCTACAACATGTATGCGTGTAACGGTATTCTTTTCAACCACGAATCTCCGTTACGTGGCGAAACGTTCGTAACCCGTAAGATTACCCGTGCGGTATCCCGTATCGCCCTGGGCTTACAGGATAAGGTGTACTTAGGAAACCTGGATTCGCTGCGTGACTGGGGCCATGCCAAGGATTACGTGGAAGCTATGTACTTGATTCTACAACAGGAAAAGCCCGATGATTTTGTCATTGCTACGGGCGTTACGACCAGCGTTCGCGATTTTGTTCGCATGTCATTTGCAGAAATTGGCGTAGAACTGGCCTTTAAAGGCGAAGGCGCGTCGGAAGTAGGAACGGTAGTGAGTTCTACAAATCCTGATTTCCCGGTAGAGGTTGGTAAGGAGGTCGTTTGCATCGATCCGCGTTATTTCCGCCCGACGGAGGTTGATCTGCTTCTTGGCGACCCAACCAAAGCGATGACGAAACTGAACTGGAAGCCAAAGTACGATCTGCCTGCTCTTGTGAAAGATATGATGACCGCCGATATTGAACTGTTCCGTCGCGATCAGCTTTTGGCACAAAGCGGCCACCCCGTGCTGAATTACTACGAATAGTCTACCGATACGTACTAGTTAGTTCTTTATATACCTATAAACAAGAAACCCGCCTGATTGGCGGGTTTCTTGTTTATGAACTGCGCTGTTAAATCTGCCTATTAAACAGGAACCGCGTAGTAGTACATGCGCGAACTGTTCGGATACATGCCAATCAGCATCAGGCCTTCGCCTTCTTTTACCGAAGACATGATCGTTTGAAGGTCTTTGGTCGTTTTGACGTTCTTGCCATTCGCTTTGACGATGATGAAACCTTCTTCGATGTCGGTTTCGGCAAGTTTACCATCTACGATTTTCTTCACCCGAACACCACCGCTGATACCTAGTTGTTTCGCATCCTGAGCGCTGAGTTCTTCGAAGTCAGCACCTAATGTTTTTAACGTCGTATTCGCTGCGGTTACGTCGGTTTTCTTGATCACATCACGGCCACCGTTCCGGTTACGTAATTCTACTTTAAAATCACGCTCGCTACCGTCGCGGTTTACCGTTACGGTCACCGCATCACCTGGACGACGACGGCCAATGATTTCCCGCATCTGAGCATCCGAATCAAGTGGCTGACCTTCCATCTTCACGATCACGTCACCTTTCTTCAAACCAGCGGCCTGAGCGGCACCGTTTTCTACTACGCTTTCCACATAGATACCGCGGCCTACTTTAGCACCTTTCTCTTTAGCAACCGTGCTGTTTAATTCGATAGGCAGAATGCCCAGGTAGCCGCGTTGTACGTTACCATATTTGAGCAGGTCAGCCGATACCTTCTTCACGAGCGATACAGGTACTGCGAAGCCATAACCGCTGTAGAAACCAGTTTGTGAGGCAATGGCAGAGTTAATGCCAACTAACTCACCACGCAGGTTTACGAGCGCACCGCCGGAGTTACCAGGGTTGATAGCCGCATCCGTTTGGATAAAAGCTTCTACAGGCGTATCCGTTTGTTTATTGTCAGTATTGCTTTGCTGACCTTGTCGGCGCGCAAAATCCTGATCCAGAATACCGATCCGACGGCCTTTTGCACTAACGATACCCGCCGTTACGGTCGATTCAAGATCCAATGGATAACCAACGGCCAAAACCCATTCGCCTAGCTTCAGAGCGTCAGAATCGCCCAGAGTGATAGCAGGCAGGTTATTAGCCTCAACTTTAATTACGGCCAGATCCGTCAGTGGATCGGTGCCAATCACTTTGGCTTTCAGGCTGCGTTTATCGGTCATAATAACCTCAACCTCATCGGCGTCCTGTACTACGTGATTGTTCGTAATAATATAACCGTCTTTGCTAATGATTACGCCCGAACCGGACGCCTGTCCCTGCTGACGCCGTGGGCGGCTTTGGCCACCACCGAAATCGTCGCCGAAGAACTCCCGGAATATATCAGGAACCTGCTGCTGACGGACAGTCCGCGTGATGGTCGTACGAATATGCACGACAGTTGGCGTAACGGCCTCAGCGGCCGTAGAGAAGTCATTAGAACCGGGAGCCCCTGAGCCACCCGTTAAGGCTGCCAGACGGCCAGTAATCGTCGGTGCTGGCGACGACTCGTTGAACACCACATCCCGCTTGTTAAAGCCTAATAGGTTGTAAGCGGCCAGCGTTACGACGCTCGATAAGAGTGCCATCAACGCCAATAATTTCCAGTTACTTTTCATAGTTAAATGGGAAAAATCAGATTGCTGTCTTTTTGTATTGAACGGCGACTTTGTGTCTGCCAATATAACGGAAAGAAACGCTTTATAAATCCGGTGTGTGTCCGTCCTTAACAAAATTTAACAAGCCTTTGTTAGGTGGTTTTTTAAAAGCCGGAAGCCCGTAGCATTTACTATACGGGCTTCCGTTTTCTGATACAAACGGTCAGCGATTAACCTCCAATCTCGATTTGACGGGGCGGTTTCACTTTAGCTTCTTCGCGCTTCGGCAAATTGATAGTCAGAACGCCATCGTTATAAGAAGCCTGGATCGCATCAGCGTCTACCGAGCCGGGTAACGTGAACGTACGCTGGAACGATGAATAGCTAAATTCACGGCGTGTGTACTTCTCCATGCTTTTCTCCTGCTCTTCTTTCTGTGTTTCCTGATAGGCCGAAATAGTCAGGTTAGTATGGTTAAGACTCAACTTAAAATTTTCTTTCTTTAAGCCTGGAGCCGCCACCTCAATCCGGAAGCCATCACTGTGTTCAACCACATTTACGGCCGGTACGTTGTACATCGCGGCCGTAGCAGGATTGAAAAAGTCGTTGATGTCGCGACCAAAAAAATTCTCAATCAATGATGGGATGTTGTTAGAACGCATTACCGAATTCATAACTGTATGTTGGTTAACGTTAAGAAAAAGAGTTAATAGGTTTTGATTACTCTTTTTTCAATTTCCATACCAGCCCATTACTTGGATATGATTAAGACAATATGTCATTAATGCATATCCTCTTTATCCTTAAAGCTGACATATAGGCATGTACTAAAATACCCTGCTATGACAATTACAGCAGGGTATTTTAGTATGTATCAGTTTCTGTCAGGTTACTACGGATTACACAGAGGCAATCAATTCCAGGGCTTTTTCGGCTGCGGCCTGCTCTGCTTTCTTTTTGCTGTAACCGCTACCCGTTGCAAAGGGCTCCTCACCAACCATGACCTGCGCTATAAACTCGCGGAAATGGCTGTTACCTTTCTCAGATACAATTTCAAAACGGATTTCTTTGCCTTCGCGCTGGGCCCACTCAATTAAACGGCTTTTGAAATTAGCGTTATTCTGAACGACGGAATCAATGTCATAATGAGCTAACAGGTCTTTTAAGATAAACCGCCGGGAAAAGCTGAATCCTTTGTCCAGATAAACTGCGCCAACAAGCGCTTCCAGGGCATCGCCGTACATAGAGGTACGGGCCGGAAGGCTACGGGTACGGCTACCGTCGAATTCAATCAGTTGATCGAGGCCAATCTTCCGTGCTATACCGTTCAAGGTTTCTCGATTAACGATACGGGAGCGAATTTCTGTCAGAAAGCCTTCGTCTTTATACGGATACTTCTTGAAAAGAAATTCAGCAATCACCATGCCCAACACAGCATCGCCTAAATACTCCAGCCGCTCGTTCGATTCACGAAAGCCTTCAATAGCGGTTGCTTTAGAAGCAGATGTGTGCCGAAGCGCCAGTTGATAAAGCCCTAAATTTGACGGGCGTGCACCAATGATGTGCGCAATGGATCGACGAAGGTTTTTGCGTGGATCAGCGCTACTGGACCGAAACCAGTCGAGAGGATTAAATAGACTACGGGGCAGAGCGAGTTGCACGGCTCAGCTAAGTTTACGGAAGATTACAATAGCGTTGTGCCCTCCGAATCCGAACGCGTTGCTCATTACGGTCGTCATTGGACGGGTCTGAGCCGTATTGAACGTAAGATTGAAGCGCGAATCAATGTCTTCGTCTGCAGTGAAGTGATTGATGGTAGGAGGCACCAGCTGATGTTCAATGGCTTTGATACAAGCGATGGCTTCAACTGCCCCCGCTGCACCCAGCAAGTGGCCGGTCATCGATTTGGTAGAGCTAATATTCATCTTGAACGAATGCTCACCGAACAACTGATGAATGGCTTTAAGTTCCTGTGGATCACCGATTGGCGTTGATGTTCCGTGGGTGTTAATGTAGTCAATTTCGGTTGGCTCAATACCGGCATCGTTCAGCGCGTCCTGCATGCCCAGGAAAGCGCCTAGCCCGTCGGGGTGGGGAGCTGTGATGTGATAAGCGTCCGAAGACATACCGCCCCCGATAAGTTCAGCGTAGATTTTGGCACCCCGAGCCTGAGCATGTTCGTAGTCTTCCAGAATCAGGGCTCCTGCGCCTTCACCCAATACAAAGCCGTCACGGTCTTTATCGTACGGCCGTGAGGCTGTTTCTGGCGAATCGTTACGTTCCGACAGGGCACGGTTCGCGTTGAAACCACCAATGCCTGCTCGTGTAACAGCGGCTTCTGAACCGCCCACCACACACATTGTCATCCGGCCTAACCGGATGTAGTTGAACGCGTCGATAATGGCGTTGTTGGTAGAGGCACAAGCCGAAACGGTGACGTAGTTTGTGCCCCGAAACCCATAGCGCATGGAAATCTGGCCCGATGCGCTATCGGCGATCATCCGAACGATGAAGAACGGATTAATTCGAGGGGTGCCGTCACCTTTGGCGTAGTCGATCATCTCGTCTTCAAACGATTTGAGACCGCCAATTCCTGACCCCCAGATAACACCTACTTTATTTTTGTCAATGGTATCGAGGTTAATCCCCGAGTCCTGAACAGCTTCGTCAGTGGCAATTAACGCATAATGGGTAAACGTATCCATTTTGCGGGCTTCCTGACGGGGAATGTACTGCGTTACGTCTAAGCCTTTCACTTCGCAGGCGAAGCGTGTCCGAAACTTACTGGCGTCAAACTTCGTGATCGGCCCCGCTCCGCTTACACCAGCGGCAAGGTTGTTCCAATAGGTAGATACATCATTGCCAATCGGCGTCAGGGCACCGAGACCGGTCACTACTACTCGTTTGATTGTCATACAGATAAACTGCGTGATGAAAAAAGAAAAGCAACGCCGAAGCTTGAATTCCGGCGTTGTCTTTTAGTGTGTTTGAGAGTTCTGTTGGCTTTTACGTACAACAGCAAAGGCTAAACGTATAACTGGTCTCTGTTGAGAGAGAAACGCATACGACACGTTCGTACCCTACTCTACAAATACTATTTAATAAAAATTACTGAAGGTAGTAAACGTAAACGCTTACTTACCGCTGTTTCTTTCAAGGTAATCAATTGCCATGCCGACGGTCGTGATTTTTTCAGCCTCGTCGTCTGGGATTGGCAAATTGAATTCCTTTTCAAATTCCATGATTAACTCTACCGTGTCAAGCGAGTCAGCACCCAGATCGTTCGTGAAGCTGGCCTCTGGCGTTACTTCTGACTCTTCAACGCCTAATTTCTCGACAATGATATTCTTAACTTTTTGTGCAATTTCCGACATTTTCGTAGTCCGTTGGGGTTAAAAAACTGCGCAAAGAAAGGGATTTACCTTTGTATTGTCAAACAATTTTTTGCGGGTAAAACCGTTGGAATATGTTGCTAATTCAGGATTAAGTAATTGATAATTAATAAATTATCAACAAATATCATTTGTATATAGTGTTAATAGGAATTGTAGTGTATATGTGCTGCGGCTAATCTTAAGACCTGAAAGTGGCTTCTTTCAGCCTTGCTCAATCCCCATAAACGTATATACAAACCCTGTAAAATAGACAGAGACATTTCAACTATAGAGACTTGATAAAGTTTAAAATTTTATACGGACAAGTCAATTTTATAGGAAGGTATGGGTAAGTAATGTACCAGAGCGGGCTTTAGTTTGTTAGTTGAACTACTGGCTACGTTACTCTAATGGCAGTTATTTGGGGAGTTGTTTTACACGCCATCGGCGGGTTTGCATCAGGCAGTTTTTACTTACCATACCGTAAGGTGAAAGGCTGGGCCTGGGAAAGTTACTGGCTCGTGGGCGGGCTGTTTTCCTGGGTCGTAGCCCCCTGGTTACTAGGTTATCTTACTGTCCCGAATTTAGGACAGGTGCTGGCTGAGTCTCCTACCGAAACACTGCTCTGGGCTTATTTTTGGGGTGTTCTCTGGGGTACCGGCGGCTTGACGTTTGGACTGGCCATGCGCTACCTCGGGCTGTCGCTCGGAATGGCCGTTGTTCTTGGCCTATGTGCCGTTTTCGGTACGTTGGTGCCCCCAATCTGGGCAGGACAATTCAGCCAGTTGATCAGCACTACGTCGGGTCAGGTCATTATGGCTGGCTTAGCCGTTTGCGTAATCGGAATTTGCATTTGTGGCGTAGCCGGTATGATGAAAGAGAAAAGTCTGCCCGAGGCCGAAAAGAAAGCGACTATTGCCGAGTTCGATCTTAAAAAAGGCTTTTTTGTAGCCGTATTTTCGGGCGTGATGAGCGCTTGTTTCTCCTTCGGGCTAACCGCTGGGCAGCCCATTGCCGAACTCGCAGTTCGGTACGGTACTGATCCATTGTATATGAATAATGCCGCCTTGGTCATTATTCTGCTCGGTGGCCTTACTACTAACGCCATCTGGGCGATTTATCTGAATATTCGGAATCGTACATATACCGATTATACGAACGTTTCGGCACCTATTTTAGGGAACGTTCTATTTTGTGCCATAGCCGGCGTTACGTGGTATTTTCAGTTCTTTTTTTATGGAATGGGCGACAGCAAAATGGGCGAATACCGCTTTTCGGGATGGACACTGCACATGGCCTTTATTATCGCGTTCAGTAGCTTCTGGGGGCTCTATTTACACGAATGGCGCGGGGCTAATCAGCGCACCATGCGCACCATAACGATTGGCATTCTTACCGTAGTGCTGTCGTCAGTCATTGTGGGTATTGGCAACTACCTGGCTTGATGGTTCGCCATCCCATCTACTCAGCTTATGAAGGTATTAAATCACAATCGACTCGCAGACGTAGGTCGGTATGATACCAGTCGCCTGAATACGTAGTTCAGCCTCGTGACTGGCTGTATTTCCTGTGAGTACCAATACCGTATCGAGACCAAACTTGTTGCCGCCCGATATATCAGAACGAAGCGTATCACCGACCATGACTGTGTTTCGCTTGCTGGCCGTGGGCAGTAAGTCTTGTACACGCTCATAGGCAAACATAAACAGCTGGGCGTCGGGTTTGCCGAAGCGGATAAACTGCTTTCCCACAATCGATTCGAGCATGTCGGCGATGCTGCCGATGGCAACAGCCAGCCGGTTCTTGGATACGGGATACGTAGCGTCGGTGTTTGCCACAATAACCGGAATGTTACGTCTTCGCAACAGATTAACGGCTTTGTTAATGTCTGTATTCCAGTCAAACCCTTCGTCGTCGAGGAGTACAAGGGCGTTCACTTCGCCGATGTTTTCTAACGTCAGCTCGCTGATTGAAAGTGTTTTAAGTCCCGCCGATTCAATGTAGTGCGCTGAGTTCTCGGTACCCAGGTATGCTACTGTGCCGTGGTCAACTTTTAATTGCAGGTATTCGCGCGCTAACATACCTGACGAAATAATCATATCAGCCGTGATGTCGGTTAACCCAAGCCGCCAGTAGGATTCAGCCAGTTGCTGCGGACTACGTGACGCATCGTTAGTCAGGATAAACACCAGTTTACCTTGCTCGCGCAAGTAGGTAAACGTATCGACAACGCCCGGAATCAATCCTTTGTAATTTTTTAAAACGCCAAACGCATCGAAGAAAAAGACCTGGTACCGGTCGGCAATCGTAGCAAAAGTTTCAAGCTGCATCAGGTCTTACAAGTTAAGATGGCGTAATAATTTGTCGGCGTCAAACCGTTCGACGGAAGGAAAATACGTTTCATAAGCCTCCCGCTGAAGCTTAGTGGCGTAGGTGCGGTGGAAGAAATACCGACCGTATTTAATGACGTAGTTGAGAATAAAAAACCGGTACGCTTCGGGCAGAAATCGAATCTCACGCTCAGTCAGTGGATACACTTTGTGGTACTCTTCCAAAAACCAGCCGAAGCGTTCTTCCATAAGCGGGCCAATCACGTAGCTGAATACGGTCCGATCGCCTACATCGGAGCACACACGGCTGAAAAAATAAAAATCCATGACGCGGTAACTGATCCTGAACCAATCGTAATCCCAGCGCGAGAACAGGTGCAAATCGTCGGTAACGGAGAAATTACCGATATTCCAGTCGACGAAAACCGGCATTGTCTCAACCACTTTGGCAACTAACTTTTGCCGGTTTTCGAGAAACAAATGGCACTGACGTCGCAATTCCGCTACGTGTAAACGGTGTTCAAACTTACCTGCTTCTGTATCGAGCAAATCGATCAGGCCCTGAATATCCGAGCGGAGCGTTTTGGCGTATTTGGGCAACACGGTGCTGGCGCGGGCACACGCCAGATGAAACCGGGCAACTTCGGCACCGAGCTTCCGGATATGCTCTTCGTCGAGTCGGCGGGGCAGCCGGTTCTGGGTGCGGATCGGGTTGTAGAAAACTACCCAGGCATCAATGGGGCCTTCCTGATAACGATACGTAAAGACTTGCCCATTTTTCGACAACGAACGGGCCAGCACATTCTCAAACGGATAAAGCAGGTTGTTGGCCAGCGCCTGAATAATGCGGTGATCGTCGCGGAAGTGTTCGAACTTACCAAAATAGGACAGCTTCGCAATCACCCGGCCCCCGTTGTCTAATGTTAATCGAAAGACGTGGTTCGTGGAAACGCGGGCGCTGATGTCCTCGACAGTCTGCACCGTCTGAGTTGGGTCGTAAGCGGCCCAGGCCTGCCGGACTATAGTTGAGTAATCAATTAAACGCATTGTTGTCGTTGCCATTGAAGGGCATGTATAGTCGTTTGGTGTCATTCATGATCCATAACAAGGCATGACGCCTGATGACTGCAATGACTACTCGATGACGGGTTTATATGATTTCGAAATAACGTTTCAACTCCCAGTCACTAACCTGTTTAGCGTACTGCCGCCACTCCCAGTCGCGAGTGCGGGTGAAATGGTCAACAAACTCAGTTCCGAAGAGTTCTGCCGCGATAGACGAATTCGCCATAATGTGCGTTGCTTCGCCCAGATTAGCCGGAATCACACCATGCTGCTTATCCGCGTACCCATTACCAACGGAGGGCGGAATATCCAAAGACAATCTGTGGCGAATACCATATAGACCCGACGCTAACGCGGCTGCAATTGCCAGGTAAGGATTCGTGTCGGACCCCGATACGCGGTGTTCAACACGCGTGTATGCTTCTTTATGGTTTAATACACGTATGGCCGTCGTTCGATTGTCAATTGACCACGTAACGGTTGTGGGAGCCCAGGCTCCTTCAACCAGACGCTTGTAGCTATTGATGGTCGGGGCAAACATAGGCGTAATGTGAGGTAGACAATATAACTGACCAGCTATGTACTGCTTCATCAATTCGCTCATACGGTCAGGCTGCGACGGATCGAAAAATAAGTTTTTTGTCTGATCGGCGTTCCAAAGACTTTGGTGAATATGTCCGCTACATCCAGGTAAATCGGCGTTCCACTTCGCCATGAACGTAGCGATGAGGTTATGGCGATACGCTATTTCTTTAACCGCCGTTTTGAAGAGCACCGCTTTATCAGCCGCCCGAATCACCTCGTCGTGCAAAATAGCGGCTTCGTAAACGCCCGGCCCCGTTTCCGTATGAAGGCCCTCTAAGGCTACGTCAAACTGACCGAGCAAATCAAAAAGATCCTGATTAAAGCTGCTTTCCAGCGATGGCCGCAGGATGGAGTACCCAAACATGCCGGGCGTCAGCGGCTCCAGTTGCTGAAACGCTTTCTGCTGTAAGCTCAGTGGCGTTTCGCGAAAGTTGAACCACTCAAACTCTTGGGCAAATTCAGGATGGAATCCCAGATCATGACACTGGGCGGCTACTCGTTTCAGCAACGAACGCGGGCAAGCAGGAAGCGCATCGGCATCAGGACGACTGAAATCGGCCAGAAAAAAAGGCATGTTGTCTTCCCAGGGCAACTGCCGGAAGGTAGACAAGTCAATGCGGACCGGCGTGTCGGGGTAACCTGAGTGCCAGCCTGTTGTCTGCCCGTTGTCGTAAAGCGTATCGGTCATGTCCCAGCCCCAGACAACATCGCAAAAACCGAAACCATCGTCCAGACCGTCTAAAAACTTTTGTCGACTAATGATTTTGCCGCGCAGGACGCCGTCGATGTCCGCAAACGCAAATTTAATTTTTGAACTGTCGCTCTGCTTAATAAAGTCAATGACGGCTTGCTGGTCCATAGTTTACGCGGATAAATGGTTCTCGGGCCAAATGGGCGGGCAAAGCTAGTTATTCTTGTCCGAACAGACGAAACTTACCCGGGCTACGCTCGCTAAATTCTATCACGGACAGATTTGCAGACAAATGGCGTTTGGTATGACTGATATACGTAAAGGACTGGAGTCAGCTCTTCAACGCAATATTCTCGGGGGCTAGACAAAATGAACCATAGATTTTAACGGCTTTAGCAACTTCCCTTCAATAGAATCATGAAACTAAGAATTGGTAAACTAACCCTGAACCGCTCGGCGCTGATGAAACTGGCGTTCGCGTGTTTCCTGATCGGAATTCATATCGGCGTAACTATCGCAGCACACGAGGACGGAAAACAAAGCTCGTTTCTGCCCTTTATGGCACTTTATATTGTGGTGATTCCCGCTATTCTCTGGAGCGTAAAGAAGGATGTAGACGCAGAAAAGACGGAGAGCTAATTCCCGCGCCTGCCCGCTACTGTAACGTACTGGAAACACCAGATAGTGATATAAATAAGCCCAACTCGGTCGTTGGGCTTATTTATTGGCAGCAAAACCGGTTAATGAACCGACTTTACATTATCCAGGTTGAAATGTAATCCTCGATTGTCGCGTCGGGACATAGCCGCCTTAATTACCAGATACGCGACCTCGATCATGTTACGTAGCTCGCAGATACGTACCGAAACTTTCGACTGACGATAAAGCTCTTCGTGTTCGAGATAAAGCAGTTCCAGCCGGTCCATCGCTCGTTTCAGACGCCGGTTCGAGCGGACAATGCCTACGTAGTTCGACATAATAGCTTCCAGCTCCCGCTGAATTTCGGTGACCAGAATCAACTCCTCCGGGTGTGTCGTACCCGCATCGTTCCAGTCGGGGATATTGTCTGGTACAGCAGACTCACCAAGATTTTCCACAGTTTTTAAATAAGCGCGGTGCCCGAATACGACCGCTTCGAGTAAGGAGTTGGAGGCTAACCGATTGGCCCCGTGCAGGCCGGTGCAGGAACACTCACCTACAGCGTATAAGTAATGGATATTCGTTTGACCCCACTCGTTCACCCGAACGCCCCCACACATATAATGCTGCGCCGGAACAACTGGGATATAATCTTTTCGTAAATCAAGTCCGTACTGATCACGGCAGTAGGCAGTAATATTCGGAAAATGCTCGACAAAACGCTCGTAATCCACATGCGTTACGTCGATATAAACGTGTGGATCGCCCGATTTCTTCATCTCCGAGTCAATGGCACGAGCCACAATATCGCGCGGTGCCAGCGATAATCGGGAGTCATAGTTTTCCATGAAGGTTTCGCCCTTCATGTTCTTCAACACGCCACCAAAGCCGCGTACCGCTTCCGAAATCAGAAAATTCGGCTTTTTGTCGGGTTCGTATAATGCCGTCGGGTGGAATTGGATAAACTCCATATCCTTGCAGATACCCTTGGCTCGGTACGCCATCGCAATGCCATCACCGGTGGCAATGCTCGGGTTGGTCGTGTTCTGATAGACGTTGCCAATGCCGCCGGTAGCTAAGAGCGTCGTCTTAGCCAGAAACTTCTCAACCTGCCCCGTTTGTGTATTTAATACGTAAGCGCCGTAGCACACATTGTCGGTATCGTAGCGGTGAACGGTTTCGCCCAGATGGTGGCGTGTGATCAGTTCGACAGCGTAGAAATGCGTGAAAATTTCAATGCCAGGCAGTGAGCGTGCTTTTTCGAGTAAAGCCCGTTCAATTTCTGCCCCGGTTATATCTTTGAAGTGCAGAATGCGATAGTCGGAGTGGCCCCCTTCTTTGGCCAAGTCATAATCTGTGCCCCCGTGTTCCTTATCAAATCGGGTTCCGTAGTCGATTAGCTCACGAATCCGGCCGGGCCCTTCGTTCACGACAATCTCGACGATATGACGGTCGCTCAGGAAGTCGCCCGCAACCATCGTGTCTTCGATATGCTTCTCGAACGAATCGTCTTCCGACCATACGGCGGCAATACCGCCCTGGGCGTATTTCGTATTCGTTTCATCGGCCTGAACTTTGGTAATGATGCCAATGCGAACCGGTTGTTGCTGGCCTTCAAAATGCATCGCCAGCTTAGTGGCGTAGCTAAGGCCCGCAATGCCGGAGCCTATGACTAAGAAATCGAATTGGTGGGGCATTTTTACATTATCGACTCCACAATACCTTTACAGGATAGAATGGAAAGTTAGTGTCTTTACTGACGACGATACAATTTTCTACTAATGCCTGAGCAAGGATAATTCGGTCAAACGGATCTTTATGGTGAAAAGGCAAAGTCTCAACGTTTAACGGCTATTTCCCAGATGCTGGTTGTGCTTACGTGCAGGTTGTTAGCCGGGTTCTTTAAAGGAGTTAGAGTCGCTGCTGGTAGTACGGATTCGTCGCCAAGCAACCACAAAAGCGTATGGGTATCTACTATATAACGCATCCTTACATCATCGTCAAGGGGCGCGTCAAAGTCATCCGTTATATAGGTAACTAGGTTCTTTAACGCTACAAATTGCCTTTCCCGAATGTTACTATTAGATTGAGCAGTCTCCGATTCGAGCGCATTTTGATGGCTTTTGCGCTGTTCAGGAGATAGCTTTTTATGGCTTGTACCAATTCGTCAGATCCAATCTGAACGGTTATTTCCATGATCTAGACAACTTTTATTAGTTACTCAGCTCCAGCATGCGCGCAACAGATTCATACGCTTTAACACGTACGTCTTCGGGCACGATGATTTCGGGCTGTTCGTAAAGCATGCAGTTGTACAGCTTTTCGAGCGTGTTCATCTTCATGTATGGACACTCGGAGCAGGCGCAGGTGTTATTCTGGCTGGCTGGTGCCGGAATTATTTTCTTGTGTGGAGCCGCCTGCCGCATTTTGTGCAGAATACCGGCTTCCGTCCCCACAATAAACGTTTGTTCCGGGCTATCCACTACGTATTTAAGCAGAGCCGTAGTTGAACCAACGTAATCAGCCTGACTCAGGATATGCTCCTGACACTCAGGATGCGCAATAAATTTTGCATCCGGGTGTTCCAAACGGAGCTTAGTTAATTTCTCCAGCGAAATGTCAATGTGAACAATGCAGGCACCGTCCCAAAGCACCATATCGCGGCCGGTCTTCTTCGAGACGAAGCGGCCGAGGTTCGCATCCGGAGCAAATATGATCTTCTGATCTTGTGGGAGACTCTCAACAATCTTTAAGGCGTTCGACGACGTAACGATGATGTCGGACAGCGCCTTGATTTCGGCGGAACAGTTAATGTACGATAGCACAATATGGTCGGGGTACTGCGCTTTAAAAGCCGCGAACTTATCCGCCGGGGCTGAGTCAGCCAGCGAACAGCCCGCGTTCAGATCCGGAATCACTACTTTCTTCTGCGGAGAAAGGACCTTTGCCGTTTCACCCATAAAGTGTACGCCACAGAACACGATCATGTCGGCGTTGGTACTGGCCGCTTGCTGCGATAAACCAAGGCTGTCGCCAATGTAATCGGCTAAATCCTGAATCGCCCCATCGACGTAATAGTGAGCCAGTATAACGGCATTCTTTTCCTTTTTCAGCCGGTTAATTTCGGCCACTAAATCTATGTTGTCAGGCACAGGCTCGTTTACGTAACCAATGCGCTGAACTTCCTCTAGTATTGCTTCCATTTGTTGTAGTCAGGTGCTTTTTACATAAACAACGCTGGGTAGGAAATTGTCACAGGCTCCATCGTTAGCGGGCGAATTTCAGCAAACGTTTCGGGCTTTCAAACAACGGGTCATATTTGTGTGGTTTTAGGGATATAGAGCGCCCCTGCGAATGACTACGGATTATCTGAAACTTCGTATTACAGCGATACGACACGAAACGGCAGACACCAGAAGCTATTTTCTCTCAAGTGTGGATGGCCAGCGCGTGCCTTATCGAGCCGGTCAGTTTTTAACGCTTATTTTCGAGCATAATGGGCATGAAGTACGTCGGTCTTACTCGCTTAGCTCGGCCCCCATGGAGCCGCTGCGGCTGACGATTAAGCGGGTTCAAAATGGAGAACTTTCGCGCTACTTACTCGATACACTGCAGGTTGGTGATGCCTTAACCTGTTTATGGCCAGCCGGCCGCTTTACGCTGACAGACGAACCCCGCGATTTAGTACTACTCGGAGCCGGTAGCGGCATAACTCCGCTGTTCTCTATTATCAAGCAGGCGCTTTTCGCCGAGACTGCCCGACACGTAACGTTGCTATACAGTAACTCAACGGAGCGCACGATTATTTTCAGGCCCGAACTCGACGAACTGGCAGCCCGGTTTCCAGCGCGGTTTCGGCTCCTCTACCTGCTCAGTAACCCGACCGACGAGTGGAACGGGATGCGCGGACGCTTGAATAACGTCCTGCTTGAGCGGCTCCTGCCAACGCTTGTTGGTACGTCTGATCTGGCTAACCTCAGTTATTACGTGTGCGGACCAGGCGATTACATGCGGATGGTGCAGTTTACCCTTGTGTTCAGTGGTGTGCGCCCCGAGCAGATCAGGCGGGAAAACTTTGTCGTGGAGCCGGTTGTGCAAACGCCACCCCCCGCGCTTGCGGCTGACCGGACGATGCTGATTCAGCACAGAGAACGGGCCGTTGAGATTCAGGTGCCTGCTTACAAATCCATTTTGCAGGCTGCCCTGGACGAAGGTATCCATCTGCCCTATAGTTGCCGGGGAGGCCGTTGTTCTACTTGTCTGGCCCGGTGTCTGTCCGGACGCATTCACATGACAATTAACGACGTATTGACGGCCCGTGATCTAGCCGAAGGATGGGTGTTGACCTGTACAGGCTATCCCGAAAGCGACGATGTCGTCATCGAGGTTTAGCCGCCAGTTATAGCGATTAGAGTTTGGTTTTCAGGAACGCTATCAGGACTTCCAGCCCTTTCTGGTAGTGCACATTATTTGGAATAACCAGGTCTGCCTCGTCTTTATGCGGCTTTACAAATTCGCGATAGGCCGGACGGACATGGTTATCCCACTGATATTGGATTAGCTCAAGGGTTAGTCCTCGCTCAGCCTGATCACGGGTAATGCGTCGGTTAAGCTTAATCTTGTTCTTAGCGGCAATGTAAACCTTAAGGTCTAACTGGCGGGCTACATCGGGAAAATGAAACACAAACAAACCCTCAACGATGATAATCGGGGTAGGGCGGTAAACAAGCGTTCTTGGTGTAACGTTTGGGTTATTGAACGTGTACTCAGGCGTCTCTACCGTTTGCCGGGCGTGAAGCTGCTCTAAATGCCCGGCAAACAATTCGTGATTTATTGTTTCGGGCAAATCAAAGTTATAGATGCCATTCGGATCTAACGGAATGTGCTCAAGCGTTCGGTAATAATTGTCCTGAGATATAAGGCAAATCTGATCGTGAGTAAATGCGTTGAGGATATCCTTCAGAAACGAGGTTTTGCCCGAGGCACTACCACCAGTAATACCAACGATAAATGGTTTGTTGATCATTCGGTAAAGATATGTGGGAATGAACTGGAAGCGCTTAAAACAAAATGAATCCAGTTCAAGTGTTGATAGGCAAACGGCTTTTATACAACGAAAAGCGAGATACCCAGCTCGAGCATCTCGCTTTTATAGTAACTAAGTGGCTATGTTAGACCACTATAGCTTCGGCTAATACCAGTACCCGGTTCTGGAGTACTTCAACGACACCGCCGTCAACCGTGAACGTCTGCTGACCAGAGGCCGTCTGAACAACAACTGGGCCACGGGCCAGCGTACTCACCAACGGAGCATGGTCGTTCAGAACTTGAAACTGTCCCTGGCTGCCGGGGAACGTTACCGCAGTGGCTTCGCCAGAAAAGACCTTGCGGTCAGGAGTTATAATATCGAGATTCATACTACTTTACGATTTGTGATTCTCGGCGGATGCACGGTTAAGTACATCGTAAGCCCTGAATCAAAGCACTCCTTTCACAAAATTAAGCAAACTGCCAACTTCTGTTTTGGCAATGGGTTCGGCGGCTTTAGCTACAAATCCGCCCTGGTCCAGTTTGCTAACCGTTCCGAGAGCTTTAGACAGCAACGATTGCCCGGTCGAATGAGTTTGTCCGCCAAGCGTCGCCAGGGCGCTGCCGATACTTGATAAACCACCCGATAGCTGACTGCCTTTACCCAACAAAGAGCCTGCCCCCAAAATGCTTTCAAGCTGATTACCGCCCGATGCTAACTTAGCCAGCGCTACTGCTTTTCCCAGTACGCCGTTGCCAAGTGCACCATTGGGAATAAGTGGCAACAACGCCTTTAGTTTGCTTGCCTGCGCTAACAGCTTCGTTTTAAACGACGTTGGCTTCTGCTGGGCTTCCGCTTCCATACGGGCGATGCCCGCTTCAAGTTCCTGACTTGTAGTGGCTTGATCGCCTTTATCTAAAGCCGTTACTGCTTTGTCCAGATGAGCAGTAGACGACGTATCTTCCAGCGCAGCAGGTGCACTGATCGCAGGCTCACGAATGGCTCCTGCCGTAATCTTTGGTTGTGCTAACGAAATTTCACTTTGTGCCGAAACTACTGTTTTGGCCAGGAGAAACACTGCCAGCAATAGTCCCGACGTCAATCTAATCCATGTTTTCATAAAACCGTTTGGGTTATCAATTAAACAAGTAGACCTGAAGTCGAGGGAATTGGTTTTCAGAATACGGCCGTACCTAAGTTTACCGGCCGTATTCTGAACGTATTGTTATTGCCCGGCTTCTTTCAGCATCCGTTCGCCTTTGGCAACGGCATCTTCAATGGTGCCGACCAGGTTAAACGCTGCTTCTGGCAAGTGGTCGTGCTTACCGTCGATGATTTCGTTAAAACCTTTGATAGTGTCTTCGATCGGAACCAGAACGCCTTTCAGACCGGTGAACTGTTCAGCCACGAAGAACGGCTGCGACAAGAACCGTTGAACACGACGAGCGCGCGAAACGATCAGCTTATCTTCTTCCGAAAGTTCTTCCAGACCCAGAATAGCGATGATATCCTGAAGCTCTTTGTAACGCTGCAGGATTTCTTTTACGCGCTGAGCGGTGTTGTAATGCTCATCGCCCAGAATTTCGGCAGTAAGAATCCGTGACGTAGAATCGAGCGGGTCAACCGCGGGATAAATACCAAGCTCAGAGATTTTACGGCTCAATACGGTCGTAGCATCCAAGTGAGCGAAAGTCGTTGCCGGCGCGGGGTCAGTCAAGTCATCGGCAGGTACGTAAACGGCCTGTACCGACGTAATGGAACCACGTTTAGTCGACGTAATACGCTCCTGCATGACGCCCATCTCGGTTGCCAGGGTTGGCTGGTAACCTACGGCAGAGGGCATCCGACCTAACAGAGCGGATACTTCAGAACCAGCCTGGGTAAACCGGAAGATGTTATCAACGAAGAACAGAATGTCGCGACCAGCACCTTCGCCGTCACCATCGCGGAAATATTCAGCAATGGTCAGACCGGACAGGGCCACCCGAGCCCGGGCGCCTGGGGGTTCGTTCATCTGACCGAATACAAACGTTGCCTGGCTTTTGGTCAGCTCTTCGGCATCGACCTTCGTCAGGTCCCAGCCGCCTTCTTCCATCGAGTGCTTAAACGCGTCGCCGTACCGGATGATACCGGCTTCGATCATTTCACGGAGCAGGTCATTTCCTTCGCGGGTCCGTTCGCCAACACCAGCAAATACCGACAGACCCGCGTAGGCTTTAGCAATATTATTAATTAGCTCCTGGATCAATACAGTCTTGCCTACACCAGCTCCACCGAAAAGGCCGATTTTACCGCCTTTCGCGTAAGGCTCCAGCAGGTCAATTACTTTAATACCCGTAAAGAGTACTTCGGTAGACGTAGCAAGGTCTTCAAATTTTGGTGCACCCCGGTGAATGGGCAACCCGCCAGCGCTCTGGGGCTGAGGAATACCATCGATAGCGTCGCCAACGACGTTGAACAGCCGTCCGCGAACACCGTCGCCCGAAGGCATTGTAATCTGGTGGCCAAGGTCGGTAACGTTCATCCCGCGGAACAGTCCGTCGGTCGAGTCCATCGCAATGGCCCGAACACGGTCTTCACCAAGGTGTTGCTGAACTTCCAGAATTACCTGCTGCCCATTGGCTTTGGTTACTTTGAGGGCGTCCAGAATGGCGGGAATCCGCGAGCCTTCGCCCTCGAAACTCACGTCCACGACCGGCCCGATTATTTGCGTAATCTTACCCGTATTGACTGCCGTTTCCGTAATCATTTGTATGTGATGTAGCTGATTGAAAAGTTGCCCATTATTTGGGACTGCAAAAGTAGGAGAAAAACCGCGTAAGGTCAAGGGACGCTTTACTCATTTTACAGCTAGTTCACCATCGAATGGGTTTGGCAATAAGCTTTTTAGGTGTTGGGGCGCTGAAACGGAGTCGTTCGCCGATTTGTACAAAAGTTAGTTTAAGAACGAAGTCCGTGTTGGTTGGTCAGTAGTTGCCCGGCCTGCTACGTCAGCCGCCAGACTAAAGCAGAGTATATTCCGCTACGTGTGATTATACGGTTGAGTAAGACTTTGACAGGCAATTGATTACCCACGCGAAGGTCCGCAAAGGCACTAAGCCGTTCGCAACTGCGTTTCCTTTGCATGTCGTCATTATTTTTCTGGAAAGAATGGAGTCGGTCTTACCGGCTTACTTACCTGGCCTCTCTTCTTTTTTTCGGTGGTAGTCTCATTCTGTTTGCCGTTGCCTGGCTGCGCGGTCTGTCTAATGTTGTTCGCTGGGACGTACTAAGCGAGCTGAATGAACTGCCCATCGTGCTCCATTCATTCACCGATGGCCTGCTCGATTATTCCGTAAATGGTAAAGCCTATGCTGTCTCCGAACAGTTTATCGCTTCAGCCATGCAGGTCATACCCGGCCTGGCCACGGCTTTTTTGATTGGCATAGGCATCGCTTTCGTTCTTCTGAACAGCGCCATTACGCGCTTCGATCGTGTTCGGTATCTCGTCAGTATGGTCGTGATGATCGTAGGACTGGCCTTTTTTCGGTGGGAGATGCTGGAAATACCTGGTCTGGGCGGTAATTATCTGTTTTTGCTATTGACGTTTGTGTTTGGGTCGGTTAGTTATTATTTCCACGCATTTCGGACGGATCATGCGCTACCGGTACGTGTTGGGGTATTCGCCGGTGTAACCGCCTTAGTAGCCGCTCTGCTAAGTGCCGTGACACCGGTTTCGCTGCCTGCCTTAACCATCGTTAGCTATGGAATGCCGGTTCTGCTGGCATTTAGCATCGGGTTCATCTTCTTTATCGCGGCCGAAATCATTGCGGGGCTGGTATGGTTGACCTCAACCGGGCGTTCAGATGCCGGTGCCGCAAGTGGTAACCGGCGGGCCCTGGGGCTGACCAATTTTCTCATCATCAGCTCTCTATATTTAATCAACCTAATCCTCATCTGGCTAAAGAACACGAAGTCGATTGACTGGGATATACTGGCCATCAGTCCCTTCGTTTTATACCTGATTTCGGTAGCGGTAGGGGTTTGGGGGTTTAAACGACTGACCGAACAGCAGGGTGTCGTTACGTTCAGCGGGGGCGCAGCGTGTTTGTACACGGGTCTTGCGCTGCTTACTACGTTGACGATGGCGTACGCGTTTGGTACGGCCAATGACCCTTTGGTCGAGATGTTTGAAGACGTAATAGTCTACACACATCTGGCCATGGGGCTGTTCTTTGTTGCCTACGTATTGATAAACTTATGGCCAATGTTTCGTCAGAATCTGCCGGTCTACCGGATCTTATACAAACCGAAGCGACTGGAACTTAGCTTGTTTCGGGTCGCGGGGGTGTTTGGCGTGGTGGTTCTTCTCGCTTCGGGTGGTCTGATTACCGTGCGGCAATTTGCCGCCGGATACTATAACGGTTTGGGCGATTTATACACGGCTAACAATGAGCCTGCGTCGGCCAATGCGTTTTACCAGCTTGCGCTGGAGCAGGAGTTTCAGAACCATAAGTCGAACTATGCGCTGGCCTCGCTGGCGTTATCGCAGAATAACCAGACGGCGGCCGCTTTTTATTTTCAGCAGGCTACGTTGAAGCAACCTAATCCACAGGATTACGTAGGGCTCAGTCAGACGTACCTGCAAACGGATTTGTTCTTTGAAGCCGTCAAAACGTTGCAGCGGGGCATACGGGTGTTTCCGAAAAGTGGTGAGTTACAGAACAATCTGGGTTATCTCTACGCCCGGACGAGTGTCGCCGACTCGGCTTATTATTATTTTAAATCGGCTACTGCAAATGCGGGTCGAACGGAGGTCGCTGAGTCGAATTTACTGGCATTCTACGTGAAGAACCCTAAATTGCTGGCTGCTGACTCGAGCCTGGTCAAGAGCAGCGTTCAGTCAGACTACGAATCCTATCAGGCGAATTCGCTTGCTCTGCGACTGCTTACCCAGGCTGATGCCGATACAACACAGCCTGATCCGCCAGAATGGCTGGGAGGAAACCAGGCCGGTGAAGGGCTAAGTGTTGGCCGATTTGCCAGCTTGTATAACTTTGCTTTGGTTAATCCACGTCCTGACACGACGCTAACATCAACCCTGCAGCGTCGCGCAGCTGATCCCGTCAATCAGGATTTTACGGATGACCTGTTAGTTGCGCAGGCCGTAGCTGAATACAACCGCCATAACCACACAACGGCTTTCGGGCTGATCAGTCAGCTCGCGGAGGGGGACCAACGTAATGGCCCGGCTTACCGTTCGATCACGGGTTTATGGTTACTCGAACAGGGATTGTACCGCAAGGCGGCTGAGCAGTTTGGGTATAATACGGATACGACATCTATGTATTACCAAGCCCTGGCATTAACCAAAGCGGGTGATCCGGTGTTGGCTCAGTCGTTTTGGGAAACGGCTTCCATGAACGATTCGGCGGTCGCTTCGCTGAAACAGGTTTTGTATGACGAGCGAAAGCCGCAAACCGATCTGGAAAAAGCGTTTTACGTAACGTACCGCCCCGACGATCTGAACCGGGGCGCGTATTGGGAAACCATTACCGACGCTAGTTTAAAAACGGTAGCTGGTGTTGCTCTGGCAAACGATTATCTTGTTCAGCTCCAGTGGCGAAATGCGCAGTTGATGCTGTCTACGCTTCCTGATTCAACCCAGCCGATCAGTCCGGTAGCTTTGTCAATGCGAAATATAGCCGCTTTGCGTTTGTCCGCGTTTCGCCGGAGCGTTGGGTCTGCCGAAACCATAGCGAAGTTACCTGTTCTGCCACAACACGAAGCCGAACGAGCGTATTGGCTGGGACAAACGTATGAACGAGCCAGAAGACCCGTTCAGGCAATGGAGGCTTATAAACGGGCCTATAGCCACGCACCACTGAATGCGCCGATCATTACGGCCATCGCTCAGTTAGAACAGCTGGGAAAGCAAATGCAACAGGCGTATGACCTGGTGCTGACGGCTTTGCCGTTTAATGAAGACAATGCCGATCTGCTCAAAACATACATCTCTTTATGCCTTGATTTGAGCCTGCCTGACTACGCTACCAACGCGTTAAGTAAGCTCCAGGCGGCTACAACTCCTGCCGATTATCAGGCGTTTATGGTAACTTATCAGGAAAGGCTCGCTTTAATCGAAAAGGATAGAAATAAATTCATTCAGTAGTGTAGATTTGGTGCTACCTAAACAGAAGCACCATGGATAAAAAATTAAGCTGGGTCAAGAACGCATTCAGCCGTGACACGATCATTACTGAAAACAATCAGCCAGTAGGTGGTATGCATCGCGATGCCTTTAGCCGGGACGTTGAAGCGTACTTGTACAGCCTGAAAATTCGGTTTGATGTAATGGGTTTCCTGGTCCACAATGTTAATATCCATGATGTGAGTAACGGCGACCAGATTGTCGGCCGGATTACGTTTCATTTCGGAAAACGCGCGGAACTACGGTTAGAAAACGGCGAGCTTTATACCTGGAAACGCCATAACGTACTGATGCGCCAGTGGGACATGATTCGGGAGGGCAAAACGGACGCTGAGGATAAAGAGGTTGTGAACTACTCCCTTACGCGCCAGTTTTTCAGCGATCATGGTGACATAAACATCGAAGACACGAGCTCAACGTCGGCACTGGTTGTGCTGACAGGCTTATTTATTAGAAACTATTTTCAACGCCGTCGGCGAGTCGCTGCCGGAGCCATCGCAGCCGCTGGCGCTTAATCATAGAAGTTGATGAACATTATTGAAACCCACAGTATCGCTAAACGCTATGTGATGGGGACTGAAGTGGTAGAAGCCCTTAAATCTATCACAATCTCCGTCAGAAAAGGAGAATACGTCGCGTTCATGGGCCCATCCGGTTCGGGCAAATCGACGCTGATGAACATTGTTGGTTGTTTGGACTCGCCAACGTCCGGACAGTACGTCCTGAACGGTCAGGACGTGAGCGGAATGGGCGAAAACGAACTGGCTGAGGTACGTAACAAAGAGATTGGATTTGTGTTCCAGACGTTCAACCTGTTACCCCGGCAAACGTCGCTTGAGAACGTAGCGCTGCCGTTGATATACGCTGGCTACAGCAAGGCCGATCGGACCGAAAAGGCAATGCTGGCTCTGAAAAATGTGGGTTTAGAAAACCGCGCCGGGCACCGGCCCAATGAACTGTCGGGTGGTCAGCGCCAGCGGGTCGCTGTGGCCAGAGCGCTGGTAAATGACCCCAGTATTCTGCTGGCTGATGAACCGACCGGTAACCTGGATACGAAGACGTCTTATGAAATTATGGACCTCTTCGATCAGATCCACAGCAAAGGCAACACGGTAATCATGGTTACGCACGAAGAAGATATTGCCGAATATGCTCACCGCATCATTCGTCTGCGCGATGGACTCGTTGAAACGGATCGTGTGAATACGAACATACGTAAAGCCAGAGCGCTTATGCAGTCGATTGAATCGGCGGAGTAGGTGAAATCAGTACAAACGTAACGTGGGTGCAGCAAGGGAATGAGTATTCTCTCCACTTGCTGCACCCACGTTACGTATCTGCCAAGTTAAGCTTTTAGGTCAATCTTGCGGCCGGTTTCGGCGGCTCTGTAAATGGCTTGCAGAAGCCGAACGTCGCGCAGGCCTTCTTCGCCGGTGATGTGATCGGGAAGTTTTTTGCCATCGAGCAGGTCTTTACAGACGCCATCCATGTGATTCGCCTGATGGTTCACCACAGGTTGCTCAATGGGCCCCTTGCTGGTACGTCCTTTGAGTGGTCCGTAACCAAAGGCGGGTGAAAGCTCAAACCAGCCTTTCTCGCAAGAAGCGTATAACCGCTCAACGCCCCCTGTGTAACTGGTGGTGGAGTTGCTGACGGCTCCGCTCGGAAACTGAAACTGCCAGAACATGGTCTCTTCCAGGTCCTTGAACTTTTGCGGTTCGGTTTTCGGCGAAAACTGGGCAGTAACCGAAATCGGCTCTTCGCCCGTTACGTAGCGAGCGCCCTGAATGGCATAGATGCCTACGTCCATGAGAGCACCACCACCGGCCATGTCTTTTTTCATCCGCCACTGAGTCGGATCACCAATACGAAAGGCGTCGCTGCTTTCAATGAATTTTACCGGCCCGAACACCTTTTCCTGGCCTAACCGCATCACTTCTTTCGTAAATGGTTCATAGTGAAGCCGATAGCCAACGGCAAGCTGCTTGTTCGCCTTTTTGCAGGCATCAATCATGTTCTGACACGCTTTGGGCATAATGGCCATCGGCTTTTCGCAGATGACATGCTTCCCTGCCTGAGCCGCCCGTATTACGTATTCTTCGTGCATCGAATTAGGCAGCACTACGTATACTACATCAATATCCTTATTGTCAGCGATGCGGTCGAAGGTCTTGTAGTCGTACACATTTTCCTTCGGGATATTGTACTTCTTCATCCATTCGTCGGCCTTCGACGGAGTACCCGTAACGATACCGGCCAGGCGGCAATACTGCGTTTGCTGTAGCGCTGGTGCGAGCTGATTTTTACTGTAGCTACCCAGGCCAACCAAGGCAATACCCAGCTTCCGACCGGGCTGGTGCAGGCGAGTCAAGTCCGGGCTTGTGATTAATGAATGAGTACGGGCATACTCGTCCAGATAAGCTTCGGTACCCGCCTGACCGACGAGCGGTATAGACGCCATACCGGCACTTAACGCCGACAGGCGATGTAAAAAGTTTCTGCGAGAGAAATCTGCGTTTTTCATGGACAGGAAATAAGCGTATAGGATACGCGGTAAAGCTACGAAAAATGCAGCACGCAGTTGGGCCATAAAAAAACTGTCCACAAATCAGCCCTTGCGGGCATGACTGTGGACATACATTAAGGTTGGCTTATTTTACAGACGTTCGATTTGAATTTCTGTCACACAATTTGCTGGATTTTCAATATCAACAACAACATACACCTCACGAATGATGCTGCCACCCTGATACCCTTCCCCATAAAATTGAGCAAACAGGGTGTTATACACAGTGGGAAATTCACTCCATGAACCGGTATGCGTATATGATACGCAACGGAAGGGTCGGAATGTCGTGACCGAAAATACGTTTGATTCGTCTTTTGCCCGCTCAATGGGCAGAACGATGTTGAGCTGAAAGGCATTGGCTGGGTTGCCGGTAACGTCGGTGTACACGTAGTGAATGGGCCCGGCGGGAAAAAGGCCTAAGCGATCAGCTTCTGCATACAGCTCCTCCGGAATGTGGTTATGCTCATTCATCGCCTGGAGCGTAGTTTGAGTAGTGAAGCACAAGGCCGTGAACGGTTCTACATCGGTAGCGTGTAAATCAATACCTGTTGTTTGCTGCATTGTCATAATTTTTGGGTTTATCAGACGACTGCACCAAAGGTCGGGCGTAGCTGTGACAGCCTTATGTCAGTAGCTTTTTACAAATTTTTAAGAAGATATGTATCGCATTGTCAGCTCCCCGATTGCGGTATGTGTATCGTAATGAAGACAAATTCTGATGGTTAGGTACTGGTAATTGACGTATTATAGTTTCTCAAAGATTCCATGACGTTAAGGCGCTAACAATACGTAGCTGATGGCAGTTAGAAGACTACGACGGGCTTCAGAAAGACGTTTCTGCCGTATCTCAAACAAAACGACTAATGAAAAAGAACATAATCATTCATGTATCGGGCCAATTGGGTGGAACGCTGTTTCGGCAGGAGGCTCGGCAGAAAGGCGAAAAACTTGGCTTGGTAGGCCATGCCCAGATAGAACCGAACGGCGATCTGCGTATCGACGCCGAAGGTGTGCCAGAAGCCCTGGATCAACTCGTGGATTGGTGCAAAACAGGTCCCGATGGTACCGAGGTGCAGAACATACAAGTCTCTGATGGCGAGCTTCAGGGTTTCGACCGGTTTATGGAAATGCGGTAAAAAAGAAAACCAGCCCCAAGTACCGGGGCTGGCTTATAGTTGATGAAGTCAATCGGAATGATTAAAAAATGTATTTGTTCTCGGCAATCATAGCGTCTGCTATCTGACGACGAGCGTTCTTCAGGTTCATTGGCTCAATTTTCGTGAACCGTTTCAAGCCCATCAGCATTCCCCGCAACTCATCACCTTCGGCGAAAGACGTAATAGCTGCCCGGCCTGCATTGTTCACTTTTTCGACTGCCTCGTGTAAATACACCAGGGCCATTTGTTTTTGTAACGCAACGGCTTCTTCACCTTTCGTACCGATCAGCTTTTCTACGCGTAACAATACTGACTCGGCTGCGTATATTTCGATAACCATGTCGGCAATGTTCATGAGGATTTCCTGCTCGGAGGATAAGTTCATCATGAACTTCTGTACAGCCGCGCCAGCCACCATGAGCCCTGCTTTTTTAAGATTACGCAAGACTTTTTTCTCCGCTATAAACAAGCCTTCTTCCTCATCCGAATTGAAGTCGGGAATAGACATAATTTCCTTAGCAACCGCCATCGCTGGGCCCATCAGGTCTAACTCACCTTTCATGGCCCGCTTCAGCAGCATATCGACAACCAGCATGCGGTTGATCTCATTCGTACCTTCAAAAATCCGGTTAATGCGGGCATCACGGTAGGAACGGTCCATTGGCGCATCGGCTGAATAGCCCATACCTCCGTATACCTGCACACCTTCATCGACTACGTAGTCCAGTACTTCTGATCCGTGCACCTTCATGATGGCGCATTCAATGGCAAACTGCTCAAGGGCTTTCAACTTAGCCTGGCCGTCTTCCATGCCTTTTTCTTTCAGATCTTCAATGAGCTCATCAATGTTCTGGCCAGCCCGGTACGCAGCGGTTTCAGAGGCATACACCTTTATCGCCATCTCAGCCAGTTTATGCTTGATCGCGCCAAACTCTGAAATCGGCGTTTTAAACTGCTTCCGCTCGTTTGAGTACCGAATCGCGTTGTTGATCACCTCTTTAGAACCGCCTACCGCAGCGATACCCAGCTTAATACGGCCAATGTTCAGAATGTTCACCGCAATCTTGAAGCCGTTACCACGCTCCGACAGTAGGTTTTCAACCGGTACCTTTACGTCGTTGAAGAAGATCTGACGCGTATCGGAGCCTTTGATACCCATTTTGTGCTCGGGCTCATTCATGGTGATACCTTCGTACGTGCGCTCAACGACGAACGCCGATAGGTTTTTGTCCAATTGGCCCGCACCGGCGGACCGGTTGCCATCATCAACCTTCGCGAAAACGATGTATATATCGGCGAAGCCACCGTTGGTAATCCACATCTTCTGACCGTTCAGGATGTAGTATTTTCCGTCTTCGCTGAGGGTCGCTTTAGTTTTGCCTGAGTTCGCATCTGAACCCGAGTCTGGCTCAGTTAAGCAATAAGCGGCCTTCCACTCGCCGGTAGCAAGTTTAGGTAAATATTTAACTTTTTGCTCTTCGTTGCCGTAATACACGATAGGCAGCGTACCAATACCCGTATGAGCCGATAAGGCAACCGAGAACGAGTGGCCTGCACCAGTCACCTCAGCCACGAGCATGGAGGTGTTGAAATTCATGCCGAAGCCCCCAAACTCTTCCGGTACGGATGTGCCCAGCAGACCCAGTTCACCAGCCTTATCCATCAACGATGAAATCAACTCTGGTGATTTAGCATTATCTATTTCGTTGAGACGCGGCCAGATTTCACGCTCCAAAAACTCGCGGCTGCTGGCAGCAATCATTAACTGCTCTTCCGTAAACTCTTCTGGAGTAAATACCTGAGCAGCAGTGGTTTCTTTAATCAGGAACTCACCTCCCTTTATAGAGGCTTTGGGCTCTGTCGCAATCATAGTTAAGGTTGTTTGTTATGCTTGCATACTAATTATTGTACAAATAAAATAAGAATAGGATTAGTATGCAAGCATACTAATAACAAAAGTAATGGTAAAATAATCCGCTTAGTCAGAAGCAATTTTTTGTGCTACGTAGCCGGATCTGAAGCAGGTCTAACCTACGGAAGAATTCAAAATTCATAGTTAACGGCTAGTCTATTCACAATTCTAATTTGTATTTTTGAAAGATGGGCAATAACGTATGTTACTTTAAACAAGATAAAATAACCCGCTAACGAGCTATTGTTGCATGAGTAAATACAAAGCCTTTATTAATGTATTTGTAATTTTTCAAAGTTTAGTTTTATTCACTTATCGTGTATCAGGGCAATCGATTCCGGATGTTTCGCCCACTATAAAGTTCGCTGGTGTTACTATCCATCTTACCGATGCGGAACAGATACAACTTAAGCAGGAAGTAAGTAAACTATACGGAAACAGAAATCAACTTCTGCGTGAGGTGGCTACGCTACGTCAGTTAACCGCACTTTTGCAGCCACGAATACGGGAAGCAGGTTTGCCAGACGATTTCCGTTACGTTATTATGCCCTTTGCGGACGTAAAACCTAATACGTATTGGTCCGTTCAGGAATCACAGGTTCAAACCTTAAGATTATTGGTGAATAGTGAGGTTGATGAGCGATACCACCCCATCCTGGTTACAGAAGCTGTACTTCCGTATCTAAGCCGACTTCAGGAAACACAAAGCAACTACGTAGCCACGCTGCTACGCTATTTCCAACTGACTACTGCTCCTTATACCGTTGCCCAAAAAGATCCTGCTGATATCCAACTTAGCCCGCAGGTTCCTTCTATACTCTGGAAAGTGCTGGCCCGAAAGCTGGCAATTGAGAATGAAGAGCCAACGTATCGGCCCATACCCGCCTATTTATTTTTCGAGTATCGCAAAGGTGGGGGGCAAACGTTGGTGTCTATTGCCAAAAGTTTGAAAGTAGATATCGATCGAGTAACGCCAGTTAATAAATGGCTGCTAGACAGTACTGTTCCTACCGACAAAGACTATTCAGTATTAGTCCTCGTTACGCCCGACGAGCTTCCCACGGTAAAACTAGCTGCGGATGTAAATCTTCCAGTAGCCCCTGACTATCAAACGGATATCGGATTTCCGATTGTGAAAAAGATGCCGGAGCGAGAGTCCGGGCTACGTTCAAAGGCGGTTTTGTATACCATTAATGAACGGTTGGGAGTTCAGGCGCAGGTTTGTGATAACCCGGTTATTCTCGCTTATTATGGTCGGATATCAATTCGCCAATTCTTGAAGTACAATGAGCTCACGGAGCAGGATGTCGTGTGGCCGGGGCAAATTTATTACCTCGAACCAAAAGCAAAACGGGCCAAGGTTCCGTATCATGTGATGCAGAGGAATCAGACCTTACGGGAAGTATCAAACATGTACGGAGTTCGCCTGTCGTACCTTTTGTTCTTCAATGATATTGCCCCAACGCAGCGTGTACAGCCGGGCCGTATAATCTGGATGCGCAAAAAACGGCCTTACCGTCGGCCGGTTGAATATCTGCAATTACCGCCTGTCGATCAAACCCCAGTTCTTAAACGAGATACAGTAATAGCCGATTCGTCTTTAGCCATACTTCCGCAGGCACAGGCTCAGGATAGTAGCAGCATCGCTCGTCAAGATTCTGTTCAGGCTACCGTCATTGCCTCTGATTCGGCTCGACATGATTCGATCAAGGTAGATTCCGTCCAACATGTTGCCGATACGTTAGCCAACTACAAAGAGATGTCTGAACCTGAACCGCAGCCCACCGAGCGCTTTAAAATGCACGTTGTTAAGCCAGGCCAAACGTATTACGCTATTTCACGATTGTACAACGTTAGCGTACAGCAACTCTACAGGTGGAATAATTTATCGGAGCGGATTGCTTTAAGAGTAGGTCAGGAGCTGATTATTGACACCAGTAAACCGGTAGCTGGTAAACCGGCTTCTAAGCCCCCAGCGAAAGTATCCGTCCGGCCGACGAAGTCTGTCCCGAATACCCCAAGTGTGTATTATTATATCGTTAAACCTGGGCAAACAGTTTACCGGATAGCCCTGATTAATAAAGTCAGTATTCCTAACCTGATGCGCTGGAACAACTTAGCGAACTATACCATCGCTGTAGGGCAGCGTTTACTTATTCGTCGTTAATCAAAAAGGCTACTCAGATGAGTAGCCTTTTTGATTAACGACGAACGGAATTTAGTTCAACCGCTCAAATATACCGGCAACGCCCTGACCACCGCCCACACAGGCTGATACCATACCGTATTTTTGGTCACGACGGCGCATCTCATTCAGTAACTGAACCGATAAGCGGGCACCGGTTGAACCGAGTGCGTGACCGAGTGCAATGGCACCACCGTTCGGGTTAATCCTGTCGCGATCAAGACCAAGTTCCTGAATAACGGCTAACGATTGAGCCGCAAACGCTTCGTTAAGTTCGATCAACTCAATATCGTCCTGGTTCAGACCTGCTTTCCTGAGCGCAATAGGTATGGCCGCTACTGGCCCGATGCCCATGATCTTAGGTTCTACACCAGCGGAGGCATACGATACCAGGCGGGCAATTGGCTGCAGGTTCAACTCGTTGACGAGCCGTTCTGACATAATAAGTACGAAAGCCGCACCGTCCGATGTTTGAGACGAGTTACCAGCCGTAACAGATCCACCAGCCGCAAATACAGGCTTTAGCTTAGCCAGTCCTTCGGCGCTGGTGTCTTTACGCGGACCTTCATCCTGCGTAACGCTCCACTCGCGGGTTTTCTTTTTACCGCTCTCCGCGTCGAAGTAAGTTTCGCTAACCTTGATAGGCACAATTTCGTCGGCAAATTTTCCGGCAGCCTGAGCGGCTAACGCTTTCTGATGAGACTCATAAGCGAACTCATCCTGTGCGTCGCGGCTGATATTAAATTGCTGAGCGACTTGCTCGGCTGTAAGCCCCATACCAATGTAATAGTCGGGGTTGGTCTTGGCTATTTCGTAATTCAGCGCTGTCTTCCAGCCCATCACCGGGACGAGAGACATTGATTCGGTTCCTCCTGCGATCATGCAGTCAGCCAGACCCGCATGAATTTTTGCAGAAGCTATCGCAATGGCTTCCAGTCCGGAGCCGCAATAGCGGTTGATGGTCATTCCGGGTACACTCTGAGGTAGAGAAAGCAGCGAAATATACCGGGCAATCTGCATGCCCTGTTCGGCTTCAGGTACAGCGTTGCCAACAATAAGGTCTTCAACCCGCGCCGGATCAAGGTTAGGAACTTGACTTAATAAGTGTTTGATAACCTCGGCCGCCATATCGTCGGGGCGGGTCAAACGGAGACCACCACGGGGGGCTTTACCCACCGCAGTACGGTAACCGGCTACAATGTATGCGTCCATATCTAGACTGTTGATTACGGATTAAGCAGAAAACTCATTGCAATAACTTATTTTTTGCGGGAATAATTACAGGACTATTGTAAAAATATTATGCACGCATACCAATATTAAGGCTGTAATTGCCTTTGAAAAAAGGCCCACGATTCGAGGTAGACATTTATATCGTTCGGATAATCATGCTTACCTCCTTTCACTTGTAGCAGCGTGACCTCGGGTTTACCTGTTTGCTTGTAAGTATATCGCTCGATCGTTTTCCCATCTGTAGGGTCAGCATCCGGTAGTTGCGTTGTAGTCGGTTTAATGGTGTAACCTGCTAAATCGGCCCAGTACCGGAAGGTGCGTTCGGTCGATCGGACCAAGCCTAAGCTAACGTTGCCGGTGATCACCTCTCCGCCATTGTAGGGGTTAACGGTATCGTCGGTACCGTTCGTAATCATGACGGGAAGTGGTATGCGCTTTTCGGGACAATCCAGATTGTTGGTGTCGGGTAAGTTGGCAATGATGGCTGATATAGCCCGAAATCTCTCGGGCATAGTTAAAGCCAGTTTGTAAGCCATGTGGCCCCCACCTGAGGTTCCCACCGCGAATACCTTCCTAGGGTTAATTTGATAGCGCTGCTGAAAATAATGGATCATGCTGTCGAAAAAGGCATTATCGTTTATGTTCTCCAGGTTAGCCGCCGACTGAGCGGTTTTGCGGCACTCGTTCCAATAGCGTTTGTAGCCATCGGGGTACACCAGCAGGATATTCTCTTTCGGAGCTATATCTTCTAACTTCTTCGCGCCGTTACGTATGCCTTCGCCGTTGCCCCCTGAGCCATGTAAAATAAAAATCAACGTAGCCTGCGGTCGAACAGGTTTCAGGAAATGAAAGGTTCGCTGATGCCCTTCGATCAGTACCGAATCGTTAATCAGTTGTCCATTGGCAGATGTTACTACCACCATGAAGAAGAGAATGAATACGTAGCGCATAGATGAAAATAAGTAAGCCGCTCACTGAGCGGCTTACTTGTGAATAAAGTTAAAAAGCACCAAACCCGGTTTGATCAGAAATGCCGGTCTCCAGCTTCGCGTTTGCCAAGCATAACGGCGCCAACCATGGCAACCAGAAAGAGAACCGACGCCAGCTCAAACGGCAGAATATAATCGCTATATAACAACTGACCAAGATTTTCGACCAGACCCGTCTTTGCGTTAAACGACATCGGGCTAAATGTTGGTACCTGTGCACTCTTTGCCCTGAAGATGGTGATCAGCATGATCATTAGTAAGCCGCCAACAACGACTGAGGCCATTTTGGTCAGGTTCGTTTTTGATTCCTCATCTTCCTTCCGTAAGTTCAGAAACATAATGGTGAACAGAAATAACACCATAATTGCACCCGCGTAAACGATGATATTCACGGCAGCTAAGAACTGCGCATTTAGCAAAACGTAATGGCCAGACAGGCAGAAGAATGTGCCGATCAGGCCTAATACGCTGTAGATAGGGTTACGAGCCGTTACTACGCTGATCGCACTGAAAAGGGTCAGCGCGGTTAGGAACAAGAAAAGATACCCGGTAGGAGTGAGTGTCTTAAGGAAGTTTAAATAGTCAGTCATTGCTTGGTCGATTGGAGGGCACTTGAGTCGGTTTCGACTAGGTAGCGGCCCGTGTCAAACTAGGCTCGGTTGGTGTAGCCTTTACTTCTGAGTTGGCAATGCGGATGTACCGATCGTCCATTTTCTCGACCAGCCGGTCTTTGCCATAAATGACTTCATCGCGTTCCTGAAAAACAGGTACCATCCGATCGTGACGGAGATAAATTGCCTGTTTTGGGCAAGCTTCCTCGCATAAACCACAAAAGATGCAACGAAGCATATGCACTTCATACACGGCTGCGTACTTTTCTTCGCGGTATAAATTCTCTTCGCCTTTCGTTCGTTCAGCCGCCACCATTGAAATAGCCTCAGCGGGGCATGCTACGGCGCATAAGCCACAGGCCGTACAGCGTTCGCGCCCTTGTTCATCGCGCTTCAGTACGTGATGCCCCCGATAAATGGGTCCGAGGTATTTTTTTACCTCTGGATATTGAATCGTAGGCTTTTTTCGGAAGAAGTGACGTATCGTAATGGCTAAGCCACTAATGACTGCAGGCAGATACATTTTCTCTGCGAGCGTCATTTCTTTATTGCTAACTTGTTTAGAGCGATTCGTTAGTTGCATTATGGTCAGTTGTCAGCTTTCTGATTATTAATTTGTCGTTCGAGGTTTAGCCTTGTAAAAGTCTCTCAATCAAACCACAAACCGGTAACAGAAACAAATTTGACTTATACTGTACGTTGTTGAACCACCTGCCGTTTGGGGGCGCGGGCCGTTGAGGCAACAGCCAGTACAATCATTACTATAGCAATTAACCAGGTTGCGTATTTAAAATCAAACAGCAAACCCGCACCGGTTATAACTACATTTAGAATAGACAGCGGAATAAAAGTTTTCCAGCCTAAATTCATGAGCTGATCGTAGCGGAAGCGTGGAAGCGTCCACCGAACCCACATGAAAAAGAAGATGAAAAAGAAGATTTTGGCGAAGTAAACAACAAAGCCGATCGCTGTTGCTACGTTGTGACCCGCTACGGCACCCAGCGAAGTTTCCAGCGCTCCGTTCACCATATCCATAAAGGGATAATGGAAGCCGCCGAAATACAAAGCCGAGATAAAGGCCGACGAAACAAACATGTTGATGTACTCAGCGAACAGGTAGAAGCCGAGCTTCATAGAGCTGTACTCTGTGTGATAGCCGCCAACAAGTTCCGTTTCGCACTCGGGCAGGTCAAAGGGGGTACGGTTACATTCCGCAAATGCACACGTCAGGAAAATAACGAAGCCCAACGGCTGCGTGAAAATATTCCATTCGAAGAACGTAGCCTGTTCGTCAATAATCGCCCGTAACGAAAGCGAGCCCGTCATCATCAGGATCGTAATCAGTGACAGACCTAAGGCGATTTCGTAGCTGATATTTTGAGAGGCAGCCCGGATCGCGCCCAGCAGTGAGAACTTGTTGTTAGACGCCCAGCCACCGACCATGATGCCATAAACGCCCAGCGAAACCACACCAAAGATGTATAATACACCAATGTTAATTTCGATAGCCTGTAATGGCACTTCGTAATTAATGTTGTCCCAGGCAAATCGAATGGTATCGCCGAACGGAATAACCGCACTCGACATCAAAGCCGTTAATATAGCCAGACAGGGGCCGAGTATAAACAGCCACTTACTAGCCTGCGATGGGATGAAATCCTCTTTAAAGAACATTTTACCCGCATCGGCAACGGGTTGCAGTAAACCCCATGGACCCGCCCGGTTAGGGCCAATCCGGTCCTGCAAAAACGCAGCCACCTTACGCTCTGCGTAGGTAGAATACATCGCAATGAGGAGGGTTATCCCGAAGATGACCAGGATAATCAGACCTTTGGCGATTAATATGGTTGAATCCACTGTAGTTTACTGGTTAGATTTGATGATCATGGTTCTGGCTCCAGTGCCGAAGGAAGCTTCGCAAAGCGCTCAGGTGGTAATTGCTTGATCGACAGTTGTGACGTATCACGCTCGTCGTGGATTGGCTTGTACTCAGCCGCGGCTAACCGTTTGCCAAAGCTTGGTTTGAGCTCGTCTTTGCGGTATTTGTTAGCCGAAATAACCGAACTGCGTGAGATTTTGGTTGGTCCTTCAATTACCCAGTCGCTCGTTTTCTTTTTCTCGAAGCGGCAGGTGTTGCAGATAAACTCCGTAACCTCGTTCCATTCGTTCTTACGAGCCGTTACACGAATAACGTCCTCTCCCCGATACCACAGTATTACGTTACCGGAACACGTTGGACAATCGCGGTGGGCATCCACAGGTTTGGTAAACCAAACGCGGTTTTTGAAGCGATACGTTTTATCCGTTAAAGCACCAACCGGACACACATCAATGACATTGCCCGAAAAGTCGTTATCAACGGCTTTCTCAATATAAGTGCTTATCTCCGCAGCATCGCCCCGGCCTAATACGCCATGAACCCGCTTTTCGGTGATCTGGTCAGCCGTATATACACAACGATAACACAGAATGCACCGGGTCATGTGTAACTGAATATACGGGCCAATGTCCCGCTTCTCAAACGTCCGACGGTCTTCTTCGTACCGGGTCGTGGCCCGGCCGTGATCAAACGCAAAGTTCTGCAGATCGCACTCGCCAGCCTGATCGCATACTGGGCAGTCTAGTGGGTGATTCAGCAATAAAAACTCGACAACCCCGTTTCGGGCTTCAAGCACCTGCGGGCTGGTCGTGTTTTCGACGACCATTCCATCTTGGACAGCCGTTAAGCAGGAAGCTACCAGTTTAGGCATTGGGCGCGGATCTTTCTCCGATCCGGCGGCTACTCGTACCAGACAGGCGCGGCATTTGCCACCGCTACCTTTTAACGGCTGATAATAACACATGGCCGGAGGAGCCACCTCTGGACCAATTTTTCGAGCAGCCTGCAAAATGGTCGTCCCCGGCTCGACCTCAACCTGAATGCCGTCGATGGTGACTTTTACTAATTGCGGCTTTACATCTTCCATATTAATAATGCGGCTACAAGTCGCAGCTTGGTCTAACTAATTAAGCAGCTTGAACACTACTACGTATTATACTAAGGCCATATCGCCCCGGTAAACGGCACCCGGCTGGGTCGCTTCAGTGGGGTTATCAATATGCCACTGGAACTCATCCCGGAAGTGTCGGATGGCGCTGGCAACCGGCCAGGCAGCCGCATCCCCAAGCGGGCAAATGGTATTTCCTTCTATCTTTTTGGCAACATCAACCAACAAGTCAATATCATGCTGATGGCCATGACCATACTCGATTCGGTGCAGCACCTTTTCCATCCATCCCGTTCCTTCACGGCACGGACTACACTGGCCGCAGGATTCGTGGTGGTAAAAACGTGAGAAATTCCAGGTGTTACGTACGATACAGGCCGTTTCGTCGAAGACAATAAAGCCACCCGAACCCAGCATTGTACCCGTCTGGAACCCACCGTCTGATAAAGATTCGTACGACATCAGCCGCTTCTCGCCATTCGCCAGAGTCAGAGCAAGGTTAGCCGGTAAAATGGGTACCGAGGAACCACCCGCTACCAAGGCTTTGAACTTATGACCAGGACGAATGCCACCGCACCACTCGTCAGCGTAAATAAAATCTTCTACCGGGACACCCAGCTCGATTTCATAAACGCCCGGCTTGTTGATATGACCAGATGCTGAAATAAGCTTTGTACCCGTACTGCGGCCTATGCCGATAGCCGCATAAGCATCGCCACCGTTGTTAACGATCCAGGACGTAGTGGCAATCGACTCAACGTTATTGACAACAGTCGGGCACTGATATAGGCCCTTTACCGCCGGGAATGGTGGTTTGTTACGTGGGTTGCCGCGTTTGCCTTCGAGTGATTCCAGCAGAGCGGTTTCTTCGCCACAGATGTAAGCGCCCCCACCGGGTTGCACAATAAGCTCAAGATCGTAGCCGCTACCCAGAATATTTTTACCCAGGAAGCCTTTGGCTGTTGCTTCAGCAATGGCCTTTTCGAGGATGTGAATCACGTACATCAACTCACCACGAACATAGATGAACGACTTGTTCGCACCCAGCGCAAACGACGAGATAATCATTCCCTCGATCAAAAGATGGGGAAGATTTTTCATCAGGTAATGATCTTTGAACGTTCCGGGCTCCGATTCGTCCGCGTTACAGACGAGGTAGCGGGGAACACCTTCGGGTTTGGCCAGAAAGCTCCATTTCATGCCCATTGGGAACCCGGCACCACCCCGGCCCCGAACGCCCGCTTTTTTTACTTCTTCAACGATGGCTTCCGGCGTCATCGTTTTCAACGCTTTTTCAACGGCTGTGTATCCGCCTTGTTTCCGGTATACATCGAAGGCTTCGATGCCGGGAACGTTGATATATTCGGTTAATATCTTAGTAGCCATGTGTGCGTTATTTCGACAACTCATCAATGATCTCGTCCACGCGCTCGTTCGTAAGATTCATGTAATACTTCTCACGAATCTGGAAAACAGGACCCATGCCACAGGCAGCCAGGCACTCCACCTCTTTCAGGGTGAATCGGCCATCCACGGTTGTTTGTCCGGTTTCTATACCCAGGCGTTGCTTTAAATGAGCCAATACATCCTCTCCGCCCATCAAGCAGCATGGACCTGTGCGGCAGTATTCTATTACGTGTTTACCAACCGGATCGAGATGGTACATCGTATAAAACGTGGCCACTTCATACACTTCGATGGGTTGGATATCCAGCATCCGAGCTACGTAATCCATCCCTTCCGGACTGGTCCAGCCTTCCTGTTCCTGCAACAGGTGGAGCAGCGGAAGTAAGGCTGACTTTTGCTTTCCTTCCGGATAACGTGCGATTATCTCCTGCGCTTTGGTCAGCCGCTCAGGTGTAAATTGAACGGTATTATTGGTTTCAGTCGTCATAAAGTTTCGGCAGGTTTTAAGCGTCTAACTCACCAGCGATCACGTTCATACTACTCATAATCACGATGGCGTCGGATAGCGTCAAGCCTTTGCACATTTCCGGGTAAGCCTGATAGTAAATAAAACACGGCCGACGGAAGTGCAGGCGGTAGGGTGTGCGGCCCCCATCACTAATCAGATAAAAGCCTAATTCGCCATTACCCCCCTCAACGGCATGATACACTTCCCCAACTGGTGCGTCAATTTCGCCCATCACAATCTTGAAGTGATAAATGAGGGCTTCCATATTTTTATACACTTCCTGCTTGGGAGGAAGGTAATACTGGGGAGCGTCTGCGTAATACGAACCTTCGGGCAGATTATTTATTGCCTGCTCAATGATTCGCAGGCTTTGCCACATCTCTTCGTTACGTACCATGAAGCGGTCGTACGTGTCGCCATTCTGACCAATGGGAATATCAAACTCGAAGTCTTCGTACGACGAGTAGGGATTCATAACCCGCACGTCATAGTCTACCCCGGCAGCGCGTAGGTTAGGACCGGTAAAGCCGTAGCTCAAAGCCCGCTCGGCAGAGATACCGCCCACGTTAACGACGCGGTCCATAAAAATCCGGTTGCGGTTGAACAGGTTTTCAAACTCGCGCAGCACTTTCGGGAAGCGTACCAGCAATTCTTTGATCTTACGAATAGCCGTGGGCGACAAGTCCCGTTCCATCCCACCGATACGTCCCATGTTGGTGGTTAAGCGGGCTCCACAAACTTCTTCGTAGATCTCGTAGATGTTTTCCCGCTCCTGATATACATAAAGGAAGCCGGTGAACGCACCGGTATCCACACCCAGAATACCGTTGCAAATGACGTGGTCAGCCAATCGGGCCAATTCCATCATGATAACCCGTATGTATTGCGCCCGTTTTGGAACTTCAATATCCAACAGCTTTTCCACCGTCATGTGCCATCCCATGTTGTTAATAGGGGAGGAGCAGTAATTCATTCGATCGGTGAGCGTAGTTATTTGGTAAAAGGGACGACGCTCCGCAATCTTTTCAAAAGCACGGTGAATGTAACCGATGGTCTGTTCGCTCGACACAATCTTTTCACCATCCATTTGCAGAACGTTCTGAAAAATGCCGTGCGTAGCAGGGTGGGTTGGGCCAAGATTGAGCGTTGTCAGCTCATTCACGTACTGAACGGGTCCGTTATCGTTGCGAGCCGGAACGTTCTTGTTTGCTATATCGAGTTCTTCAGAAATCATCAGCTTGTTGATAGTTAACGGCCAAACAGGGCATCTATCTTATCTTCCCGGGTCGAATCCTCGAGCGGATATTGTTTGCGCATGGGGTGATAATCCATTTCTTCCATGTTCAGAATACGGCGCAGATCGGGGTGCCCATCGAAAATCACGCCATACAGATCGAAGGTTTCACGCTCCATCCAGTTCGCACTGGCAAACAACGCAGTAGCCGTTGGTATGTGAACGTCTTCCGCAGCCAGAAACACCTTAATACGTATCCGGAAGTTGTTGACCAGGCTATGCAGGTGATAAACCACGCAAAACTCCTGGCCAGGAGAATCCGGGTAATGCACGGCCGTAATATCAGTAAGAAAGCCGACCTGCAGGGATTTGTGGGCTTTCAGGTATTGAATAACCGGGATAATCTGTTCCCGAGTAGTAGAGAACGTAAGGAGATCAAATGGATCGTCAAAATCACTTACAGACTCGCCAAACTGGTTGATTATTGTCTGCGCAACTTCTTCGTTGGTCAGCATTTTCCGTATACGTGAATGGTAAGTGAGCGGATCGAGCAGCAATTTCAAACGTACTCAGCCTCCGCTCACTGTGATTATTGAATACTGTATGAATTTAACAGCTTCTGATAGTCTTCGGTGTTGCGTCGGCGCAGGGATTCATTTTTGGCTAACTCCTGAACCTGCATTACGCCATCCAGAATTTGCTCGGGGCGAGGTGGGCAACCGGGTACATACACGTCAACGGGTATGATCCGATCAATACCCTGCAACACGCTGTACGTATCAAAGATGCCGCCACTCGACGCACAGGCACCAATCGCAATTACCCAGCGTGGTTCGGCCATTTGCAGATACACTTGCTTAACAACCGGCGCCATCTTTTTGGCAATGGTACCCGCTACAAGCAACATATCGGCCTGGCGCGGAGAGAAACTGGGCCGCTCTGAGCCAAAACGGGCTAAGTCATAGTGCGACGCCATGGTTGACATAAACTCGATACCGCAGCAGGACGTCGCAAAAGGCAGAGGCCAAAGCGAATTTGCCCTGGCCAAACCAATAACTTTATCGAAAGAAGTGGCTGAAAACCCGGGTCCGTCGTAACTCGCCGGAGCTTCCGCCAGCTTAATATCAGTTGCCATATAAGTCGTTGATCTTGTTTAGTATAACAACGAAAACAAATGTTTTAAAATTCATTTGTCAAAACTTATTCCCACTTCAGAACACCCTTGCGGATGATGTAATAGAAGCCAGCTAGTAACAGACCCATAAACAGGACCATCTGGAGGAAGCCCTCTACACCCAATCCTTTAAAGTTGACCGCCCAGGGATACAGGAAGATTACTTCCACATCGAACAGAACGAACAGAATAGCAATCAAAAAGTACTTAATCGAAATCGGCGTACGGGCATCACCCTGAACAGGAATACCACATTCGAACGGATCGTCTTTCTTTTGGCTTTTGCGTTTTGGGCCGATAGAGTGCGTAACAATCATCGTTGTTACAATAAATCCAAGCGCCAGACCCAGTTGAATCAGTACTGGCAGATAGTCGGCTGGTAAGTATGATGCGTTCATACAGCGAATTAAAATGATGGCACAAAGGTAGCGATAAAACGTTGCAGCAGTAATACATGGCTGCAGGTTTGGCTGTGCCAATTGCATGTCAAAGATACAATATAAGCCCTGCTAAATCAACTTCGCAGATGGGCTTGTCCCAAAAACCAAAAGCTTCTCCCTTAGAAGAAGCTTTTGGTTCAGAATAGATGATTGATCCAGCTATCTGTTGATAACAATTCGTCGGGACACGTCAAACCCGGCCGATCGCACGCGGATGATATAAACACCCTGGGCCAGGCCAGACAGGTCGATGGCTTTACGCTCATCCAGCATCGCCACCCGGCTGGTAAACAGACGTTGGCCACTTAGCGAAAATACGTCAATATCGGCGTTCTGGAAGTTTTCTATCGTTTCTATCGTAACAATTCCATCGCTGGATGGATTCGGGTAGACGCTCAACCCGCCGTTCGATTCTTCAAACGTAAAGGCTCTCAGTTGGCTGTAATCCGAATAACAAGTCAGGTTGTTGCCATCACTCACGGCAAATGTTGCCTTGGCGCGGGCTGAATAGTTTGCCGTAACAATAACCTTTACAACGGCACTATTCTGAGGAATCAGTTCAGAACCCCTGCGCCAGTCGAATAAATCCTGCTGGCCACCCGTTTGGGCCGGTAAAACAGCCTGTAACGTATACGTACCGATCTGTTCAACACTCGGCGTTGGAATCTTCGGACGTACGGTTAAATTGATAGAGCTTGTCTGCCCGGATTGACAGCCATAAATGTTAACGGCACGCAGTGAATACGTGCCTGATTTGTCCAGCGCAATGGTTCGACTGGTGGCACTCGTGCTCCAGACGCCGGTACTGTTGGCGGATGTGTTGGCAATCAACGCCAGCGATGAATCGGCGCATACCTGCTGCTGCGGATCAGCGATACGGTTCGGCTGGCTGACTAACGAGATCGTGGGTGTTGTGGGTTGAAGAGGGGCCTGCACATCAACCGTTGGTGACAGGAACGTATTGCCGTTCTTATCTTTAATAACGGCTCTATAGACGCCCGGTTGAGCAATCGACAGATTCTGTCCGGTTTGTCCATTACTCCAGGTATACGTCCTGTACAGATTCGGTAAACTGACAGCTAAACTATTGTTTGATGGCGTGCACGTTACAGATACAACCGGCGATGGCAGAGGAGGTAAAGGACGGGAACTAGCAAAGAAGACAGCATTCAAACTTTCAAACCAGGCTTGCCCTAGTTGCCTTAGACCTTCCTGTCCGAAGTGTACCTCACCTTCGTACCGGGGCACTTGAATATTATCCGTAAAAGGACCGGCAAATACGTTGTTGTTGTACGTATTGATGACGTCGTTCTGTGCTTGTATAATGTCCTGACTTACTTGTCCGGCATTGTAAGAAGAGCGGGCAAGCACCCAGGCCGGATAACGATCCGTATCGGCACGGGTTTTGTTGATGATATACTGCATATCATCGCCATAAGCTTTGCGGGTAGAATGCAGCGGAACGTTATCGTTCTCACCCTGTTGCCACAACACCGCCCGTAGACCTTGTAATGAACAGTAATAACGTAACGCAATGACCAGATTGGCGTAGGGCATCCCCACTGGAAAATTCTCATCCGGCGTACCGAGTGCAAAAATGTTTTTAGTCACCTTACCGTCCGAACTTTCGCGCCAGTTTTTGATAACCGTAGCCTGCCAGGCGGTATTGATAAACAACACGGGAACATTATTCTGCCGAGCGATCAGATCGCCCAGAATGCCCCAGCACCAGGCGCTCTGACCGCGGGGACCAATCAACGAGTTGGCACTTAGCTGTTGAAACGTGGGCGCTGGTGGATCGTTCAGCGACTGGGCCACCGTATTGTCGTAAACCACACAGTTGACCCGGTCATCCGCTGCCGCTACCGCTCCAAAATTCTGAAATCCCTGCGCATTCGACTGGCCGGTTATAATAAACACTTCGCCAATCCCTACTTTGCGGACAACGTCAGCACCAATCGCTTTCCCCTGCGCCAGAACCTGCACTTCTAATCGGTACCAGCCGCCTTTTGCCTTCAAAGATCCTTGAAAAACACCGCCCCGTGGATTCCGTTGAACCGTTACCCAGTCGGTGTTTATTCCTTGGCCGGCTACTTCGGCCACTACCCTTGCCTGAACGCTATCGATAGGCTGATAGTAGTTTCCCGAGAGATAAATGGTGCTTGTATTGTCGTTTTCACGTTGAAAAACGGCCCGGCTCTCAGGGTACGTTAATTTTACGATCTGGCCTGTGCCCTGCCCAAACCCTACAAAAGGTGTGGTAAAGCCACAGAACGCCAGAACAAAAAATAATAGATAGTGCTTGTTCATTCGTCTTGTCTCTTACGTAGCGCTACTTATACTTATTGCCTCCTACAGAAAGCAAAAATCAAACCGTCGGCAAAACAATACCTTACGGTTTACAATCCGGTTTGGATTGCATCTAAGTAAAGTACAAATTTAAGGCTAACTTTTATGATTGAACGGTAGGTTTGCCGATTATATTACAAACCTAATATAATTCGTTTCGAGACATCAAAATCAGCGGCCTTCACGCGGATAATGTAAGGTCCGGAAGGGAGGCCCGTTAAAACAAGCTGCTTACGTTCATCAACAGACGGAATAAGGTACGTATTGACTACCTGACCGTTCAATGTGTATAGGGTAACTTCGGCATTTCTCAGGTTGGCCTGCGTTTCCAACAGAATAACCTTATCCGGACTAGGGTTAGGATACAGGCTGAGCCCTCTGTTGCTCAGGTCAGCAGTGAATGTAAAGGGAGCTGAAGGCAACGAAAAGCAGGTGAGCGATTCGGGGTAAATAATCGAAGCGCGAGCGGTATACGTGCCTGATTGATTGGCCTTGATAACTCCGGTTTGCGCAGCTAGTGAATCGGTACCCCGATACCACCGATACTGCGTGCCGTTGCTTGAACTGATGGCCTCAAGCGTGTACGTACCGATTGCATTGATCGTTGGTGCAGGTGGAAGCGGTCTCAGTTCGACGGTCGTGTTGCCTGCCTGAGCTGATATACATCCATTAACGTCCCGAATTCGTGCTGAATAGGTGCCCGCTAGATTTGTGCTTATACTTTGTGTTGAGTCGCCCGTGCTCCAGAACACTGTGTAGGGTCCGTCAACCCGCAGGGTTATCCGGTCCCCTTCACAAATAATTGGTGGTCGATTTGACGCAATGGTGGGTGTTGCTGGCAACGGGTTCACCTTTACAGCGATGATCGACGAAAAAGGTGACAAACAGCCGTTCTGGTCGCGGGATTGTACGGTGTAGTTACCGGATGTACTAACCGTGATGGATTTATCGGTTTGGCCGCTTGACCAGAGCACAGCCAGCGGGCTGTTCGCATTCAACGTAACTCGGTTGCCTTCGCAGAAGGTAGTTGCGCCAGCGGCTGATACCGACGGCGATTGGGGCAAAGGATTAACCTGGATGGCCACTACATCCGATGGCACCGACGTACAACCAAACTGATTACGCGTCTGTACGGCAAAATTACCCGATTGGTTGATGGTTAAAGAGCGGGTCGTTTGCCCGTTGTTCCATTGATAAGCTACATTTTCCGGAGCTGTTAACGTAATGGTTCGGTCGGCACAGAACGTAGTAGGGCCACTGGCTGCAACAGCTGGTTTCGCTGGCACCGGATTCGTGACAACAACAATCGTATTCGACTGAGCAGACGTACACCCATTCTGATCGGTTACCGTCAAAAAGTAAGACCCCGAAGAACCTACACTGATCGCCTGGCCTTGCTGACCGCTGCTCCAGTTGTATTGCACATTGTTGTTACTGGCACGTAGTACCGTATTGTCGCCCTGACAAAATGTTGTTGGCTTTTCATTAGCAACAACCGGCGTAGGCGGCAAAGGATTAACGGCTACGTTGACAACGTTTGAGGTAAACTCACATCCTGTTACGTCCCGGTAGCGGACGTAATAAGCGCCTGCAGACGTGGTTCGGAAGGTGCGGGTTGTGGCAATAGTTGCGTTATTCTGCTGATTTATCCAGGTAACGCTCTCGTAGTTTGAGGTCAGTCCTAAGTCGCTGCCTTCACAGACGGAAGGGGGGCGATTGTCTACCACAGACGCAACCGGTTGGTCCGCGATTCGAACTTGTCCGGTAAAGAACGTATTGCCTAATCCATCTTTTACTTTCGCGCGGTACAGACCAGACCCTTTGGTGATGCTATTCCCCGTTTCTCCGGATTCCCATTGAATTGAGGAATAATTGCCGTTGACCGTAAGCGTTACGTTGTTATTCGGAGCACAAGCCACTGAGATGGCTGGAGCGGGCGATGGACCAACTGGTGTTGAATTCTGAAAAAAGTTGTCGTTCAGATTACTGTTCCACGCATTGGCCAGGTCAATTAACCCTTCGAAGTCAAAGTGTAAACCCTCGATTTCAAAAAGAGGTGCCCGTTTGCGGGGTACCTGAATATTATCTGTTACCGGACCGTCAAATACGTTCGGTGTACTCGTTATCACCTGATTTTGAGCAGCTATAATTGCAGGGTCAGTTCCGCCAATAAAATCACCGTAACTCGTTCTCGCCACGACCCACGAAATATTGCGACCGTAATCCTGGCGGCTTTGGTTAATCACAAACTGCAGTTCACTGACGTAACGGCTTGTGCCCGTGTCAATTAAGTTATCGGCTTCTCCCTGCTCCCAAAGGACGGCTCTAACCCCAAGCATGTTAGCATAATATTGTAACGCAATTTTGAGGTTTATATAGGGCTGACGGCCTTCATAAGGTTGGCCATTGTACACCCCATAGGCTATGCCTCCCTCCGGGGCGCTTTCGCGCCAGTTGCGTACTGCTGTTCCGGTGAATGCTGCGTTAAAAAACATGACCGGTACGTTGAGCCGTTTTACGAGAATATCGCCTAACTGCCCCCAGCACCAGCTACCTACACCCCGCGGTGCAATTGTAAAACCAGGTGTGTTATCTACAATGGTGAACGAAGGAGTTGGTGGGTCGTTCGGAAATCCATTGTCTGGGTATCGATAATTAACACAGTTGACCCGGTCGTTGAGCGGGTTCGGCGCATTCTGGTGAACGCCCTGTGCGTTCGACTGGCCAGCTATTACAAATACTTCGCCCACGCCAATGCGTTCGACGACCGCCGGATTGCCCACTTGCTGATCCCCGCTCATCCCTCGAACTTCAAGGTTATACCAGCCCCCGGTAGCTGTGAAATCACCTACATACGTACCTACAGTTGGATTACCCTGAATGGTTCGCCAATCCGTTGTTGCACCCTGTCCATCGCGGGCAACCACTCTGGCTTCAATACGTGTAATACTGCCTGTAGTATAATAGCCCGTAATTCGGAAGGTTGCCTGATTGGAATTATTTCTTTGGAAGACAGCCCGGCTGGTAGGAAACGAAATCTGGATCTGACTTAGCGCTAGAAAAGGAAGCAATACTAAAAATAAAGTATTTGTAGCAACGCAAAAGTGTTTCATAGTTGTTTAAACGCAGCTAATCAAGCAGACCAATCCCTACACAAAAATGGATTATTGAACTGGCTCGTTAGCGGCCGTGAGATTTTGCCAAATTATATCTTTCAAGTGATCTAAGCCTTGCTGGGTTATTGATGAAATAAACGCCACGGGAAGCTTCTTGGGCAAATTGGCTTTCAATTGCTCTAAAGTTGCTTCGTCCACCAGATCCGTTTTGGTAATTGCCAGCATTCGAGTTTTGTCCATCAATTCTGGATTAAACTCGTGCAGTTCATTCAGTAATGTGTTGTACTCTTGCTTAATATCTTCACTATTGGCCGGAATCAGAAAAAGCAGAATTGAATTTCGTTCAATATGCCGCAAAAATCGTAATCCAAGTCCTTTTCCTTGTGACGCTCCTTCGATGATGCCGGGAATGTCGGCCATCACGAACGATTTGTATTCTCTATAGGCTACGACTCCCAGATTGGGTACAAGGGTTGTAAACGGGTAATCAGCAATTTCAGGACGAGCTGCTGAAAGCACAGACAAAAGCGTAGACTTACCCGCATTTGGAAAGCCAACGAGGCCTACATCCGCCAACAGTTTTAGCTCTAAAATCACCCATTCTTCGCGGCCAGGCTCGCCAGTCTGAGCGTATAAAGGCGCCTGCTGCGTTGCTGTTTTGAAATGATCGTTACCTAAGCCACCCCGGCCTCCCGGAAACAGAATTAGCTCCTGACCATCTTCAGTGATCTCGGCTAGCTTCTCATTTGATTCTGGATTCCGCGCAATCGTGCCAAGTGGAACTTCCAGTATCACGTCTTCGCCTTGGGCTCCGCTTCGGCGGCCACCTTCGCCAGCTACGCCGTTACCCGCCTTTACGTGTTTGCGGTACTTAAGGTGAAGTAACGTCCAGAGTTGTGCGTTACCGCGTAAAATAATATGACCTCCCCGGCCGCCGTCTCCACCATCCGGACCGCCTTTAGGGGTATGCTTTTCCCGCCGGAAGTGCACAGAACCTGCTCCACCCGCTCCCGAGCGACAGTTAATCTTTACGTAATCAATAAAATTTGATGAAGCCATAGTTGTCTAATCCGCACGTTACTGAACCCCTGGCTCACCGTCAGCGCTGTTAATCCGTGGATTCTTTGATCTTCTGACATATTCCCTGGAATATATCATCGATATCACCGATCCCATCAATTGCTTTATACTTCTGTTGTTGATCGTAATAGTCAGCTACAGGTTTAGTTTCAGTATTGTATACACTAACCCGCCGACGGGCTGTAGTCTCGTCACGGTCATCGGCCCGGCCCGATGTTTCACCCCGCTTCAATAAACGACGTATTAATTCTTCATCGTCTACTACCAGGGCGATCATAGTGGTAATCTGCGTATTATACTGCGCTAACAGTTGATCGAGTGCCTGTGCCTGCGGTACAGTACGTGGAAATCCGTCAAAAATAAACCCTGCTGCCGATCGATTCTCCTGTAGTTTGTGATCAATCATGCCGATCACTACCTCATCAGGAACAAGTAAGCCTTGATCCATCAATTGTTTGGCTCGCAATCCCAGCTCAGTGCCTGCTGCAATTTGTGACCGCAGTAAATCGCCCGTTGATAAGTGAACCAAATTGTATTTGTTAATCAATTTTTCGCTTTGAGTGCCTTTCCCGGCACCCGGTGGGCCAAACAGTACAAGGTTAAGCATATAGCCTCTAGTGGGTAGTGTCGTTCAGTCAAAATTTGCGCCCGCAAAGTTACAACTCCCCTTGGTAAATAATAATGATTGCTTTGAGCGGTTAGAGGTTTTTATTATTAGGAAAATAAAAGAGCGCAGCCGTTATGACTGCGCTCTTTTTATCTACGTAACCTGACAGCTTCTATTCGCTGGCGGTTGATTTTTTAGCTGGTGCCTTTGTTGTCGGCTTTGCACCTGGTTTAGCCCCTGGTGCTGCCGCTTTAGGGCCTTCCAAGGCCTTTTTAACATCGGCATCGTTAGGATCTATTTCAAGCACCTTATTGAAGTATTCCTTTGCTTTAGCATCATCTTTCCTAGCTAGGTTGTAACCTGCCAGCGCTTTGTAAGCCGTTATCATATACTTCTGATAACTCTGCTTTTTAGCCGCATCAGCCTCAGCATTTGCCTGCTCAAGGAACTTTTCATACATAGGCACAGCCGTACCGTTTGCTAAAGCCTGCTTAGGATCTGCATAGTAAGTTGCCTGTGCTCGGTAATAATAAGCCAGCGGATATGTCTGACCGTCTGCTTCAATCCGTTGGGCCATCTGAGCAAAAGCTGAGTCAGCTTTCAGGTAATACTGCTGCTTCACCTGACGGATTTGCGCTGTATCCATTGGTGCTGCTGAGCTATCACGACCTACACGGGGAGCATACTGATAACTAGCCAATCCTAACCATAGATAGTCATTGTTTTGTGGCTTTTTATCGTTCTGAATTGTTTTAGTGTAATAAGTAGCCGCCTTATCGTACCGCTTGGTTTCGTAATATTTCTTAGCGATTTCACGATAAAGATTCTCCGTCGTATCCAAAGGAGCCGCTTTTTCCAGGTTTACGATGCTCAACGAATCGCCCTCTGGAGTCCCTAACTGACCATAAGCCCGGCCAAGGTACTTGTAGTCGTCATAGATCACTTTTTGAGGAGCATCCGTAACAAATTGATTCAGAGCTTGTACAGCTTCTGTGTTCTTACCTAAGGCAGTGTAAGCCCAACCATACATCCGATTGATAATTGGGTTATTTATCTTGCCCTTTAACTGGTCAAGATAAGCTGTGGCACCCTGATAATCTTCGGCCAGGAATTTATACCGTGCTACGTCAAGCAGTAATTCTGGATCCTGCGTACCACTTTTTTGTATGTACAATTCATAATTGCTGGCAGCAGGTTTGTAAGCGCGTGAATTTGCTAATGCATCGGCATAAGCCCGATACGTTGGAGCAAACTCAGGGTCTGTTTGAATCGCCAGCTTGAAATACTCCTGCGCCTTGGCATAGTTTTTACCCCGTAGATACAAACGCCCAATCTTGTAGTTTGCTTCTGCCAAATTTGGGCTGATTGCTAACGCATTCTCGTATTTTGAAATCGCGTTACCACCGTCATTTTTTAAGAAGTAAGCGTCGCCCATCAACATTTCGATTTCGGCGTTCTCATTCTTCTTGTCTTTCTCATCGGCAATCTGTAGTAAACGTAACGCTTCTGCCGGATCGTTTGTCTGCTCCGAAAGCGTGTACATTTCAGCGGCCCGGATCAACACGTTCTGGTCTTTACTTTTCGTTTGAGCAACAGCGTTGTCAATCAAGGTTTTTGCTGTAGCCCGGTCCTTTTTCATCAGGGCGACACCGGCCAGACCAATATTATTTAGTTGATTTTTGGCGTCAGCAGCGGCACCTTTTTCGAAGGTAGCTTTTGCCTGATCGACCTGACCACTTTTGAGATAATAATAACCTAAATAAAATTGATTCTCAGCCGATGGCGAACTACCCGCCAACTGAGTGAGTGTTTGACCTGCTTTGGTAAACCGCTCAGCCTCAATATCCTTGAGTGCTGTCTGGACGTCCTGGGCTTTAACAGGAGCAATCGCGATTGCTCCAACAAACAGGATGGTCAACAGCGATTTCTTCTGATTGTTCATCATGTATTTCAGGTTGGAAATGAGAAAAATGTTAGTGTTTATAAAACAGTCAACAAAACTAAATAATTGCAACTAAACCAAAAAACTTGCTTAGTCTACCAGATTAACCTCTCTATTATACGGTATTCTGGGCCATAAGCCCAATTTTCGAATAATAAGTGAGCCGGCATCCCGTGCCACATAATTGATCAATCCTCCGCCTAATCCCGGATGCGCTTCTCGGCTCAGTATATAGACAGGGCGTCGTAATGGGTAACGCTGCATGCCTAAATCTTCCTGAAAAGGCTGGTAGTAATCATCTCTGATCGTAGGATTTAACTTTGACGAAACACCTACCACACGAAGATCACGAGCTAACTCAACAGATAAAGGCTCGTCACCGTCACTAATCCAGTTGACACCAATAAATCCCAGTGCCGACGGGTTCTTACGCACAAACTCAATCACTTCGCGATTTGAACGGGTTGTGAAAATACGTAGCCCCTTAACTTCCTTTATTTTAAAAGTGTTTAATACAAATTCAAGATTACTGGAATTGTTGTTATCAAAAACCAGCGTTAAAGGCCCGGTTTGATTGCCTCCTTTCAGCTGTGACCATTGCTTTAGCTGACCGTTAAAGATGCCTTGCAATTCGTTCATCGTAATCAGGCTGTCTGTGTTTGCCTTATTGATGATCAGCGCCACGCCGTCCGTCGCAATCTTCTCAGTTGCCCCTTTTATCTTTCGTTTGTTTAACACGGCCTGCTCTGATGAAGTCAACGGTCGTGTAACTATTGCTAAACGAGCACTATCCTGAAGCATCATATTGATAGCTTCCTGCTCAGGTTTGTAAACAACCTTAAAGTGAGCGTCTGGATATATACCTGAATAGGCTGAAGTGAGCTGCATAACTAGCGGTTGGAACGACTCATCTGCGGCAACGACAATACTGCCCCGAGCCGGACTGTCTAACGCCGGTTTATCACTCCCACAGCTTAAAAAACCAGCTGCTAACCCGATACCCCACACAATACGTTTAATCATCTTCCTGAAAACGTTGATAGGCTCGATACGCCCGATAACTTCCGTAAATCAGCAGCAAAACCGCCATTCCATACCGAAGCAGACCGGGGTCAGGGAACACGCCAAAAGACTGAGAGGAGGCAATCAGTGCGATGCCTCCTCCCAAATAAGCCAGCGAAGCCAATACCGAAATATATAGTGTCAGCTGGGCTGGCCCCCGATTTCGTCCGCGCATAGACAAATTATTCCAGCGTGAAGTTGATCGGCAGGTTGTATTTTACCCGGACCGGACGACCTGACTGTTTACCAGGGCGCCACTTGGGCATGCTTTTTACAACACGAGTTGCTTCTTCGTCGGTACCGAAACCTAATCCTTTCAGCACTTGAACGTCCTGAATACTACCATCCGTATTTACGACGAAGCTTACGAATACGCGGCCAGATACGTTTGCCCGCTGAGCGGCTGCGGGGTAACGCAGGTTCTTCTGCAGATACTGACCAAGCGCAGCCATACCACCCGTAAACTCAGGCTGCTGTTCTACGACCGTGAAGATTTCTTCTTCTTTAGGGGCTGCTTCTACAGCAATCTCTACTTTCGTAGGAGCAGCTGTTGCCTCAGGGGCTGCAATCACTTCTTCAGCGTTCGGGTCACCTTCCTGTGTTTTCTCAGCTGCTACGGCTTCTTTCAACTCTTCGACGGCTGGCGGGGGTGTTTCTTCCGGCACCTCTTCATCCGGCTTTACTTCCGGCGGAAGGAATTTAACCGTATTTACCTTAGGCACTTCAACCGGTGGTGGCGGTGGCGGTGGCGGCTCGTTTGGATCAATCGGCGGTGGTGGAAGCTTCATTAAGTCTACTTCAACCATTGCCTGTTCTTCCTGCTCGGGAGTTAAAGCGGTAATAATAGTTGGAGCAAGTACACCCAGCGTAAATAAAACACCACCAATGATCAAGGCACGAGTGACCGTCTTCGGATAGGCTTTCCTTAATTCGTAGGCGCCATATGCCTGGTTCCGGTTCGCAAACACTATATCATCAAGTGTCGCGTTTTGAGGAGTTTCTGCCATGGTGTTTATACGTCTATCTTAACTTTGTCTTTGAGAAGCGCTTTCTCATCCGGAGTCAATACGTCCACGAGTGCGTACCGCTTCGTTTTGGTGATAGCCATCTCGTCCAATACATCAACCATATTCTTGTAGGTTGACTGTTTCGTTGGTTTGATAACCACTACGAACTTATCCCCACCTACTTTCCGCGCATTCTCCTGAATGGCTTGTCTGAACTCGTAACCGTAACCTATTGTCTTTACTTCTGGGTCTTCGTTGGCCGCTTTACCGAAAATGTAATGCGCTTTGTTATCCTTACCCAAGAAGACGGTCATTACGTTTGAAGCCTTGATCGGCTCGGTCTCTTCTTGTTTTGTTTTATCCGGCACGTTAAGCGTCATCGAAGACGGTTTGCTTAACGTAGTGGCAAGAATGAAAAAGGTGATGAGAAGAAATCCCAAGTCTACCATCGGCGTCATATCAACGCGGGTCGACGCTTTCTTGGAACGTACCTTACCACCGTCATGCTTACCACCACCGCCACCAGTGTTAATTTCTGCCATGGCAATTTGTGTTTAGTTGTTTGGCGTTTGTCTGCCCGATCAGTAGCTCATTAGATAATAACCTGCCAATCAAACAGACAAACCTTCAAACAATAGTTAGTCGGCTTTCCAACCTGCTGGTGGGGCTTCCGTCCCGGTAATGAGGTTGAATTTGTTGATATTCTGCGCTTGTAGCGTAGCCAGTACGTTCTTGAACTCAGGGAACTTGGCGAGGTTATCACCTTTCAAAGCAATCCGAAGTCCGTTGTTGGCCTTACGCGAGTTAAATACCCAATCTTTCAGCTCATTGTTCGCACCTGCGCCGGTAGAATCCGTAGGAATACCAGGCTGCTTAATTTTAGCCTGCTGTTCTTTAGAAAGGTTCAGGTACGACTTTAGCTGGTTGATTGGTAGACCAAAGTTCGACATCAGGGCAAACTCCTTCTTTTCTTTATCAGAGAAGGTAAGGCCTTTGGCAGCTGCGATGTTATCCAGCATAGTAATGCGATTTTGCTGGTTATCGATACCGAAATAGACTTTACCGTCTTTGCCGAGACCAATGGTCATAATGTCCTTATCAGGAACTTTGATGCCGGAGATAGACGACGGAGTTTCAATGCTGGCGGCATCCTGAGACCGAAACTGGGCCGTCAGGATAAAAAACGTCAGCAATAGAAACGCCACGTCGGTCATCGCGGTCATGTCCACTGAAGAACTGGCGCGTTTAATTTTAACTGCTGGCATGAGTTATTCTGTTTCTACTTGCCCGACCAATTCAGGACAAGTGGGTTAATTGAAACTTACTTTGCAATCTCGACTAATAGTGAGCTGCGAAGTTCTGCTGAATGCTCAGACCGATTTCGTCGATGTTGTACGTCAATACGTCAATGCGGCTGGTGAAGTAGCTGTACATGATCGTTGCAATAGCGGCTGTACCGATACCAAGAGCCGTGTTTACAAGGGCCTCAGAGATACCCGTTGACAGAGCGGCCGTGTCAGGCTGACCCGTGGCACCCATAGCTGCGAAAGCGCGGATCATACCAAGTACCGTTCCAAGCAGGGCGATAAGCGTCGATACCGAAGCCAGCGTTGCGATAATGGTCAGGTTTTTCTCCAGCATCGGCAATTCCAGCGTCGTTGCTTCTTCTACTTCCTTCTGGAGGGCGACCAGCTTCTGCTCTTTGTTCAGTTCGGTGTCGGTCGACAGTTGCTGATACTTCAACAGGGCCGTTTTTACAACGTTACCGATTGAACCTTTCTGACGGTCACATTCCTGAATAGCGGCTGCTACGTCATTGCGATCCAACAGGCTTTTCACTTTACGAACGAAATCGTCGATCGAACCTGTACCGTTCGCGCGGCCGATGGTGAAAAAGCGCTCAATTGAGAAAACAAGCACTGTTAAGAAACAGGTGAACAGGATCGGTACGATAAATCCTCCCTTGTACACGGTGCCAAAATAGTCTCCGGGAAGGGGTTCTTTCGTGTTATCATTGTCCTGGAAGTGGCTGCCGTCACCGAAGACGAACATGTACGTCAGGATACCAATCAACAGCAGAACCGGAATGACAAATGCGGGGTTCAGACCGCCCGACGACTTCTTCTTTGGTGCCGATGCTTTGGCTGGTGCTGGAGAGGGAGTTTGTGTTTTCATTGGAACTGGACTGTAGGGTTAAAATTAAAAGTTGGTTTGCTCGGTAAAAAAAGTGAAAAATTTAGACTCTTTCGGTTTGCCCATCTAAAAATTTGATGGAAATGCCTTCAAACCTTCACAAAACTATGGCTTTTCTGGCTAAAACCACACAAAACAATGGAGCAAATCTTTCACTTTTATGGCAATCCAGTAATATTTACTTGGACATATTTTACTCTAGCGAGAAAGCTACATCCGGTGACTAAGCTTAATAAATCCTTGTTTGTCAATCAAACACACTCATTATCTCCGGTCTGAACAGGTAGGTATTCTTACGTTGGTGGTCCAGTGCTCATAAAATATTTGTTAAGATTTATAGTATTTGTTTACGTTGTCAACTAATTGCAGTTATCACATAGATGCAGGGATAGAATGAATTCCACAGCAGTTCCTAATTATTTTCCGGTTTTGTCTTAGCCGGTTACGGGCGCGGGTAGAGGTCGCTTCGGAAGACGTATGAGCACTGGTGATAAACGCAAAAAGCCGACTCTTTTGGTAAGAGTCGGCTTTGGTATGTCGGGATGGCGGGATTCGAACCCACGACCTCTTGCACCCCATGCAAGCACGCTACCAGGCTGCGCTACATCCCGAATGGGTTCGCAAAGGTAAGGATTATTGACAAGTATGCAATGGATAATCCGTCGGCCGACAGATTATCCATTGCACGAATTAAATCAATTTCGTCCGCTTCCCTGCGTGGCAGGGGGCTGATTAGCGCGTCGTTGCTGCTGCATCGGATTTTGTCCCTGCGGACCAAAACGTTGCTGCTGTTTGAATAGCTGGAAGCGCGTCGGTTGAGCAACCCGGGGGAATGAGTTGTTCTCAGCGTCGATGTCAGCAATCTCGTAGAAGGGGTCAAGCGTCCATTGCGTCACTTTCTTGGACGTAGCAATTACCTTCTTGATCGCTACGTCGTTGAACCGCCAGATTTCGGCCGGGAAGCGTGCTACCGAATCAGTTCCGTCTTCAAATTGCATACGTACAATGACGGGCATTGGCACACCACCTTTATTCTTTAAAGAAAGTGTATAGAAGTTCGTCTTGGCGCTTGTCTCTAAGCCTTTACGTTCGTCTTCGCTCAACGTAGCCAGATAGTCCTGATACCGCTTACGATCGGCGTCGGTAACGGCGTATGGATCATAGCTATTGTAAAAATCCTTCATTGTCGAGTCTTTAGCTACTACCGTTTCAGCTTTTGTGGCGGCATCGCGCTGTTTGCTGATGGTGCCCGCCCGGCGCTGTGCTTCGGCCCGGGCGGCTGCTTTCGACACTTCCGGATTTCCAGTATCTACCTGATACCAGTCAACTTCTACCAAGTCTTGGTCCACGGGTTCAACGCCGTAGAACCAGCCCTTCCAGAACCAGTCCAGATCAACGCCCGAAGCATCTTCCAGGGTACGGAAGAAGTCGGCGGGCTCGGGCGATTTAAAGGCCCACCGGCGGGCATATTCTTTGAACGCGTAGTCGAACAGCTCCCGACCCATCACCGTCTCGCGAAGGATATTCAAGGCCGTTGCTGGTTTCGCATAGGCATTAGGCCCCAGGCTTATTACGTTATCAGACGAGGTCATAATCGGCGATAGAACCGACTTATCGGACTTCATGTAGTCGACAATGTATTGAGGTTCGCCCCGGCGACTTGGAAAGTTGTAATCCCATTCTTTTTCCGCCAGATATTGGCAGAACGTATTCAACCCTTCATCCATCCAGGTCCATTGCCGTTCGTCGGAGTTCACAATCATGGGGAAGAAGTTATGGCCCACTTCGTGGATAATTACCCCGATCATACCGGCTTTTGTCTGTTCAGAATACGTACCGTCGGCTTCTGGGCGGCCCCCGTTGAACGAAATCATGGGGTATTCCATACCGCCACCCGCCGTAGCGTGGCAGGAGATCGCAACTGGATAGGGGTATTTTATGGTCCGGTTACCGTATGATTTTAACGTATGCTCAACAACACGGGTGGAATACTGGCCCCATAACGGATTGCCTTCTTTCGAGTAGAAAGACATACTCCAGATTTTGCGACCGTCGCCGTAGACATCGGTTTGCATGGCGTCCCAGATGAATTTACGGCTGCTGGCAAAGGCGAAATCCCGTACGTTTTGCGCGTTGAAAACCCAGGTTTTCTTGGCTTTAGCGTCACCAGGTTTCGCTTTTTCGGCCGCTTCGGCTTCCGCCTGCGTTACGATGACAACTGGAGTTTTGGAATTTGCGGCCTGTGCCATTCGTTTCTGCTGCGTAGCCGAAAGTACCTGTTTGTAATTCTGGCATTCACCGGTAGCACCAACGACGTGATCGGCAGGTGCCGTAATGGCCACTTTATAATTGCCAAAAATCAAGGTAAACTCACCCTGCCCCAGAAACTGCTTGTTCTGCCAGCCGTTTACGTCATTGTAAGCGCAAAGCCGTGGAAACCAATGGGCAATGAAGTAGTTATAGTTGCCATCTTTGGCAAAGAACTCCATACCACTACGTCCATAATATTCGGTAACGTAGTAATTCCAGTCAACACCAAATGAATAGCTTGCTCCAGGCTTTAATGGGCTGGGCAGGTCAATCCGCATCATAGTTTGATTGATGGTGTACTTCAACGGACTACCCGATTTTGCATCTTTAACCGACGTAATCTTGTAGCCGTATTTGTCGGATGCCTGCTGGCTGCTACGTTCACGGACAGAGGTTAGATTCTGAAGCTGAGCGAAGCTCATGCCGCTTTCGTTAACGCTACCAGTACGGGTAATGCTTCCGGTCGAGCCTTTCGCGAACAGGTTCTGGTCCAGTTGCAGCCAGATGAATCGCAGCTCATCCGATGAGTTGTTATGATACGTAACGACTTCCGAACCAATGATTTTCTGATTGGCATCGTCCAGTTCAACCTTGATGTCGTAGTCGGCCCGGTTCTGGAAGTAATCTTTACCCGGTGCCCCCGCGGCCGTGCGAAACGTATTCGGGGTTGGTAGCATAGGCCCTAATTGTTCAAAACGGGTATTGGCGTTTTGCGTTGGGGCCGTTGGTGCCTGGGCTAATAAAGCTGCTGACCAAAGAGTCAGGCTAGCCAGCAACACGATTTTTCTCATGGTTCAATAGAAGTTAAATACGTTGGTTAGTTACGACCGCTGCCTTGCCGGGCTGGTGATTGCTGGCGCTGTTGCTGCATCGGATTGGGGGCAGAAGCTCCCCCCTGCCGTTGCTTGAATAACTGGAACCGGTTAGGGTTGGCGACCGGCGGAAACGAGTTGTCTTCAGTGTTGATATCGGCAATTTCAAAATATGGGTCAAGTGTCCACTGCTTGACTTTCTTAGCCGTCGCAACCACTTTTTTAACCGACACGTCGTTGAATCGCCAGATTTCGGCTGGGAAACGCGCGACCGAATCGGTACCATCCTCGAACTCCATCCGTACGATAATAGGCATCGGAAGCCCGCCTTTGTTCTGTAAAGACAAGGTATAAAAATTCGTACCCGCTTCGGCCGTCTGGCGTTCTTCGGGGGTTAATGTGGCCAGGTAAGCCTGATACCGTTTCCGATCTTCGTCCGTGACGGTGTACGGGTCATAACTGTTGTAGAAGTCACGCATGCTGGAATCCTGAGCTACCACTGTCTCAGCCTTCGTGGCGGCATCGCGCTGTTTGCTGATGGTGCCCGCCCGGCGCTGTGCTTCGGCCCGGGCGGCTGCTTTGGTTACCTCCGGATTCTGCGAATTAACCTGGTACCAGTCGACTTTTACCAGCGACTGATCAACGGGCTGTACGCCAAAGAACCAGCCCTTCCAGAACCAGTCCAGATCAACGCCCGAAGCATCTTCCAGGGTGCGGAAGAAGTCGGCGGGCTCGGGCGATTTAAAGGCCCACCGGCGGGCATATTCTTTGAACGCGTAGTCGAACAGCTCCCGTCCCATCACCGTCTCGCGAAGAATGTTCAGCGCCGTTGCTGGCTTTGAGTAAGCATTAGGGCCAAACGTGTTGGGCAGAATGTTATCCGAACTACTCATAATGGGCACCTGCTGATTCGAATCAACCTGCATATAGGGCACAATGTACTGCGGATCGATGCTATGAGCCGGGAAGTCGGCATCCCATTCCAGACAGGCGAGGCCCTCCAGGAACGTATTCAAGCCCTCATCCATCCACGACCATTGCCGTTCGTCGGAGTTTACAATCATGGGGAAGAAGTTATGACCCACTTCGTGAATAACTACCGAGATCAGGAAGTTCTTCGTCCCAACCGAGTACGTACCGTCTGCTTCCGGCCGGGCACCGTTAAAGCTGACCATGGGATATTCCATACCGCCAACCGGGCCATGCACGGAGTACGCTACCGGATACGGATAGCCAAACGTCCGGCGCGAGTAGGAGCGGAGAGTATGCGCGATGAGCCGGGTGGAATACTGCCCCCACAGCGGATTCGCTTCTTTCGGATACAGCGACATGGCCCACACGCGTTTGCCTTCGATCGTAGGTTGCAGGGCATCCCAGATGAATTTACGGCTGCTGGCAAAGGCGAAATCCCGCACATTATCGGCTTTGTAAACCCAGGTTTTGGTGCCCGTCGGTTTGCTTTTCTCGGCGGTTTCCGCTTCGGCCTGCGTTACGAGTAAGGTTGGGTTCTCGCCAGGTTTGTCGCCTTTCGTTTTAGCTTCGTTCCACCGCTTCAGCTGAGTTGCAGTCAAGACCTGCGTTGGATTCTGGAGTTCGCCGGTAGCGCCTACAATGTGATCGTTGGGTACGGTTAACGCAACTTTGTAATTGCCAAAAATCAGGGTGAACTCGCCTTGCCCCAGAAACTGCTTATTCTGCCAGCCCGTTACGTCACTGTAGGCACATAGGCGCGGAAACCACTGCGCAATTTCATAGATGTAATTGCCATCTTTCGGGAAAAACTCATACCCCGAACGGCCGCCAACAGCTCTGGCATCTGTGATGTTGTAGTTCCAGTCAATCGAAAACGTTACCGTCCTGCCCGCTGTAACTGGCTGCGGCAGATCAACCCGCATCATGGTCTGATTGATAACGTACTTCAGTGCTTTGCCGGATTGATCGCGGACAGCGGTGATCTTATACCCATAATCTTTGCCGACCAGACCCGCGCCGGGATCGATCTGACGAAGCGAGGCACCCCGCTCGGCATTGATGCTGCTTGTTTTAGCAACGTTGCCGACGGCGTCAGGCCGAAACAGGTTTTGATCCAGTTGAAGCCATAGATAAGGCAGGGCATCGGTTGAATTGTTATGGTACGTAATGGTTTCCGTACCGGTTAACTTTTGCTTTGCATCATCGAGCGTAGCTTTGATGTCATAATCAGCGCGGTTCTGAAAGTAGTCTTTGCCGGGAGCACCGGAGGCCGTACGGTACGTATTGGGAGTTGGTAACATCGGCCCGAGCTGCTCAAATCGAGTATTGGCCCGCTGCGTCGGTGGGGTAGGTGCCTGAGCCCGGGTGTATCCAATTGAAATGGCTAAACTTGTTACCAGCAAAATTATCTTTTGCATAAAATGGATTCTAGTTGTTGACAGGAGCGTTAAAATTACAAAAAAAGAGGTTCTCTGGATGAGTTCGCTGTGAATTGAGAATGGCAGCCAAAAGTGAATAGCGGATCAGTCTAGTAAATTCGCCAAGTACTCATTATTGATAAGTAATGAGATGGCCATACCGGCCACAATACCGGATATAAGCAAGGTCCAGCGGAGTCGGCTTTTACGTAATATGTCAAGCACCACAAACCCGATTGCCAGAATAATCCCAACAATTACTAACTGGCCAATCTCCAGGCCAATGTTGAACGCAAGCAGGGGTTTGATAATATCGGCTTCACGACCCAGCAGGCTCCGTAGGTAATTCGAAAACCCCATTCCGTGAATCAGACCAAACAACAACGCCAGCGTATACCGCCACGGGCGATTGGGCTGACTGACGGGTATAAGCGAACGTGTTTTCGGTTCGTCGAAAAAGAAATTTGTGACGGCGGTAATAAGAATGGTAACCGGAATCAGCAGTTCGATAAGTTCAGTCTTGTACGTAATCAGTTGCAGTGTGGCCAGCGCAAGCGTAATGGAGTGCCCAAGGGTAAACGCCGTTACCAAGATAAGCACCTGACGCCACTGCTGAAGGGTGTAAACCGCACATAGGGCGATGACAAATAAAATGTGATCATAACCACTGGGGTCGGTGATGTGGTCGAATCCAAGACCCAGATAGATAAAAAAATCAGACATTACTTAGATACGGCAAGGCGAACGAATGAAGGAAAAGGGGAGCTACGTGAACGAGTTACTTTCTCATGGACGTACTATTCCCGAAACCACTGGGCATATAGTACGTAGTTGTTAGCGGTTCGCATAAAGATTTCTTCCTGCTCGGCTGACACAGGCTTGAGCAGTCTGGCTGGGTTTCCGGCGTAGATGGACCCGGGAGGGACTACTGTATTCTGAGTAACAATAGCGCCCGCGGCAATAATGCTGCCCGTACCGACAACAGCCCCATCCATAACGATAGCGCCCATGCCAACGAGTACTTTATCTTCCAGCGTACAGCCGTGCACGACTGCATTATGAGCAATGGACACGTAACTGCCAATGGTAGTTTTGTAGCGCTGATACGTACAATGAATCACGGCCCCGTCCTGAATGTTGGTTTGGTTGCCGATTGTAATCGAATTTACGTCGCCCCGCACGACCGCGTTGAACCAGACAGTGCAGTCGCGTCCCATCGTTACGTCGCCAACAATGGTAGCGTTTTCGGCAAACCAGCAATTTTCGCCGAACTGAGGATGAATGCCGCGAACAGATTTTAGTAGAGCCATACCGCAAAGTTAGCGTAAAGAATGAGTTGAAATGAGTCGATTGGGGCTTGTTATGTTGATCGGCGTATAGCCACAAAAAAAAGGTCTGGTTCATCGAACCAGACCCACTTATCACGTTGGTAGACGTACCGCTTATTTTTTGTCAACCTTATCCTTCAGTTTATCCATAGCGTCTTCAATATCGTCGACCAGACGATTGGTTTCCCGCTTCACTTTTTTGAAGTCGTCTTCACTGGAGCGCTGCACTTTGTAGTACGAATCAGCGAGTTGCCGACGCTTATCCTCCAGGTCTTTTACGCGGTCCTCGCGGGCTCTTTTGTCCTTACGACTTTCGTTCTTTACCTCTTGTTTCGCGTCGTCGATCTGTTCGTCGAGTTTATCCATTTGCTCGCCAATACGATCGGTTAACTCCCGACGGTCGCGGCTGGCAGCCCGATCATTGTCCTGGTCGTTGTCTCTACGGCTGGTGCGGTCAGCTCTGTCGCGATCGTTCCGGTCGCGGTCATTATCCCGGCGACTATCCCGGTCGTCATACCGGTCCCGGCTATCCCGACCCCGATCATCATCCCGACGATTGAACAGATTGCCTACGCCCCGCTGATCATCGCGATCCCGGTAACTATCGCGGTCATCCCGGCGATTGTCACGATCCCGACTATCCTGATCCCGGTCGTTGTCACGACGGTTATCGCGGTCATCGTAGCGGTTACGTCGATCATCGTCCCGATCATCTTGGCGATACGAGTACCGGTCGCTGTTGTAATCTGACCGATCTTCCCGGTCACTATACCGGCGACTGTCGCGATCCCGATCGTTGTACCGATCATTGGAGGAGTATCGATCCTCGTTCATGCGGTCACGGTCGTAGGAGTTCCGGTCCCGATAGCTGTTATAATCTGAGCGTCCGCTGTACGAATCCCGGTCGTCGTAATCCTGGCGATTCCGGTCGTTGTACGAGTACCGATTATCATAGGAATCTCCACCCGACAGGCGACTGGGCCGGTCTTCCCGGTCGTCGTACCGATTACTGGAGGTTCCGTATGGATTCCGATATGAGTTAGAATTTCGGGAGTCGCTTCGAGACCGGTCGTTCTGGCTCATCCGCTCATTGCCCCGACGACTGAACAAACCCCGTTCTTCCCGGTCGTCATCCTTCCGACGATCCTGGCGGCTGTATCGCTCGTCGCGGTCTTTGTCGTTACTGGCTGTCCGGCTGCGCGAATCCCGGTCGCGTGATGTCCGGTCGTACTGTACCATTTCCTGACGACTGTTCCGGGAGTCGCCATAAAGCCATCCTTCAACGGTTGCGCAGGATGATAGTCCAATTGTAGCAGCCAGAAATGAAGCGACTACCCATGTGTTCCTTTTCATAACGTTGGATCATTTATTGATAATGCCGAAAAATAAGGGTCAAATAATGTACCAAGGCATTTTAGCTAGTCAACACCAGAATCAAGGCAAATGTTGGGACTTCATTCTACAAGAATTGTGGAGTAAACGCCCATCGGAAATTTACTCCACAATCCTCCTGCGATACTAAGAGAGGCATCAACGGATTACTATACTTCCCGCACCATTGTAGCTTCGATATTCTCCATTGTACATGGCGTCGGCAGAAACCGGCCCAAGGATGAAGCGTCCTTTCGAAACGGCTCGGGCCAGGTAATAAAACGTTTGTTCAGTTCCCGTAGCGGTGGCGTAGAAATTGATCCGGTCGTCTCGTAGATCGAAGTGGTCGGGGGTACTCGGCTTTTGCATCCAAGTCATATCCCGTTGCTCGGTCAGGCGCGGATTCTCGACCTCTAAACCAGCCGGGAGTAAATCGGTAACGACGACGTTGCCGACGGTTAAGCCGTTGGTACTGGCCAGCGTTAGCTTCACTACTACCAAATCGTTCTGCTTGATCTCCGTAACCGCCTGACCATCACGTGTCAAATACTCCCGGCGTACACGCAATCCATTGTCTTCCTCGGTAACAGGTCCCGTTGCCGGAATCCCTTCACTTTGCGCAAAGTAGTAGACCGTACCCGAACCTTTGGTAGTGAGCAGTAAGGGCTGATTGGTCGGTACACGCTTGATGTTCAAGTAGGGGGCGTTTAACGTACCAAGCGATTTACCGCCTGTTGTAAGCGTAGCTGTTGCCGTATTATTGGCATTCTGACGGGCCAGTTTACCCAGCGCCAGGAGAGCAAAAGCAGCTTCCTGCGTATTGAGGTACGATGCCTGACGTAACGCGCTGGCCAGCTGCCGGGCCAGGATTGGAATTTGCAGGTTGTCGCGATCCGTTTCGATAAGGGCATCAAGCGTTAAGGCCAGATTCCGGAGGGGAGACGCGTAACTGCCGCCGGTTTCCCGACCGGTGGTGTTGTCCGTAAATCGTTTGGGCAATAAAGCGGTATAACTTCTTGTATCACCCACCCGGAAGAACGCTGCCGCCAGCAGATACCGGCTATCGGGAGTAAGCAGACTACTATTTTGTTTGTAGTAGTTCATGGCCGACCGATTGGGTTTGCCCGCCACCGCCAGCGTATACAGCGCATAAATTGCGGTTCTACTGGCGACGGGTCGTACGGTACGTCCACCGGCTTCGTCGTAGGTTACCGAGTTTTCCGTTGCCGGGTTGTTGGTGAACGTAGTCAGATTGTCAATAGCGCCACTGACTACCGACGAGCGAACGGCAAAGCCTGCTTCCTGAGCTTCCGTCAGGAAATGCACGGCATACGCGGTTACCCAGGGGTCGGTTTTGGCGCTTTCCATACCCGGCCACATCATAAATCCACCGTTCGCTGCCTGCAGGCCTTCAACGGTTTGCACCGCCTGTCGAACGTTTGTGCCGGGGTTGAGGTCGCTGTCACCCGTCCGAACGAAATACGTATTTGACCCCGCTTGCTTAGCTAAATCGGCAAAATAGAGTTGCGGAAAAGCTTTGGAAATCGTTTGCTCGATACAGCCGTGTGGATAGCCCAGTAAGTAGGACAGTTCCCGCCCGTATTGCGTTACCGGCGATCGACTCAGCATTACGCTGGCCCGTGCCGTGCCGGGTAAGAAATTGCTGGCTAACCGTAAGGTCTGACTTTGGCCACTGGCTACCGCACCGGACAGAGTGGTTTTCTGCAACGAAGCCGCCGGGCGTACCGTTACGTCGGTTTTTTCGGTAAATGTCTCGCCCAGACCGTTTACGGTTATGGTTACCGCTCCCAGGCCAATCGCCTGGCGAGCGGTCAGGCGGAACAACGCCCGACTTTCGCGCCCTGGTTGAATCGTTACGTTCTGCGTGGTGACGCTGTCGGCAGCTAACGGACCCGATAAACTTAGCCTGGCCGTTACCACGGCTGGTTTCCTGGTCGTATTGCTCAGGTTGACCGGTAAGTCGAGCTGGTCGCCGGGAGTCAGGAAGCGCGGCAGGCCGGTACTGATCACAATCGGATCGGCCACCTTCATGTTAGTATTGGCTGATCCAAACGCATTGTCTTTGTAAGCCACCGCCATAATCCGCAAATCACCCGAAAACTGAGGTACGTCAATGGTAAACTCGGTCTCGCCATCCAGTCCCGTATCCAGCAGGCCACTCCATACAGCCACTAAGCGCACCCGGCCGTTGCTAAGCGGGTTAACGCGTCGTTCCAGATCGTAACCGTCTCCGCCAACGCTCGACGAACGTAACGACAACTCCGGATAAAGCAGGGCATACAGATCATGGCTGCCTACTTCAAGCGCTCGTTTCTGATAAAAGAACCCATGCGGGTCGGGCGTTTTGAAATTCTTGAGCTGAAGAATGCCTTCGTCCACCACGGCCACTGTAACCTGAGCGTTGCGGGTCGTTTTGATACGTATCGTTTGCTTTGTTTTTGACCGGGATTGGGTAGCAGCCGAAATCGTGATCGGCAGTTTGGTGTCGGCGTTCTGAACGGAGATCGGCGCAAAGCCATGCGCTACCGTCAGCGGTAGGTTGGATGGTACGCCGTTGGGGCCGTCCATAGCCCGGATGAGCGTGGCCGTTACGTACACATTGGGCAGGTGGTCATCACCCACGGCAAATGTCAATTCCGCCGATTTGTTATCGGTCATCAGCCAGTGATGTTCCAGTACCTGATTGCGCTCAACGGTGACGAGCAGTTTGCCATCGAACGGTGCTTTGAAAAGTACTTTCGCTTTATCACCGGTCTCGTATACAGACTTATCGGCGGTGATCAGCACCTGCCCTTCCTGGCTCACCTCAAAGGACGAGGCCGACGTACTGCCGTAGCCATAGGCGTAAAAACCAGTCGCTGCGTAATTGACCGCCGGGCCATTAGACTGATTCGGCCGATGAACCCGGATCTCGTATTCACCCGAAACCGTCGGTACGTAGCGAAACGAAGACTTGCCCGCTTTAAACACCAGCGTGTTGGTATATACCGATTTTTCGCGCCGTTTGGTGGTGTATTTTATCTGCTCATTATCCTTCTTTTCAATAACGGTCTGGTAATCATAGCGTACAACTTCCACCTGCGCCGAAGCCGAAGCGCGATGAATGCCAGTAGGATCCAGCGCTACCAATTCAGTAGCGATAGGTGTGTTGGTGCTGACGTAACGATCGGGCAGGCGAATTCCGAAAAAAGTATCCTGCGTAAGCACGTCGAACCGCCGAAGTCGATTAACGGGTCGCCCATTTTCGTCAAAAACGGTGATGAACAGCTTGGCTTCGAGCAAACCGATATCCTGATACTGCGCCGGAATGGCAAAGCGCTCGGTGGCCTGACCGTTCGCGTTCGTGCGGCCCTGACGTAACTCCTTAGGGAAGGATACCGAAACACCAGCCTGTTCACCGGATATGCTGAAATCAAATTCCTCGAAGCCTTTGGGGGTAAAGGCTTTTCGCTTGAGCTGTATCTCCATCTCATACGCCCGGTCCGACGCGGGGGGGCCAAATAAGTTCAGCGCCGTCGCCGAAAGCGTAATCGTCTGGCCGGATTTGTAGCTGGTCCGGTCAGTCAATACGTCGACTTTGATCCGATCCGGAATAAACTCTTCGACGCTGACCGCCTGGGACGTAAGCAGCACATTATTTGCGTTCAGGACCTCAATGGTATAGCTGCCGGTTACTGCGGCCGGGTCAAGAGGAATATCCGTAACTACCGCACCCTGCGCATTGGTCGTTTTGCGGAAGGCGCGGTATTCCCGTCCGTTTGGCATCAGTAACCGGATCAATACCGGAATCTCGCCCACACTTTGCCAGGCCTGCGAGCGAATCACAGTATTGAAATGAATAGTTTCACCGGGTCGGTAAATATCCCGGTCGCCATATACAAAGGCGTCAAATCCGGACTCGTTGTCTCGTTTGCCGTCGACTTCAAAGCGTGAGGTTTCCACTTGTGTGTCGGGTAAAAACAGAAAGTTGAAGTCATCCCCCGGAGTCGCTGCCTTTGTGCCCAGTCGGGCGGTAATCAGGGCGATTGTGAAGCCGGGCGCTTTCTCGCTGATTTCTTCGAACTTGGCGAACCCGGCTCCATCGGTCTGTAGCGTGTATACTGATTGATTATTACTACTGATCAGGCTTATCTCAACGCCCTGAAGAGGTTCGGCCGACTGAATCGAGTTGGCCCATACCAGCACCTCGTCTTTCGTTTGTCGCGCCACCAGGCCAATATCTGACACGGACACCAGTTGACTAGCCTGCAAATAGGCTTCGTCTTTGGAGCCTACAGACACCAGATAAACACCCCGGAACGTATTGTTCTGATCGGGCAAGGCTACGTTAAGGGCCGAAACACCCCGAACTTTGGGTAAGTCGGTCGTTTCAATCGTCTTGTCGACCAGTAGGCTGCTGAGGTCGTTCGACTCATCGGCATCGTACGAGTAAACACCCGTAGGCTTCCAGTTGCCACTGGCGTCTTCGCCGTATTGTTCGTATCGATTGGAGCGCAGGTACCCCAGCAGGTTGTTTTCGTAGAGCTTGGCAATTTTTACCTGTACCTTAGGAATGTTTACGATCGATAAGCCAACGTTTCGGGCACCCTTTGAGGATAAGTACATCGCTTTCTGGTTCGCAAACCGAATGCTGGCGGGCATCTTTCCGAAGAACAGATCGCGCGTGGCTGACTCGGTTAACGTAGCGCCTAATACCCCCTTTATCTGATCGGTAAGCGTTAAGACATACGTATCTGTTTCGTTAAAATTGCCCCGGATGATGAAGCCATTCTCCGTTAGTTCAGCGGTTGTTTCGACCTGCGGTTGTACAGTGTAATACGCGCTCAGATTACCCGCCTGAACTTCCTGAGTTGTAATGACGCGCACAACACCCTCGGGCTGACCAGTACGGTTGCTTTCGAAGCTCGTCTGAACCTCCGTAATATCAATCTTGTAGCGCGATGGCAGTGTACCCGTTTCCTCGATGGTTTCCTTACTGGTAAACGCCGTGTTCGGTACCTTAAGGCCTTTGTCTACTTTTACGGCAAGCGGCTGTTCATTCTTCTCGGCGGGCGCATTCACTAAGGCAACGGATACACTGTTTTGCGCGTCCTGCTGGCTAACCTGCGTGGTGAGAGGTTTGTCGTTGCTGGTAATCGCCAGTTTGTTCGCTATGTCGGACGAATTGATCGGGTAATTGAAATTCAGCCGGACTTTGGCTACGGGCTGACCTGTTTCGCGGGAGCGTGACCACCAGCTTTCTGAACTGGTCAGTTGCAGATAGGGGGTGTGGAAACTGATCACATCGCCAGATACCGTCAGTTCCTTCTGGTCAGTACGTGCCAGTAAGTCGTTCGTTAGCTCGGCGCGGTAATCAGTCGCCGGATCGAAGGCTACCGCCGGGGAGAAAATCAGTTCGTTCGGGGCCGTCCACTTGAATTTACCCCGTACTGCGGGCTTGAAGCGGACGTATTGCGTTGAGTCCCACTGGTCGATCTGATTCGCTTGGGAAATGTTTTTGTTAAATGTAAAGATGAGATTCTGGGTTTGCTGCACTTCATCCTCGAAGTTGCGGCCCACCACTGAAAGCTCATTGAACGGGAGCCGTGAGCAATGAATAAGAAGTATGGAAACTAAAGCGCAGACGAGCCCTACTGAAAAACGCGATTTCATGAGTGAAGCGGTGAGAATGGTCAGGGAAATGAAAAACCCACTCAATGTAGATGAGTGGGCTGGCTTTTTAAAAACGGACTTAGCAAGCGGTCGTTAGCGAGTGGGCGTAAACTGGACATTCACAATTTTCCAAGCATTGCCTTGTTTGGCGCTGATCACTGAGAACGTTACGTTGGTATCAAAGGCTTGCCCCTGCACGTTGCCTTTGGCTTTCCAGTTGCCGGTCATCACGGCTGAATCGTTGTTGTATTGGCGGGTTCGGGTGTTCGAAACGGTAGCGTTTTCAACCACTACGTACCCGCCACTCATGCCCTGCGCCAGCATATCACCTTCCACAGACTGTCCGTCGAAACTGATGATGCTGAAATCACTGGCCAGGAGCTTACCCATCGTGGTGCCATCTTCGTCGAGCATCGCTTTAAAAAAGGCATTGCCAAGGGCCGTTGGGTCCTGGGTTGGGTCGGTGGCTTGCTGGGCGTACGTTGCCGTTGTCAGCAGTACTGCGGTGAATAAGGATAAACAGAATTTCATAAGAGAATGGGAAGGAGGTTTTCAGAGTGGAAAACTGTTCATAAAAATTGAGAAAGCAAAACCGGCTCATTCCGCTTTGATGACGACCTGTATGTCACTGTGGCGGCCCTTGTCGTCAGCGCAGGAAATTTTAAGCACACCCGGACGCGGCTTGAAAAAGACGGCCTCAGCCGCTTTCGCTTTTACATAAAGCTTGTTGTTTAGATACCAGTAGACCATCTTGACATCGTTGTCGGCCTGGCAACCTAGCTGAAGATCAGCGGGGTGTTTGGTGTTGATAAAGTATTCACTGCCGTCGTTCAGGCTCGTAATCAGCGGTCCTCCGTCGCCGAAAACGCGTTCGCAGGCTGGATTATGCGGAGGAGGCAGTTCAGTGGGAATGTGATTCGTCTGGTAAAACGTTAAGACATTGGGCGAAAGGTTGGGATAGGCCCGACGTACCACGGCCGAGTCGGGCCGACAGTGCGCACAGTACGACAGGGTACCCGCCTTGTTCGTGTAAACGGCCTTTCGATGCTGGCAGCGGTGGTTCCGCGACACGCCGAGGATGCAGTAGTCCGTTACGGGATTCTGACAGAATTCACCGGGAATGTCCCCCGTTTCGGGGCAGATGAGCCGCATTGCCAGCCGGGAGGCCGCTCCGTCGCTTGGGACCCTGAACCAGCCAACCGATGAATTATAATCCACCGCATTGAAGAGCTGAAACAATAAAGGTGTAGCCGTATTTGCCCCGCTTAGCTCCGCGACGCCCGTTCCCGAAAAGTTGCCCACCCACACGCCAATGGTATAACGTCGGTTGTAGCCAATACTCCAGGCGTCGCGTCGGCCGTAGGAAGTCCCCGTTTTCCAGGCAATTTTCGGGAGGTGATAACTGTTGTCGAAATTATTCGGGAGGTCGGGCCGGGTAATCTGGGTGAGGGTATGGGTAACGAGATAAGCGGCTTCCGGACTCAATATCTGGTTTACACCTGATGACGTAGTACGCACGGATGCACTTTTAGCGGAGTTACTGGTGAAGCGCAGGGGTCTGAAAACGCCTTCGTTGGCCAGGCTGGTGTAAAGCCGGGTCATTTCCTCCAGCGTTACGCCACAACCACCCAGAATCATCGATAGCCCCAGGTCGTTCGCTTGCTTTTTGACCGTGGAAAAACCCGCTCTTCGTAGGGTAGATACCAGTGCAGGCGTACCGAGTTCCTTCAACAAAGCTACCGCCGGAATATTCAGCGAGTTGGCCAGGGCAAACTCCGCCGTGACCAGACCGTTGAACCGACGATCATAGTTATCGGGCTCATAACCGCTAAAGTTGGTTGGAACGTCAGCCAGTTTGGTTTTGGGCGTAACAAAACCAGCGTCGAAGGCTAGTCCGTAGAGCAGGGGCTTCAGCGCACTGCCCGGCGACCGGATTGCCCGCACCCCGTCCACCTGTCCGCCATCGACCGAACTTGTGAAATCAGCCGAGCCAACGTACGCTGCTACGTCCTGGGTCTCGTTATCTACGATCAGCACAGCCGCATTCTGTATGCCGACAGTGCGCAGGCGGTTGGCGTAATTCGTTACGATACGTTCGGCTGTTTTCTGCATATCCGGCCGTAAGGCCGATCGAACAATCGGAAGATTTGGATACGTATTGCGAAGGCGTTGGGCCAAATGCGGGGCGAGCTGCGGGGCTTGGTGCCGGTAGGCAGTGAGGGGTTCGTGAAGGGCATCCGTTAGGGCGGCTGCATCGAAGAGCTGGGCTGTTTTGAAGCGGCTCAGCCAGCGGTTCCGCTCCTGAACAATAAACGGATTCGCCTTGCCTAACCGAAGACTCGACGGGCGGTTCGGAATAATGGTTAAGGTGGTTAATTCGGCCAGGCTCAGCAGCGTCGGCAATTTGCCAAAGTACAGGAGTGAAGCGGATTTTAATCCTTCAACGTTACCGCCATACGGAATCAGATTCAGGTATAGCTGTAAAATCTCATCTTTTGAATAATGTAGTTCCAACTGCACGGCCCGGAACAACTCAATGAGCTTATTTCGGTACGTTCGCTTACGGGGTTCGAGTAGCCGCACGGTCTGCATTGTAATTGTGGATGCGCCAGACGTTCGTTGGCCGGTCAGAGTGTTTCGAACAGCGGCCCGGATCATGGCTACGGGGTTGAATCCGGGATGGTAATAAAAATACTTGTCTTCTTTAAACAGTATGGCCTCCCGGAGTCGGGGTGTTATTTCGGAAAGCTCTGTATACAACCGCCATTTGTCATCGCGGCTCAGAAACGCGTGAAGCACTGACCCATCCTGAGCCGTGATGAGCGTAGCATAGGGAATCCGGGTATTGACCGGAAATAAGAAATCGAGGCTAAGAAAACCGACAATAGCCAAAAGAAACACCCGAACAACGCGTTGTTTGCTTAGCTGTATGAGGTGTCTTTTCGCGAACGCAACCATTTGATTTGATAACTCGGTAAATCTCTGTGTTTCTTTGTATAGCACTTGACTTCTGTTGCTACGGTAGAAAAAGCGAAGAAGAGAGGCAAATTAATGCGTCGGGGTTGTTCCTATACTATTTTTGTCCATGACCATTCAATTTTTCGGGGCGGCCCGTACCGTTACGGGCAGCAAACATTTGCTCACCACGGCTTCGGGCACACAAATTCTGCTTGACTGCGGTTTGTTTCAGGGAATCAATACCGACGAACTCAACCAGGAATTTGGATTTGATCCGGCGGCCGTGGATTATATGGTGCTGTCGCACGCGCACATCGATCATACCGGTCTGATTCCCCGGCTCGTCCGGCAGGGCTTTCGGGGGCCAATCTTTACAACCGCATCTACAGCTGATCTGTGCGAAGTTATGCTGATGGACAGCGCCCGGATTCAGGAGCGTGATCTCGACCGTGTCAATCAGCGCCGGAGTCGTCGTGGCCAACCGGAGCTGGAAGCACTGTACGACGAGGCCGATGTGGAGCAGGCGCTGGGTCTGATGCAGCCGGTTGCGTACAACAGCCCCTTTGTGATCTGCGATGAGGTGACTGGTTTATTAACCGATGCCGCGCACCTGCTGGGCAGCGCGTCCGTTAGCCTAACCATTCGCGAAAAAGATAAAACCGGTCAGCTGGAAGAAAAGCACTTGTTTTTTAGTGGCGATATCGGCCGCCCGGATGATAAAATACTGCGTAAACCCGACCCCTTTCCGCAGGCCGATTACATTATCTGTGAATCGACATACGGCAATCAGCTTCATGAGGCCGAGCCCGATATGAAAGCGCACCTGTTGCGCATAGTGAAACAGACCTGCGTGGATGAGGGAGGCAAACTGATCATACCCGCCTTCGCCGTCGATCGGACGCAGGAGTTGATCTATGCCCTTGATCAGCTATCCAGCGAAGGGCGCTTGCCCAGACTGCCGGTTTATATCGACAGCCCTATGTCGGTAAAGGCTACTGAAGTCATGCGTCGGCACCAGGAAGATTATAATCCAGATATTCTGGCGTACATAAAAAAAGATGGGGACGCGTTTGATTTCCCCAATTTACACTACGTAGCCGACGTTAACGAATCAAAGGCCATCAATGACCGGCCAGGACCGTGTATTATCATTGCCCCGTCGGGTATGGCTGAAGCGGGACGTATCAAACATCATATTAAGAATAACATTGAAGATAATCGGACGACGATTTTGCTGGTCGGTTACGCATCGCCCAACAGTCTGGGCGGTGCTCTGAAGCGGGGCGATAGAGAGGTAACGATTTTTGGGGAGCGCTACACCGTAAAAGCCAACGTTGAGGTTATGGACTCATTCTCGGCCCACGGCGATTACCGGGAGATGCTTCAATTTCTGGCCTGTCAGGACCCGGCGCGGGTTAAAACCGTGTTTCTGGTACACGGCGAATACGACGAACAGCTGATCTGGAAAGAAAAATTACAGGCAGCCGGTTTTCGGCAGGTAGTCATTCCCGCTATGCGCGACAAAGTTGAGTTGTAGCCAACAAAAAACCCCCAGCGTTTAAACTGGGGGCCGGGCAGACAATAAATAAATACGTAGTCAGGCAAATCTAGTCCGCGAAAAGCAACGGTTTAGCACAACACGATAGACCTTGCCGAACTGGGCGTAACACCAGCGTTTGAGTTGCTTTACTTCGTCTGGAATCAGCATTTGGATTGCTTTCGCCAGTTCTTTTTCGAATAGCCCTTTATCAAAACTTACCTTCTGAAGGATAGTCTTGATATACTCAAGCATGGAAAGCATGGTATCTTGTTTTTTGGTTAAAGAAGTTGATAAAAATGAAAGAAGTTGACATGTTGGTTAATGGTGTGTCACTCAAAAACGTAACGACTTGTTCGAGGAATTGTTGCCGCAAACTAAATAGATTTTTAGGATTATTATTAAATTTTTTTGCATTATTTTATTTAAGTTTTTCGTTGTGTATTGCACAAAGTGTTGATAATGTTGTAACTATCGAATTAAGTCAGTCTGTTTTTCCGATTGAACGGCCCTTTACGATTTCAGTACTTATCGCCAATAGTGATACGCGTCCGGCTGTTGTCTTCCCCGACATCCCCGGCTTTTCGAAGAAGGGTACGTCGGCCAGTGTAACAACAAGTGAGGTCGGGGGCAAAACGATTACCAATCAGATCATTACGCAGAACTATCAGGCGCGGGCAGTCGGACGATTCCGACTAGCGCCGTTCACAATTACCGCGAACGGCGAAGTGGCCACCTCCGACGGGGCTATCCTGACTGTACAACCATCGGCCGCTGCTATAGCCGCTACGGCTACCCTACCGCCCTCTAACGATGCGGCTTTCCTGGCATTAAAGCCGTCTACGGGATCTATTTATACGGGAGAGGCCGTAGCGCTCACCTTATCCTTTTACGTAGCCGATAACTACCCGTATGTGCTCGATTTCAAAGCGTTGGATCAACAGCTGCAAACAATATCGCGTCGGATTCGGCCAACGAATGCTTGGGAAGAAAGCCTGAACATAACCGACCTGAAGCCGATCCAGTTGATGATTCGGGGAAAAAAGTACCGCGAGTACCGACTCTTTCAATCCATATTTTTTCCGCTGTCCAGCCAGTCGTTACGTATACCGTCGGTGTCTTTATGGTTAACCCAGACCCGACCCGTTATTGGACCGCCCGCACCCGAGACCAGCAAAGTTGCCTTTACCAGCCGACCTACGGTGGTGCAGGTTCGGGCGCTGCCTCCTCATCCCTTGCGGGGCCGGGTACCCGTTGGCAAGTTTCAACTCACTGAAGGGCTCGAACGACAACGGGTCAGCATCGGTAAAAGCGTTAAATATACCTTTACCGTAAGCGGAGAAGGAAATATTGCTACGTTACCAGCGCCTGCATTACCCAATGAGGGAACGGATCTGGCTATTTTTCCGCCCGAGGAACGGCAGGTCGTTAACCGATCGGCCAGTCAGGTGACCGGGCGAAAAACGTTTTCGTACTTCATCGTGCCGCACGAGAACAAAACGATTTCATTGGCAGACCGATTTCTGTGGGTTTATTTCGATCCGCAGCTCGCCCGATACGACACCCTGCGACCGAATATGCGGCTGATAGTGGGCGGGAGTGGTTTACAGGCAACGGGGAACGTAGCGGCCGTGGCGCAGGTTGCAAAGGGAGACGAAAACGCGGTCCCGATCAACTCGTCGGCAAATTCGCTGTTCGCCGGTATTGAGTCGATGGATAGCCGCCATCAGCCCGTAAGCGTATCGGTATTGATCCGGTCGGTCGCCAATGTGCTGATAATTCTGATGTTGCTGGGAATGATCTTTGTTTTTTTTAAACATTAATGCTTCGCTAGGGCAGCGGGGCGTAACTAAATCGCATGAGCAGTACGTACGGTACCTTATTTAAAATTTCTACGTTTGGTGAGTCGCATGGGCCAGGTATTGGCGTTGTCATTGATGGCTGTCCGGCTGGATTATCTTTTGATGCCGATTTTATTCAGCACGAACTGGACCGGCGAAAGCCGGGTCAGTCGCGGATAACGACCCAACGCCGTGAGGCCGACGAATTTGAGGTACTGTCGGGCGTGTTTGACGGAAAAACCCAGGGAACGCCTATTGCGCTGCTCATCCGGAATACGGACCAACGTAGTAAAGACTATGGCCATATTGCCGAACAGTTCCGGCCTTCTCACGCTGATTATACATATCAGACCAAGTATGGTTCGCGAGACTACCGGGGCGGGGGCCGCTCGTCGGCGCGGGAGACGGCCGCGCGGGTAGCTGCGGGCGCAATCGCCAAACTTCTGTTGGGGCAACAGGGTGTACAGATTCGGGCGTACGTATCGCAGGTCGGAACTCTTAAACTCGAAAAACCCTATCAGGCGCTGAACCTGGCCCTCGCCGAAGAAAATGCCGTTCGCTGCCCAGACCCCGATACGGCCGAGCAGATGTTTCAGTACATCGATGAAACCCGCAAACGGGGCGATTCAATCGGTGGTGTAGTGGATTGTGTGATTACGGGAGTTCCGGTGGGTTGGGGCGAACCCGTCTTCGATAAACTCCATGCGGAGTTAGGGAAAGCCATGCTCAGCATTAACGCCGTGAAAGGCTTTGAATACGGCAGCGGTTTTGCCGGGGCCGAATTGTATGGTTCAGCGCACAACGACGAGTTCTACACCGACGAAACGGGACGCGTACGTACTAAATCAAATCATTCGGGCGGCATTCAGGGGGGCATCAGCAACGGAGAAGACATTTTCTTTCGCACGGCGTTCAAGCCGGTAGCCACTATCATGCAGGATCAGGACAGCGTCGATGTGCACGGGCAGCCGGTAACTGTTTCGGGGAAAGGGCGCCATGATCCCTGCGTGGTACCACGGGCCGTGCCGATTATTGAAGCCATGGCCGCACTGGTGCTGGTCGATATGATGCTGCGGAACAAAGCAGCCCGTATTTAAGGCTTTTTCCTGAAAACGGCCTGCATGATCGCAAACCCCAGAAAGCCGAAACCCACGGCCTGGCTGGTTATTCCGATGCTTAGCAATACGCCCGTGCTTTCCCACTGGTGGTTGTTGCCGTAAGCACCGAGCAGAGTTAGTACAATTCCGGTCAGCCAGAAACCAGCCGCCAGCAGGATGAATTTATTTTTTATCGTGACCATACTTACGTTATTCTGAAGTTGCCGCTTCGTTTGTTTCTATACCTGCTGACGTTGGCTTGCTGGCTGATGCCCTCTCCTGGTTCGGCTCAACCGCTCCAGCGGTACAGCTTTCACCGCGGCCTGATGGGTACGCAGTTCAATGTGATTCTGTATGCTCCTGACAGCCTGACCGCCCAACGTGCTTATACGGCTGTTTCGGCCCGGATGGATACGCTGAATCAGATCATGAGCGATTACCTGGACGGCTCCGAGATCAATCGTCTGTCCGAAACAGCGGGCTCGGGCCGTTGGGTTCCTGTTTCGGCCGAGCTATTCGAGGTTCTCCAGAAAGCAGACCAGATCGCTTCCAGTTCGCGTGGACGTTTTGATCCGACCGTTGGGCCATTGTCACTACTGTGGCGCAGAGCCGTCAGGCGGCATGAGTTTCCGGATGCCAGGAGACGTCGCCAGGCCAGACAGGCAGTCGGATATAAAGGAATGGAGCTGGATTCGGTGACTCAATCGGTAAAGCTCCGCCGGGCAGGTATGCGGTTAGACGTTGGCGGGATTGGGCAAGGCTTCGCAGTAGATGAAGCCTTGCAGGTGTTATATGGCTTTGGTCTGCGGTCTGTGCTGATCGATATAGGCGGTGATGTGCTGGTGGGGGAGGCACCCCCAAACCGCGAAGGCTGGCGAGTGACCATTAGCTCCCTCAAAAACGGTAAAATCGATACGTCGACTGTCGTGATCAAGAATGTGGCCATTACAACCTCTGGGGATACGTATCGGTATCTTGAGCACCAAGGAAAACGCTACTCGCACATTATGAATCCGCGGTCAGGACTGGGGCTTTCCCATTTTGTGCAAACGACCGTGCTGGCCCCGGAGGGTTACCGGGCTGATGCGCTGACAAAGGTATTCAGCGTAGCGGGCCTGCGGAAAAGCCGTCGGCTCGTAAAGCGGTTTTCGGGTGTACAGGTATACATGCTCGAAAACAAAAACGGCCGACTACGCAGCTGGCAATCTGCTACTTTTAATCCGTAAGGTTACCCCCAGACCTTCTCGCTTATTTTTTGGCTGTGTTCTGGTGGTAGCGCTGCACAAAACCAATCCAATCGGTTTCGGTTGACGGAATAGTAACATCAGGAGCGAAGCCTACGTTGTCAATGCGAAATTGACGAACCCAGCCATTGCGTCCCCAGGGTACAGCCAGGTTAAATCCGCCATCGCACAGATCGAAGTTCTGATCGCTTCCGTAATCCATCACCCCATGCGTATTGGTGCCAAATAAGGTTACTTTCTTACTCTGCTTCCCTTCAAACACAAAAAATTCGGTCGAGCTAGCGCAGCCTTTATCAATTAGAAACGCAATACGCTGAGGTGCTGCTGTTGGGGAGACTTCTGCCGTACGCGTCAGATCCTCACCTTCGCGTACCATACCCCCAGGTTTTGCTTTTAAATCACGTAATAGCTGCTTTGCCCGCTGGTAGAAAAAAGCGTTGGCAACGGTATCTTTCTGATAGCTTTCCAATTCTTTGGTTGCTGCCCTTATGCGCTCATCGCTCGAACGGTAATCCCATGCTGGATAAACAATCGGGTTTGTGTAAATCAGCCTAATCATTTCGTCGGAAGTGCTGGCATTGCCTCCTCCGTTTCCGCGCAGATCAAAAATCAGGTTAGGCGTGCTGGCCAATAAACTAGCATTGGTACGTAGCAGACTGTCTAATTTATCGACTTCACGCTGATTAAACACGGCCAATTTCACGTAGACGTATTCCTTGTTTAGGGGCTTCAACTCGACAAGGTCTATCCGGTCTTTGTACGCTTCTACTGACGTAATGGGCTTAGCGGCAGATTCATTCCAAAGAATGAAAACATGGCTGTCTCTGAAAAAGGAAGTATAATTTTTCAATACATCCCGGCATTCGCGCTGCGTTTTGGCTTGCTTCGCTTTTAGTCTGACAGTTCGTAGTAGCTGTTTGTAAGAAGACCTCGTTTCAGTAGTCACCTTATCATCAAAACCTGCATAGATACGGCTGACCTTGTCAACTGTTTCTTCAAGGATAACCGAACACGAGCAGGGTGGAGATAATGCCTGGTGCTGCGCCGTCGTGTTTTGGGCAACTAGTAGGATAGGGATAACGTAAGAGAGAGCCGCAAATAGAACGAGTACGCTACGTCTCATAATCAAGCTTACATCGCAACCGCTCTCAACCGCTCTCAATCTGTTGAGAGCGGTTGAGAGCGGTTGCAGTCTACACCGTTACGGTTTTTCCTGGTACGGCAATCTGATATAGGCCGTTGGCATCGGGCTGACTTTTGGGCATGGCGTCCCAGGCCAGTTTGTCGGGGAAAAGATCAATTTGTGAGTTAAGCGCTTCGTCCCATTTCACGGTCTTGCCTGAATACGTTGCCATGCGGCCCATAATGGCGGTCATGGTGCTTTTGGCACCGTTTTCAGCGTCCGCAAATTTGTACTCGCCTTTGGCAACGGCATCGAACAGCTCATCGTGCTCAATCTGGTAGGGACTAGCGTCACCTTTGCTCGTATACGTAAACAGGGGCTGACCGTTGTAGCCTAGCAGACTGGAGCTTTTTTTCTCCATGCCTTCAATCTTGCCTTTCGTGCCCAGGAACAGTTCGTCTACCCGGCTGTACGTACCTTCGTAGTGGCGGCACTGGCTATTGATGGTGGTGCCATCGGCGTAGGTAAAGTCGACGATGTGATGGTCGAAAATTTCGCCGTCGTCCTTTCCATTCCGCACCTGGCGGCCACCCGTACCCTGGCAGGAGACCGGATAGCCTTTCTTCACCCAGTTCGCTACGTCGATGTTGTGAATATGCTGCTCGTTGATGTGATCGCCACAGAGCCAGTTGAAGTAATACCAGTTGCGCATCTGATAATCCATTTCGGACTGATTTGGCTTACGGGGTTTGTGCCATACGCCACCGCTGACCCAGTACACCTGACCGCCAACGATATCGCCGATGGCCCCGTCGTGAATGCGCTTAACCATTTCGCGGTAGCTGGGCTGGTAATGGCGCTGTAAGCCGACAACGACATTTAGTTTTTTCTTCTTGGCTTCTTCGGCAGCGGCCAGCACTTTCCGAACCCCCGGCGCATCCGTCGCTACGGGCTTCTCCATGAATATCTGCTTGCTTTGCCGAACGGCTTCTTCAAAATGAGTGGGCCGGAAACCCGGAGGAGTTGCCAGAATGACGACATCTGCCAATGCTATCGCCTGTTTATAGGCGTCGAAACCGACAAATTTGTGATCTTCCGGAACGTCGAGTTTCGATGTGCCGTCGGGTGATTTCAGATTTTTAGCCTTCAGAAAGTTTGTGATATTTTGATACGAATCGTCCAGACGGTCGCGGAAGGCGTCTGCCATAGCCACAACTTTTACATTCTGTTTGGTACTTAGAGCCTGTTGAGCGGCACCCGTACCCCGTCCACCACAGCCGATGAGGGCTACTTTGATGGTATCGTTGGCCGAAAAATGGTACCCTACAGATTTGGCAACGCCCGCCTGGGCGGCAAAAGGCAAACTGCTTAAAATAGCTCCGCCGGTTAGCAGACCGGAAGTTTTCAAAAACTCACGGCGGTCCTGGTTCGATTCGTTTGTCATGTACGTAAAAGTATCGGTTGAAAAGTAAGATGCTGATTACGTAAAGACCAGACATTCGTGGATTTACTTGACTAAAGCGGCCGACGTAAAGCTGCTCTAAAAACTCTTCCTCCAAGGAACAGGCTAATTTGGTGTTACGTATTATGTAACCTTTAATTGACTTACTACTGACAAACTAGCAGTTCATGAACGCGAAACCTCTGAAATGGTCAAATAAATTAATTAATAGCAAGATTATTTTGTACAGAAGTCAGAGTTATCCGTAAGTTTAGCGCCAGAGACGTGAACTCATTAACCTACCACTTCAATATCAGATTAATTATGCGTAAACTATTTACGAATTCTCTACCCTACCTGTGGCTGTTCTGTTTGGTAAGCTTAAGTGCTTTCGCTCAGACACGCATTGACGGGAAAGTGACTGATGATGCCCAAAATCCGCTTGTCGGTATCAGTATTGCGGTGAAAGGAAAGGTTGTTGGTACCATAACCGATCAAAAAGGTAACTTTTCGTTGACGACCAATACGGACACGCCATTTACGATTGCTGTGTCGGGAGTTGGCTTCCAAACGCAGGAGTTTACGATTACGGGTGGTAGTCGCAGCTTAAATGTTGCGCTGAAAGAGCAGGTACTCGTTGGTCAGGAGGTCGTTGTGTCGGCCTCGCGCGTCGAAGAAAGCGTATTGAAATCGCCCGTTTCGGTTGAGAAGCTGGATCTACGGGCTATTCAGAATACACCCGCGGCCAGCTTCTACGACGGGCTGGCGAACGTCAAGGGTATCGACGTAGCCACGCAGGGACTTTTGTTCAAATCCATCAACATGCGGGGCTTTGGCGCGACGGGTAACCCACGCACGGTACAGCTCATCGATGGGATGGACAATTCAGCACCGGGCTTAAACTTCCCGATTGATAACATTGTGGGTATTCCCGAACAGGACGTAGAAAGCGTAGAGATTCTGCCGGGGGCCGCTTCGGCGCTCTATGGGCCTAATGCCATTCAGGGCCTGATTCTAATGAACAGCAAAAGCCCATTCCTGTACCAGGGACTAAGCGCAAACGTAAAAACGGGAGCAATGCACGCGGATAACCGCACGACGGCAACTACTGGTTTCTATGATGCCTCGATCCGGTACGCGAAAGCGTTCAACAACAAACTCGCCTTCAAAATCAACTTGTCGTACATCAAAGCCCAGGACTGGCAGGCAACCAACTATACAGACCTGAACCACCCTGGAATTACTGCGTCGAGGTCGGTATCTACTGATCCCAGCCGTGGTCCGGGAACACCAATCAACTACGACGGAATGAACGTATATGGTGATGAGAATCAGCAGAATATGCGTACTATCGGCCAGGCGCTCGTTGGTGCAGGAGCACTACCCGCTTCAGCACTCGGCATCCTGCCGAATGTAAACGTGAGCCGGACTGGCTTCCGGGAATTGGATCTGGTTGATTACAATACCAAGAGCCTGAAACTGAATGGGGCTGTCCACTACCGGCTGTCCGAAAAAGTGGAAGCTATTGCCCAGGTTAACTATGGTTTCGGTACAACGGTCTATACGGCCAGCGGCCGGTACTCCCTGCGGGATTTCAGCCTTACGCAGGCTAAACTGGAGCTTCGTGGCGATAATTTCACGCTTCGCGCCTACACCACGCAGGAGCGGTCGGGTAAGTCCTACACGTCCGGCCTGGTGGGTGTGGCTATGAACGAAGCCTGGAAACCGAGTGCTATGTGGTTTGGGCAGTACGTAGGAGCGTATGCACAGGCGCGGGGTGCCGGACAGGATGACAATGCCGCTCAGTTAACAGCCCGTGGAGCTGCCGATCAGGGCCGCCCTGTACCGGGAAGTGAGGCTTACAATACCCTCTACGAACGCGTTCGTAACCTGCCGATCAATCAGGGCGGGGGTGCCTTTCAGGACAAGTCGAATCTGTACCACGTTGAAGGCGTTTATAACTTAAAAAATCAAATCAAGTTTGCTGACGTGCTGGTCGGAGCGAACCTGCGTCAGTATCAACTGGGTTCGGAAGGAACCTTGTTTGCCGATCAGGTTGAAGGACGTAACGGCCGTATCGGAATCACTGAATACGGCGCTTTTGCGCAAGTCAGCAAGACGTTACTGAGCAACCATCTGAAACTAACAGCGTCTACCCGCTACGACAAAAACCAGAACTTTACCGGGCAGTTTACCCCACGGGTATCGGCCGTTGCTACGTTTGGCGATCATAACTTCCGGGTCTCTTACCAGACTGGTTTCCGGATTCCAACGACGCAGAACCAGTACATAGATCTTCAGACACCGCTGGCCCGGCTCATTGGCGGTTTGCCCGAGTTCTATGATCGCTATCAGCTAGCGAATTCGTATTCACGAACCAACGTAACGGAAGTAGGTAATGCCATTCTGGCTACGGCAGCCAATCCGGCTACTCAGCAGCAGGCTGTCGCATTGATTACCCAACAGGTAACTGCTCAGGTAACTGCTCAGGTACAGGCGGCTGTGGCGGCCGGTCAGATTCCAGCCGCGGCAGCGGCCACGGTTATCCAGCAGCAGGTAGCGGCCAATGCCCCGGCGGCCATTCAGGCAAACGCAGCGACCGTGGTTCAGGGATTAGCCATACTGGGCAACATCGGAAACTTAAAACCGTACCAGCGTAAAGAATTTAAGCCCGAGCGCGTGGCTAACTACGAGATCGGCTACCGGGGTATTTTCGGTAAAAAGCTATTTGTTGACGCCTACTATTATTACAGTGTGTACAATAATTTTATCGGAAGCGTTGTGCTGATTCAGCCTACGGCTCCCGCTGCTAACGGATTACCTTTGGCTTCGGGTGTCTTAACGGGCAGCACCCGTAGCGTGTTCTCCGTGCCGGTTAACAGCAGTGAGCAGATTACCGCTTCGGGTTGGGCAATCGGCCTGAACTATGCTTTGCCAAAAGGATATGGCTTATCAGGTAACATCGCGAACAATACGCTGAACAACTTCAAACCTTCGGAAGAACTGCAGACCTCCGGCTTTAATACGCCGAAGTATCGCTGGAATATAGGCTTTAACAAACGGGCAATCGGCAACTCCAACATTGGGTTCGCGGTTACCTTCCGCCATCAGGATGAGTTTGTCTGGGAAGGATTTGGGCAGCCAACTGAAGTAGGCGTACCGCTTTACGGCAATACGATTGTACCCGCCATCAGTAACCTCGACGCGCAGGTGAACTACAAAGTGTCCAGCATTAAATCGATCGTAAAAATAGGGGGAACGAACTTGTTCGGAAAACCGTACTTTCAGGCCTTCGGCAACCCGTACATCGGCTCTACGTATTACATCAGCCTGACGTTCGATCAGTTGCTGAACTAAGCGGATGTTGCCTGTAAACAAAAAGGCTTTCCGCATGGAAAGCCTTTTTGTTTACAGGCATTACGTCTACTGATTGCCGTTGCTGCCACCCTGCGGATAGCTGTTTCCACCGGCCTTCTTACCCGATGCGCTGCCCGAGGGTGTGCCTGCCTTACCGGCTCCGGTTGGCTGAGGATATCCGGTACTTACGTTTTTATCGCTCGTGTTGGCTTCCTTCCGCGTTGCGGTCGTCGACGTAGGGCGTTTAGAACCACCCGTTGAGCCAGATGTTGAGTTTTGATCGACTTTGGCTCCGTATTTCGGGGTGCCGTTACTCGTCAGGCCACCGTCGCTGGCGGTACCGTTCTTTGTGCTTTTCGGAGCGTTGACCTGAGCGGCCTGCTTCGTGCGGGTTTCTTTGGCACCACCTGCCGATTGTACGCTTGCCGAACCCTGCGAAGTACTGCCCTGCGTGTTTGTCGGCGACGTTGGTGACAGGTTGCTGTTGCCATTCCGGCTCACGCCAGAGGCCATTTTGCCGCTGCCTTTCCGCTGCATTCCTTCGACCGAACTTGTATTGGCATCTGTGGTTTTGCCTTGCTGCGAAACCACGCCGTTGGTGCTGTTTTTGGCAGATTTACTTTGCGCGCTGGCTCCTGTAACCAATCCCGCCATGAGCACTACACTGAGAAATATGGACTTTTTCATAACGTTATCGTGTAAGTTCATCGAATTACTAGTCTATCAACCCTAGTCTATAGCATTTGTTTGGAAATAAGTGGCAAACGGCTCCGCGGCTTAGAAGACCGTAAAAAACTGGTGTATCGCCTGATTAAACGAACTTTTCGGCCGCGGCAAACCGTTGGCCAATAGTCTCGTCACTCATTTCTCTGGGCTGCAATCTGGTACGCTATTGATTGATTCTACTTCCTCCGAACAACTTCCTGGTGCCTCGTCGGACTCTTCGGCTTTGCCCCGAAGGCTGAATCTGCTGCAAGGCACCGCCCTGAACATGATCGATATGGTCGGTATCGGCCCGTTTGTCGTGATGCCGCTGGTGATCAAAACAATGGGCGGCCAGCAGTTTCTGTGGGCGTGGGTACTCGGAGCGTTTGTGTCGCTGATCGATGCGTTCGTCTGGGCCGAACTAGGTGCGGCCTTTCCGCAGGCGGGTGGAAGCTATAACTTCCTGAAGATTTCGTATGGTCCCCAGCGCTGGGGACGCCTGCTTTCATTTCTGTACGTCTGGCAAACGCTCATACAGGCACCGTTGGTAGTTGCTTCGGGAGCTATTGGCTTTGCGCAATACGCGTCGTATCTGATGCCGCTCGATGAATGGCAGCGTAAGGCGGTATCGGGCGGGGCTGTACTGATCATTATTATCCTGCTTTACCGAAAAATTGATTCGATTGGTAAGATTGGCCTGGTGATGTGGGGCGCTGTTTTGCTGACGTTAGGCTGGATCATTATCGGCGGATTAACCGGCGGCCATATTCCCTTAAGTGAGACCTTGTCTTCGGCCGGGTCGATCAGTGGTGGTTTGCTGGCTGCTGGGGTGGGGCAGGCTTCGGTGAAAACCATTTACTGTTACCTGGGCTATTATAACGTTTGCCACCTGGGCGGTGAGATTCAGCGGCCGGCCCGTAATATTCCGGCCAGTATGTTCATCTCAATCGTAGGTATTGCCGCACTTTATTTGTTGATGAATCTAAGCGTGGTAAGTGTCGTACCCTGGCAGCAGGCTCAGAACAGCGAGTTTATTGTCAGTACGTTCATCGAAACGCTGTACGGCCCCGGCGCGGCCCGGCTGGCAACCATTCTGGTGCTGCTTGTTGCGTTCTCTTCGTTGTTTGCGGTGTTGCTGGGCTATTCCCGAGTGCCCTATGCGGCCGCGGTCGATGGACAGTTTTTCAAGATTTTTGCCCGGCTGCACCCCACCCGGCAGTTTCCGTACGTATCGCTGCTATTTCTGGGTAGTCTGGGTTTTGTGTTTAGTTTGTTGTTTCGGCTCGGCGACGTAATAACGGCGATTCTGGCCATGCGCATTGTCGTGCAGTTCATTGGGCAGGCTATCGGACTTCTGCTGCTTCACAAACGAGGAGCAAAACAGGCAGAGACAAACGAATCGTCGAAATCGGTGGTGTTTCCTTTCCGAATGCCCTTGTATCCGCTCCCGGTCCTGCTGGTGATTGGCGTATGGACATTTGTCTTTATCTCAACTGGCCTCACCTTTGCGCTCTCCGGGCTGGCGGTCATTGGCCTGGGCGTAATCGCGTTTCTGCTGGTGGCTACCCTACGCAAGCAATGGCCGTTCAGCCAGTAATACGTCACTGATCTTACATCGGCACACGCAGATCAACCCAGGCAACATCATCTTCACCATTCAGGTTATTCGCCGTTGGGGTACCCGCGCCCGGCACCGAGTCTGGATCAGCCGCGCTTGCTGACCATATCTGCGCCGAATTTCGGATTGGGCCCATTGTCGCTATACTCGCCGTGAACACCAGCTGCGCCGACTGCCTGGCGGCCAGAGGGGCAATAGTGCCTTCGAGAATGCTGTATCCAGCCGTCGTGCTTACAACACTCATTCCCGACGGTGTTGACTGCAGGGTCATCCCTCGTAACGTATCGCGCACGACCGCCGAAGCGCTTAAACCGCCTGTGTTGGTAACGGTGATGGTAAAGGAAACCAGTTCATGCAACGTAGCCACTCGTTTGCTGGCGACCATACTGAGCGAAAGATCGGCTTTAGCTGGATCGGGCGGGGGCTGATTCGACGCAACGGGTGGCAGTGAAATCTGGTTTGGGTTAGGCGATATCAGCAGTAGCCCGCCCCCGACCTGCGTGCGAATGTCGGCCATGGCGCTGTCATCTTCGCCATCGCCAGTGCCGGAGTCAGGCCGGGAGTCGGGGTCAGGCTGGTCGCTCGCTATGATCTGAGCCGCGTTGAGGTAAGTACCCGGTTGTGTGGGACGTAGTTGATACGAAAAGGTTATGGACTGACCCGTTGCCAGTGATAGACTGGAAGCTCCGGTTACGGCCGTGGCAGACCCCATAATACCAGGGCCACCACCAACGAAGCTCAGGCCTGCTGGGAGCCGGTTCTGCCAGCGTATTCCCGTCGCATCGTTGGGACCTTCGTTGTAAACGGTTAATGAGTAACTGACGGGTTCGTGCAGCGCCGGAAGCCGGTCGCTAGTACGCATATACAGGCTTAAATCAGCCACGGACTTGCTCACTACGTTCAAAACGTAATCTTCAGTTTCCCCGTATGAGTAAAACCCACAGGGATCGGCTGGAATCTGGTTATACGCCACAATGATACGCATGGTCAGCGGACCCGCTGTTAAAGTAGCGGGTAAGGTGAGCTGACCCGAAACACTGCCCTTGACCGTCGCGGGTGTCTGGAACAACAGTTCATTCCGATCCGTCTCGAACAGTCCGTTGTGGTTCAAATCAACCCAAATGCTCATGCCTTCCTCATAGACTGGGCTTAACAACGTAGCGGTAAAAGAATACGACCGACCTGCCGCTACCGTTGCCGAAGTAGGAATTGAATTGTATCCATCAGGTGAGCAGCCTGACCGCTGGCTGACAACCGTATTGTTGATTGAAAATCCATTAAGTCCATCGCTGTCCGTGCAGGCGATACTGCTGTAATTTGGGCGGCAGGCGGGCGTTCGGATCGTCACAACCGGACTGATGCCGCTAGTGGTGGCATTCGACGGTTTAACCCGGTAATAATAGACAGTATAACTAGCCGCTTTGGAATCGACAAATGTGGTATCATTTGGCCCGACACCGCCGATCGGCACAAAACCCGACGTAGCGTTAAGCGATCGCTCCACAAAGTAACCCATTTCATTCGTGCCGTTGTCCCGCCAGGTTAGCCTAACGCGGCCGCTTACTATATTGGCGGCCAGATTACTGGGGGCTGCAACGGCCGTTGGCGGACAATCCAGTGTGTAGGATGTGTGCGTTTGACGTAGGGCCAGACCTGCCTGCATCCGGCTGTATTGCCCCGGTGTGAAGTCATGCGTACACGGAAAGTAATACGACATAATGTTGGTCATGGACGGCATATAGGGGTTCCCCTGCGCGTCGACGGCGGTGCCGTTGTAGACCTCGCAGCCGTTCGAAATGGTTGTTGTCGCGTTCGGCAGTCCGTACGGGTCCGCAGGCGTATCGCAAAGTTCATCACCTTCGGTTGTACAGTTCGCCCCAACTCCTCGGGTAACCAGTTCTTTATTGTTATTCGTACTACCGAATGTGTGCAATAAACCAAAGCTATGGCCTAGTTCATGGGGTATTAGTCGGTTCCCTAGATCGGCTTCGTCGCCATTCAGGATAAAGGAGCGGGTTGATTGACGGGTATCCGCACTCGGGAAGTACGCGTAACCGCCCAACGTATTGGTATCAAATGCGTTGACGTAATACTGATTCAGCGCGTTGGCGGCATCCCGACCGTTGATGCTGGATTCATTGAATGCCGGAAAGCTATTGAATAGGGCATCGTTATTAATGTAATCAGGTGTCGTGCCGCAGAAGTAAAACTGGATTCCACTGCCATTTTGCAGGTAATAGCTGTTTGCAATCGCGATGATTGTGTTCAGCTTATCCAGCGCCATGCCGTCAGTTCCGTTGCTCCGGCGAATGATGTGCGGGCGAATCGGAACATAAGCAATGGCAGACTGCGCGCCAGCGGCTCGTTTGGTACGTAACGCAAAAACTGCCTGGCTGCTCAGGCCACTACGTTCTGATTCGGTCAGATCGGGGGTGGCGCAAACAAGCGGTTTAAAACGCTGAGCAGTCAATGGCATCTGAACTAGTAGCCCCAATACTATAAGCAGTACACGTAAAAAATTCATAACGCTGCAGCAAAGTATTATGTTACCAAAAAATGATATTTGTATTTGTTTGATTAACAAGATAAGGTATTTAATAACATAATTTCCGGGCGATACAGCTTATTTAGTTTATAGACTCCAGCGTTGTAAGAAAGCAGACGGCCGGCAGTAGGAGGCTTATGGTTAAATGTTGTAATTTTGGCTATCTTCAATACGATTGAAAGTCAACTCACTGCGTAGATCAGGTCAGTCAGAGACAATCGGTTTTCTTTCAGCACGCATGAAACAGGTAATTGCGCTACTACTGGCGGTGCTCATTTTTACCGGGAATTTGCTTCCTCGGGTAAATAATGAGAGGGTAGCGCGGTTGCCCGAGTTAATGGCGCATTACCACGAACACCAACGCGAAGAAGGTTGCGATCTGGCGTTCTGGGCGTTTCTGATCGAACACTACGTACTGGATTCGCATCACCACAAAGCGCCCAATCACAGCCACAGCCGCTTGCCTGCTGTCGATAATCATTCTGCTACATACGACTTCACGCAGTTATTTCGGCTGGTCTATAAACCGTTCGTGACGGAATTACTGGCAGCCGCCGTTTTTCACATCCGACCCATGACGGGCCAGCAGGTGTTCACCCCCCTGTTTCAGCCGCCCCGTCTGTAAATCTGCTTCACTCCCTGTCGTCTTACGAATACAGCTTGTCAACAAGCTGTAACTTTCTTGTTGCGCCCGCCTGACTTGACGTACCCGGCTTGGTCAGGCTCCTATAGTTGGTCATTTCAGCCGCCCCAGCGGTCTGTACTTTTCTATATTCATGTTTGATGCCATTATTCGATTTAGCATTCGAAATAAATTAATGATTGGCGCTTTTGTGGCCGCCCTGATTGGCTGGGGCGGCTACTCGGCGTATAATCTGCCGGTAGATGCCGTACCTGACATAACCAATAATCAGGTTGTTATCCTTACACAAACGCCTGCCCTGGCGGCTCAGGAAGCCGAACGTTTCATCACAACTCCGCTCGAACTGGCGATGGCCAACCTACAGAACGTCGAAGAGATTCGTTCTGTCTCCAGACTGGGTATATCGGTGATAACCGTCGTTTTTACTGAAGACACCGACATGCTGAAAGCGCGCCAGCTGGTTTCTGAACAGCTGCAAACGGCCGTTCAGGACATTCCGGCTGATTACGGGCGTCCTTTTTTGGCCCCCATTACAACGGGGCTAGGGGAAATCTATCAATACACCCTGGTTCCGAAACCCGGCTATGAAGACCGGTACTCGCTAACCGAGTTACGATCTGTTCAGGATTGGATCGTAAAACGTCAGTTGGCGGGTATTCCGGGCGTAATCGAAATCAGCAGTTTTGGCGGGTATCTGAAAGAGTACGAAGTGGCTGTCGACCCCGATCGGCTGCGATCGGCCGGAGTGACCCTAACCGAGCTCACCGACGCTATGGCCCGCAACAACGCCAATACGGGCGGATCCTACATCGAACGGAACAACCAGGCGTATTTCATCCGGGGCGAGGGAGCGGTAGTGAACCTGAAGGATATTGAAAACATAATCATCCGGGCTGACCACGGCCTGCCTATTCGCATCGGTAACGTAGCCAAGGCCCGCTTTGGCCACGCCGTTCGCTTCGGGGCCCTGACTCGTAACGGTGAGCGAGAAGCGGTGGGCGGAATCGTTCTTATGCTGAAAGGAGCCGACTCGGAAACTACCATTGAGGGAGTAAAGGAACGAATCCAGCGCATTCAGTCGTCGCTGCCCGAGGGAATCAGGATTGAACCGTTCATCGACCGGACGAAACTGATCGACCAGACTATCAGCACCGTTAAACGTAACCTGCTGGAAGGCGGACTGATCGTTGTCGCCGTGTTACTCATCTTGATTGGCAGTTGGCGGGCGGGCCTGATCGTCGCATCAGTGATTCCGCTGGCTATGCTGTTTACGCTGGGGATGATGAAAACGCTGGGTCTGTCGGCGAATCTGATGAGCCTGGGAGCCATTGACTTTGGTTTGATCGTTGACGGATCAATTATTATTGTCGAGGCTGTGCTGCATCACTTCGGCTCGAATAAACGCTACGTGGGCCGAACCCTCAGCGCGGCCGAAATGGATGATGCGGTATTCGATTCGGCGTCGTCGATCCGGAAGTCGGCCGCTTTTGGCGAAATAATTATTCTGATCGTTTACCTGCCCATTCTCTCCCTGACGGGTATCGAAGGGAAAATGTTCCGGCCAATGGCGCAAACGGTCGGGTTCGCGATTCTGGCCGCCCTGGTTTTATCGTTGACGTACGTCCCCATGATGTCGGCGCTGCTGCTGCCTAAAACCATCACCGACAAGCGAACCTTCTCCGACCGGCTGATGGATTGGCTGTATAAACATTACGAGCCGTTGGTGAAGGTGGCGTTACGTTGGCGCAGAACAACGGTGCTGGTTGCGGTAGGTATGCTGGCCGGGGTCGCGCTGCTCTTCGGTCGGCTAGGCGGTGAGTTTATTCCGCAGCTCGACGAAGGTGATATGGCAATCGACTTCCGAATGCCGTCTGGTACGTCGCTGTCCGCCACAATCGATGCTACACTCAAAGCGCAGAAAGCACTGCGTACGCATTTCCACGAGGTGAAGCAGATTGTAGGTCGCGTGGGCGCGTCCGAAATTCCGACCGATCCAATGCCCGTTGAAATGTGCGATCTGATGATCAACATGAAGGAACGATCGGCCTGGACAAACGCCACCGATCGTGAAGACATGGGCGAAAAGATGGCGGCCGTGCTGGAGCGGGAAGTACCCGGCGCGTCGGTAGAGTTTACGCAGCCCATTCAGATGCGTTTCAACGAAATGATGACCGGCGTGAAATCCGATATTGTGGTGAAAATTTTTGGCGATGACCTTCAGTTGCTGTTCGATCGGGCAAATGCCTGCGCCCAGCTGATTGAAAAAGTGCCGGGCGTGGCCGGACTGCGCGTTGAACAAACCGTAGGATTGCCCCAAATCAACGTACAGTACAACCGGGATAAGCTGGCACAGTACGGCATCGCCATTGCCGACGTGAATCGACTCATCAAAGCGGGTTTCGCTGGAGAAGCAACGGGTCTGGTTTACGAAGGAGAACGCCGTTACGATCTGGTTGTCCGTCTCGACAGTGCCCGCCGACGGGACATAAGCGACTTGAATGGGCTGTACGTGGCCCTGCCCGGTGGCGGTAGTATTCCTCTGAACGAAGTGGCAACCATTAATTACACGCAGGCACCGGCTCAGATAGCGCATGACGGAACCAAACGACGGATCACTGTCGGCATCAGTATTCGGGGGCGTGACGTAGAAAGCGTGGTGGGCGATATCCGGCAACGGATCGAGTCTAAAGTCAAGCTGCCCGCTGGCTACTATTTTACGTACGGGGGCGCTTTCGAAAATCTTCAGCGGGCTAAAGACCGGCTTAGCATTGCTGTTCCAGTAGCGCTGTTTCTCATTTTTATGCTCTTGTTTGCCACCTTTGGCTCGCTCAAGTACGCTGTGTTGATCTTCAGCTCAATCCCGCTGGCAGCCGTTGGGGGCGTACTGGCATTATGGCTGCGTGACATGCCGTTTAGCATCTCGGCGGGCGTTGGCTTTATTGCCTTGTTCGGGGTGGCGGTACTGAATGGCATCGTGTTAATCGGTTACCTCAATGAGCTTGAACGCGAAGGTGAACAGGACGTCTACGAACGCATCCTGCATGGCCTGCGGGTTCGGTTTAGACCGGTAATCATGACGGCGGCTGTGGCCTCACTTGGGTTTTTACCCATGGCCCTGTCAAAATCTGCGGGGGCGGAGGTTCAGAAGCCGCTGGCAACAGTCGTTATTGGCGGCTTGATTACGGCCACCATCCTTACTCTTATTGTGCTGCCCGTTCTGTATAGTCTGGTAGCCGGAAAAACGAAACGCGATGCATCGACGTCTTCCACAGCTGTACCGACGGCCTTGACAATCTTGCTGATTATCGGACTCAGCGGCAGCGGATTTGGCCAAACGTCGCTGCCGCAGGTGCTTGAACTCGCGAACCGGCAAAGTCTTTTGCTGCGGGGCAGTGCATTGGAGGTAGAGAGCCAGCGGGCGCTGATCCGATCGTCGTTCGATCCGGCAAAAACCGGGGTGGAAGTGCAGGTTGGCCAGACGCAGGCCCAGCCTACCGATTACATTGTGGGCGTGACTCAGACCTTTGCGCTGCCTTCGTTCTACCGGGCGCAAAAGCAGTTGTACCAGAGTGCAGCGACCTCGGCCGAGCGTCGGCTGGCGCTTCGGCGTTTAGAGCTAAACACGAACATCAAGCAGGCGTATTACCAGCTTTTGTTTGATTATCGACTGGACAATTTATTACGTCGGCAGGATAGCTTATTCCAGAATGCAGCCAGAGCCGCGGCTGTCCGTTACAAGACCGGCGAAACAAATCGACTGGAACAGGTTTCGGCCGATACCCGGCTGCAAGGTGTTCGCCTACGACAATTAACGCTACGTGCCGACATCGAAGCGCACGCGCGCGGTTTACAGCTACTGGTAAATGCCTCCGCTCCCGTTGGCATAGATACTACGGTGGCACTCCGTCGCGATCTGCCCTTAACCGAGCGGGTGATTTCCGACAGTAATCCCGTGCTGGCGGCCATCCAGCAGGAACGTACCGTCAGCCGGAATCAAACTGATCTGGAGCGTCAGCGTCTAAAACCAGACGTATTGATTGGCTATTACAACCAGTCGATTCTGCGTGAGCTTGGGTATAATGTTGTGCAGGCGGGTGTCTCACTGCCGTTGTTCAACCAGGCCACAAAGGCCCGCATTGCCGCAGCCCGTATCAATGAGCAGATTGTCGACAACAACCTTGCGTATACGCAAACGCAGTTGGCCGGGCGGCTGGCTACCCTGCAACGCAATGCCGAAACGCTGCGAGCTTCGCTTACCTATTTTGAGCAGTCGGCCTTACCACAGGCCCGGCTGATTCAATCGACGGCGTTACGTAGCTACCGGGCGGGCGAAATTGATTACATAGAGTTTTTCCAGAATGTTCAACAGGCATTCGTCATTGAAGAGCAGTACCTCGAAGCGGCTTTCAATTATACGAACGTCACCATTCAACTTGAGCAGCTGCTGGGTATCGACTAATGCCGATAGTCCCCGCTCATTCACGATCCGAACCATTTTTAGTATGCGATACGTAATAGCATTTTTTAGTCTGATTGCTCTCCTGGCCTGTTCTGGAAAAAGCGAACCCGCCGAAGAGGACGCATCGGCTTCAGGCGAACAAACTGCCGTTGAAGTCCCCCAGTCCGACCAAGTTACGGTAACGCCTGAGCAGGCGAAGACGATCGGCCTGGCGATTGGCTCGGCCACGCAAACGAGCGTCAGCGATGAGATTAAAACAACCGGAACCGTCGACGTACCTCCTCAGTACATGGCTTCGGTGAGTCCGCTGATCACCGGCGTCATCAAAAGTGTAGGCGTGTTGCCCGGCCAGCGCGTTGCCAAAGGGTCCACGCTCGCTACCCTGCAAAGCCTCGATTACATTCAGATGCAGCAGGATTATTTGCAGGCGGTTAGTCAGCTCACGTATCAGGCGGAAGAACTTCAGCGGCAGAAAACGTTAAATGCTGAAGATGTTGGGGCTAAAAAACGGCTTCAGCAGGCCCAGGCCGACTACACCAGCAACCAGGCGCTGGTCAGTTCGCTGGTGCTTAAGCTGCGCACGCTGGGGACGCCTATGGAAGCGCTGAGGAAAGGCAGCTTATCCCCAGTCATGCGGATCGTTTCGCCGGTGGCGGGCTACGTAACAGCCTCCAATGTGCACCTGGGTCAGCAGGTAGCTACGACGGATGTGTTGTATCAGGTAATGGACCAAACGCACAAGCACCTGGAACTGAATGTCTACGAAAACGACGCCTTTAAGGTAAAAAACGGCCAGACAATCCTGCTCAACGATCCCAAGCTTGGGTCAGAAACCGTTCGGGGTAAGGTGTATCTGATTGGGAAAGCGTTTGAAGGCGAGGCACGTACCATCACCATCCACGGGCACATCGACAACGAAGCGCAGGAAGCCCGACTCATTCCGGGTATGTTCTTAAACGCGCGTATTCTGACGGGTACCCGTCAGGCCACTACCTTGCCAGAGGAAGCCGTGGTGCGCAAAGGTCAGCATGGATTCGTCTACGTACCGACTGGTCAGGGGCAAACGTTTCGCCGGATACCGGTCAAGATCGGGCAAAGCGAACAGGGCCGAATCGAAGTTGTCCCGCTCGCAGCAACCAATTTATCGAAGGTTGTCGTTAAAGGCGCTTATGTTCTGGAAGCGCAGCTTACTAAAGGAGAGGGTGAGGAAGAGTAAGCGAACGTAGGTTGTATTTTTTGCTGACGCTGGGGTCTGCCGTAGCGGATCCCAGCGTCAGCAAAACGCGGTCAGGAAGCAGTCAACAGAGAACAGGTTTCACCTGTCGCACGCAGCCTACGCCAATGCTTCGAATAAAATCTCAGCAGGGTGCTTGGCGTGGCGAGCCGTACCATCTTTGATCTGATGGCGGCAGGAGGTTCCAGGGGCGGCAATAATCACATCGTCGGGCTGCTGACGAACGGTGGGGAACAGCACCAGTTCCCCAATCTTCATCGATACGTCATAATGCTCCGCTTCGTAGCCAAACGAACCCGCCATGCCACAGCAGCCCGACGGAATCAACTGCACCGTGTAATTTCTGGGCAGCGACAACGATTTCTTGCCGGGTACCAGCGACGAGACCGCCTTTTGCTGACAGTGTCCGTGCAGCTTTATCAGCCGCTTCTCCTCGGTAAACTGCTCCGGACGAATGCGGTTGGCATCAAGTTCACGGGCCACAAATTCCTCAAAGGTCAGGGCGTGCTCGGCAATACGTTTCGCATCGGCCACCAGCGACTCGTCGACCAGGTCCGGGTATTCGTCGCGGAACGTAAGAATGGCCGAGGGTTCTAAACCCACCAAAGGTGTATCGGCCGTAATTACGTCTTTAAGGGCCCGTACGTTATTGTTGGCTAATTGTTTCGCGTATTTGAGCATACCTTTCGACAAGGCCGCCCGACCACTTTCGCCGTGTTTCGGAATCTGGACCTGGTAGCCAAGCCGCTCAAACAACTCAATGGCTTTCTGCCCAACCTCTACGTCGTTATAGTTGGTGAATTCATCACAGAAAAGATAAATCAAAGGACCGTCGGCCTGTTTTGATCGGCGGCCATCGGCCCACCGTTTAAGCGTCGTTTTCCCCATCAGGGGCATGCTGCGCTCGGGATGGAAACCCACTACGCGATTGGCAATGCGCCGAAGGGCTGGTGTTCCCAATACGCCGTTCCAGGCCCAGGGAACCAGCGAAGCCAGTCCGGACAGCCGGGCGAAATTGGCAATGAGCCGCGCCCGGATCGGTACGCCATTGGCATCATAATAATGCTGTAAGAACTCCGCCTTCAGTTTGGCTACGTCTACGTTCGACGGGCACTCGTTTTTGCAGCCTTTGCAGGACAGACAGAGGTCATATACGTCTTTTATTTCTTCGTGGTCGAAACGATTCTCCTTGGGCGACCGCGTCAGCATCTCCCGCAGAATGTTGGCCCGCGCCCGCGTGGTGTCTTTTTCGTTGCGGGTCGCCATATAGCTGGGGCACATGGTGCCGCCCGAAAGCTGGGTTTTGCGGCAGTCGCCGGAGCCGTTGCACTGCTCGGCATGTTGCAGAACCGTTTGGTCATGGTACCGGAAGTACGTCTGAAACTCCGGAGTCTGCTGGCCAGCTTCGTACCGCAGGAACGTATCCATCGGGGGCGTCTCGACGATTTTACCTGGATTAAAGATACCGTCGGGGTCCCAGGTATGCTTGAGCTGCCGCATTAGCTCATAATTGTGCGGACCAACCATCTGCGGAATAAATTCGCCCCGCAGCCGACCGTCGCCGTGTTCGCCGGATAACGAGCCGTCGTACTTCTTCACCAGCGTAGCAATCTCTTCGGCAATCATTCGATACTGCCGGTGCCCTTCTTCCGTTTTTAGATTTATGATAGGACGGAGGTGCAATTCTCCCGAACCCGCGTGGGCGTAGTGAACCGAGGCCATGTTGTGCTTGCGCAGAATCACGTTGAAATCGCGGATGTAATCGGGCAGATCCTGCACATCAACGGCCGTATCTTCAATTACGGCCACCGCTTTTTCATCACCGGGTAGGTTTCCTAACAGACCTAAGCCTGCCTTGCGGAGGGTCCAGATCTTCTTGGTGTCATCGCCGAATAATAACGGGAAGTGATAGCCCAAGCCTGCCGCGCGCAGTTCAGCTTCCAGCTCAGCCGCCAGCTGCTCAATTTCGGCCCGCGTATCGCGCGACAAATCGACTACCAGAATAATCGGGAAATGGCCGGTAGGCGTCTTCTGGACGAAGAAGCTGTTTTTCCGCTGTTCGGCATTTGTGTCGGCCCGCTCCAGAATAATATCGTCGATCAGTTCAACGGCGTAGGGCTTATACGGAAGAGCCACCAACGTAGCGCGCAGCGATTCGTCAATCGAGTGGCAGTGAATACAAACCAGGCCATTCTCTTTTGGGGGCAGCGGAACCAGGTTCAGCTTGATTTCGGTCAGAAAACAAAGCGTACCTTCCGATCCGGCAATCAGCTTTGTCAGGTTAAAGGGCTCCCCGCCCTGCGTAAATGGCTCCATATCGAGCAGCACATCCAGGGCATAACCCGTATTCCGCCGTTCGATGGTTTTCTTGGGGAAGTTGCGCCGGATTTCTTCCTGGTTCGCTGGATCAGCCAGTAGCGCATTCGTTTTGAGCAGAATCCTGTCGGCCAGCGCTGCCGAGCCATTTTGGCGGCTGGCTTCGCTAACCTGTTTAGTAAATTCCCAGTTGGTAACCGGGCCAAACTCCACTTCCGAGCCGTCGGCCAGCAATGCTTTTACGGATAAGGTATGCTCACGCGTAGCCCGGTACACGACTGAGTTCGAGCCGCAGGAGTTATTGCCAACCATACCACCGATCATCGCCCGGTTCGCCGTGGAGGTTTCGGGACCAAAGTACAGGCCGTACGGCTTCAGAAACTGATTCAGCTCATCGCGGACAACGCCGGGCTGCACACGTACCCAGCGCTCGTCGGGATTTACCTCCAGAATTTTGGTAAAATGCTTGGATACGTCCACGACAATACCGTTACCGACCACCTGCCCCGCCAGCGATGTGCCCGCCGTACGCGGAATCAACGATACAGGTTCACCCGCCTGTTTTTGCTGCCGGGCGAAGGTGATTAATGCCTTCAGGTCGTCTACCGTTTTCGGAATGGCAACGGCCGCCGGAACCTCCCGATAAGCCGATGCATCCGTTGCGTATAAAGTGCGGTACGTAGTGTCAGTGAAAAGGTCGCCGGTTAACTGATCGGCTAATGTCTGGAAGGCGTAAGCGTTCATTGCAAGCGGTCTGGCAGGCTTATGAGTGAATCAAGCCATTTTGGTTAGCAAAAATAGCTGTAAATACTACAAAATTTTTGTCCTTCACGTTCTTACGCTGTCCATATACGTAAACATTATAAAATACTATTCATTCATTACAGATCCGTTAGCTAACTGGTTGAAAGATAGAATTATAAAAACCGCACTGTTCCTTGTAGTGGAAATAATACAATTTCGTTGGCATATTTTAACAGAATTTATGATACAATAGTAACCCTGATTAACCCGATTTTAACTTTGTGTCATTTGTATTTTCGTAATGACATTTTGTAATTTGCTGACGGGTTCAGGTTAATATTCTACTTTTTCTAACCAAGTTTCTATGATAGAGACATTTACAAACGCATAGGCAACCTGCATCTCTATCAAAAAGCCAGAAAAGCAGAACTCAATCCATTAATCTAAGCCAGCATTTATACTCATTTTTTATAAATTTTTACTGTATACCTATGATGGACAATTCCTGTATTATTTACCGTTCTGGCGGTTATGTAGGCCAGGTTAGAACAACCCGAACCCAGTCATTTGGGCAGAAGGCCTCAATGAGCTTTCTGGCGGTGCTGGCGATGGTGCTGCTACTGGGAAACTTTACTGCCTGGGCGCAGGGACGTACTGTAACGGGCCGGGTTACGGACGGTACGGGCTCATCGCTGCCGGGTGTGAGTGTACAACTGAAGGGCACGCAACGCGGAACGAATACCGATGCGGAAGGAAGGTTTTCCTTGAACAACGTACCCGACAACGCCACCCTAGTCTTGAGCTTCATCGGTTACACATCGCAGGAAGTGGCGGTTGGTAACCGGTCATCGATCGATGTCAAACTTGTCGACGACACCAAGGCACTGGAAGAAGTAGTGGTAGTAGGCTACGGTACAGCAAAACGGAAAGATCTGACTGGATCAGTAGCTCAGGTTACCTCGAAAGACTTTAATGCTGGCGTTAATCCAAATCCGCTGCAGGCTATCCAGGGTAAAGTTGCTGGTCTGGTTATTACCGCTCCGTCGGGTGATCCCACCCAGCAGCCAACCGTTCGTCTGCGTGGTTACACCTCGCTGGCTGGCGGGTCGGATCCATTGTATGTAGTTGACGGTATGATTGGTGTTCCCATCAGCACCATTGCTCCTTCCGACATTGAGTCGATGGATGTACTGAAAGATGCTTCAGCAGCTGCTATTTATGGTTCACGGGCGGCTAACGGCGTTATCCTCATTACGACCAAGCGTGGTAAGTCGGGCAAAACAACGGTTTCTTTTAATAACTATGTAGGTATATCTACCATTTCGAAGCAGTATGAAATGCTGGACGCACAAGGGTATCGGGATGCCGTTACTAAAATTAAAGGAGCTGCGTCCTTAAATGATAAGCAGCGTTTTCCGGATGGAAATTACAATACCGACTGGACGAAGGAAGTTACTCAGAACGGAGCCGTCAACAACCATGATCTTGCTGTTGCTGGTGGTTCACAAACGTTCAGTTATAGAGGTTCGCTTAACTACATCAATCAGAACGGTATCATCAAAAATACGGGACTGGATCGTATAACGGGTCGTATTAACCTCGATCAGAAGGCGTTCGACAACCGACTGAACATTCAGTATAACCTGTCGTACTCGGAAACGAACAAAAAATATGACAGTGGCATCATCGGCCGGGCCGTTACGTTCCTGCCAACGTTGCCGGTACGCAACGCTGATGGCTCGTATTATGAGGTAGGTGGTAGCTTCGACCTCTTCAACCCGGTTGCCATGCAGGAAAACGTTATCAACAACGGTGTTCAGCGGTATCTGCAAGGCGGTATGAACCTGCGCTATGAGATACTGGACGGCTTAACAGTAGGGGTGAATGGTCAGATCCAGCGGGATAATACGGTTAATAACTTCTACACCAATCCAGCCATTAAAGCATTTGCTGCTAACAATGGCCGGGCCAGCCGGAATTTCTCGGAATCGAATACAAAATTACTGGAGCTAACGGCTAACTACGCCAAAGGATTTGGCACTCAGAACAGTAACTACTCACTATTAGCGGGTTATTCGTACCAGAATTTTGATAACGACGGCTTTCAGGCAGCTAACTCGGGTTTTGTAACCAGCGATATCAATTACAGCAACCTCGGTTTGGGCTCAGGTACCCTGGTGAACCCTGGTAACAATTATGCTACGTCATACCGCAACAACTCAAAGCTGATCTCCTTCTTTGGGCGGGCTACGTTGAATCTGAACGATAAGTACAACGTCACTGCTACGGTGCGTCGGGATGGTAGTTCTAAATTTGGTGCTAACAACAAATGGGGCGTATTCCCGTCGGTAGGTGCAGGCTGGACCATTTCCAACGAGTCATTCTTCCCAAAGAGCAATACGCTTAACTTCGTAAAACTGCGTGCCGGCTGGGGCCAAACGGGTAACTCGGAAGGTATTGCCGCTTACAACTCGATTCAGCTGTATGGTCAGAAAGGTACCTATTACGATGGTACGCTGGGTGACTTCCTGCCAGGCTATGGCATCTCGCAGAACGCGAATCCGAACCTGAAGTGGGAGGTACTGACAACGTCGAACGTTGGGCTGGACTTCCAATTGCTGGGTGGCCGCTTCTCGGGTACGCTTGAATATTATAACAAGCTGACCAAAGACATGCTCTATCCGTACTCGGTACCTGCCGATGGTATTACGTACTTTACCAACACGATTCTGGCCAACGTAGGCTCGATGCGGAACAGCGGATTTGAACTATCCTTCGGTGGCGATGTCATTCAAAAAGGGGATTTCTCCTGGAATTCACGGGTTGTAGGTGCCTATAACAAAAACACCATTGTTTCGCTGTCGAATGATCAGTTCAGTAACGGACAGGTTCGTTTCAACCCGTTCAATGGTCGTGGTCTTTCCGACGTATTCGCGTCGTATCTGGTACCAGGTCAGCCATTGGGCGAATTCAATAACGTACCAACCTTCACGGGAGCTTACAATGCCGATGGACAACCTCTGCTAAAACCAGGTACGGGTGACACGCCGGTAGCGGATGTATCAAAAGCGGATGCTGCGGCTGCTGTTGCAGCCGGTAGCCCACTTAGACAGGGAAACCCGCAGCCGTTCCTGAACGCTTCGTTTATCAACACATTCCGCTACAAAGGATTTGATTTGTACTTCCAGTTGCGCGGTACGTTTGGCAATACGATCCTGAATGCTATCCGGTCCAACCTGTTGATTCCAGGCTCTATTCTGGAAACCAACATGCTAAAAGGCGTAACGGATTATCCTAACAACTACGGGGTGAACGTATTGTCGACAAACTGGCTGGAAAGCGGTTCATTTGTCCGTTTCGATAACTGGCAGATTGGCTATAACATCCCGCTGCCAGCCAGCAAATACATCTCGAACGCCCGAATTTACGCAGGTGGTAACAACTTGTTTATCATCACTAAATACAAAGGCGTCGATCCTGAGCTACAGGTAAAAGCTGATCTGCAGAATAACGGTCAACTTCAGCAGGCTCCGAATGCCGTTGGTTTAGACGGAGGTGGCTACGGAAACGTTGTTTACCCGAAAACCCGCACGTTCCAGTTAGGCCTTAACCTGACGTTTTAATGAGTTTTTTCATAGATCGGATTAGTACAAAAAATTCGGTTCGTGAAAACTATACTAATTAACACAGTGTATTGATTCATTAATCCAAGCGCTGTAACTAGTTAACAATCAAAGATCTTTATGAAAAGAATACACATAAAATTGCTTCTGGGCTGTTCAGCTTTGATGCTGGCAGGTCAAGCCTGTACCGATCTTACGGAAACAACCTATGACGTTATTCCGACAAGCGGTACGTTTGGCAGCACTCCTGCGCAGGCCGCTGCCCTGATTGGCCCCCTTTACAATGGTTTAGGCGAATACTGGGGTAACAAAGTGAACATGAACGCGACCACCGATGAGATGATTGTTCCGACTCGGGGGGGCGACTGGAAAGACGGCGACAACTGGCTTCGTTTGTACACCCACACCTGGAACCCTGTTACGGACAACGGTCAGTTCAATGGCCCCTGGAACTGGTGTTACAATAACATTACGTCGATTAACCAGCAGCTAGGTACCATCAAAGACGAGGCTACCAGAGCAGAATTACGTGCATTGCGGGCGTTTTTCCATTATGAAGCCATGGATATGTTCGGTAACGTAATCATTGCCGATCAGGTCAGCAGTGGAACGCCCAAGCAAAGCACCCGCACCGAAGTGTTTAACTTCGTCGAGAAAGAACTGCTGGCCGTTCGTCCGAGCCTGAGCAGCACTGTCGGTGGAGCATACTACGGGCGGATGAACAAATACGTAGTCGATATGATTCTGGCTAAACTGTATCTGAATGCGCAGGTATACACTGGTACGGCTCGCTGGCAGGATGCGGTTACTCGTTGCGATACCATCATCAACTCGGGTAAATTCAGATTGGCCAGTGATTTCTTCAGCAATTTCAGCATCCAGAACCAGGGCTCGCCTGAAATCATTCTGGCTACGCCTTTCGATAAGTCGAAGCGGGGCGGTTTCCACCCCCAGATGCAGACGCTTCACTACCTGAACCAATTGACGTACAACATCGGTACGGCTCCCTGGAATGGCTTTGCTGCAGTAACCGAATTCTACAACTCCTTCGACGACAAGGACGTCCGCAAGAAAATGTGGCTCGTAGGTCAGCAGTATAAAGCCGATGGCACACCGTTGCAAGATGATAACATACCGCTGGCTTACACGCCAGAAGTTAAGTCATTTGTCTTGGCTGCGGGGGCTGAAGGACGGGTACAAGGCGCACGTTACCAGAAATACGAAATTCAGAAGAACAACAGCTTCACCGAGCAGGATAATGACTTCGTTGTTTTCCGCTTAGGCGACGTGTATCTGATGCGGGGTGAAGCCAAGTTCCGCTTAGGGAACACGGCGGGAGCTTTAGCCGACATGAACGTCATTCGGGCGCGGGCGGGTATGCCAGACTTTACGGCGCTGACGCTGCCAAATATTCTGGCCGAGCGGGGCCGCGAGCTGGCAGGCGAGTTGCACCGCCGTCAGGACCAGATCCGGTTCGATACGTATGCAGATGCGAAGCGGTTTAAAGGCGTTGATCCGGATAAGCACTTCTATCTGTATCCAATTCCGAACGATCAGCTTTCGCTCAATCCAAACCTGAAACAGAATCCTGGCTATTAATCCACTTCTGATTCAGTTACCCAAAAAAGCAAGCTCAATCGGGCTTGCTTTTTTGGTATTATTCCTGATTTAAAGCCAATTAATTATCGGAAAGGGATAAATAGAGCGTTATTTTTAATAGATTTGTCTTCCTATTCCAGAACTGTTCCTAAACCCTTCCTGATCTTGTTCCGTAACTGATACATTTCTTATTAGGTGTTTGTGCTGATGCGCATTTGTTTGTTTTTCTTCACTGTAGTCATACTGGCTGGTTGTCGGTCAGGTCAGCAGAGCCCTTCAGACCCGCTATTCCAGAAACTTTCTGCCGACGAAACACGGATCAATTTCGTCAATACCGTTACCGACGATAAAGATTTCAACATTTTTAATTACCGAAACTTCTACAACGGAGGGGGCGTAGCCATCGGTGATGTGAACGGGGATGGGCTGTCTGACCTGTTCCTGATTGCCAACATGGGCGACAGCAAACTGTATCTCAATCGCGGTAAGATGCAGTTCGACGACGTAACGTCTAAAGCCGGGGTCGCTGGCAAAGGGGCCTGGAGTACGGGCGCTACGTTCGCCGACGTGAACGGAGACGGGCGGCTGGACTTGTACGTATGCAACGCCGGCATCCGCAAAGGAGACGATCGGTCCAACGAATTATACATAAACACCGGCAACGATAAAAATGGCGTCCCTACGTTTCAGGAGCAGGCGGCTGAATATGGATTGAACGACCGGGGTTACTCGACCCACGCGGCTTTTTTTGACTACGACCGCGATGGTGACCTGGACATGTATCTGCTCAACAACAGCTTTATGCCGGTTGGGCGGTTGATGTACGCAAACATACGGGCTCAGCGGGATTCGCTCGGCGGGCATAAACTCTTCAGAAACGATCAGGAAAAAGGAAAACACTTCGTTGACGTCAGCGAGCAGGCGGGCATATACGGTAGCCTGATTGGCTTTGGACTTGGCATTACCATTGGCGACGTAAACGACGACAACTGGCCTGATATTTACATTTCCAACGACTTCTACGAGCGCGATTATCTGTACATCAACAAGCAGGATGGTACGTTTCGCGAAACCATTAAAGAATCGATGCCGCACACCAGTCTATCGTCCATGGGCGCGGACGTGGCAGATATTAATAACGACGGCAAGCTGGATATTTTCATTACCGATATGTTGCCCGGTGATGATCGGCGGCTGAAAAAGAACTCTACCTTCGAGAGCCACGAGCTGGAGCAGATCAAGCTCAACCGCGACTTCCATTATCAGGTCATGCAGAATATGCTGCACGTGAACCAGGGCAATCAGCCGGGTAACGAAGGACTGCCGACGTTCAGTGAAGTGGCCCGATTTGCGGGGGTTCACGCCACCGACTGGAGCTGGGGCGCGCTGATCTTCGACATGGACAACGATGGCCGTAAGGATCTGTTCGTGGCGAATGGCATCGCGAAGGACGTAACAGATCAGGACTTCGTTAACTTCCTTGCCGATCGGGAGAACATTGCTCAGATTGCCCGCCAGCGCGCTTTTAACTTCAAAGAATTTCTCGACAAAGCCCCTTCGGAAGCTGTGCCGAACTACGCGTTTCGGAACGAAGGGAATCTTCAGTTCACCAACAAGGCGTTCGAGTGGGGATTATCCGAACCGGACTTTTCGAACGGGGCCGCGTATGGAGACCTCGACAACGATGGGGATCTGGAACTGGTTGTGAACAACGTCAATTCGCCCGTAGCCATTTATCGGAATCTGTCTCAGGAGAAGTTGAAAACCAATTACCTGAAAGTAAAATTGGTAGGTGAAGGCAAAAACCTGAACGCGATTGGGGCACGGGTATTTGTTCACCAGGCGGGTCAGATGCAGGTGTTGCAGCAAATGCCAAACCGTGGCTTTCAATCGTCGGTTGATTTGAATATGGTGTTCGGTCTGGGAAACCAGCCACGGATTGATTCGGTACGTGTTGTCTGGCCTGATGATCGGATGCAGACGTTACATCAACCCAAAGCGAACCAACTGCTTACACTTCGCATGAAGGAGGCCAATCAGCTATGGAGATCTGCTCCTGTTCAAGTTAATAAGGCTTTCGTCGATAATTCAGCCGCGTCGGGGTTAAACTACGTTCATACCGAAAGCAACTTCGTTGATTACAATCGCGACGCTTTGCTCAAGCAGCAACTGTCTACTCAGGGGCCGGCGATGGCTACGGGGGATGTTAATGGCGACGGTTTAGAGGACATTTTCTTTGGGGGCGCCGACGGGCAAGGTCACCGGCTTTTCATTCAGCAGCCAGGCGGTCGTTTCGTCGAGAAGACCCCGGCTTCGCTGCGGCAGGATACGGCCTGCGAAGCTGTGGACGCTGTTCTGTTTGATGCAGATGGAGACACTGACCTGGATCTTTACGTAGTTACGGGCAGTAACGAGTACGATGCCAACGCTGAGGAGTTGCTGGATCGGTTTTACCTCAACGATGGGAAAGGTGGATTCACCCGTTCCGAAACGGCGTTGCCTAATCTGAAAGCGAGTGGCTCCTGTGTAGCCGCTGCCGATTTCGATCAGGATGGCGACGTGGATTTGTTCGTCGGCTCTCGGTTGGTTCCGAGTCAGTATGGACACAATCCCCCGAGTTATCTGCTGACTAACGACGGCACCGGCAATTTCAAAAACTATACGAAGCGGTCGTTACCCGACGCAGATCAACTGGGTATGGTAACCAGCGCCAGTTGGGCCGATCTCAACGGGGACAAGTTTCCCGAACTGATCATTGTGGGGGATTGGATGCCTATACGCGTATTGGAGAATAAACGGGGTAAACTGAGTCAGAGTCCGGCCATGACGATAACCACTGCCAAGGGCGAAGCTATGAAAACCAATGGCTGGTGGAACTGCGTGAAAGCGGGCGACGCTGATGGTGACGGCGATTTGGATCTGGTGGTCGGAAACCTGGGTCTGAACTCCCGAATCCGGGCCACGCAAACCACACCCGCCGAACTCTACATCGGCGACTTCGACCAGAACGGCACCACGGAGCAGATTATTAATTGCGCCGACGAAACCGGCGAGTTATACCCTATGGTGCTGAAGCAGGACCTGCAAAAACAAATGCCCAGCATCAAGAAAAAGTACGTGAAGTACACTGACTACGCCGGTAAGAAAATTACCGATATCCTAGACGAAAAACAGCTTAGCGAAGCCGTGGTGCAACGGGTGTATATGGGTGCCACAGTACTGCTCCTGAACGACGGCAACGGTAAATTAACCCTCCAGCAACTCCCGGCCGAAGCGCAGTTCTCGCCAGTTTGTGGCGTTCAGTTTCTTGATTACGATCACGACAACCGAACGGATCTGGTATTAGCCGGTAACTTCTTCGACGTATTACCCGAAGTAGGGCGTTACGATGCCAGTTATGGGGTTGTGTTACGTAACACGGGGAAAGCCAAAGATGGTAGGGTGAACTACCAGGCCATAAACCCCGCGCAGTCTGGCTTTTTCGTGCGGGGACAGGTCCGGCGTATGGCCCGGCTGGCACAGGGACAGCTCGTGCTGGCTAAAAACAACGATCGGGCACAGCTCTTTGTGCTGAAAAAGTAACAGACAACGAACGCTCCATTATGCGTTGTCTTTATCATTCACTATTTGACAAATGAAACGGATTGCTTTCTTCTTTATCGCCAGCGTAACCGCATTGGTGGGGTGTAACTCGTTCAATACAGAAAAACAACTTTTTCAGTCGCTCGACTCTACCCAGACGGGCGTGGGCTTCATTAACCACGTAGTACCCTCCCAAAAACTGAATATTCTGGACTATCTGTATTTCTATAACGGCGGGGGGGTATCGGCGGGTGACATCAACAACGATGGGCTGACAGATTTGTACTTTGTGTCGAACCAGGGCAAAAACAAGCTGTATCTGAACAAAGGAAACTTCAAATTTGAAGACATCACCGAAAAAGCTGGCGTGGAAGGCTTCTCCGACTGGCAGACTGGCTCGACTATGGCCGATATAAATGGTGACGGATTGCTCGACATATACGTGTGTGCCGTGGGCAACTTCCGGGGGCTGGAAGGAGCTAACGAGCTGTACATCAACAACGGTGATAATACGTTCACCGAGAAAGCGGCCGATTACGGACTCGACTTTACGGGTTTTTCGACGCAGGCCGCTTTCTTCGATTATGACCACGATGGCGATCTGGATTGTTACCTGTTGAATCACGCTGTGCACACCTCCCGCAGTTACGACCGGGTAACCGCCCGCAATCTTCGAAATAATGAGTCGGGCGATTACCTGTACCAGAACATGAGTGTTGAGCAGGGGGCGACAGGGCAAAAGACTCAGGGCGCACAGACAGCACCAAAGGGACGCATAACCAAGTTTGTCAATGTGAGTGAAAAAGCAGGCATATACGGCGCGGCTATGGGGTACGGACTGGGTATATCGGTGGCGGATCTGAACAACGACGGATGGGAGGATTTGTATATATCGAACGACTTCCACGAGGACGACTACTATTACATTAACAACCAGAATGGTACGTTTACCGAAAGCGTAAAGAAAGCATTCCAGCATACGAGTCGCTTTTCGATGGGTAACGATGTGGCGGATGTAAACAACGACGGGTTCGCCGATATCGTTACGCTCGATATGTATCCGGAAGACGAGACGGTCGAAAAGGCATCGTTAGGCGAAGACCCGTTAGATATTTATCTCTATAAACTGGCTTACGGATACATGAACCAGTACAGCCGCAACTGCCTGCAAGTGAACCTGTCGGGTAAAAAATTTATGGATATTGGCGCGATGGCCGGTGTAGCCGCTACCGACTGGAGCTGGTCGCCTTTATTGGCCGATTACGACAACGACGGTATCAAGGATCTGTTCGTCTCGAACGGAATTGTCCGGCGGCCGAATAACCTGGAGTACGTGAAGTTTGCTTCCGACGACTCATTGCGGTACGCCATAGAAACCTCAAAATCACTCGATGAGCGGGCGACTAAGCTTATGCCTGAGGGCAAAGTGCACAACTACCTGTACCGGGGAACGTCCAGCCTACGATTTGAAGACAAGTCGACTGCCTGGGGGTTTAGCACGCCCACGTTCTCAAACGGATCGGCTTACGCTGATCTGGACAACGATGGCGATCTGGATCTGATCACGAATAACATCGATGATCCGGCCGGTCTGTACCGCAACGATGCGAACACAATTTATCCGGATAACAAATACCTGACGGTTAAACTAAAAGGGCAGGTACCCAACGTATTTGGGGTAGGGGCCAAAGTTATTCTTAAGTATAAAGATACTACCTCTGGTAATCAGATGCAGGTGCAGCAGTTAATGCCTACCCGTGGGTTTGAGTCGTCAGTAGCGCCAGAATTGTTATTTGGCTTAGGGAAACGGGCCATAATCGACTCGGTGATTGTGATCTGGCCAAGCCAGCGGATGGAAGTCCGAACGAACGTTCAAGCGAATCAGGTGCTGACGCTCCGACAGGTCGATGCTCAGTTGGATGCTACTACGTACCGCTATACCAAAGCGACCGGCCAGCCCCTGTTTACGGATGTTTCGGCAACCGACTCAATCCCCTACCGCCACCAGGAAAATAAAGAATACTTCGATTACGTGCGTGAGCCCCTCATGCCGTTTCAGGTATCTACTGAAGGACCTCACCTGGCGATTGGGGACGTAAATGGCGATGGCCTGGAGGATATGTACGCCGGCGGGGCCAAGTGGCGGGCCGGTAGCTTACTGATTCAACAACCTACGGGCCAGTTTAAAGCCATGCCGCAGGCTGCCTTTGCGAAAGATTCAGTATACGAAGACGTAGATGCTGCCTTCTTCGATGCCGACGGTGATCAGGATCTGGACTTATACGTAGTGTCGGGAGGAAATGAGTTCTACGACAAAATGCCCGAACAACTGGATCGGCTTTATCTCAATGATGGAAACGGCAACTTCACCCGCTCGACCAATGCTTTACCGGCCATGTATGACAACAAAAGCTGCGTTCGACCCTTCGACATTGACCGCGACGGCGACCTGGATCTGTTCGTTGGTGGGCGTGTCATCGGCTTTGGGTATGGAAAATCGCCTAACTCATATCTGCTCATCAATGACGGGAAAGGTAAATTTTCGGACCAGACGGACAACCTATCGACCGGTCTGCGCAAGGCGGGAATGATTACTGATGCAGTTTGGGCGGATTACGACGGCGATAAAGATGTAGACCTGATTCTGACCGGTGACTGGATGCCGGTTCGTGTCTTCGCCAACAATAAAGGCAAGTTCACCGAGGTCAAAACCATTACGGCCGATAAAACGCCACTGAACGGGTTCTACCAACGTATCGTTACGGCCGACTTTGACCGGGACGGTGATTTAGACATCATAGCCGGTAACCTGGGCACCAACAGTAAACTACGTAAAGGTGATAACCCTCAGTTGCGGATGTGGGTTAAAGATGTTGACAATAACCAAAGCCTTGAGCAGATTATTGCGTATAAGCGGGGCGATGACTGGTACCCGTTGGCGTTCAAAGATGAACTCGGTAAGCAAATGCCCAGCGTAATCAACAAGCGATTCACGGATTACGTATCGTTTGCGGGTAAGCCCTTACAGGATGTACTGAACAAGGACGAACTGAAAGGAGCTGATGAGTTTACGGTCAATCAGTTTGCATCGGTGTACCTGGAGAACCAGGGCGGTACGTTCGTTGTCCATGAATTGCCCATGCTCGCGCAAGTATCAAAGCTGTTTGCGCTGCTTCCGGTTGATATGGATCAGGATGGCGATCTGGACGTATTGGGCGGGGGGAACTTCTACGGGGTCAGCACGTATCAGGGGCGCTACGACGCCAGTTATGGATTGGTGTTACGTAACGACGGTAAGGGTAAGTTTACAGCCTTGTCTCCGATCGACACTGGTTTTTTGCTCAATGGCGAAATACGGGACATTCGCTCTGTTAAGACCCCAAACGGAACGCTGATTGCTGTCGCTAGAAATGGGCAGTCTATGCAAGCTTTTAGGTTGAAAGTCAATGCATTAACTCGGTAGGGCATCTGTAAACACTACTGGCATTCTGGAATTTCCCGATTAGTATTGTTAGTTAGTAGAGTAAACGAAGGCTGCTCAAGTCAGTTGACTAACCCGCTAATTAACAACCAGATGAAACGAACACTTGCCCTGGCCATCGCCTTAATACTAGGTTGGTTCGGCCAACTTGCGATTGCACAAGTAAGTACTGATTATGATCGTTCGGTTGATTTTATCCGCCATCATTCGTACGCGTTTGCGAAGCCCAATGTAAAAACGGGCAACAATCCGATCTATAATAGTCCGTTGCTGCTGAAAAATATTCAGGGAAATCTGGCGCGTCAATTGAAGGACCGAGGTTTGACTTACCAGAAATCAACTCCGGATCTGCTGGTGAAGGTGCATACCTATTCCGAGAACAAAACGCGTAACGTCCTGAATAGCGCGTACCCATACGCTGGCGGCTTTTTCCCGTATCGGTTAGGTTACTGGCCGTATTGGGGTGGCTATTATGGTGGCCAGACCTATCTATCGTCAGGAGAACTTACGCAGGGTACGCTGCTGGTTGATATGATTGATGCGCGTACGAACAAGCTCTTGTGGCAGGGTGCCGTTCAGGGTGTGGTGGATAACCCAAAACGCCTGGAGCGACAGGTTGCTCGTGGGGTTCGTAAAATAATGAAAGACTACCCCGTGAAAGCGTCTTAATTGAGTCGATAGAGCCCCGGCTACATGACGCAGTTGGGGCTTTGCTTTACATAAGCAGGCAAATGATATTACTAATACCCAGCTTTTTAGTATGCCAATTAATTCCGTTATTTTTGTAGGTACTAGTCATCATACACGTATTGTTGGCTGGCTAACTTGTCTTTTCCTATGCGTTCCTTACTTCAATTCGGCTATCTGCTCGTCGTTGCACTGGTAGGGCTGGCTGGTTGTCAGAAATCGGCGACACCGGCCGAGTACAATGCCACAACGGCTAACCCTGAGTACTACAATAAAGCTTTAAATAAGCTAACGGAGGTCGTTATTCACGATATTTTTTCTCCGCCCGTAGCCAGTCGTATCTATGCCTACGCTAACCTGGCGGGTTACGAAGCCCTCATACCCTTCGATCCTAATTATGAATCTTTGGGAGGGAAATTAAAGCGCTTTCAGTCGGGGCCTGCACCGGAAGCGGGCAAAGAGTATTGTTTTCCGCTTGCGAGCAGCCGGGCCTTTTTAACGGTGGCTCGTGCGCTAACCTTTTCGGCTGAGTTCTACGATGAGTTCGAAAAAACATTCTACGAGCAATACAAAAAGGATGGCGTGCCTGATGAGGTGTATGAGCGCTCAATGGCTTATGGCGAAGCCGTCGCCAAGCACATTCTGGATTATGCGGCTAAGGACAGCTACAAACAGACCCGGGGTTTCAAGCATACCGTTACGAACGTAGAAGGTACGTGGGTACCAACCCCACCAGCCTACATGGATGCCGCCGAGCCACAGTGGAATAAACTGCGCTGCTGGGCAATGGATACGTGTAACCAGTTTATGCCACCCCGTCCGTTCATGTATAGTCTCCAGAAGGGAAGCTCCTATGAGAAAGAGCTGATGGAGGTTTACGAAACGGGTAAGAACATGGATAAAGAGAAGCAGGATATTGCCTATTTTTGGGATGACAACGCCTTTGTGATGAACGTAGCGGGCCACGTCATGTATGCTTCGAAAAAAATGACGCCGGGCGGACACTGGCTGGGGATTGCCCAAACAGTTGCCCGCCAAAGAAAACTAAACCTCATACGGACGGTCGAAGCCTATACGTTGACCTCGTTTGCGGTAACAGACGGTTTCATTGCCTGCTGGGATGAGAAATACCGTAGTAACACAGTTCGGCCCGAGACGGTGATCAACAAGCACATCGACCCCAAGTGGACGCCTTTCCTGCAAACACCTCCCTTCCCCGAATACCCAAGCGGCCACAGCACCATTACGGCCGCAGCGGCTACGGTGTTGACCGGTTTGATCGGCGATAATCTCGCGTTTATTGACTCCACGGAATATCAGTACGGACACGGCGTTCGGTCGTTTGCTTCGTTTAAGGCAGCCGCCCGTGAAGCGTCGATCAGTCGGTTGTATGGTGGAATCCACTACCGATCTGCCCTGGATAACGGATCGGTTATAGGCGAACAGGTAGGGCAGTTGGTCTTGCAAAAGATTCGCACCCGAAAAACGGCCGTCGCTCAGCGGTAGACGAGCCTGGCTCAAAACCAGAAAAGCCTGAACCGGGATGCCGGTTCAGGCTTTTCTGGTTTCAGAATATACACTCAGTGCTAGTAACCATTCCAGCGTTGCTGCGTTATTGAGTTGTTCTCGCCATCCCCGTTATGAAACTGTTCACCATCACCCTGGCACTACTGGCTTTGGTCAGTACGTTTGCGCCATCCAGGACAAACGCACAACAAACGTATTTTAATGTTCCTTCGTCTGATATTGTTGGCAAGCATGAGGTGTCGGTGCAGCAACAGGTCAATTTCGCCGAAACGTACCGGTCGAGCACTACTTTTAATTTAGGGCTTGGCAAGGAATGGGAGATCGGCGCGAATTTGTATAACCTTACGTATGAACCTTCAGAACGGCGCTTCTCCCGCAACGATTCAACAATTCAGCAGCCATTTGGTCCTTTGTTATTACTCAACACCCAGAAGGCGTTTGACCTGAACGAACATCTGGAGGTGGCCATTGGAGCACAGGGAGGAATCAACCTAACGCCGACGCACAAATCCCAATTAGTAGGTTATCTGTATACGCATATTGCGGGCTCATTGCACGATGAACATTACAACTGGTCATTGGGAGCGTACACCGCCAATCCCCGCTATCTGGGCGAAGGTCCTAACGCCGGATTTCAGGCTGGTTTCGACGCCGGTATTTTTTACCAGAAGTTTCACGTACTGGGCGACTGGATCTCGGGATCGCACGAACAGGGCCAGCTGGTGTTGGGAGCAGAAGTGTATTTGGGAAAGCATTTTCCGCTGGCTGTTGGCTGGCAGCGGTCCAATAAAAATGGTGCTCAGGCTTTGGTTGTACAACTGACCTATAATCCGGAATGACGAAACAACTTCACCGGCTTGAACATTCCGGATGAAGGCTGAACTGCCAAAGTTGTTGATTCTTGAAGAAGAATAGCTCCGTTACGTAAGGGGAAAACAAAAAAGCAGGCGGTTTAGTAAGAGCGATACCAGCTAATCTGAGATCGTCTTTCCGTAAACTGCCTGCTGGTTATTACCATTGAGCCATCGGCAAGTTAGCCGACTGCAGCTCTAATTGCACATCTTTAGACGTAATCGCCATCTTGTTCAAAGCGATATAGATTGCCTTCACGGCATTTTCGATACGTTTCCAGCCTTCTTCGCTACGTAAGTCAATGCTGATCATCGTGCGATCGTTCTGAGCCATAATCGTCAGATACGTCATAGCGCCCAGAATGACGGCGGAGACAGCCTGCGTATCGGCACCTTTCACGAACGAAAGCTGGCTAACAAGACGCGTCATTTCTTCGTCTTGTGCCCTGGCAGTTGTTTCGGCAATGGAGTCGTTCTCAATCACGCTTGCTTTCAAAATTTCACGAGCTGCTTTGAACGTGCGGAAATATCGGTACGTCTGAATCACCTGACGATACCAGATTCGAGCTACGTCTGATTCATGGAGTGGACGGATTTGGTCCAGCACAGCAGGGTTAAAGACCGGGAATAACTTACCCATCTTCACATAATATTCAAGAAGCCCTTCCATACCGCCAAAGTACCGGTAGATCAATACTTTACTGACGTTTGCTTTTTCGGCCACCCGATTGACGCCCACCCCCTCAAGCCCACGCTCAGCAATGACTTCCTCCAACGCTTCGACGATCCGCTGTGTGGTTTTTGCACGGTTCCGCCTTACTTTCTCGTCTTTCTCCATATTGAATGCATTCGTTATTATTCATGTAGTTACTTTATTTGACTACAAATAGCGTTGAGAGTCACTTCAATGAACCTTAATCTATCAATAGATTTTATTTGGCCCGGTATATCATTGTAAACCAAATATCAAATTGTATTAACCAAACGAAGAGAATAACAATGGTTGTACAATCAAAGATTGTTTCTGATACAAAAAAAGCCCTTATGTCACCTTGTGTAGCTATTTGGCAAAGGAACTGTTTTTTTAGATGGAGGCAAAAAAAATTGTAATTTTCTTATAGAAAAGACCTGTTAAAAATTATATAACGCTAGAATTAGAAGAAAAACATAAAAGCCGCCTGATAAAATCAAGCGGCTTTCCATGTTGCCCGAGAAGGATTCGAACCTCCACAAACAGAACCAAAATCTGTCGTCCTACCCTTAGACGATCGGGCAATTGCGAGTGCAAAGATAATGGGTGCCGAATGTTAAAAGCAAGTATAGGCTCAAAAAATAATCGATTTAACGCGGTTCTGAGCCTATAAGTACTGATTTACAAGCACAAAAATTTTACACACTTGCAATTATTGACCCTGAGCTAATCTTTTTTACCAATCCCTGAAGGACTTTTCCGGGGCCGCATTCGTAGAATTCTGTAGCGCCGTCTGCCACCATCCGCTCAACAGACTGCGTCCAGCGAACGGGGGAGGTTAACTGAGCGACCAGATTGGCCTTAATCTGAGCAGGGTCGGTAGTTGGCTGCGCATCAACATTCTGATACACGGGGCAGCGGGGAGCGTTGAAAGGCATCAGATTAACCGCGTCGGCAAACTCGTCGCGGGCAGGCTCCATAAACGGGGAATGGAACGCACCACCTACCGCCAACTGCACCACGCGCTTGGCTCCCGCTGCTTTCAGGCGTTCTTCGGCTAGTTGAATCCCCGCCAAGCTACCCGATATGACGACCTGACCGGGGCAGTTGTAATTAGCCGGAACAACAACTTCTTCGGTTATTTCGGCACAGACCCGCTCAATCACCTCATCCGCTAGTCCAAGCACAGCCGCCATAGTGGATGAAACCAGTTCGCACGCCCGCTGCATGGCCGTAGCTCGGACCGAGGCCAGCCGTAATCCATCTTCGAAGGAGAGTACGCCAGCCGCGGTCAGTGCCGACAATTCGCCGAGCGAATGACCGGCAACCATGTCGGGCGAAAACGATTCGCTGGTTAAGGCTAGCACAACCCCATGCAGGAAAACGGCGGGTTGAGTATAAATTGTTTGTTTAAGGTCTTCATCGCTTCCCTCAAACATGATGGCTGTTAAATTATAACCGAGTATGTCATTAGCCTGATCGAACAATTGCCGGGCTGAGAAACCCTGTGAGCGGTTATCATTCTGGTAAAGGTCGAACCCCATGCCCCGAAACTGAGAGCCCTGGCCGGGAAAAACGTATGCTTTCATGCTATAAGTGTTGGCAGTTTAACCAATAGAGCTGCAAAGTAAGCCGCATAAATGAGTTCTGTCAAAACAGATTTACAGGTTATTGAAGAAAGTTGTTGATTAACAATATATTAAGCGGTACAGGCCGGGCTTTAGCTGGATTAAATGGCTAACAGCTACGCGCATGGAAACGGCCGGGAATAATACGAATCCAGAAAAACAAAAGCTCGATACATACTGTTACGAAATCAGGTGATTTGTCTAATTTTTAGAGTCTATAAATTAGACGTCCACCGTCCTAAAAACAGGGCTAACCTTGTTTCCGTCGGGTTTGTGCTTTAGTTTTGATGCGCCGTTTAAAACGGCTTTTTTTCAATAGTTTACCACTAAAAATTTCGTGTCGTTCACCATATGGCTTGGGTAACACAAACATTGTCCAGCTCCCTCGGCCGCAAGGTCATCATGTCGCTGACGGGACTGTTTTTGAGTTCGTTTCTGATCGTTCACATGGCTGGTAATCTACAGCTTTTTAAGGGCGACAACGGACGGGCGTTCAACGAGTACACGTACTTCATGACGCATAATCCGCTTATCATTACTATTTCGTACCTGCTCTACACATCTATTCTGGTTCATGCGCTTATGGCCTGGATTTTAACCCGCCACAACCAGGAGTCACGGCCTGTGAAGTATGCCTATGCACGTCCGGATGCGAATAGCCCTTGGTCATCGAGAAATATGGGGATTTTAGGGACTGTAATCCTAGTCTTTATTGTTATTCATATGCGGACGTTCTGGTACGAAATGCACTTCGGAGCCGTGCCAATGGCCGAGTATGATGGCAAGCAGTACAAAGATCTGTATGCGGTTGTGAAAGAGGCTTTCTCGCAGTGGTGGTACGTGCTCCTGTACGTCCTGTCGATGGTAGCCTTAGGCTATCACCTGGCGCATGGCTTTCAGAGTGGTTTTCAATCGCTAGGCATCCGGCATCCCAAATACACTCCCCTGATTGAGAATCTGGGCCGCTATTTCTTTGCCTTTCTGATTCCGGTTGCTTTTGCGGCTATGCCAATTTATGTGTTTTTGAAAGTTCACGGGATTATATAAGTAAGCGGATGTATAGTGAATGAGCGGTTAATGACAGCTAAGCATTCACTAACTCATTCACTAATTCGCAATTAAGAAGTATGAAACTGGATTCAAAGACTCCCGAGGGGCCGTTAGCCGAGAAATGGTCACGGCATAAGTTCGGCTTGAAGCTGGTCAACCCGGCGAATAAGCGTAAATATGATGTAATCGTTGTTGGAACGGGCCTGGCGGGTGCTTCTGCGGCTGCCTCACTGGCTGAGCTGGGTTACGATGTGAAAGCCTTTACGTTCCATGATAGCCCCCGGCGCGCGCACTCCATTGCAGCGCAGGGTGGTATAAATGCGGCTAAGAATTACCAGAACGACGGCGACAGTATATTCCGTCTGTTCTACGATACCATTAAAGGGGGTGACTACCGCGCTCGTGAAGGTAACGTGTATCGCCTGGCCGAAGTTAGCGTAAACATCATTGACCAGTGCGTGGCGCAGGGCGTTCCGTTTGCTCGTGAGTACGGCGGCTTGCTGGCGAACCGTTCATTCGGTGGGGCGCAGGTATCGCGTACGTTCTACGCACGGGGGCAAACAGGCCAGCAGTTGCTGCTGGGTGCTTACCATGCCTTAAGCCGTCAGGTGACAAATGGCAAGGTGAAGCTGATTACGCGGACCGAAATGCTCGATCTGGTCGTCGTTGATGGCAAGTGTCGGGGGATTATCACCCGAAACCTGATTACCGGTAAAATTGAGTCGCATTCCGCCCACGCTGTACTGCTTTGCACAGGCGGTTACGGAAACGTTTTCTACCTGTCGACAAACGCCATGAACTCAAACGCTACGGCCGCCTGGCGGGCGCACAAGCGTGGCGCGTTGTTCAGTAATCCTTGCTATACGCAAATTCACCCTACCTGTATTCCGGTTAAAGGCGATTACCAGTCGAAGCTGACGCTGATGTCGGAGTCGCTACGTAACGACGGACGGGTTTGGGTTCCGAAATCAAAAGAAGACGCTGAACTGATTCGCCAGGGTAAGAAACGGGCAAATGACATTGCCGAAGAAGACCGCGATTACTTCCTGGAGCGCCGGTACCCATCTTTCGGGAACTTGGTACCCCGGGACGTAGCATCCCGGAATGCCAAGTACGTTTGCGATGAGGGCCGGGGCGTAGCGCCAACGGGTCTGGCGGTGTACCTTGACTTTGCTGATGCAATCAAGCGCGATGGTCGTAAAACCATTGAGGCTAAGTATGGTAACCTGTTTGAGATGTACGAGAAAATCGTCGACGATAACCCATACGAAACCCCAATGATGATTTACCCGGCGGTGCACTATACGATGGGCGGTCTCTGGGTAGATTACAATCTGATGACAACGGTCCCAGGTTTGTACGCCATGGGTGAAGCGAACTTCTCGGACCACGGCGCGAACCGCTTAGGCGCATCGGCGTTGATGCAGGGGCTGGCCGATGGTTATTTCGTGATTCCATATACTGTAGGTGATTACCTGGCAACGATCGGTCCAGCCGACAAATTGCCTGTTGACCATCCTGCCTTCAAGGAGGCTGAGAAGCACATTCAGGATATGAACAGCCGCTTCCTGTCGATCAAAGGCACCAAAACGGTGGATGAATTCCACAAGGAGTTAGGCCACATCATGTGGGATTACTGCGGAATGTCACGTAACGCCGAGGGCCTGAAGAAAGCCAAGAAAATGATTCAGGAACTGCGGGCTGAGTTCTGGCAAAATGTTCGGGTGATGGGTGATGCTGAAGAAATGAACCAGTCGCTTGAACATGCCGGTCGCGTAGCCGACTTCCTCGAATTGGGCGAGCTTATGGTGGATGATGCCCTGCACCGCGAGGAATCGTGTGGCGGTCACTTCCGCGAAGAATATCAGACCGAAGAAGGGGAAGCACTACGTAACGACGCCGACTTTGCTTACGTAGCAGCCTGGGAGTACACGGGCGACAACCAGCCTGAGGTACTTCATAAAGAAGTGCTTGAGTTCGAGAATGTGAAGCTTACCCAGCGGAGTTATAAATAGGAGTTATTGAGTCATACGTAGTACGGTTCGTTAAAACGCTACTACGTATGACTTCACGACTTGACAACTTCTTGATACAATGAAAGTCACACTGAAAATCTGGAGACAGAAAAATAATAGTACGCCGGGTAAACTGGTGGAATACCAACTGGATAATATATCGCCGGACATGTCTTTTCTGGAAATGTTCGACGTACTGAATGGCGAGCTGACCAAGAAAGGCGAAGAAATCATTGCCTTCGATCACGACTGCCGCGAAGGCATCTGTGGATCATGCGCCATGTTTATCAATGGTCGGGCGCACGGTCCGCAAACTGGGGCAACTACCTGTCAGCTGCACATGCGGTCGTTCAACGATGGCGATACCATTGTGGTAGAGCCCTGGCGGGCACGGGCGTTTCCGGTTATTAAAGATCTGATGGTGGATCGCTCGGCGTTCGACCGCGTGGCGCAGGCAGGCGGTTACATTTCGGTAAACACCGGTTCAGCACCTGATGCCAATGAGATTCCGGTGCCACGTTATATCGCCGACGAAGCCATGGATGCTGCTCAGTGCATTGCCTGTGGCGCTTGTGTTGCAGCCTGCAAAAACGCATCGGCCATGCTGTACGTAGCGGCTAAAGTGTCGCACTTTGCCGTGTTACCGCAGGGGCAGGCTGAGCGCCAGCAACGGGCCGAACGGATGGTAGCACAGATGGACGCTGAAGGTTTCGGTGCTTGCTCGTTTACAGGTGCTTGCTCGGTTGAGTGCCCGAAATCGATTTCACTCGATCACATCGCTCGTATGAATCGCGAGTACCTTGGAGCAAAATTAACCTCAGACAACGTTCAGGGTTAACGTAATACATCAAAAGAAAAAGCCTGTTACGTTCTCATGCAAGCCACGAGAACGTAACAGGCTTTTTCTTGCTTTAAAGCAGATTGATCAGCAGGAAGTATTATATAATGCTAATATTCTGTTAAGAAAATAAAGAGCTAAGCAAGAGAAGATAGAGAAAGCTTAGCACTCAAGAGGGTTTAAAATTTGAATTAATATGCAGTAGTTATACCTAACATTGAGGTTATATATAAATCTTCTCTTGTTTGACCGCTATATGAGTTGGTTTTATAGAAATTACATAAGTCATACTTAAGAACCGTGCGGCAAGTCTCATCTTATAAAACATCGTATGCTATGCGTTTATGGGTCTTGCTATTGGTTTCGGTAGCTTTATTAGGCGGACCATTAGCTTGTGTCGATTCCGAAGATCTGACGCTGAGGAGCAAATTAGATATACTAATAGTAGAAGGTACCGTTACTAATCTGGTGGAACCGATGAAAATTCGTCTTAACCGGTCCCGACCCGATCAAACGTTAGGACGATCCATCATATTTCCTGTTACTAAAGCAAAAGTGTCCGTGGTGGTCGATTCGACAGAAACCATTACGTGTCACGAAACTGTAGATGGTACTTATCAGCTTCCGTCCGATTTTAAAGGACAAGTCGGCCACGCCTACCAACTTCAGTTTACGCTGAGCGACGGAACCCGATATGTTTCTACACAACAGATTATGCAGCCCGTGCCCCCTGTAGCAAGGGTAACGTCAGAGTTCAATACGGCTAGTGTTTTACCGGTAATTGATGAAAATTACACTGGCGGACATGATGTTTATGCTGATATACTTGACCCTGTCGATGTACGTAATTACTACCGTTGGGATTGGACGTTGTATGAACAGCAGGAGTGGTGCCGGTCGTGCGCTGGAGGGATATATGCTGTAAATGCAGTTGAGCTGCTAAGCCGTTCACTTTATCAGTCTACCGATCAGCCATACGAGGATTGTTTCTACCCACCAGTTGGTTCACAGGCTCAAAACCAGCTCAGAAACGCTATTTTTGATTACCCCTGCCGGACTAAATGTTGGGAAATCTTACAGAGTCACGACGATATAAATATATTTAATGATCAGTACAGCAATGGCGGTTTAATCGTTCGTCGGCCAGTAGCCCATATTCCCTACTATCAAAATAAACCGTGTATAGTGCATATACGGCAGGGATCACTTACGAAGGACGCTTATCAGTACTTCAATCTCTTAGCGCAGCAAACCCAAAAAACGGGTGGATTGGCCGATACGCCCCCAGCTATACCGGCGGGAAACATACACAACGTAGCTAATAGTAACGAAGCTGTTGTTGGCTATTTTACGGCCTCGGCGGTATTTATTAAACCACACTATATCGATCGTAGAGATACTCAGGGTGTACCACCTGGCTTATTCTATGCCTTATATGGACGGCTGCCCAAAGCCGAAATGCCACCGCCGTTAGGTCCAGATTTTATTCGGAATGGACCTCCCCGTCCTCCAACCGCCGTCTGTGCGCCCGCTGAACAAAGGACATCTTTCAAGCCAGCAGGCTGGCCTGATTAATTTTGAATGTACACGTTGGCAGATAAAAGATAAATGTCTGTTTATCTGTATTTAATCTTGATTGTACAGAGTTACAGTCAACGCTTTCCTTTTAAAACACAAAAAATCCTAACACGCGCCATACGTATTAGGATTTGTCCATATACCAGCAAAAGTACCTAAGCCGTTGCCCCTTCTTTTAGGCGTTCGGCGTTTTCGGCGATGCGGAGTTGTTCGATGAATTCACCGATGTCGCCGTCCATCACGGCGGGTAGGTTGTATACTGTCAGGCCGATGCGATGATCGGTTACGCGGCTTTGCGGATAGTTATACGTCCGGATCTTGTCGGAACGATCACCACTGCCTACCATCGTTTTCCGTTGCGACGCAATGGCATCATTATGCTTCTGCAACTCGATTTCGTACAAACGCGAACGTAACACGGTCAGGGCTTTGTCAAAGTTTTTCAGCTGTGAACGTTCGTCCTGGCATTGAACGACCAGACCCGTTGGAATGTGCGTCAACCGAACCGCCGAATACGTCGTGTTAACGGACTGACCACCCGCGCCCGATGAACAGAATGTATCTTTCCGGATGTCGTTCATGTTCAGTTCTACGTCCACCTCTTCCGCTTCGGGAAGTACGGCTACGCTGGCGGCTGAGGTATGAATACGGCCCTGTGTTTCGGTAGCCGGTACGCGTTGCACACGGTGCACGCCTGATTCAAATTTCAGTTTACCGTACACATCTTCCCCTTCGATTTCGGTGATAATTTCTTTGTATCCACCCGACGTGCCTTCGGTATAATCGACGAGCGTCATGCGCCAGCCCATTTTCTCGCAGAACCGCTGGTACATCCGGAAAATATCACCCGCAAAAATGGCGGCTTCGTCGCCACCCGTACCGCCCCGGATCTCAAGAATAACGTTTTTGCTGTCGTTGGGGTCTTTCGGAATCAGCATCTCTTTGAGCGTTTCTTCCAGCGTTTCCCGGCGCGGCAGCAGTTCGTCTAACTCACCTTTTGCCATCTCCCGAAAGTCTTCATCTTTCTCGGTGGCAATGATTTGTTTGGCGTTGTCGATCTCCAGCAGCAGTTGCTGATAGGCGAGGTATTGATCAACAATCTTTTCCAGATCTTTATATTCTTTGCTCAGCTTCATGAACCGCTTCTGGTCGGAAACCACCTCTGGCTGCACAATCTGCTGGGCGACTTCGTTAAAGCGTTCCCGAATGGCTTCTAATTGTTCGAGCATAACTGTTTCTATAGTATCGTACTACAAAAATACAACATTTCGGCCGGACAACCGCCCATCCGCTACCTTTGCAACCCACGGCCCGTGTGTAACGTTATAGACGTACTGGCCACTATGATTCTCTGGTTCAATGAAAACGCATTCTCTTATTATTACGTTTGTTCTGCTCGCGCTGACGCTTGGCTCCTGCGATCCCGAACGGGTGAAATATACCAAAGAATTAAAGCAGCAGATGGCTGATATGAAGGTTAAACGCGTTACCAACGCCGACATGGTAGAAACGGTGAATACGTTTGGCGACAGAATTAGCCGTACGGTTCAAAACGAACTGGCCGAAAAACTCCAGGCCACCAACGACCCGGCCGAACAGGCAAAACTTTGTCAGCTACAGACTCTGCCGCGCACGAAGGCCATCGCGGAGAAGTATGGCGTGGATATTCGTTTGTTGGGCGCAGCCGACGTGCAGAATAAGGCCCTGAACCAGAAAGAGCGCGAAATACTCGACGCGTATCTGTACAACGCCGAGCAGAAGAAATCGCAGATTTCGAACATCCAGAAAATAAACGATACGCTGTTTATCTACAACGCAGCCGTGCCCGCCGAAAACAGAATCTGTGACGCCTGTTTCGGTAAGCAGCAAACGCCACTGGCCGTCTGGCGGATCGCTTTTCCCAAGCGTGAAGTGATTCGGCGAACGAAGCCATCCGCTAAATAGGGATACGTATTGTTGTCTTGATCCGTAAAGAAGTATAGCCGGTCGTGCAATTACTGCAACTCCCGCAGATACATTTGAATGGTGTTTTCCAGGCCAAAATACAGGGCGTCGGAAATTAGCGCGTGACCGATCGATACCTCCAGCAAGCCGGGAATATGCTGGGCGAAGTACCGCAGGTTTTCCAGGCTCAGATCATGCCCCGCGTTGAGCTCTAAGCCAAGCTCATTTGCCAACGTTGCCGCCCGCACGAACGGTTCGATAGCGGCTTCGGGGCTCGTAGGAAAATGGGTTGCGTAGGGTTCCGTATACAGTTCGATCCGGTCGGTGCCAGTGGCTTTGGCGCCTTCGACCATTCGCTCGTCGGCATCCACAAAAATCGACACCCGAATACCGTCCTGCTGGAACGTATCGACCAACTGGCGCAGGTAATCTTTATGTGTAAGGGTATCCCAGCCTGCGTTCGACGTAACGGCATCCGGTGCATCGGGGACAAGCGTTACCTGGGCCGGTTTGACGCGCTTAACCAACTCAATGAATCGCTCGTCGGGGTTGCCTTCAATGTTGAACTCGGTTGTGACAACGTCCGCCAGGTCGAGTACGTCCTGGTAACGAATGTGCCGTTCGTCGGGACGGGGGTGCACCGTAATGCCCTCGGCTCCGAAGCGTTCAGCGTCCAGAGCGACCCGAACCACATTAGGATTACTGCCTCCCCGCGAATTCCGAAGCGTGGCAATTTTGTTGATGTTAACACTTAAACGAGTCATACTGTAACGAGTGAAAGTCGGCAACGGCTGCAAAACGAGGGAGCCTTTTATTGCAAAGCAACTTCAATGGGTTTGTTTTGGTTCTGCCTGCCCGCTCCAATAGGTGTGCCTGCGTTACGTATCGAAATCTGTCTATCCAGCATTTCGTGGCCAAAAGACAGCCGGAAAAGCCAGCGCTAGGCAGACTGATTACGGTAAACAAAGCAACGTAACAGCGAGCTATCGTCCAACCAATCAGTAGGTTATCTATCTATTCATATACGGCTCAGCGGAAGCTATTTTGTTCGTAAACCGGCCGAAGCCTGTACGCATCTGAACCCGCTCTTTTGCCGGTTCGATCAGCAAAATAGGCAGTTCATTCGCTCATGGATTGGTTCAGAGACCTCGGTAGGCCAACTTTGTTTCATTAAGAACAGGACGACACAGTAAACGACACTATACGACACGGAAATGAACACAACCCGTAAGGAGCCGCTGCCTAAGGGAGCCTTAAGGATATCAGAAAATTAGGGTGTCTGGTAGCGTAGGTCGAAACCGCAGCAGTGAACCCATACCGCTACCATATAAAGTCATTAGGGAATTCATCATAGAAGTTAGGTTAGGGAAGCAGACTGCCCGGCGATGATATTGCCGGGCAGTTTTATGTACAATTCATCCCGGCTTTTTCTCAATTCAACCGACGTATTATGCACTTGATGCGATTGTGGTACGGTACTTGGTAGGCATCCCGTTATTTTCGGATATTCACCGATATGACGCTGCCCCTAAAATGGCCTGAGGTTATCCGTCCTCGTTTCTTCTCGAAAGTAGAGTGGATATACCACCTGCTGATGATGCCTGTACTATTTCCGTTGGGGAATTACTACTTCATCGGTCCGCGCTATTTTCAGGATTTAGGAACGTTTCTGATCGGAACCGTCGTCATATTCTGTTTATACTGGCTGTCGATTGTTACGTTGACGTTGGCCATTCGCTGGGTAACCAGCCGATTTCCCAGTCAGCGTCAGGCCGTGATGCGCACGCTGGTGATGCTGGTGATGGTGGGTGGGCTAACGGTGGTGCTGGCTAGTTTTGACGTGTGGATTTACAGCGTAACGCCGTTTTTGCAGGTGCAATTCAGTTGGGACTCGGTTCGGCCGATCTGGATATTAGGGTTCATTTTTGATATTTTCTTATGCATTGCACTCAACTTGTTCTACGCGTATGCGCAGTGGCAGGAAAATCAGACCGAGAATGAACAATTGAAACGGGCCGCGCTGCAACACCAGTTCGATGCACTTAAAGGGCAGCTCAACCCCCATTTTTTGTTCAACAGCCTGAATTCGCTTTCCTCGCTCATCAGCGAAGACCCCGAGCGGGCCGAGCGATTTGTGGATGAGTTGTCGAAAGTGTACCGGTACTTATTGCAGGCTGGCAACCGCGATCTGGTGTCTCTGCAGGAGGAGATTGCGTTTATCCGCATTTATATAAACTTGCTTCAAACCCGCTACGGCCCCAGCCTGCGGGTTGAGCTTGACATCGTCCGTGATTACCTGAACCGCATGTTGCCACCACTGAGCTTGCAGACCCTGATTGATAATGCGGTAAAGCATAATGTAATGCTGCCCGACAAACCGCTGATGATAACCATCAGAACAACTCCACTGGGTTTGCAGGTGAACAACAACTTACAACGGAAGAAAATCACCGTAGAAACCCAACGGGCCGGGCTGGCTAATCTGGCCGCTAAGTATCGACTGTTCGGTGAAGAGCCGGTACAAATTCGCGAAACGGAAGCTGGTTTTCGCGTTACGTTGCCTTTGTTGCAGATGCCAACCAACTATACGCCATGACGCCCTGTTACGAAACCCGCCTGCGTATGGTCGGCCCCTTTGTGCTGTATCTGTTCGGAACCTTATTTTTCCGGCTGAGCGCCTTGGTGAATGCCGCCGATCTGTATGAGGCACTTCGGTATGAGTGGATCGCCCTACTGGCAGGCTACCTGTGCTGGAACCTGACCCGGTGGGTCGTCGTAACCATCCAGCGGTATTGCCCGGGCCTGAGTCAAACCAAAAAACGATTAATCTGGCTAGCTATCGGGTTTCCATTTCTGGTTAGTTTCGGCGTGATCGTCCGGGTGGGGAGCCATTCGCTGGTGCTGGGCAACTGGTTCGATACGTCCGTTCAGTTCGACTACGCCACGACGACGGGTGTACAACTGTTCTATCATTCGGTGTACATCGCCGTATACGAAGGTATCTACCTGTATCGGCAATGGCAGCAGACCAATGCCGAAAAAGAGGTTTTGCTGAAGGCGCAGTGGCAGGGTCAGTTCGAGAGCCTCAAGAATCAGGTCAATCCGCACTTTTTATTTAACAGCCTCAACTCGCTCTCCTCGCTCATTGCCGACGAACCCCAACAGGCTGAGCGCTTTGTGGATGAAATGGCTAAGGTGTACCGGTATCTGCTGCGCACGAACGAAGGCGAATTGACAACCCTGGAAACTGAGTTAGGCTTTATCAGTTCATACGCTCATTTACTCAAAACACGCTATGGGAAAGGCATCTCAGTAACGGTTAATGTTGATATTGAGCCGAATGCGTGTTACTTGCCCCCGCTGACGTTGCAAATGCTGGTCGAGAACGCCGTGAAACACAATACCATTCTAAGCCATAAACCGTTGACAATCGAGATCAGGGCTACGGCCAGTGGACCCGAGCGGCCCGGGGGGCTGATGGTGCGAAATAATTTGCAGAAACGTACCGTCCGGATTCCGTCCAATCAGGTTGGCTTATCAAACATCGCGGCTAAATACCAGATGCTGAGCAGACAGGATATTCTGGTGCGCGACGATGGTCAATATTTTACAGTGGTGCTTCCGTTATTAGCTGATTCGCAACCGGTCAACGTTTCATGACGACCTTTGCGCATCAACTGCTCTACCGGTTGCCTGCCGTTCGTCCGCAAACGAAATGGCAGCTACTGCTGCTGTTGCCGTGGTTTATTCCCCTGCTGACTTATTGGCTATTGGGCGATCGATACGTAGCGGATGTATCCACTTTCGTTATGGCCACAATGCTCAATTTCAGTATTGGCGTTACGTGTCTGTTCATCCTTGATCAACTGACGCAGCGAGTTGTTCGGCGGTACCCAAACATCGGACAAACCTGGTCACGAATCTGGCGCTTGCTAACTGTTTTTATGCTCGTAACGCCCTTGTTTATACTGGGGGGGATGTACTGTTACGATCACTTCCACTGGTTCGGCTACAGTCATGATTCGGAAATAACCGGACGAATCCTGTTCATGAACATAGGGGCTAATGTGTTGTCGGTAGGTATTGATGAAACGGCTTATTCGCTGACGAAATGGCGTGAAAATGCGCTTGAGAAAGAGCAGTTGAAAAAGATCAACCTGCAAAGTCAGTTCGAGAGCCTCAAGAACCAGGTCAACCCGCACTTTTTGTTCAACAGCCTCAACTCACTCTCCTCGCTCATTGCCGACGATCCGCAGCAGGCCGAACAGTTCGTTGATGAGATGTCGAAAGTATACCGGTATCTGCTGCAAACAAACGAAGGAGAGCTTACCACCCTGGCGAATGAATTGAAGTTTATCGACTCGTATTACCACCTGCTGAAAACCCGGTATCAGGCCGGCATTTGTCTGAACGTCGACGTACCCGATCAGTACTTATCCTGTTTGTTGCCGCCGTTGACGCTGCAGATGCTGGTCGAAAACGCCGTGAAGCATAATATTATCCAGGCCAATAAACCCTTATTGCTCGAACTGACCATTTCGGAGGGCCAGCTGGTCGTGCGCAACAATTTACAACGCAAAACCCTCCGGGTCGTCTCCAACCAGGTTGGGCTGACCAATATTGCGGCCAAGTATCGCCTGTTGGCACAAACTGAGCCGATTGTCAGCGATAGTAATGGTTATTTCACCGTAGTTTTACCCCTCTTATCACCTTTGATCGTATGAATGTATTGATTGTTGAAGACGAAGACCTGGCTGTTCGTAAACTCCGGAAGTTAGTGCAGGAGGTAGACCCTTCCCTGTCGATAACTGGTGTTACGGCCAGCATTGAAGATACCGTGGAGTGGATGCAAAACAACCCATCTCCCGATCTGATCTTTATGGATATTGAGCTGGCCGACGGGCAGAGTTTTGAAATTTTTGAGCGGACAGAGGTCCGTAGCACCGTAATTTTCACGACCTCGTACGACGAGTATGCGCTGCAGGCGTTCAAAGTCAACAGTATCGACTATTTGCTGAAACCGATCCAGAAAGAAGATCTACAGCGGAGCCTGAAAAAATTTCATGACCTGCACCGCACGGCACAACCCGATGGGCAGGCGAGCAGCTCGCAGCCGTTTAATCTGGACAAGCTGCTGCGGGAACTGCAACTTCAGCAGCAACCCAAAGACTACCGGAAGCGCTTTCTGGTACGCCAGGGGCAGCGGCTTTTATCGGTTGAAACGAGCGAAATCGCTTACTTCTATACCGATGAGCGGTTCAGCTTCTTCCGTACGTACACGAACCAGAAGTTCTTGGTCGATTATACGCTCGACGAGCTGGCTGATGCCTTAGACCCCGCGCACTTTTACCGGATCAACCGGGGTGTGATCGTTACCCACCGCTCGGTGTCGCAGATGCAGCCGTACTTCGGCAACCGCCTGGCCCTAACCATGCAACCCGCCTTCGACAAGGAAGCGATTGTGAGCCGGGAGAAAGTAAGTGAGTTCAAAAAGTGGATGGGGAAGTAATACGAAAGGCGCACGGTTGTGTTAATAACCCGCGGCCTGACCATCTTTACGCATCTCGGTAGCACCCCAGTATACCCGGTTGGCGGCATCGAACCGAATGGCCTGATAGCCACCGAAGAAGTCGGTTTCGGCCAGGCGGTGCCCCCGCCGTTCGAGTTCGGCGCGAACGTCTTTAGAAATACCACTTTCCAGCGCTAGCCGCCCCCCGTCGGTCATCAACGTACCGATGGGTTCGCTGCTGCCGGAGTGGCTGAATCGGGCGGCATCACCGGCTTCCTGTACGTTCATGCCGAAGTCGATGATGTTGCACAGAACCTGAAGGTGGCCCTGGGGCTGCATAGCCCCGCCCATAACACCGAAGCTTAAAAAGGGTTCGCCATTTTTGAGCACAAACCCCGGAATAATTGTCGTAAACGGGCGCTTGCCGGGCGCGTATACATTGGCGTGATCGGGCTGCATGTTAAAGCTGGTACCGCGGTTATGCAAGACGAAGCCCAGTCCGTCGGGTACCATGCCACTGCCAAATTCCAGCATGTTGCTTTGAATGAGCGACACCATATTCCCCTGATCATCAGCTACGGTTAAATAAACGGTGTCACCAGCGCGAAGTGCCGGAATACCCGCATCGATACGTTCTGATGCCTTGTTCATATTGATCAGCTTCCGGCGCTGGGCAGCATACGCTTTGGTTAGCAGCCAATCGGTCGAAGCTTTGCCGAAGTCCGGGTCAACATAATACCGGGCGCGATCTTCAAAGGCTAGTTTCTTCGCTTCAACCAGCAAATGCAGATAATCGACGCTGTTATGCCCCATGCTTTTTAAATCGTAGCCTTCCAGAATGTTGAGCATTTGTAAGACGGCAATCCCCTGTCCGTTGGGAGGAAGCTCATACACGTCATAACCTCGGTAGTTTACCGATACGGGATCAATCCAGTTGCTCCGATGAGCCGCTAAGTCGGTTTTACGTAACGGCATACCAACTCGCCGGGCGTATCGGTCAATCGCATCAGCGATAGGGCCTTTGTAAAATGCATCCCGGCCGAAGTGGGCTATTTTTTCGTAGGTAGCGGCTAAATCGGGATTCTTGAATAGTTGTCCTTCAACGGGGGCTTTGCCGTTGATCAGATACGTTTTACGGAAGTTATCGAACTCGGAAATATCAGCCTGATTAGCCGCTAGCCGATTAGCTGCCACCTGCCACGAATAGGCAATCACCTGCGGAACGGGTACACCTTCGCGCGCATAGCGAATGCTGGGAGCGAGGATGTTACGTATGGGAAGCTTGCCAAAACGTTTATGCAGTTCAAACCAGCCATCCACGCAGCCCGGAACCGAAACGGACAGGGGGCCATACAGCGGGATTTGCGACTGCTTTCCCAATCGGGTACGTAACGCGTCATAAGACAGGTCTTTGGGAGATCGTCCACTGGCATTCAGGCCATAGAGCTTTCGGTCTTGCGCTGACCAGACAATCGCGAACAGGTCACCCCCGATGCCGCCGTTGTTCGGTTCAATAACGCCCAGGGCTGCATTGGCGGCAATAGCGGCATCGATCGCGGAGCCACCCTGTTTTAAAATGTCCAGACCGATCTGAGTAGCAAGCGCATGGCTGGTTGCTACCATACCATGCGTTCCCAGCGCGGGGCTGCGCGTGGCAAAATTCGGACCGGTGATTCGGTCGCCTTTACCCGTCTGCTGGCCATACAGAGTGGACGTGCTGAATACAAGCAGGCTTACGACAAAACCCAGGATTGTGCGGTTCATTGGCTGTTTACCAGCTGTCGATGTCAGACAGCTTTTTACCTTAAAAGTCAGTCTCCCGAACCGCTTACTTAACCCGAAAGCTCATAAACGGTTAAAACATTACGTTATAGACTGTAAAGCCGTTGGCTTCATTGGTTTAGAATTTTGGCAGCGCAAAATTCTTTAGTCCCTTTACAACCTCAACGAACGGGTTAGGGTCTGATTGATTAGTACAGCTAGTATAATTTATGACAACTATGAAGATTACTTATTTAGTAGCGGTTCTGCTCAGCGGATTAGCAGCCGTTGGATGTCAGCAAACCACTCAGAACGCTGCTCAGCCATCAGAGTCTGTAGTCGTAGGTATTAAGCAGTCGGCACGTATTGGGCAGAGTGTGAGCGTGCAGGTCGATACCATTCAGGATAGCCGTTGCCCGGCCAATGCCATCTGTATTCGGGCGGGTAATGCCGATGTTTCCTTTACGCTGACCGACGGTACGAACCGTCAGTCGGGTAGCTTGTGCCTTGGGGAGTGTAAACCGGGGCCTAAAGACAAAGACTCAACTACGGTTCAACTGGGTACGGATCGGTATCTGGTGCTGCTAAGCGAGGTTCGGCCTTATCCGGGTACTGATCCCGCCAACACCAGGCAGGAAGCGGTGATTAAGGTTAAAAAGCAATAGCTCTAAACGTACCTGGCAATAAAAGCAACGCGGCCCGTTCCTACCAGAGCGGGCCGCGTTGCTTTTGTCATAAACAGCGGTGCTGGTCAATTTTTCCTTGGTTGAAGGTCCCCGTAAAAGGTGGGCCATTCCCTGACTTAAAACAATATGGCGACCATTTCCTTATTTCTTAACAGGCCTTTGCAAACATAATCTGGTTGAAAAGTAGTTAAAACCGTAGTCGCAAGAATATGTGAGGCCAAATCGATCAGGTATAATTTGTCAGGGTTAAGAGATGACAAACTATATTCTTGATTCATAGAACTGTTTTGAGGGTATGATTGACGAAATACATGTAGACAAACGATCGCTCGGCGTTACGTTTATTGCCGAAGATGAAGCAGAGATTTTGCTGTGGGCGCCTAACGCCAAACACGTAGCAATTAAGTTGTACGACCATGCCGCGGCCATTCCGCTGAAAGCAGACAAATTCGGCTACTGGTGCGCTAAAACGCATCAAATCAGCCCCGGTGATTTGTACGAATTTGTTCTGGATGGCGAACTAAGGCGTCCTGATCCGGCGTCACTCTGCCAGCCTCAGGGTGTTCACGGACCGTCGCAGGTCGTTGATCTTACCAATTTTCAATGGAATGACCAGAAATGGAATAATCTGCCCCTAGAGGAGTATATCCTCTACGAGTTGCATACCGGTACGTTTACAGCCGAAGGCACGTTTTCCGCCATCGAGGAAAAACTGGATTACCTCAAAGCGTTAGGCGTCAACGCGATTGAAATTATGCCGATTGCGCAATTCCCCGATTCGCGCAACTGGGGCTACGATGGTGTGTTTCCGTACGCCATTCAGAATAGCTACGGGGGAGCCAGTCAACTACAGCACCTTGTCGATACCTGCCACGCGAAAGGAATAGCGGTCCTGCTCGACGTAGTGTATAATCACTTTGGGCCGGAGGGCAACTACTTCAAAGATTTCGGGCCTTACTTCACCAACAAATACTGTACACCCTGGGGCGAGGCCATCAACTTTGACGATGCCTGGTGCGATGGCGTTCGGCGTTACTTTATTGAAAATGCGCTCATGTGGTTCCGCGATTTCCATATCGACGCGTTACGTCTCGACGCAGTTCATGCCATAAAGGATTTCAGCACAACCCACATTCTGCGCGAGATCAAGCAGTACGTCGATCAACTGATGGAAGCAACCGGTCGTCGGCATTATATGATTGTCGAAAACGACCTGAACGATCCGAAATTCATTAACCCGTTATCTGAGCAGGGATTTGGCATGGATGCTCAATGGATGGATGAGTTTCACCATGCCTTACGGGTTACGGTCGGCCAAGAACGTAACGGCTACTACTCCGACTTCACGGGTATAAGTCACCTGGCCAAATCCTATCGGGATGCTTATGTATATGATGGGCAGTTTTCGGAAGAGCGGCACCGCTTCTTTGGGAAAAAGGCCGAACATAATCCGGGTCAACAGTTTGTCGTATTCTCGCAGAACCACGATCAAATCGGTAATCGCAAGCTGGGCGAACGGTCCAGTCAGCTCTATAGTTTCGATACGTTAAAAGTGATGGCTGGGGCGGTTATGGTCAGCCCGTATCTACCCCTAGTGTTTATGGGGGAGGAGTGGGCCGAAACGAACCCGTTCCTGTATTTTGTGAGTCATACCGATCCGGAGTTGGTAGAAGCCGTGCGGCAGGGACGTCAGCAGGAGTTTGCTGCCTTCCATGCCAGCGATGAGGCTACCGTGCCCGACCCAATGTCTGAATACATTTTTCAACAATCGAAGCTGCAATGGGAATTATTGGATCAGGAGCCGCATAAAACCTTATTGCGATACTATCAGACGCTTATTGCGCTCCGTAAGGAACACCCGGCCTTACGCCATCTGAATCGGCAAAACCTGGATGTCAGCGAGAGCGAGGAGCAGAAAACGCTGATCCTGCACCGCTGGCACGACGATCAGCACGTGCTTTGCCTGATGAACTTTGCTAAAGAGCGAAGCGAGGTGAGTATACCCGCATTGGACTTATCCTGGGAAAAAGCATTCGATTCGGCCGACCCGCAGTGGCAGGATCAAACAAAAGAGGGAGCCGATCAGTCAACCCCCAGTCAGGCTCCACAAACTACCTCAGATGGAGAGACGATTACGCTCCAGGCTGAATCATTCGTCATCTACACACAACGCTATGAATAATCCGGTTGCTACGTACCGATTGCAATTTCATAAAGAATTTACGTTCACTGATTTTGAACGTGTTATTCCATATTTACACCAGCTTGGCGTAAGTACCATATATGCCTCTCCAATCTTTGAAGCCGTACCGGGCAGTACGCATGGTTACGACTCCGTCAATCCGCAGCGTATCAATCCAGAAATCGGTACGGAGGAGCAGTTAAGGGCCATCAGTAAGCGACTCCATGAATTGGACATTCGCTGGGTGCAGGACATTGTGCCAAATCACATGGCGTTTCATCCCAACAATCCCTGGTTGATGGACGTATTAGAAAAAGGGCAGCGCTCACTCTACGCCCGTTTCTTCGATATAAACTGGACAAGCCCGGTTCATGGGGGGCGACTTATGGTGCCTTTCCTGGGTTCACCGCTGGAAGAGATTATTGAAAACGGCGAGTTGAAAGTCGATTACCACGACCAGCGGTTCGTGCTGGCGTATTACGATTCGCCTTATCCGATTGGGCTCGATTCATACGCTGCGATTCTACAAGCCGGTTCTGAGGAGCCACCAAAGGCGATTCGTGAGCTGCTGAATCAGTTAGCCAGGCTGGCAGAAACAGAGGACGCTGAGGCTTATGCGTTCCAGACAACCGAGTTCCAGACGCAACTGGCGAATCTGCTGGAAGAAGCTGATGGTAAAGCGTACCTGAAAAGCTGTTTGAAAGCGGTTAATGGAGATGCTACGCGTATTCGGCAGATTGCCGATGAGCAGGCGTATCGGTTATGTTACCATGCCGAAACCGACAAGGAAATCAATTACCGGCGGTTCTTTACGGTCAATGGCCTGATCTGTCTGAATATTCAGGACGAGGTCGTCTTTGAACACGTCCACAAACACATCAAAGCGCTGGTAGAAGACGATGTGTTTCAGGGGCTGCGGGTGGACCATATTGATGGCTTATACGATCCGACCCAATACCTGGAGCGATTACGGGAATTAGCCGGGCCTGAGGTATACATTGTCGTTGAAAAAATTCTAGAAACGGGCGAAGAGCTACCGACTACTTGGCCAATTCAAGGGGAAACGGGCTATGCGTATTTGTCGCTGGTTAACAACGTACTTACGCGAACCCGGAGCGGTGCCAATTTCACCCGCTTCTACCACAAATTGCTGGGCAGAAAGGTCAAAATTCACGAGGAACTGCACAACAAGAAAGCTTATATTCTTAACGAGCACATGCAGGGAGAGCGGGAGAACTTGTATCACCTGCTGCTGGACCTTAATCTGATCAACGAGCGCTTGGTAGAGTCACTTATGCCAGACGTGATGAAGGCTGGCATCGGTGAGTTTCTGATTCAGTGTCCAGTATACCGCTATTATGGTAATCAATTGCCGTTAGTTGAGCAGGAAGCTCAGGCTGTGCGGGCCATCATCAACCGGATTCGGCAACGGAAGCCTGAATTAAGTGTGGCAATGGACGTACTGGAAGATGCCTGGCTGGTGAAACCGCAGGCGGGTGACGAGAATTATAACAGCCGCGCGTTACGTTTCTATCAGCGTTGTATGCAGTTTACCGGGCCGCTGATGGCAAAAGGTGTTGAGGATACGCTTATGTATACCTACACCCGTTTCCTGGGCCACGATGAAGTGGGCGATTCCCCCGACTTCTTTGGCCTTACGGTCGACGAGTTTCACCAGAAAATGCTGGACCGGCAGAAAAGTTGGCCGCTGTCCATCAACGCTACATCGACGCATGACACTAAACGGGGCGAAGGCGTTCGTGGCCGTCTGAATGTTCTGACCGACCTGACGGATGAATGGATAGAAGCGGTTGAAAAGTGGCAGCAACTGAACCAGGATTTGAAGCAAAACGATGCGCCCGACGCCAACGATGAGTACTTTATTTACCAGACGTTGATCGGCGCTCATCCCATGCCGGGGCACGATGAAGACAACTTCCCGACGCGCCTGACCGAATATCTCGAAAAGTCCTTACGGGAAGCGAAGCGCCACTCAAGCTGGAACGAACCGAACGAAGCCTACGAAGAAGCGACGAAAAACTTTGCCTTGAAGCTGCTTGACCACAAACGCCCTTTCTGGAAGCTATTTGAAGCCTTTCATCATCGAGTGGCCAACTTTGGCGTAGCTAACTCCCTCGCGCAGGTTATGCTTAAGTTCACCTGTCCTGGTTCACCGGATGTGTATCAGGGTTGCGAAGGCTGGGATTTTAGTATGGTTGACCCGGATAACCGGCGGGCTGTTGATTACAATCAGCGTCAGCAATGGCTCGATGAGCTATCTGCAACAGACTCAAAAGGTATTTGGGCCGATCTGTGGAAAAATCGGTTCGATGCCCGAATAAAGCTTTGGTTGGTACATACTCTGTTCCATGAACGTAAACAACATACCGATCTTTTTGCCAAAGGGCATTACATCCCCTTACAGATAGCTGGTCGCCGTAAGCAGCATATATTGGCGTTTGCCCGGCAGTATGAACAGACCTGGTACGTCGTGGCAGTACCTCTTGGACTGGCTCAGTTTGCCAGTCAAGACGAGTTGAATACAATCGATTGGGCGGATACCCGTATTCTCTTGCCCGATTATGCCCCGCAGGAGTGGACGCATCGGCTTGTACAGACTAGTGGTAAAGTTGAGAAGGGGAGCCTTGCTATCCAGGACATCTTTAAAGACATACCGCTGGCAATAGTCAAGCTACAAAAAGCCCCCACCGAACGTAGCGCGGGTATCCTGTTACCGGTTACGTCCTTGCCCTCGCCTTATGGCGTGGGTGATTTTGGGCCGGAGGCAAAAGCGTTCGCTGATTTTCTGAGCCGGAGCCATCAAACGTACTGGCAGTTACTACCAATCAATCCGGTTGAATCGGGGCAAGGTCATTCGCCCTACAGTTCAAATTCGAGTATGGCAGGTAGCCCACTCTTGATAAGTTTAGATGTACTGGCGGAGAAAGGCTTACTCGACCGGGAAACCGTATTAGCCCATCAGTTACCCATTCAGGATAAAGCCGATTTTAAAGCGGCAAAGGCTTTGAAGGAAGAGTTGTTTGAGATAGCGTATCGGGAGTTTAAGACGCACCGATCAGCCGCTCTTCAACTGGAGTTTGAGCAGTTTTGTGAACAGGAAGCGTATTGGCTTGATGATTACGCGTTGTATTCGGCCTTGAAAATACACCACCAGGATGCGCCCTGGTTTGAATGGTCGAAGGGATACCGACTTCGTCAACCGGAACCGCTGCAAGCCTTTGCCAGGGAGAATGAAGAAGTGATGGACAAGGTGAGGTGGCTCCAGTTCGTGTTTGCAAGCCAGTGGAAAGATCTGAAAGCATACTGCAACACCCTCGGCATACAGCTGTTCGGCGATTTACCTTTTTACGTGAGCTATGATTCCGCCGATGTGTGGGCGAACCCAGATCTGTTTAGTGTGGACAAGGATGGGAAGATGACGGGTGTAGCCGGTGTGCCGCCCGACTATTTCAACGACGATGGCCAGCTTTGGGGCATGCCGGTATTCCGGTGGGATGTCTTGAAGAAACAGGGCTACTCGTGGTGGATTCAGCGGCTGCGCAAGAATATGGAGCTGTATGATTTACTACGTCTCGACCATTTCCGGGCGTTTGCCGACTATTGGGAGGTTCCCGCCAGCGCAAAGACGGCCGTGAACGGTACGTGGAAACCCGGACCCGGTGCCGACTTCTTTAACACCGTTCGGCAGGAGCTGGGTGAACTGCCGTTTGTGGCCGAAGACCTGGGCGACATCAACGAAGCGGTTTATGAACTTCGGGATGCGTTCAGGATGCCGGGTATGAAAGTCGTGCAGTTTGCCTTCGGCGAGGATATGCCCAGAACAGTAAATATTCCGCACAATCATACCGTCAATTCGATTGCGTATACCGGCACGCACGACAATAACACCAGTCGGGGCTGGTACCGGCAGGATGCGGATAAAGAAGACCAGAAGCGGTTGGCGCAATACGTGGGATACCCGATTATGGAGAACGATGTGCATGTCGTGTTGGGCCGGATGACATACGGTTCTGTTGCTAAGCTTGCCATTCTGCCCATGCAGGACGTGATTGGCCTGGACGAAAAAGCCCGGTTGAATACACCGGCTTCAGGCAGTGGCAACTGGGAATGGCGACTGTTGCCCGGCCAGATTTCAAAAGAGATCGAAGCGCAGTTGAGGGAGTGGGTAAAGGTGTATAATCGCTAATCAAGTCAGTCAAAACAACGCTTAAACCAGGCTATCACGCATCGCACGAGTAATTTAAACCCAGCACGTCGTTGGCCCTGATGCTCCGCTTGGGCAGGGTTTTCGCCAATGAGACAGAAATAACGTAGCGTCAGCGAGGTATGGCTCACCCAGTATGAAGTAGTTGACAAAAGGGATGATTGGGTATTGTCCCAGCAGCAGCCAGTCGCTACGATCCAGGATAAACCATTCTTTCATAAGTTAAGGATTAGAGATAACAAATATATCCAAAACCCTTTTACTGAGCTGTTTCACATAGCCGCATCGGTCGCTTGGCATGGTGAAGCTCGTGCGAGATACGTTAGCTGTGATTGGCGGCAAGTAGAAACTGTCAATCATCATATCCGTTTCAATCAGCAATGCTCGGTTCCCATACATTCCGGGGTGTATTCCTAGCGTTACGCCGAAGAGTTTAACCACTGCCGAGATCGGTCATAAAAGCCGGTAGTTACAGTATTCAGTGGGGTAAATAAGGTCTTTTATGAAGATGGGGTATGTTCAATGAAGTGTGTCATTTTTTCAGACCTTCAAATACGGCTTTACCCGATCTCCGTACAAAATGGCCAGTTGCCGCACGCTCACTGATTAAGTAGGCTGCACAATGTAGATACACTAGCTGAGGATGGGGATATGGAGCTTTTGATTTTCGCAGGCTAATCAAATTTACATACCGCCAGGATGATAATGGCTAAAAACACCAACGTTTGAACCGTGTGAAACCTATTTAATTTTGTGACTGCGGGGGTGATTGGTGAACTCAGGACAACGCCTTCAGCAGACAGGTTATTGGTTAATGTTTTCATCTGCGGACTACCCACCAGAAGTCCATTCAGCGGAAGCAGCAAAATCAGCCCTAGTTTTATTTGGAGCCACAGCTGGTGCAAAAAAACGCCCTCGGTTATAATCATTAGTCCGGTTCCGGAAAGGACCAACAATACACCACCTGCTAGTAATATCGTTCCAAGACCCGACATGAGCCGTAAAAGACCCACGGATGCTTTACCGTTCGTCTTCAGCAGATTTATAAACGTACGGAAAACCACTAATTCGGTGACCGTAGTTCCAGCCATGAGCACTAGGCCGGAAAGATGCATGACCAGCAGCAACTGCCGTAACGTTAGCGGATCCATCAGACAGTCGCTTTTTTACTGTTCCTCAATAATAAAAAACTGGTGATGGCCATGTGAACGGCGGTAGAGCCATGGACCAACATACGCGGCAGGTCTATCCCGTTGTGCAGATAAATTAGCAGGCAGTCCGTAAAAGGGATAATGATCGCTGCTGTAAATACATAAGCGGTCGCTTTTTTCATCCGGCCTAGCAGTAAGGCTAAAAGAGCTAATCCCGAAAAGATATCACGTATTCCCTTTATCCTACCGAAAGCAAGATCTGAGCGGCCTGACGGCTGTATGCCGAACTCTTCCACACTGATCTGGGGGATTAGAACGAACCTTACACCGATGAAGAGAATTCCCAGCGCGATGAACATGGTCATCCAGTAGGAGATGGACCGGAAGCCCCATGGGGCTACTACATTTTCTGTTTTCATAGTTTGGTCGATTGACACTACAAATCTCGCGACCCAAAAACAGCCAGTCGTTCACCCAGGTTAATTAATGCTTTCTGGCCATTCTTTTTCGAATGCGGCTCAGGGATTGGGGCTTTATGCCGACATAGGAGGCAATGTAATATTGCGGGATGCGCTGCCCTATATCAGGGAACTTGTCGGAAAAGGTCTGATACCGCAGCTCGGGCGAGTCGTTGTAGAATGAATATATCTGGTTGATAGCAGTCACAAAAACCTCTCCAATAGCCAACCGTCCAAACCGTTCACCATGTTCTACTTGTGCGTAAAACACTTCCATGTTGGCTTGGCTAATACTGAAAATGGTAGAGGCTTCCAGCGCCTGAATGTTCGTCAGGGATGGCTGTTGAGGGAGAAAGCTGGCGTAATCACAAACGAAGTCGCCCTCTTTGTTAAAGTAGCTTGTCTTTTCCTCCCCGTCGATACTGGTATAATACCGAACCAAGCCCTGTTCAATAAAAAACACGTTTTTGCAGACTTGGCCTGCTTCTAGCAGATGATCGCCTTTTCTGAATTTTTGTTGGCGAAACAAAGAAGTAATTATATTCTCATCATCTGGGGAAAGCGGAATGTAATGCTGAATGGTTTTGAGAAGTAGATCCATTCTCAAAAATAAGTATGGGATAGCTTTGCTCGTACGAGCAAAGAAAGAAGTAGAGTTATATTTGCTGCGTAGTGTGCGTTTTGGTTGCAAACGCGGGGCCGCTCGTTCAGGAGATAATAACCGTTTTCGCACCGGTTTACCAATTCAAAAGAAAAGGAGGGGCAAGGCAATTCTCGTACCTCCTTGAATAAATCACTTGATCTGGTACCAGTTGTAGCCGTATCTTCCTAACGCAATTGGGTACTTGCCGTTACCATTCGCTTTTTGCTGACTTTTATCAAGTAGGCTGGATAAGGTGCTGGCTGGCTTTTCGTGTAGTCCTATCTGGAATTGCTGTGCGCTCTCGCCGAAGTTATGCACCATCAGTAGCGAACGGCCCTGCCAGTCATACTGAATGGCCAGTACGTTAGGGGAGTCCGTTTTTAGCAACCGCCAGTCGCCCCAACCGATTTCAGGATGCTCCTTGCGGATTTTAATCATTCTGGTCAGCCAGTTGAGCAGGGAAGTAGAGTCGTGGCTTTCGGTGGCTACGTTTACGCGCTGGTACCCGTACGGGCCCTGACTAATGATCGGTCGAACGGTTTTGGAAGAGGTTGAAAAACCCGCATTGGGCTCAGTTGACCACTGCATAGGGGTACGTACCGACAGGCGCTCTTTCAGCCGCAGATCATCGCCCATGCCCAGTTCTTCGCCGTATCGGATTGCCGGAGCACCTGGCATGGACAGCAGGACGCTGTAGGCCAATTCAATCTGTTGGCGGTTACCCAGCATAGTGGCCAGTCGGCGACGGATACCGCGGTCATATAACTGCATGGACGTATCCGGGCCAAATTTCTCGTACACTTTGTTACGTTGCTTTTCGGTAAGCCGACCCAGATCAATTTCGTCGTGGTTCCGCAGGAAGTAAGCCCATTGTGCCGTTGGCGGAATGCCTTTGGTATCTTCCAGTGCTTTGGTAAACGGTTCCAGCTCGCCCGTGGCCAGGGCATAAAACAAATGCTGATTGGCAAAGAAGTTGAACATCATCTGCATCCCCGAGCCCTGTTCGCCGAAATAAGGTTTCTGATCTTTGGGATCGACATTGGCTTCGCCTAACACCATGGCATCCCCTTTTCGCCATTGAATGAACTGGTGCATTTGCGTAATTAGCTCAAACTGATGCTCCGGCTTATCAGGATCTGCATCCCTATCCATTTTTTCGATGAAAAAGGGAACAGCGTCCAGCCGAAAGCCCGACATACCAGTTTTCAGCCAGTGGCCGATGATTTTTCTTACCTCTACCTGCACCGCTGGATTCTGGGCATTCAAATCCGGTTGAAACTTATAAAAACGGTGATAATAATACTCGTCGGCTTGTGGGTCGTAGCTCCAGGTTTCTTTCTGTACGCCCGGAAAGACCATGCCTTTATCCCATTTTTTCGGTTGGTCTTTCGACCAGACGTACCACGTACGATAGGGAGACTTTTTATCGCATTGGGCCTGTTTGAACCAAGGGTGCTGATCGGAGGTGTGGTTAATGACCAGATCCATAATCACGCGAATATTCCGGGCTTTGGCCTGCTGCATAAACTCGTCAAAGTCGGCGCGGGTACCGATGCGTTTGTCTATCCCGTAGAAGTCAGTAATGTCGTAACCGTCGTCACCGTCTGGCGAGGGTTGAAACGGCGAGAGCCAGATCACGTCGACTCCCAGCTTTTTCAGGTAATCCAGCTCCTGAGTTAATCCTTTAAAATCACCAAAGCCATTGCCGTCCGTATCTTTAAAGACCTTCACGTCGAGGTTATAAATCAGGCTGTTTTTGTACCATAACTCTTTGATGAAATCGGGCGGAACCGGTGTTGTGAGAATGTCTTGAGGGGCTTTCCGCTGGCACTGAAGCAGTGCAATGGCGCATAAAATCAGGAAGAGCTTTTTCATGAACGATCTAAGCGATTGTCTGAACAACCACTCAAAATAAAAATTGCTTTATATCCTGATTGTCTGGTCTTCGGCTTAACCGGTTTATGGATTCAACGATTTAGGCGGACCATTCGCTTATTCTTTTTCGCTCAAGCCAATAAACCGATTTAAAAGTCAATCATTTCTAGAGAACAGCAAGTTGACAAAGGCAGTTAACAGGTAAGGTGATGAAGAAAGAGGAGATACGATTAGACGATTGGAAGCGGATTCTGTTTGGCGTGGCACCGCCAGAATTTTTGATAGAAACACTAGTTCGAGCCATCCTGATCTATTTAATTCTGCTGGTGGTTGTTCGGCTCCTGGGCAAACGAATGAGCGGGCAGTTAACCATTACGGAAATGTCGGTAATGGTGACAGTGGGGGCCATTATTTCACCCTCGCTGGAAGCGCCCGACCGGGGTATTTTGCTGGCTGTTGTGGCTATGTTGTGCATGATGACATTTCAGCGGGGGCTTACGCTCTTGGAGTTTAAATTTAAGAAGTTTGAAAATATTTCGCAGGGCGAAACGACCATCCTGATTAAAGATGGCATTCTGCAGCTGAACAATCTGGTTGACACCCGGATTACCCGACAGCAGATTCTTGCGCAGTTAAGAGCCAAGGAAATTTATAACCTCGGCGAAGTGAAGCGCCTGTACATTGAAGCCTGCGGAGCGTTCAGCATCTATAAGCACAAAGAAGCAAAACCGGGTTTGTCAACGCTGCCCCCCGACGATACGTCGATCCAGAAAATACAATCCTGTGCGGATGATACGGTCGCCTGCACGAACTGTGCTAACACCGTGCCTGCTTATCAGCAGGACAAGCCTTGTCCGGTATGTAGTCAGCAGGTATGGACAAAGGCCGTTCAGCCGGTTAGCGAACCGGCTTAATTAGTAACGAGTATGAAACCAGAAGACATTCATGTAACTGATTGGATGCGTATCCTCATGGGCGAGGTGCCGGGTGAGTATTTGATTGAAATTGTGATCCGTATCACGTTTGTTTACTTACTGCTGATGGTATCCATGCGTTTGATGGGCAAACGCATGGCTGCCCAGTTAAGCCGAAATGAACTGGCCGCTCAGGTGTCGCTGGCAGCCGCTATCGGTATGCCTATTCTGGCACCCGACCGAGGCCTGTTACCGGCTGTTGTTGTGGCGCTGGTGATTGTGTCTATTCAGCACCTTGTTTCTAGCTTGGCCTACAAAAACCAGAAGTTTGAAGCGATTACGCAGGATAATATCAGTGTACTGGTCGAAAATTCGGTGATGCACCTGGATAGTATGCAAAAGGTCCGTATTACGCGGGAGCGGCTCATGGAACAGCTTCGTTCGGCCGGTATGGAACATTTAGGCCAGGTAAAACGCCTGTATATAGAAGCCAGCGGGAGCTTTACGCTTATCTCAGATGAGGAGCCTCAACCCGGACTATCCATTATTCCTGAATCAGATCCGGACTTTAGGAATTCACAGAAAAAAGCGCCGGACTTGTTTGTGTGCCATACCTGCGGCAATCCCAGACAAACCACTACGCAACCCAACGAACTGTGCGAAAATTGCCAGGACAATAATTGGGTCCAGGCTGTGGAGGTTTAACGAGTACACCGATACGTAGTGGCCTATATAAAGCAGAAGCCCTCAGCGCTGAAGATTAGTTGCTGAGGGCTTCTGCTTTATGTATGTCTGGGATAACTAGAATTTCACTACCTCCCAGTACGCTTTCTTGGGTTTAAAGTCAGCGTCTAAGAGTAACGGATAATCTTTACGGCCGGGAACCGGGAAGTTATCGAGCCATGTCGATTTGTCGCATACATTCCAGAACGTAACGCTGGTGACCTGTTTTTTGTGTTTGCGGAACATGTCGAATAGCATCTTATATTGAGCGGCTTGCTTAGCATCCATGTCAGGGGTGAACTCGCTCTTATCCGTGTCTTTCTTTGCCCGGCGCTCGTGCTCTTTCGGGTACACCGATACGTCTAGTTCCGTGACTTGCACCTTCAGTCCCAGACTGGCAAATTTGGTAATTGACTCTTCCAATTCCTGCGCTGTCGGCTCGTAAATCGACCAGTGCCCTTGCAAGCCTACGCCCTGAACGGGTACGCCTTTGGCCTTCAGCCTTTTCAGCAACTGATAAATCTTTTCCCGCTTTGCCGCGCTCTCTGTGTTGTAATCGTTGTAAAACAGCACCGCGCTGGGGTCAGCTTCGTGTGCATATTGAAATGCTTTTTCGATATACTCCTCCCCGGCAATCTCGTAAAACTTAGACTTGCGATACATACCGGTACCCGTATCCGGAACTGCTTCGTTCACGACGTCCCAGGCATAGATCTTTCCTTTATACCGCCCCATTACGTCATTAATATGCTGTTTCATCCGAGCAAAGAGCGCATCTTTGCTGATTTGCTGGCCCGACGCATCCGTGAAAAACCAACGGGGCGTTTGATTATGCCAGCAGAGCGTGTGCCCACGCACTTTCAGGCCGTTCTGCTGAGCAAAGTCAACGATAAGGTCGGCGTCTTTCCAGTTATACCGGTTTTCTTCGGGATGAATGGGCCCCATTTTCATCGCGTTCTCCGGTGTCAGGCTATTGAACTGCTGCCGAATCAAATCGGCATCCGGGCCAGTCAGGTTTCGAGGGGCCACAGCCACGCCGATCGGGAAATAGTTTTTATAATAATCCTTTAACCCCTTCTGGTCCTGAGCTAGACTGGTGCACCACACGAGCAGTGCGAGTGGAATAAGTGTTAGTTTATGCTTCATTACTTTTTATAGGTTCTTTGGGTTTGTTAATGGCGAGTGCCGGGCAAGCGAGCAGAACTAGTTTTATACGGACAAGGCAACGGGCTTAGAAACCAATTGAATTCCCCCCATCAACGGGTAGCGATGCTCCTGTGATGTAGCGGGCTGCATCGGAAGCCAGGAATACGGATGCCCAGCCGATGTCTTCGGGCTTACCGAACTTACCCATGGGCGTCCGGCGCATGGCGCGGGCAAACCGGTCCGGATCACCACTCATGGCCGTCTTGCTCATGGCTGTTTCGATGAAGCCCGGCGCAATCGAATTCACGCGAACGCCCTTACCCGACCATTCCGACGCCAGTACTTTCACCATGCCCTCGACGGCTGATTTTGAAGCGGCATAGGCGGCTACCCGATCAATACCGTAGTAAGCGGCCATCGACGAAATCATGATGATCGAGCCATTTTGGCGTTCAACCATTCGTTGTGCGCAGGCGCGGGTCAGGCTAAAGACGGAGTTGAGGTTGGTTTGAACAATGCGGTCAAAATCATCATCGCTAACCTCCAGCGCAGGTTTTTTCATGTTGATCCCGGCGTTGTTAACCAGTATGTCAATAGGGCCGTACGTCGCTTCGATGGTTTCAACGAGTCCGTCCAGCAACTCCCGGGCCGTTACGTCGTTGACCATATAATGCGCCTGGTCGCCCAGCGTTTCGGTCGCTTCCTGCAGAGGTTGTTCTCGGCGGCCGGTTATAACGACATTGGCGCCGGATTGTACCATGCAGCGGGCAATCTCAAAGCCAATACCACTGCCGCCACCGGTGATCAGCGCGAGTTTGCCTTCGAGCGAGAATACAGTGGTGTGGGTTGGTTGCACGTCTGCCTGAGTAGCTGATAACTGTTCCATTAATAGGTAGATAATAGCTGAACTGTGTTGTTTTTATCGAATAGGCGTATCTCTCGAATCGGCGTACGCTTTGCCGAAATCGATCTTTTTCACTTGGCCGGCTACGTAGCGAAGGCCCTGAAAAAGATGCTGGGTGAACGTAGCGTCTTCGTAATCGTTTTTGTGGTGACCGAGGGTTGTGCACCAGGTATACCCACCGTCGAAGTTGTAATACCAGGCTGATGGATACAATTTCGTGTATGACCCACCGAACATCTTGACCTTTTCGGGTTCCCGTCCGTCGAGGGATGTCAGGTCGTTGGCCATAATGACCGTCGGGCCCGGCGTCATATCTTTGGTGAAATAAAATTCGTCTTCTTTTTCCCATACCTTGGGTAAGCCCTGCATGGATGGGTGCTTGGTGTCGAGTATGTTAATCCGAATCTTTTGATAAGGCGGGTGCCAGGCGAAGGTGCCCCCAATCATGCGTTTGAACCAGTCCCAGTTCCGTTCGGTACCCATCACCGAGTGAATACCCACAAAGCCGCCACCGGCTTCGATATAGCGCCGAAAAGCCAGCCGCTGGGCATCCGTATCGAAAACGTCGTTGTTCGTACTGGGAAAAATCAGTGCTGTGTACTGCTTCAGATTATCTTCCGTAAATACGGATGGCTGATCCGATACGTCTACCTTAAAGCCGTGCTGCTGCCCGAGTCGCTGAATGCACTGAACGGCGTTGGGAATGTTGTCGTGAACGTAACCTTTGCCGTTTTTGGTGTACACCAGCACCTTCACCTTTTTCCAGTTAACCTCATCGGTTGACCAGCCCAGGTTAGGTATGACAAGCCACAGAAGTAGCGCCCAAAAGGCTCCCGAAGTGAATCGACTCATGCGTAAGTTACACCTTGAGATTTAGAGGTTGAGCCTGTTTCTGAGCCCGGAGCGCTAGTTCAGTCGCCAGAAAGCAATGCTCCTGCGACATCGCCGTTTCGGTGCGGTTCAGGACGTCGTTGACGAGTTGTTCACCATACGGTAAGGGCTCTTTGCTGCAATCAACGTAACGCGTTTCTTTGTGATCGGTGATGAACAGGTGATTGCCGCCATCCCGTCCGCCGGGATCAATGTTCTTACGTATCTCAATGAACCCATCCGTACCTAAGATTGTCAGGCGTCCGTCGCCCCACGACTTTAGTCCGTCGGGGGTGAACCAGTCGACGCGGATATAACCTGTACCGCCATTACCGCGCAGCATCACATCGCCAAAATCCTCAAATTTGGGATATTGCGGATAGTGGACGTTACCAACCTGTGAGGCAACGATTTCCGCCCTAGTCGAACCCGTAAAAAACAAAAACTGGTCGAACTGGTGCGAAGCGATGTCGCAGATAATGCCACCAAACCGCTTTTTGTCAAAGAACCAGTCTGGTCGCGATTTAGGCGTCATCCGGTGTGGGCCCAGGCCGATGGTCTGAATCACTTTGCCAATGGCACCGGACTTCACCAGCTCGCCAGCTTTCACCGTTGCGCGATTTTCCAGTCGCTCACTGTACATGATCGAATAGATACGCTTCGTTTCCTTTTGTACTTTGCGTACGTCGGCAAGTTGCTCAAGAGTTGTAATACCGGGCTTGTCAACCATGTAATCTTTGCCAGATTTCATTACCCGAATACCCAGGGGCGCCCGTTCGTCGGGGATGATTGAGCTGAGCACAAGCTGGATGGACTTGTCGTCTAGAATCTCCTGTTCGCTCTTCGCCTGTTTTGCCTGCGGATGCCGTTTGGCAAATTCGGCTGCCAGATCCGGTTCTTTAGCGTAGAAGGAAACCAGTTCGCCACCACCCCGAATCACCGCGCCCACCTGCCCATAGATGTGGCCGTGGTTTACGCCAATTACGGAGAAGCGAATGCGGGCGGCTGCCGGTTTGCTCCCGTGTATGGCCGGACTTTCGATTATTGAGGCAGGTGAAGCTAAAATCTCGTTAGAGAGAGCGGGCGCAACGACCAGACCAGCCGCTGTCTTTATAAACTTCCGTCGGTTTGCGTGTGACATGTTTTAAAGAGTGAAAGAGTGAATGAGCGAAAGAGTGAAAATCTGATTCCATGTGAAAGGTGTTCGCTCTTTCACTCTTTCATTCCGCTTCGGCGGTCCGATTCGCTCTTTGATGCTTTTGCCATTTCCAATGCCTGTGTTGTGGTGTAATACTTGGCAATCATGTTCGGGACCTCCCATTCGGGTAACTTACCCGCTTTCAGGTATTTCAGGTAATTCTCAGTCACCCGGCCGAAGTGGGCTTCGTGACCTTCCTTATAGTTATCGGGAATCGTGATCTCCCAGCCGGTCTTCAGCTTTTTCAGTTCAACACCGGGGTATTTCTGCTGAACGGTTTTCAGAGCGGCCGACAAAGTATTGGCGAAAGCCACGTTGTCGGTGAGGGGCTCGATATACAGCGTCGGTTTGTACTGTTGCTCGGCTCCCTGACGAATGATCAGATTTGCCTTTGTGCCGCGCATGATGGAGTAATGTGTATCACCCGCGCCTTCGGGAGCTTTGTAAGCCCAGGTGACAGACACTTTAGCGTGTACCCCACGAAGCTGATAGTTAATCTCGCCGTTGCTGTACACCTTCAGAAGGGTGTCGTTGACTACGTCTTTTTTCAGATAGTCCGGAAAGCTCGGCTGGTTTGTGATCGTCTGAAACTGACTGCGGGTCATATCCGTTGTCCACCGGCGAGCGGTGTTCAGGCGGATGTCTTTTTTGTAATCAAGCGTCTGATTCGGAAAACATTCCCACTGCACCAGATCGACCAGGTGCGTCGTTACGTCGACAATACCTTCGCCCTGCTGGGCTACGTCCATAAACCAGCCCGGCCGTTGCAGCACACTGCCCGATACGTATTTGTAGAAGTGGTGTACGCTTTCCTTCGTAACGGCAGGATTTTCGGGCGTCCCTTTTTCCAACGTACCAAAGACAGTTGGCAGCATTGAGAACTCACGCTGCAACAGCGTAGTGATCTCGAAACGCTCGGTCATGATGTCGTACAGCAGCACGTTTTTTTTGGCCGCTGAGGTGAACGCATCTTTCAGCTGATTGAAGTTGCGCGCGTCGATCACCATCGGCTTGTCGGCCAGTACGTTGAAGCCAGCGTCGACCGCTTTTTTGATGTACTCCGTCTTCGTTCGGTTGTTGCCCGCAATCACCACCACATTCCCGCTCTTATCAGCGAGCATCTTATCGAAATAATCAGTTCCGGTATAAACCTCTTCCTGCCAGCGGGTCGGATTTTCTGATCGTTGGTTATACGACTTGATTCGGTCCAGATGCAGTTGCACGTCCGGGCCTTTCGGCGCATACACATGTACAACGGGGCTAACATCCGGATACATACTCTTCTGGACCAGAGCCGCGTGAAAATGCCCCGGATCTAAGGTGACCAGTTTATAAGTGGCCTCCTTCTGAGCGAAAGCGGAGGTAGCTGCGCTAACGAGCATGATCAGAACGTGGCGGTTAATAGCAGGAAACAGTTTCATGTGTATTGAATTAATCGTCGAGCGGCCCAACGGCTTAAGTATGCTTTTATACAGCTGTATTTCGTTATTGACAAGACGGACTTAAACCAGATTATCTCGTTTTATTACTGGCCAGCATTTTAATGGCGTATTCTTTGCGTTGCGGGCGAGACAGAAATTTGTTGGCTTCCGGATCGTTTTTGAATTGTTCTTTTTTGGGGTCCCAATACAGCTTCCGCGGTAGCTTCATGGCTACCTGGTGGAGCAGGCAGGCGGTGCAGGAACGGTGTCCAATCTCCGCTGGGGCGATCGGCTCTTTCCGGCTAACAATGCTTTCCAGCCAGTTGCCGTGGTGTTCTTTGCTGACGGTCAGATGTGTTTCGTTCGGGCCAATCACCGACGTAAGCAGTTTCGGGTCGCTGGCGTCTAGTTTCTTCGCTGCGTTTTGTTTGGCAACCGGGTCGCTGGCCGTAACCGACGCATCACCGCGCGATACAAAAATCCAGCCGTCGGTACCTTCGAATTTGATGCCGTTGGGAATTTCGTTGCTCACGATCATGTGAACGCCATTCTCATACATGGCTTCCGTCCGGAAAATACCGTGCACATTCCAAAGGCCACTTTTCGGGAAATCGGCTTTGCCCCAGATTTCGATTGGTCCTGTGTGTTCGGTGTTCATGGCCCAGTGTGCGCAGTCGATGTGGTGCGAGCCCCAGCCGGTGATCATACCCGCACCAAACTGTTCGCAGCGTAACCAGCCCGGCCGGTCGTAGTCAGCCTGGGGATGCACACGCTTTTCGGTATAGTATACCTCGGGCGTAGTACCGAGCCACATGTCGTAATTCAGGTTTTTCGGAATCGGCATTTCGGGTTCTTCATCACCCGCCGGATCACCCGGTAAGCCGACATACACCGTTTTCAACTGGCCAATACGTCCGTTACGTACTAACTCAGCCGCGTATCGAAACTGTTCCGACGACCGCTGCTGGCTACCGACCTGCACGATCTGGCCCGATTGCTTCACAGCATCAGCCATCATACGACCTTCCGATATGGTCAACGATGCCGGTTTTTGCATATATACATCTTTCTTCGCCCGTACGGCATCAATCACGATGGGGGCGTGCCAGTGGTCGGGCGTACTGACCAGGACGGCGTCAACGTCTTTGTTGTTCAAGAGTTCACGGTAATCCGTATACACGCGTACGCCATCGTACTCTTTACCGGTTTTCTTGGTGTAATAGCCGTTGACCAACTTCTTTGCGTCTTCGGCGCGTTTGCTATCCAGATCGCAGACGGCCATAATCAAGGCATTATCGTATCGCCAGACGCCCGGCATGTCGTGGCCACGAGAAATACGTCCTGTACCAATAGCACCGATATTAATCCGGTTACTCGGCGCGTTTTTACCGAATACTGATGCGGGTACAATGGTTGGGAAACCGCTGACGACAGCCGTAGTCAGGGCGCTTGTCTTCAGAAAGTTTCTTCTTGACAGAGCAGGGGTTTCTTCATTCTTCATGGCCTTGATGCTTAGGATTATCTACAAAAGTTGTCAACGTACTATACTTACCTACTTCTACTCAACGTAATGCGTTTGCTAACGCATCATGTACACGTCGACAAGGTTTTTTACGTCTTCCAGCGAGCGTTCCGGCTTTTTGAACGGTGTCGGAATGGGTTGTCTGGCGTATTGCTGTAGATACAGCACCCAGGCATCGCGCCACCAGATCGCTTCTTTATGCTGTGTGGTTAACCGGCCTGCTACATCCGCGTAAATTTCCGGGTCAACCGCTGGCTTTACCTGCGCCCATTGCTGCTGCATCCAGGTTACGGAGTCGGCTCCGGTGTAGAAGCGCGTACAAAGCTCATCCCACAGCGTCCGGCCGGTGCTCAACTTCTTGGTCCAGGGAACATGGTGGAACCAGAGCAGGTAGGGCAGGGGACAGGTTTCTGCGTTAGTCCACTGCTGCTGTACTTCGGGTCTGTACTGAGCGAGCGCATTGCTGCCGCTTGGGGTTCTGTCAAAACCGACACCTATTGAATCGGCCCGGTGGTAGTAAACGGCTGTCCAGTCGGGGCGGGGGCTTTTATTCTGCCAGGGTTCGGGTGCAAAGTGCACGCCAGTCCAGGGCCGGGAAAGGCCTAAAGGCGTGTTATAATTGACATAAATCTCCCGTGACCGAAGCATCAGATCCGTGATCCGTTTCACGGTCTGCGGTTCAGTCGTCAGGGTCATTCTTACCCACTCGTTCGCAGTCGCTTCGGACGACAGGGTATGATCCCAGGCTAAGCGTCCGAAGGCGTACCAGTTTGCCTGCGCCATCGGGTGCCCCGTCCAGTTACGATCAGCCCCCGTGTTGGCTACTCCCGCCATGGCTGTTATTGGATAACCATGCAGGCTACCATCAACTACCTTGGCTACAGTGGACCCCTTACCTTTCACGTACGTATCCGATTCCAGACACTCTTTGAAGATAGGCGCTTCATAGACCCAGTGGGTAGCGAAACCTAAGTACTCCTGCGTGATCTGAAATTCCATGCCCAACGGTGTCTGCGGCATATTACCGAACAGCGGAGAGAATGACTCGCGGGGTTGAAAGTCGATCGGGCCGTTCTTTACCTGCACAATAACCTTTTTGTCAAACTTGCCATCCAAAGGAGCGAACTCCTCGTAAGCCGCTTTGAACCGGTCGGCTTTGGGATCGGCCTTGTAGACAAACGCTCGCCAGATCACCACGCCATCGTAGGGTTTCATAGCTTCGGCCAGCATATTGGCGCCGTCGGCATGGGTGCGGTTATAGTCCTGTGGCCCCGGTTCTCCTTCCGAGTTGGCTTTGACCAGTAATCCTCCAAAATCAGGAATCGCCTGGTAGATCTCTTTTATTTTATTGGTCCACCACTTACGTACCTCCGGATCAAGCGGATCGGCCGTTTTGAGACCACCTACCGTTTTTGGCGCGGCCCAGTAAACCGACAAATAAACCCGAATACCGTAGGGCCGGAACACCTTAGCCAGGGCTGCTACCTTTTGCAGGTATTCATTCGTCATGAAGCGGGCGCTGGCGTTGACGTTGTTGACCACTGTTCCGTTAATGCCCAACGATGCGTTGGCGCGGGCGTAATCTTTATAACGGGGGCTGATGGTCTCGGGCAGTTCATACCATTTCCAGAGTGATTCACCAGCATAACCCCGCTCGATGGTGCCGTTTACGTTATCCCAGTGGTTAAGCATCCGGTATTTCACCTTTGGGCTGCTGGTTACCGAAACAGTCTCAATCGGCTGCCGCGTTTGCAGATGACGTAACAAGGCGAAAGCCCCGTACAATGCCCCGGCATCCGATTTACTCGTGATAACAATATTGTTTTGCCGTTTACCGATCTGATAGCCTTCGTTGTTTAGCTGCTGGATGTCTGCGGCATTGGTTACGGCTAAAACGATACCTCCGGTTTTCCCACTGATGTTAGTGATGACCGGAATTGGTTTGCCTAATAAGCCTTGTAGGCCAGTTTGCAGCTCCTCGGCGGCTGACTTTAGAATCGGACTGTTACCGCTGAGGGCGATAAACTGCGCCGAACGGACGTAACTGTCCCGCCGGGCCGCGTCTTTTATTAGATCATACTTCAGCCAAAGCCGATAGCCATCATCGGCCCGGCTGCTGGCTGCGATACACAGCAAGGTAATGATCCAGAAACTGACTCGTTTATAACTCATTTACGTTCTTCTGCTAGTTCAACTACTTCGTTCTCCGCCAACGACCGCTCAATGCCGAACTCCAGCCCCCGAAGCTCGGCTAAACCGCGCAGGCGACCAATCGCTGAGTAGCCTGGATAGGTTTTTTTGTGTAGATCGTCAAGCATCTGGTGGCCGTGATCGGGGCGCATCGGTATGGACGTAACGCCAACACCCGATTGGGTCCGTCGTTGCTGTTCCAGGACAATTGCCTTGATCACGGCGTACATATCCACATCCCCTGCTAAATGATCGGCTTCGTAAAAATTATGGGGCCGGTTGGGTGTTCCGCCTTCTTCCCGTTTTGTGGTGCGCAAATGGATGAAGTGAATACGTTCGCCGAAGCGCTGGATAATGCCCGGCAAATCGTTGTCGGCGCGTATTCCCAGCGAACCCGTACAGAACGTAATGCCGTTGGCCGTTACGTTGCAAGCTGCCATCAGCTGCGCCAGATCGGCTTCGGTGCTGACAACGCGGGGTAAACCCAATAAAGGAAAGGGCGGATCGTCGGGATGGATGCATAGATTAACCCCTGCCTCCTGCGCAACAGGAGCCACTTGTTGGATGAAATAGTACAGGTTGGTACGTAGCTCGGCGTCGCCAATCTGCGCGTATTCATCCAGCAAACCCTGGAATGTTTCGAGTGTAAAGCTTTCTTCTGAGCCGGGTAAGCCTAACAACACAATGGCGGATAGTTCTTCAACCCGGGCCGGGCTCATCTGGGTAAACTTCTCGTAGGCAGCTGCTGCAATCTCCGGTTCATAATCGGCTTCCGCACCTGGTCGTTTCAGGATGCAAAGGTCAAAAACGGCGAAGTCCTCCCACACGAATTTTAGCGCCCGGGACCCGTCGGGCATCTCGTAGTTCAGGTTCGTACGCGACCAGTCGAGTACGGGCATAAAGTTGTAGCAGACTGTTTGAATACCGCAAGCTGCCAGATTTCGAATCGACTGTTTGTAGTTCTCGATGTAGGTTGCGCGGCTTGACCGACCTTTTTTGATGTCTTCGTGAACCGGCAGGCTTTCAACGACAGCCCAGTGTAACGAAGAATAGCGACCATTGTCGGCCTGTACAATCCGTTTCCGCTCTTCGATCTCCTCGACAGACCATACCTCGCCCACCGGGATCTGATGCAGTGCTGTTACGACACCTGCGCAACCCGCCTGCCGAATATCCATCAATGAAACCGGGTCGTTCGACCCGAACCAGCGCATGGTTTGTAGCATTCCCATTCAGACTCTATTTTTTATTCTGCGCAAGTGGCGCCTTAAACTGTTGATTCGCAAATTCGATAAATACCGGCTAGTCGAGCGAGTTGACATGGCCTCCCTCATGATTCCGAAAAGCCACCTGTCCGCTGATTGGCGCTACATCAGGAATGGGCACTTCATTGGTGCCGACTCCTTGTGTACAGATGAACGAACTGGCGGTTCTCATGGGCTTATGCGGTAACAGTAGCTTTTCGGCGGAATACGAACGCGTACAGCAACCCCCAGGCAATCAGATAGGCTAATCCGGCAATGTAAAAAATGACGTAGTACCCTTCTGATAATTGCCCTAACCCTTTGTAATGATCAAGAATCCGGCCGACCAGCAAGGGGAACAAGGCCCCGCCCAGCGTTCCGGCCATGGTACCAAACCCAACGACGCGGCTTAATACGTGCTTCGGGAACTGATCGGCGGCTACAGTGAAAATATTGGCCGACCAGGCCTGGTGAGCGGCTACGGCTAACGATAGAATCGCAATCACCGGCCACATACTGCCCATCTGGCTAATAAGCATTACCGGAGTGACGCATAAGGCAAACAGCGCCATGGCAAATTGGCGCGCCCGCGTTGGGTTCCAGCCCTTCTGAATCAGCGTAGACGACAGCCATCCGCCCCCAACACTACCAATGGTTGCGGCCAGGTAGATGATAATTAACGGGGCTCCGAGTTTTTTCAGGTCAAGATTATAGATGTTGGCCAGGTAAGAGGGCAGCCAGAACAGGAAGAACCACCAGATGGGATCGGTCAGGAGTTTACCACCCATGAAGCCCCAAATGGCCCTATTCTTAAAGATAGGATATGACGTTTTTGCGTCGGGGCTCAGCAAATCGGTCGCGGCTGCATCGCCGAGCGCGGCTGGTTCAACGGGTGGCTCCTCGTTGATATAAGCCAGTTCGGCCGCGTTGACGCGCTTATGACGGGCGGGAACTTCGTAATAAAACCACCAGGCGACGATCCAGATAAAGCCCAGAGCACCCGTGACGATGAAGGCCATTTGCCAGCCCGCAACGAGAGCCAGCCAGGGCACAACTGCCGGAGCGGCTACCGCTCCAATGTTCGCACCTGAGTTGAAAATGCCAACCGCCAGCGCCCGCTCTTTCTGCGGAAACCACTCTGCCACGGTCTTAATCGAAGCGGGAAAGTTACCAGCCTCGCCGATGCCCAGGAATGCCCGGGCGACCATGAATCCGAACGTACCACCAGCCAGGGCATGACCCATTGCGGCCAGGCTCCATACCAGAATTGCGCCGATGTAGCCTAGTTTAGTTCCAATCTTATCGATCAGATAACCGGCGAGTAACGTACTGGTGCCGTAGAAAAACGTGAACACCGTAACGATGTTGGCATAGTCCGATTCGCTCCAGCTAAACTCTTTCTCAAGAATTGGCTTTAACAGACTGATAACCTGTCGGTCTAAATAATTGATTGTAGTCGCAAAAAACAGCAGTCCCACAATGGCCCACCGATAATTGCTCCGTCCATTTAGTGGCCCGATCCCAGAAGCCTGGCTTCTGCTGTCAGTCATGCCCAGTGGTGTAGCACCAGTAGACGAGGAGTTAGTTTTCCCAATCAAAGTAGTTTATGACATTATGGTAAGCGATGTTGGCTGCCAGTTGCCCCAGCCAATTGAGGTCTTTAGGTAAAAGACCTTTTTCGATATCCTTACCGATGAGGTTGCATAAAATTCGTCGGAAATACTCGTGCCGGGAGAACGACAGGAAGCTGCGCGAGTCGGTGACCATGCCTATAAACCGGCTCAGCAGCCCCATATTGGACAAAATATTGAGCTGGTTCTCCATCCCATCTTTCTGATCGAGAAACCACCAGGCTGATCCCCACTGAATTTTGCCGGGCACGCTCCCATCCTGGAAATTGCCGGTCATGGTGGCAAATACATCGTTATCCGCCGGATTGAGATTGTATAGTACTGTCTTGGTAAGCTGATCGGTTTTGTCCAGCGCATCCAGGAATTGAGCCAGCCGATTGGCCTGGCGTAAATCGCCCATCGAGTCGACTCCGACGTTTATTCCGAGTTGCCTGGTCAAACGACTGTTGACCTGACGTAACGCACCGATGTGAAACTGCTGTACCCATCCGCGCTGGTGATACATCCGACTTAATTCCAGCAGAACGTAGCCGGTCAGCTGATCAAGCTGGGCGGGGTCAGCAACCAGTTGTCCATGTAATAGTTTGTTGAACGTAGTATCGAGTTCAACGGTACGTTCGGCTACGGCTGGCATCTGCGACAGACCGTGGTCGGCCGCCCGGCAACCGGTTTCATGGAAAAACTGAACCCGCTGCTGTAAAGCCTCCACAAACGAATCTAAATCGGTAATGGCCACCCCACTGATAGTCGTCAACTGTTCGACTCGCCCCCGCCACTGCGACGTAGCCACCGGCAACAAGGCATCAGGCCGGAAGGTCGGTAGCATACGGAGGGCCGTTCCTTCGGCGGTAAACTGCCGATGATACCGCAGATCGTCTGTCGGTTCGTCAGTGGTGCAGACGACCCGTACGTTGTGGTACTGGAGCAGGGTCCGGGCGGTCCATTGGCTTTGTAGCTGTTCATTGCATTGGTCGTAGATCGACTGGCTGCTGGTTTCGTTCAGCGGTTGCGTTATGCCGAAGGGGCGCTTCAGCTCCATGTGTGTCCAGTGATACAAGGGATTCCGCATGGTGTAAGGAACGGTCTGCGCCCAGGCGTCGAACTTCTCCCGATTAGTGGCATCACCCGTAATTAACCGCTCCGGAATGCCATTTGCCCGCAAGTCCCGCCATTTATAGTGATCGCCTTTCAGCCACAAATCGGTCATGTCCGCGTAGCGCTTATCCTGGGCTACCTCATCGGGCGGTAAATGATTGTGGTAGTCGACGATAGGAAGCTTCTCAACGAACTCGAAGTAGAGATAACGGGCAGTTTCGCTTTCCAGTATGAAGTTTTCGTCCAGGAAACTGCCCGTTGCCGATGGGCTATAATCAATGTTCAAAGCGTGCATGTTCACTGCGTTTAGGTAGTTGTTACTGACCCCGCTGTTTGGCCGTCGTTCTTTTCGCACGCATGTACCGATCCGCAAACTGAAGAAACGTAGGCCAGTTAGGGCCGGTGGTGTGCCCGCCACTGTGCTGGCGAAAGGCAATGTCGCCGGTAACAAGTCCTGTTTCGAGGGGTGGAAACTCGGTTGTGCCAAGTCCTTTTTTACCGAGCAGTTCATACACTGGCCCGGCATACGCGCCCCCCAGAAACATGCCTTTTGCATCAACCCATTGCCCTTCAACGGTAGGCGATCCTGAGCTGATAAACACCGGACGGGGGGCGCAGAGTGCGACCAGTTCGTGGGCGTCGACCGGTAAATCGTTGGGCGTTAGTGGACCGGCGTATTTAATGAAATTACCCGCCATCCAGTGGTATTCGGCCGAAGAGGCTACGTTCTCAACCTGTTCGCCAAACGTGCGCCGGTGAATTTTTACTCCCCCTTCGCCCGAGGAACCGATAAAGCCAATCGCGAAACGGGGTTCATACGCCATCGTAACTACGGCCGCTTTACCGTAGCGCGACAACCCTTCAATACCCACCTGTCTGGCGTCAACGGCTTTGTCGGTTTCAAAATAATCTAAGGCACGGCTTGCGCCCCACGCCCAGGCACGTAGCGCCCCCCAGTCGTCGGGTTTGCGCGGCTGGCCTTTGTTAACCAGACCAATAATCCCTTCTGTCAGCCCCGCGCCGTTATCGGCCTGATAACTGGTCGGATAAAGAATGGCGTATCCCCAGCCTTTCGCCAGCAACTGCTGCTGCCAGCTAAGAGGAGCCGGAGCCGATGAGGGCGGTTGTGGCAGACGAAAGCCAGCCGGAAAGCGGAAACCGTAGCTCATCATGACCGGTACCGGACCGGAGGCACTGATGGGCGTAGCTAGGGTCAGCTCAATGTTCACTGTAATGGCCGGATACGCCGAATTATCCACTCGACCGACCAACTGCTTCAGTCTAACCGGATAGCTGCCATCAACGGTATCTTTCGTACTTACCACCTCCCAGGACACTTTAGGCGTATTAGCGGGCATACGTCCGTATACTTCCCGATCGAAATCTTCGACGATTTCGGGCCTTCGTTTCTGCCACCAGTCTTTGGCTGTCGTGACTTTTTTGCCATTTTTCAGCGTCAGTGGATCAGGCAGTGAGGTATAGGTCGTGGCTTTGCTTTCATCTACATTAGCTGCGTTAGGAGCTTTTGGATTTCCCGACGGCCCCGGCCGCAATTCTTTGATGTTTAAAGCGGCCAGCATCGCACGGTGGTCGGCCTGGGTTTTGCGTTGTTGCCGGGCAATCAGACTGTCCTGTTCAGGCGTGCGCGGACCAAATTGAGCCAGAGCCGCCAGCGGTGCGACCATCAGCAAACTATATAGGATTCCAGTTTTACGCATCGTAATTAAGGTATTGACTCTGTTTACAGCCAGCGGTACAGTTTCAAAAGACAGCTAGTTGCCCGACAGTTGGTTACTATGTTGAAACGCTAAAGCGGTTTTATACGAAGAACGGTACGTCCTTAGGCGCATATTTGCGCATGCCTTCTTCGTTGATTTCGACGCCGATGCCGGGTTTTTCAGATAATGGGATAAAACCGTCTTTGACCATCGGTCCGTCGAAGGTGACAATCTCTTTGAACATGGGCTCCTCGTGGAAGTAAATCTGCCATTCCAGAATGAGGAAATTGGGCACCGACGCGCAGACGTGGCTTGAGGCCATAGCGCCCAGATACGACGCTACCATGTGCGGAGCAAAGGGAACGTAATACAGGTTCGACAGATTCGCAATTCGTTGGCCCTCGCCGAGACCACCCGCTTTTTGCAGGTCAGGCATGATAATGTCAACCGCGCCAATTTCGAGCAGCTTCCGGAATCCGTGCGCCAGGTAGTGGTTTTCTCCGGCGCAGATCGGTGTGTTCGAGGCCTCACGAATTTGCTTGTAGGCTTCTGGATTTTCGGCCGGAATGGGCTCCTCCAGAAACAGCAGATTCAGCGGTTCCATCATTTTCGCCACGCGTCGACCCGTTGTTACGTCGTATCGCCCGTGCATATCCACGCAGATGTCGACCTTTGGGCCAACGGCTTTGCGAACACCGGCAATCTGGTTATACATCCGCTCCAGCTCACCCTGACTGGCCGTCCAGTTGTAGGCGTCGAACTTGTTGGGGTCGTTACGTTCGTCGATGTCGTATTTGACCGCCGTAAAACCCATGTCAACGGCTCGTTTGGCGCTTTTACCGAAGGACTCAGGCGTCGTATCTTTCTCGCGATAAGCACCCGTGTCGCAGTAAACGCGGATTTTATCCCGGAACTTACCACCTAATAGTTGATAGACCGGCATGCCCAGTGCCTTGCCGACCAGGTCCCAAAGTGCTGTTTCAATGGCCGAGAGTACCGAGATGTACATACCGGACTGAGCGCCTTCAAAGAAACCTGATTTGCGGACATCTTCAAATAAGCGATTGACGTTCAGTGGACTTCTGCCTTTGATCCGCTCGCCCATCATTTTCACCAAATGATACGTCCCGACGGAGGCATCGACCGCTTCGCCACAACCCCAGATTCCCTGATTGGTATGTACTTTCACGAACAGGCTGTGTCCGTTGCGGGTATAGCCGCACTTGATATCTGTAATTTTCAGATCGGATGGTGCCGATGATTGTGGAGCCCGATGAACGGCGGTTTCCAGCCCTTCGCCGAACGTAGAGATGGAGGTTGCCGCGAAGGCACTGGCTATGGCGCTTTTGGTTAAGAATGAACGCCGGGATGATGTAAAGCTCATGGTTGTAAAAAGGTTAAGCGTTCGGTTACCAGGTACGGGTTTTCAGAAGCTCCTGGATCTGCTCTTTAGGAACAGGAAGTTCGTTGATGTGGGTGTTGAGCCACTGCGAAAAATCTTTCTCGATTTCGGCCGACCAGCGCGTGTCAATCTGGCCCGAGGTATATTTCTGTTCCCGCAGCCGCTGGTGGCTGAACATATCGCGCAGCCGGACAATCTCCGAGGTCTTCACGACCTTCTCGGCCAGGTGGGGCGGAATAAAGATAACCCCGCCGTCGCGGCCCAGCACTACGTCGCCCGGCATAACCATGACCCGGCCAATGCGGGTCGGATGGTTCATACTCACTAAGGTCGTATTCAATGCTCCATTCGCATCGTTCAGGTGGTGAGAAGGGTGATACGAGCGGAAAAACGACGTAAAGCCGCCTAATTCTTTGAGGCCGTTGATGTCCCGAACGGCTCCTTCGTACACAATCCCGTTACCGGTTCGGGTATAGATATCATTGCCCAGGTTGTCGCCGATGGTGGGGCCGTCTTCGTGCATACCAAACTGATCGACTACGTACACATCGCCTTTGGTCAGTAGTTCAATGGGCCAGGTATTCTGCGGCTTCACCTTACCTGTTCGCTCCTGCCCTCGTTTATCCGTTATCCGCTGCACATCCGGCCGGCCGGGCATAAACGTAGCCGTGACCGCGCGACCCACCAGGACACTGTCGGGGTTGATGACCTGCCAGCCATCGGCGTACTGGTGTTTGTAATTCTCGTTGCGGAGAACCGCCCAGGCTTCTTCCTGCGTCACCAGTTTCATGCGTTTTAGAATGGCATCGGAAACTTTAGGTCGCCCATCGGGATAGCGTTCGCCTTTCCATTCCGGGGTTAAAAAGATCAGTTCCTCTTTGGAAATCTGTTGCCCAAATGATGCTATTGCCTGACCGAAGAGGCAGAGCACCGTGGCTGAAATAATCGTCAGCTTCATGAAAATTCAGGAAAAGGTTACGAGTTTGACATACATCGCCTATAAGGAGTTATATATGTCTGTTCTACCTAATGCAACCGATTGAATTATTGCCTGTCATACGTGTGGCAGGCACAGCGGTTTAAAAACACATCCTACCAAGCTGGCAGGATGTGTAAGTACTACCCATGATGAATCTTAAAAATATGCTCTGAACAGGCCGGCGCGAACCTGACGAAATCGGCTACTGATCTCTAATTCCTTTCAACAACCCGGCGTAGGCAGGTTTTTTCTGGTGGTTCTGATCCCACAACGTTGGAAAATCGGTTCGTCCCTGCGAGGTGACAATCCCACTGTCTTTATCCGTTACGTTTCAGACCGTGACGCCGTACCGCTGGGACGCGTGCACATTCCGGATATATGATCGGACAATGTAATTAAACATAGCCGCCTGGTAGTCCAGCCATAGTTGGCTGTTGCTGAAATCGGCCACGCATATTCAGATTCACGCGAATGTCCATCTCAGTAATTTTGACTCTCAGGCCCGTAGCTGCCATTTTCCGAAAAGCGTAGTCGATACCCGCGTGCGGAGTGTTCCCGCTTACGTGCATCTACGTGCCAATTCCGGCAATAGGCACTTTCTGCGCCTGTAGTTCTTTCATCAGGCCAGGCAGCGAATCGAGCTTGATGTTGCTCGACTCCAGATTGTAATCGTTAATGAACAGTTCTGCCGTGGGATCGTCCTGAGCCGCGTAGGTAAAGACTTTGGCAACGTACCCCCGGCCCAGATACTGCGCCCGGTAATACGTGTCGCCTTGTATGGTCTGATCCTGAGCGTTTACTGCCGTGAGCACACTAACAAACAGCGCCAGCATCACTAACAGGGCTTTAACCATAATCGGCCATTGACAGGCTGCTACTTCATCTTTCGTGATTGACTTCTCTTATTATGTAAACGTTTACCAATCATTTATAAGATTTAACTTAAATCGAATGGACCTGACCTGTGTAAGTACAAGCTTAATGCAAAGTATTAATGAAAAAATTAAAATTGCAACCGATTGCGGAAATTATTGTGGATAAAATTAGCTTTAGCGCGATTGTATAGATTTTTCTAGGGTTTTCCCTAGGATATAGCGTACATTGGTTGACCGAAGGCGGTAACGTTACGCTCTAAAGCAAGAAATGAGCTGGCAACAACATAATAATATCCTGTTTCACTTACGCATTTATTGCGCAATGGGTTGCATAGATTGCTACTATTTTGATCTCGTCTGCTAACTTGTTCCGGTAATCCCCGCTGCGCCACACGTACCCATTGTATGGAGAAGGAAATAACGATTTATGATATAGCCAAGCGATTAAATTACTCGCCTGCAACCATCAGCCGTGCCCTGAATGATCACCCCGCTATTCGCGAAGACACAAAAGATTTGATTACCACGACGGCCAGGCAAATGGGTTACCGATCCAATACCTTTGCCAGCAATCTGCGCCGTCAGCGGACGAATACAATTGGCGTTATTGTGCCACGCCTGAATAGTAATTTCATGTCTACGGCTCTGGCCGGCATGGAGAAAGTCGCCAATGAAGCTGCTTACAACCTGATTATCAGTCAATCGCTGGAATCAGTCAGGAAAGAGGTTGCTAACGCCAAAACCATGTTTAACAGCCGGGTCGATGGCCTGCTGGTTTCAGTGGCGTATGACACCGAACAAATCGATCATTTCGAGGCATTCATTAATAAAGGTATTCCGCTGCTGTTCTTCGACCGGGTGATCAACCACGAGCAGTGCACCAGTATTGTGATTGACAATACGCAGGCCGGTTATGATGCTACGTGTCACTTAATTGAGCAGGGGTGTAAACGGATTGTTCACGTAACCGGTAGTTTGCAGAGAAACGTATATGCCGACCGGTTAAAAGGGTATCGGATGGCGCTGCTGGAGTCCGGATTGCCTTACGACGAATCGCTGGTGATGGTCGGCGACTTAAGCCAGGAAGCAGGAATCGAAGCTGCCAGGCGCATTCAGGCGATGCCCGACCGACCGGATGGGGTTTTCCTTGCCAATGACTTCTGCGCCGTAAGCTGCATCCGCGTACTGAAACAGGCTGGCCTTTCGATTCCAAACGACATTGCCGTTGTTGGATTTAATAACGATCCGGTTTCTCAAGTCATTGAACCAAACCTGACCACGATCCATTACCCTGGCGAAAAAATGGGTGAAATTGCCGCGCAGAGCCTGATCAACCATTTAAATGGCTCCATGAACATTCAGGTAACCAACCGGATTGTCTTACACTCGGGACTAATTATCAGAGACTCATCGCTTAAAATAAAGTAAGCAGTACGTACGTAACGGAGAGATTGTTACGTACGTACTGCTTAGTCAAATCAGGCAGGCTTAAATATACTGATTAATGATCATCTCGTAGAGCTCCTGCTTGCCGCTGAGCTGCTTGGGCTCCCCCTGGGCAAGCGCATACGCCCGCAGATCCTCCAGCGTCAGCTCGCCCTGCTCGAAACGTGCCCCCTCCCCACTGTCATAACTGGCGTAGCGATCCGAACGCAGCTTCTTGTAGGACGACTGCTCCAGGATGGCCTCGGCCGCAATCGCAGCCCGCGCAAAGGTGTCCATCCCACCAATGTGGGCAATGAAGAGGTCCTCCAGATCCGTCGAGTTGCGACGCGTCTTGGCATCGAAGTTCACCCCGCCCGACTTGAAACCCCCCGCTTCCAGGATCACCAGCATCGCTTCGGTCAGCTCATAGACGTCCACCGGAAACTGATCCGTGTCCCAGCCGTTCTGGTAGTCTCCCCGGTTGGCATCAATCGAGCCC
>NZ_BAAGZD010000018.1:0-69887 GCF_054778895.1 Spirosoma fluminis
TTGGAAGCCCTGACAGAAGCTGTTTTAGAGCAAATCGACACTTTGGGAAAAGATCGGAGATTAGTACAAGCCTTCTTCTACAAAAAGGAGATTGGCTTCTTTACAGGTTAATTCACGCATCAATAAGTAGCCTATATGCCCAATGACCTCAGCCTGGTAGTAATATTCGTTATACTTTATCACCTTGACAATTGTCCCTTTCGGAATAGCATACTTCGAGTTTGCCATATAATTAGGCGCCACTCTTAACGCTGCATTAGGTTCGACCTCTGCATAAAGCTTACTCAAATTTGTACCAGTTTGACTAGATGTAGAAGCAGTGCTTTTGCGGTCTTTTTCCGTTACAGAACCAGTATTGGAGTATGTATCAATGTTGGTCGAGTACTCATTATATTGAATTGGTGTCGAAACAGGTGGATTATTATACACTGACCCACCTGTTGTACGCCCTGTATTTGGGTTATAATTGCCGGGATAACTATAATTATCGGTTACCATGTGGTTTGGCCGAGTACGTTCATGCGGCCGAACATAAGTACCGTCCCTCCGATAGTAGCCTCTCACATGAACTTGAGCAAACGAGTGCAATCCCGAAAAGCATAGCAACAAGAAAAGTAAAAGCCGAATCATCATTGAGCAATTTTAAAGGTTGAATAGACTGAATCAAACAACAGGTTTCTCGTAGGCCGACAAGGATTTTATCAATGCGTCACCGTAGAGAAATATGTCATTGATACTGCTTATTTCGTGTCGCTGTTCAGTACGATTTTCGTCAAAAACGGTAATAGATTTTTTACCTCCATTTAGGTGCAAACGGCAGATAGGTTTTCGATTATTGTTGTCCAACAGAATAGCGAAATAAGATTGAGCATCACGGTGTACGATGCGATTAGCGTCAATCGTGTTACGGAGGATAGCTCTGACGATATAAAAGCCTTCTAGCTCTTCCTGAGTAGTGATGATGTTTGGCTCTTTCTTTTCATCATTCATTGGAGTTGTTGGTAGATCAGTTGGAGTTTGCTGAGGGGCGACTATTTCCTCCTGACCCAGAGCCGTCTTCAACCGATCAGTAATCTGATCAGAGAAAGTATGCTGAAACGACTTACGTACCAGGGCTGTAAAATACTCCATCATCTTTGCCGTAAGCGTACCTCCATACACTTGACGAGCAAAATGACGTACGAGAGCGTCTGACGGATTTGCCATTTCCTGCTGAATGAGCGCCTTTAGTTCACCGGTGTATTTCAGTTCGCTGGCGGTTGAAATAATGGTTTCAACGTCGAAATACGACTTATGGAATTTCTTCAGTTCCTCAACCTGATTATCACGCAGGTCAAGCATGTTGATTTCCAGAAATGGCTTTTCATCCATTTTGTTAGGTTCCTGCAAATCTGTGTAAAACCGGTAAATAACGCCGTTCGTTAATACGCCAAAACGGGCTTTGGTTACGTGGAAATAGCGTAGAAGTTGATTATCGTGTAACGTAAGTGCCTGGTTCCAATGTTTGCACTCAATGAGCATGCAAGGCTCGGCAGGACCACCGTTAGGGTCTTCCTTCAAAACGGCGTAGTCGACCTTCTCGCCTTTCTTCGTACCAATGTCACTGATAAACTCAGGGACAACTTCAAACGGGTTGAACACGTCGTAACCGAGCATTTGCAGAAATGGCAAGATCAACGCTGTCTTAGTCGCTTCCTCGGTTTGAATAGAATCTTTCAAGCGAGCAACCCGATCGCCAAGTTGCTTAATTTGATCTTTGAAATCCATATTGGTAAAGGTTTAGGAATAATTTATGGTATTAATTAACGAGTTCGAGACGTGGGGTTCCATCGCAGTTCATCAAATACGTCCGCCCCCGCATTTCGATCGTTTTATTGCATGGGCAACACTCAGTAGAATTTCGCTGAGTTACCTGCCGAACGCGACCAAGATTATCTGTAGCACTGTAATATCGAGTACAAATATCACAGCCTTCACTGCCTTTAACGATTATGAGATCGCCTGTATCTAATTTAGGTTGTGTTTTCCTACCGGAATTAATAGTTTTCTCAACATTAGCTGTAGCTTTACCAGTTTTAATTTCAGTAAGCGAATTAAGGTATTCTGTTGAATTGTTTTGAATTGGAGGGTTATATAATAAAGTGAAGTTAGTTTTCGCATTAACGCATAATATATTTTTTATTTCATCCCTAAGCCCTTCAACATCCGAGAATACTTTATACGTTTTTTTATTTAAGATATAGTCATTTAATGAATTGTCTTCGCTGAAGATTAAAATAGAGTCCTTACTAGCTTTCTTTTTCGTGAAATTATCTATTAGCAACTTACTGTTTGTATTAACCTTTTGTCCAGTTGTGAATATTTTAGGTACATCTATTTCACCGAGGTTATTTTTGATTAACCGACCAATTACTTTTGGGTTGTGTATATCTTTAGAGCCACCCTTTTCTATTTCTGTAACAAGCGATAATTCTTTATCAATATCAAGTCGGATGATTGAGGGATTTAGTATATATGTACGATTACAATCCTTACTATCAGATATTAGTACAGCACATAAATCCTGAATAGTTTCCGGAAGTAGTCTAGTTTCCTCATCGTATTTGACATTTACAGAATCGAGCATGACAATTTTTAGTGTACTAGTTTCTGGCTTTCCTTCTTCATGCTTACAAGAAAACGTAAAGAAGATTATTGAAGCAAAGAATATTTTATAAAGCAAATTAAGATTTGTCATATTTGATTTACAGTTAAGAATTAAGAATGTCAAGTTGTCTTTCTAATCCCTTACGAGCAATAGGGCCGCGTAAGTTAGGAGGTTGATTTACTATAAGAGGTGTTAGCTCTTTGTCAGTTAAAATCCCGAAGGTTTCTAAGTAAAACTTTTGATCATCAGATTTGAAAATTTTGTGATCGCCAGATGTACGTTCAACCGCAGATGAATTTAAAGCATCATCAAGTAAAGGATGTACGATTGGACCGATCGTATTAACAAAAGAGCCCCTCCTCGTTGATACATATTTACTATATTCCGTTTGAATCTTATAGTTAAATCGCGAAGTGTAAAGAAAATATCCTGTATAGGCAATATGCAATATAGACCCGAGTAAATAACATACTAGAACGGCTCCAGCAATTGCATCAGGAGTCATATAAGCATCGTAAAAGAAATAAAATTTCAGTATGCCAGAAGCTGTTATAAGTACATAGAAGAAGTATGTATAAATAGTGTAGCTTTTTATTTTTCTTTTCAGGTCTTCCTTTTCCACCTCATCATCAGCATTGACCAACTCATTTTTGTGACGACATATTCTATCATGCCATAAATGAGAAACAATAGCTAGAAATATATCAATGAAAATAGCTGCAGCGATGGCCTGCCATAAAACTCCTTCTTCTATTCCGTAGATAGTAGGAATAATCTCTAGTACTAAAATTGCAAAGAAAGCAATCATTTGTGTTGGATAGCCGACTGTTTCAAATAGCCCAGGCAGCGCAACACCTCCAAAAGTACGCCTAGTTTTTTTCGTGTATAACCAGAAATTTCTTGTCTCTTTTGAAGGCATGAAATCTTGTCCTGATGGAAAGTCAAATAGCTTGAAACTCAACATGGTGAAAGAATATTTAGGTTATATGAAAAAGTTACTGTTTAATAATTGGCTTAGCATTTACTCCATTTGTGTCGGTTTGCACTTTTAAGAAGTACATACCAGCCGGTTGCGTCCCTAACTGAAAATGCTCAGTCTGGGGCGTTGAGGACGATTGGTGTCTTACCTGCCGGACGACTATACCTGCCGCATTAATGATCTGGAACGTAACGCTTTGTTTGGTCGATGAACTCCAGTCAACTGATACATCCCCATTTGTTGGGTTTGGATATACGTTAATCGATACGGGTTCAACTGGGGCTAGGGTCGCTAGAGGAGATAGAACGCTTAACAAATAAGGTGTACCGGAATCACCAGGTCCGCAGGTGCTTTGTAGATTTGTAATCGCATAGGAGCGGGTCTGTGCCGGTCGTACCCAGATTACGTATAGAGAGTCAGACGCTGTAATTGACCGGTTGTTCCAGTCGATAAACGTCCAGGGACCATCTCCCGAAAGTCTGATGCGGATAGCAGTGCTGTCGCCAGGGTATACCGAGCCGTCCCCAGAAAGGGTAGCAATTGCTCTGTTCGACACTCGCACTTCAACAGAGCTATTGGGGCTCTGGCAGTTGTTAGCGTCTTTTTGCGTTACGTAATAGACGGTTATACCTGCCTGCTGCGTGTTAGGAATTATTTGCTCAAACGACTGCCCACTGTGATCGGTGTTTGTATACCAGGTTAAGTTAGTGCCAGTTGCAGAGAGTGGAGTACTTGCGGCACCAACGCAGTACAGTGCCGTTGAGGTAACGTTAGGAGCCAGTGGTGTTGGTACAACCCGCACGGTGATCTGTGCCTTTGGGCTTATGCAGCTACCCGCTTTCTGAGCAACCAGATACGTAAAGGTCCCCGGTTGCGACGTAACAGGAACAGGCGCATTCGCGCTACTCGAAATGCCTGGTCCTTCCCAGATTAACCCGACCCTGGGGGTAGCGGTCAAGGTGTCGGCCTGTGCCAACTGACAAAATATCTGATTGGCTTTTACGCTTGGTGCCGATGGCGGAGCAACAACAGATACTGATACCGGCTGACGGAGACTCTCACAGGTATTGACATCAGTCTGCGTGACGTAAAAGGTATACGTACGAGAGTCTATCGTGAAAAAGCCAGGGGAATTGGGCGAAGCCGTTCCCCCAGTTTGTTCTGTGTACCACTTCACATTCAATCCGGTAACTGACAAAGGTTGGGCGACCTCCCCCACACAATACCGTACTGAATTTGCTATTGGTAACTTAGGAGCTGGACGAATTGCTACAGTTATGGCGGCACGCATACTTTCACACCCATTTACTGTTTGACTGACTGAGTAAGACTGTGTATCTGTTGTTAGCGTAGCGGGTGTAGGGGCAGCACCTAGTTTACTTCCTGATGAGTTGTACCACGTTAGCGACGCACCGCTGGCAGTCAGCGCCGTGGCAACAGCATATTGGCATATTGAGACGGAAGCTGGTACAGTTGGCGCAACGGGAATAGAATTAACAACCGCTTTTACCGCTGTTCGTGAACTTTCGCAACCATTAACCGTCTGAGATACATACACGATCTGTTCACCAGCGGTCTGACTGTTGAGCGCAGGCGGTTGGGAAGAACCGGTACCGCCAGTAGCGGAAGAGTACCAGAGCGCGTTAGGGATAGATACCGAAAATTGACCCTGGCCGCCCTGGCAAAGTGCAACACTCGTAGCAGTTGGTGCAGAAGGAGCTGCAGCGACGGATACCGACACAGGCTGCCGTAAACTTTCGCAACCGTTAGCATCGGTTTGCGTTACGTAGAACGTGTACGTAGTAGCACCACTGGTCGAAAAGGTTGGTGAACCAGTTAAGGCAGTACCATCAGCCGCGTACCACCGCAGGTTTGTCCCTATGGCTGTCAATGAGCTGGGTGTCTGGTTGACACAGAAGCGAGCGGAGCCAGCTACGGGAGCAGGTGGAGCGGGTGAAATAAATACACTGACGGTAGACTGCATACTTTCGCAGCCGTTGACCGTCTGACTGACCGAGTAATATTGGATGCCTGTGGTCGACGTATTAGGTACGGGCGCAACACTTAGCTTACTTCCTGATTGATTATACCACGTGAGCGATGATCCCGCAGCGGTTAGCGGAGCCGCCATTGAATTCTGACAAATAGTCGTCGGAGTGGGTACAGTTGGTATGACCGGAATTGGATAAACAACTGCTTTTACGGCTGTTCGTGGACTCTCACAGCCATTGATGGTTTGCGATACGTAGAGGAACTGCTCACCAGCGGCCTGACTGTTGACTGCAGGTGGTTGCGGAGAGCCCGTTCCGCCAATAGCGGAGGAGTACCAAAGCGCATTCGGAATACCCGTTGGCAGCTGGCTTTGCCCGCCCTGGCAGAGCGAAACGCTGTTAACCACTGGCGCAGTTGGTATGGACGTTGGTGTTACATTGATGGTCGCACGCAGGCTTTCGCAACCGTTAACAGTCTGGGTAACGTAATACGTACTGGCTTGGCTAGCTGGTGGTGTGGGAGCGCTGGCAAGCACCTGTCCGTTGGCATTGTACCACTTCAAATTCATCCCCGTAGCACTCAAAGGGCTCGTAACGGTAGTCGGGCAAAACGAGACGTCAGCAACTGTAGGAGCGCCCGGGCGAGTAATGTCGAGTGGCGTTGAAACCGAACTAGCCAGCACGCTGTAATCAGTTGATCCGGGTGAAGTTGGCCTTTGAATAACGACCTGGACACGGTAGCCTGATCGGGCAGTAAGCGATGTAGGTAGCGTTGCCGTAACGGGGCTTGTGGTGCCACTGCCAATCACCTGTGCGTTAACAAAACTACCCGCAGCATCTGACAGTTGCACCTCATAAACAATGATCGAAGGAAGCGAACTGCTTGCTGTAAACGAAATAGGAAGTGTCGTGCCTGGGCAGTAGGTACTGGATAATACACTAGTTGTAAGTATGACCTGGCTTTGTCTTATTGAAATCTGAGCCGACCCGCCGATGTTGTCACTGGTGCCACAGCCGCTGTCTCTGAAGCTTTTGATGAATGAGTTATCAAAGACTGTTGCGGTTGAAAAGGTGGGTGTAATCGTTGTTGGGCTAACAGATGCGGTAGCCGAACGAATTATATTATTATCGACATAGGTGAATGACCAGGGAGGTGTCCCCGTAAATGATAACTGAACTAGGGCGGTAGAGCCCGCCGTCGTTGTCGCACTCCCCGAAATTGTCAGGGTAGGTAAGGCGGCTATACTGATAGTACCCGTATTGCTTTGGACACTTGCCGCTGTGGCCACTATCCGGAAACGATACGTTCCTGTGGCGAGCGAGGCTGGTAATGTAGCATTAATGGGTGTTGAGAGACTTGTACCCGACAATTCCTGTAATAAGCTTTCATCCGTGTTGATCAACTGCACCTTAAAACCATTTCCAGCCGGGAAGGAGCCTGTTGCAGAAAAAGGAAATGATACGACCGAACCAGCGCAGTAACTACCAGATAAACTACTGGTACTAATTGCTGGTCCATCAACTGTGTTGCTTCTAACCACAAAGGCTGGACTGGCACTTCCTATAACGTTTTCGATCAGTCCCTGCGTAACGACGCGAACTCGATACGTTCCAGGAGAGGTATTACCAGGAATGGTGGCTTTGATTGATCGGATACCGCCGAAACTAGAGCCTTTCTGCTCCCGACCGCTATATTGATCTGCCGAGTTTAACAAATCGCCTACTACAGTAGAGCCATCAGCACTTAAAAGCTGAACTTTAAAACTGTTAATAGCTAAGTCTACTGGGAACGTACCAGCACCTGTGCGGTAAGTAGCCGTAATTTCTGTTCCTGGTAAAATGTCTGTTGAACTAGTGTTGATGGTGGTAATACTGAGTGGCTTAACTGTAATAACCACAGAGCCACTGACGGTTCCGGAAAAGTTCTTGATTTTCGATTGATCAATCACCATACTGGTGATTGGCCGTATGATCACAAAACCATCACCGTTAACCTTTTTTGTATTGTTTTCACCGGGTGAGTCAATCTCAAAATATCGTGTACCAGAACCACCAAATTTAACGTAGAAGGGAGCGTCTCCCACTTGATTGCCAACCTGAAAAACGTTGCCATCGAAAGCGGCATCGGGACTCGCGGTAGGGTCACCATAATAAATAGTCAACGTTGTCTGAGCATTTACTGGAGTCAAACGGGCCAGTGCAAATAGTATAATTAGCCAGTACTGGTTTGTAGAAATGTTAATCATGTAAATACTTTATCGTGTGGTTATCAGCTGTATTTGAGCGTGCGCTTTATTGCCGACCAGCTTTTAGTAATTGTCGGATACCATTGATGATTAAGCCACTACCCATAATCCCTCCGCCATAGACAGCGTAAATACCGGGCTGGGCGTAACTGCCGAAAGACATGGGCGTGGCTGGCGAGTTACCTGGTTGCTGAGAAAGTGTTTGCCAGACTGTGTATTCTGCATTAAGTGAGGCAAGTCGCCCCGTGTAATCGTTGTAGATTCGTTGTAAAGAACTATAACCAACATAACTGACACCTAATGCAGCCGTTCCAGTAATGATTTGAAGCCAGGCAGCTAGGCGTGGCGCTCGAACAACTTTGTTAAATGTAAGAATAGCCCCATTAGGTTGCCTGAAAGCCAAGTTCTGATCCTTATTTATCAGGGTTATACTGATAAACGCCTGACTAGTGTTATCAATTTTTCGATACTGATAGAACCCCACTGGTACCAAATCCGTCGTCGAACGAACCACATTCAGCCAACTGTTATCTCGTTTGACTATCAGCGAGTCCTTACCCTTATTGGCGCTCTTGTATAGAGCCGGTATACTATTGATAGGCTTGGCTGGTCCAGTAGCTGGTATAACAATAGGCTTTGTTTCGCTTGTGAGCCCTTCGCCAGGCTGAGGAAAACCGAGACGCACAATAAAGGTGCGCCATTTACCACCGGCTTTTTCTACCCGCAACTCAGCGACGCGCTGCAACGTCTGGTAGCGCGTATTGGCTTGTTTATTTTGTGGATCGATATATTCTCCGCTAAACGTTGACGTAAAAAACGCTTTGATATACGGATACGATTTACTTTCAATAAGTGGCGTAGTGAGCGCTGTTGTGAACTTGATTGTTGATGTGTCGGACTTTGAATAGTAAATAGCCAGGTTCTTCAAGTACCGGTCTACAGGAAGGTCCGCGGAGTTTTTCGACGATGTATGGTTTGGGTCGATGTCATCTTCTACAACCACTGCATCATTATAGAAAATCTGAGCTGAGTTAGGCAAGTAACTGTCCTTGATAGCTTTATCTAGTTGATTTTCCGCTGGAATTGTAGATGTTACTAACCCTAGCAACTCTTCCAGGTTCTTGATGGTGTTCTTAGCTTGAAAATTGATCTCGTCCCGATCCCGTTTAGTGATAGTTGTATCACTATTACTAACCCGGGCAACATAGATCTTTTTAGCACTCTTCTGTGCTAATACCGGCGTTACAGCTGCCATTAAGGCTAGTAAGAATGTAAATATGTTTCTCATAAGCAGTTGGCGTAAACAATATTTTGCCGGGCTCCATCACTTCTGGCGTAGCCTAGCGTGTAACCTGCTTTCGTGTAGGTACGTCTGTATTCGAACTTCTGATTCTGAACGGAACGGCCATTTTGCGTTTGTTCAATCGTATTGCCTATTAAATTGTGAACGAAGGTATGACCACCCAAATCGGGTGATGGAATGCCGCGGAATAAAAGTTGCGTTTTATTCCAGTAAGGATAATTATCATAGGTATAAGTATGCTTTGTCTGACCGTTAGCCGATACAGCAGATTCGCTTATAAGCTGTCCCTGATTATCAAATCCATAATCGATTGTAGTCCCATTGTTCAGTACGCGCTTTGTGATCTTCCCGTTTGTGACCATCGCTATTGTTGTGCCCACTTCGGTTACCTGATTTAGCTTACCAGTATCGTCGAAGGTATAGCTCCGAATAGGTTGCTGTTGTGCGTTAGCTTCGACGTACGTCTTAATCTTACCACTTTCGTAGACGTACCGGTTGTAGCCAAGCATTTGCCCTGACAGAGCGTTTTGAATGGCAACTTGCTGTATAAGCCCATCCTGATACGTATAGACATACCCTTTGTTATTGCGGGTTTGGCTCCCCGTTGTATAAACCGTTGTCTGATCGACTTGAGAGAACAGAAAATGGTCAGCTGAGTACGTAAAATTCTGACGCCCGTTGGTCGTTAGGATACCATTTGTCCACTGCCGATATGCAATTTCCTCTACCTGCCCAAAGGCATTGTAGGTGTAAATCGTTGTATCCCGAATTCCTTCGTTGATAGTGGCAATCCGGTAAATCTGGCAGGTTCCAGGGATGGCAGACTTTGGTATAACCGGCTCCTGGTGGCAGCCGATAACTCCAACCAGCAGAATAAAGCAGGTAAGGAATCTGATCGAATAACGTTTTCTCATCGAACTGTCACTAATTTTAAGGAAACCCGTCTGTTAAGCGCTCTATTAACTTCGCTATCGTTAGGTGCTATGGGCTGGCGACTACCAATGCCATCTTTGTTGAGTATGTCATCTGCGACGCCTAACTTGGTCAAGAACTTTGCCGTGACCAGCGCTCTATATACAGATAGGGTCTGATTGATTTGGAAATTACCCACGTTATCAGTGTGTCCTGTAATCAAAAGTTTACAAGCTGGGTGCTCCCTCATATACTGAGCGACCCGTCGTAAAACATCCTGTGAATCGGCACGCAGTTGGTAACTACCCTGTTCAAAATAGATCATAGGTATTGAGTCAGGCAATATCAACGTCGGCTTTGTTGTTACACCAACCGCTTCAGTTCTTGTCCCTTTGTCAGAAGCTATCACGGAATTCGTACGGGGTTGATTAACCGACACAAAATTTAATCCTGTCTTCAAACGAATCGGTTGTCGAGTCACCTCATTGCCATATCTCACGGCCAATTCATACAAGCCCGGGACTAAGTCATAGGCCGCGTACTGGTGCGCATAGCCTGATACGGCGGATAAAGGCATCGGTTTTGTCTTTACACGTAATTCGCAGTACGTCGCTCCGGGCGCGTTGACAGATAGCAATGTTAATTCACGCTGGAGTTGTATTCCATGCTGTAGGGATTGGCCAGTTAACTGCTCGACAATCAAGTTACCGTCGTAAGATTGGTAGCCAGTAGAGCGAACCTCCAAGGCGACAATATCTTTCTGATCAAAATCCCGCTTAAGTAGCCCCTCTGCATTAGTGCCAAGGCATCGTTTCTCACCGGTTTGGGTATACAGAAAGCAGACCGTGGCCGACAGAGGCTTGCCCCGAATCGCATCAGTAATCAAAAACGTATTATGCTGAACATGCCTGCTATCACGGGCGGATTGATTTACGGTACTATCGTTCAATACATAACTTGTTTGTTCCGTCTGCTGATAAGGCGTGTTCAGTGTCTGTTTATCGGTTGGGATAAGCGGAATAACAACGGTAATAGGTAGGCTATCCCAATTAGCAGCAAGCTGTACCGGGATCGTTTGAGGACGGTAACCGGTCCTTTCGATACGTATTGCCGTCGCACCGAAAGGCAGCTTAGCCGAAAAGGCCCCAGTAGAATCACTAGTTCCTATTTTTTGGCGGCTGCTAGCTGCTCTCACAAAAAGTCGGGCGGAGTTCAGAGGTTGACGGGTACGGTAGTCGATAAGCTGACCTTGCAGATATATACCTGTAGAATCCAGTTGCTGGCCTTGTGCCAACAGCGAAGCTCCGCATAGCCAAATAATTATGAGCCAGCCCAAGTTCATCCTATTCACTGAGCCGATACACCTATGGAACCTAGTAACAGATTCCAGCGTACATCATCCTGACCATTATTAACTACGTGGTAACGCTCCAGCTTAACCCGTACATTCTTTTGAGTTACATCGCTGTACTGCGTATTGCGACCATATCCGATGAAGGTTTGCTGACCAGTTATGACTCCATAATAATTACCGTCTACCGCCTGAGAAAGCTCTTTAAGATACTGAATTTCGGTCCATTCAATATCAACCGATGTATAGTTTAAGCGCTTCAGGTTAGTCAGATACGTACGGATTGGATATCGGCGGGCACCAGGCTGATTCTTGGATGTAACTTCCATCGTTGAGCCTGGCATAAACAGCCTTGAAGCCTGATCTATCGCCTGGCCTCTTTCGTAGTCTGAATAGGATTTATTAGCAATAATTTTCAGGTAGGAAGCAAATTCTTCTACTCTGTTTATTGCTTTCTGACGGTAGTACTGGTACTCTTCTTCGGAAAGAATCAGCTTACTTATCGGCTGAGCTGGAGTTGGCGAAGACGTAGCTAGATTGGCGTTTGTAGGGGGTGCACCAGAGTCAGCTTCTGGCTTCTGAACTGGAGAAGGCTCCTGAACACGTGATGCCGTTGGCGTTTTGTTGGTTGCCTGTGCGGAAACGACCTGTACGTTGGCATTGATAGGCTTTTGCACAATAGCTAACAGAGGGGCTACCTCAGTAGCTTCTCGTAAAAGGCTATGTCGTCCATCGTTGTATAAGATAGCAATGAGTTCTCCTTTCGAGATTGAGGCCGATTTGCCATCATTCGTCAGATAGTTGACAATAGTCTCATTTTCAAGAGAAATTTTTGCCGGTATTACCTCAAAAGGAACGGCACGTAGTAGAAAGTCTTTATCCTGCCAGGCAGTTGTCGTCAGAAACGTCTGCAACTCTTGTTTAGCTTGTGCTAAATCAGGGCTTAATTTACTGATGACCAAGAAATTACCTTTCCGAAAAGCCGCCAGTACGTTTTGACGTTGCAGACTGTACGTGCTAGGCGAATCACCTTTCTGTACTGAAAATATGATTCGCTCGTCAGTAATATCTGTAACCCGTGCTTTAGCAAGACGGTTACCGTTGGCCGTATAAATAACGTCCTGAGCATGTAGCGTTAATTGTAGACTAACAAGGAAAAATAAGCAGAGTAGCTGTTTTTTCATAAAAGAATGGGTTAGCGCCTATCGCATGGAGCCGACAAGCTGATGGGTAGCATTCGTGATAAACGCTTCTAGCTCATCCTGATCAAGTTTCTGGTAAGCCCGGTTACGCAATTTACGCTCACCCGGCTTTAGCCAATCGCTGCTGGTGAATACACCTGTCGCCCCAGCCTTTTTGTAGAGGCCTCGACATCCTTCTAAACAAGGTGTATAATGAATCTTATACGAACCAACAATCTCATTGCTCTTAACATGTACCAGCTTGAACTCAACCGATGCCCCCCGCATGTCGCGGTACTCGTTAATCAGACGTTGCTGCTCATCCGGCTCTGTGAAACAGATATTAGTCGTGTAGCCGACAAGATTGTCTAACCGAACAAGCTCTAGAATCAGATCAGTATCTGTCAGTGAACTAATTTTGGAGTAAGCAACGCTTTCATTGGCGTCCAGAACCTGATTAAACAGACCTCGATCGCGAACGGAGAAACCTTCTTTGAAAAGTTGTTTCTCAATGGCGTTGTATAGAGCCGTCTCATCATATTGGGATTCAATGAATTGCACAGTAGCCGCAGAACGGCTGCTACGTGCCTGACTGACTTTGACCGGGTTTACGGCCCCAAACTGAGGATTGGTTGTTCCCTGCGTGTTGGTAACCCCCTTACGGGTATTAGGGACACGAAGTACAATTCGAGGAGACTTGTTAACAAGCATGATTTCTGTTAACACGTCAGCAGAGGTGAGCTCAGGTTGTTTCTGAGCAAAGTGTACAATAGCCTTCTGGCTACAACTAGTTAACAATAATGCAAAGAGGAAACAGAGAACGTAATTGTTTCTCATTCATTCAGGAATTATGATGTGGATAAATAAGTAACTAGATCGAAGCTGAGTAAGGCTAGCCTTAACGTGATAGAAGTAAGCGATATCAGTAGGCCGTAACTACAAATAAACAGATTACTTTATTAACGTTGGCTCATATCGACTAACATTTACAGTTTCATTCCTCTAGATTTATTATTCGGTAGTCTGAGCCGAATTAGATTATTGCCCTGAATAAAGTTGGTTGATCAACCAATCAGTAACGAGAGTTGAAACCGACCGTATTTATAGCTTATAAGCAGACAATCCATCGTTCTCTTTCATAGGTCAAAGATGATCATATTGCTTTAAATGAAGCTTTCAAATTTGAGACATTTTATGTCTGATTTGGGACGACAGCTCTAATAGATAGACTTATTGATGAATAAATCTATGCTTGACTAAACCGATATGTAAAAAGTGACATTCATCATGCTTCAAACCAGGCGGACTTCGCGTGTTGGTACATACGTAGCACAACTCAGCTATCTGCTCAATGGGATAGCCTTTAAAAACGAAAAGGCCCGATGAAGGGCCTGATCTGTGTGTATTTGTTTAAGGTTATTGGCTGACCGAACGTAACCTGCTCTCGAAATCAATCGTGTTTTTGCGGGTCCGCTTAGCCCGACTTCTTTGCGAAATTTGTTCCCAGTTTGTGCGATCATCTTCGGCTAGTTTACGAAGTCCATTCAATAGCCGCTCCAGCTCCGGATACTGCCACAACCGGTAATCCTTCTTACGTGACGCGACCTGAGCGGTAGTTAATTTTGTGAGCAAACGAACTTGTTGAAACTGGCCTGGGCTCAGCTCGTCCAGATAGGTTGAAATGGTATTCAGGTGGTCGGCGAACCGATTGGGCAAACCGAGTACGTCTGCTAACTGCCCTAACTCGTGCGGCTTCCAGAGCGCAGGATTCTGCTGACGCCCCCGAAGCATACTAATGGTTAAATTTGTAGTTTCTGCGATGTGAGGACAGGATAAAGATGAATTGGCTAACGTGCGCAGCACAACCAACCGAGCGTTTGTATAGGACTGAAGTGATTGTAGTAGTAATTCCATAAGCAGGTAAGTACAAAGAGCCAGTGTCACTAACTCCTCGTACTTACGAGCGGATTTCAGAATTAGATTTACTTTTAGTGGTTATTCTACACAATAAGTTATCCTATAGATTATTCTTACTGCCTGGTTAGCTCTTCAATCTGACTATCTCCTTAGGCAACTATGTACTGGCGTCAGCTACCTGCGCTACGTAGGGGATCAGGTTGATACAAGATGCGTCGAAGGGCGTTGAATTCCAGTGCTCATGAATCACTAAAGCCGCTCCCAGCGCCGATGCCTGCGCCACGCGGGAGGCCTGAACTTTACGATCCGGATAAGCCTCGGCCAGTAAGTTCATAAACACGTCGTTTCGGGAGAATCCACCGTCAACAAAGAGTGCTTTTATGGGTGTCTGGCCGATTGCCAACGCCAGCGACGCGACCTGCTGGGCGACCAGATCGAGCATAAACTGATGATATGCTTCTTCATACGTAGCGTATTCGTTCAGGTTACGCTCAACAAAGGGGCTTTCCCGGAGTCGGGTCAGATGCGTCTGCGCGGGTGCAAGCTGCTGGAAACGAGCCCGTAAAGCCTGCACTAGTGCCGCGTCGAAGCGAACTTGCCGGTAATAATTTATATCAGTCTGAAAATAGTCAGCCAGATGCTTGATCTGCCGCTCGTGTTCATTCCCGGCGAATAAGCGCGACGATTTAACTTGTCGCCCCTCGTAGCTTAGGTAGCACAGGCAGTCCTGACCGAGCTCATCGGGCGTGAGGGGTTCGTCGTTAAAGGGGTTCATACTGACCGACCACGTACCGGTCGACAGCAGGACGAACGGCAATAAGTCGGCAGATCCGGCAAAGGCTTTTAAGTAAGGAACGAGGGCCGCCGATGAATCATGCATGCCGATACCAGCCTGCACTTCATCGCTGATTGAGAACGTAGCATCGGGCTGTAAGGGCGTTTGCCGGATGCTGTACAGTTCTTCGCTGAGTGTCCAGGGATGGTAGTCCTGGCGCGTAAAATCCCACAAAGCCGTATGGCAACCGACACTGGTAATCTCCGAAACCGGCTGACCCGTTAGTACGTAGCTAACGTATTGAGGCAGGTGCAGCGAGTGACGAATCGACGCCAACAGGTCGGGTTTGCTGTATTTCAACCAGTACAGTTGCAGGCCGGAATTCAACAGACCCAGATCGGGGGAAGCCGTTTGAACGCAAAACTTACTGGCGGGGCCATATTGTGCAAAGAACTGAGCATGCAAATCGCGGGGCAGGTCACGCAGGTAATTGTACAAAGGCGTAACCGGCTGACCGTCGTCGCCCAGATGCACCAGGCTGGCCCCATAGCCCGATACGTTCACTGCCCGAATTGCAGAGCCGTACTGAGCGGTCAGTTGCTGATACGAATCAAGCACCCAGCGCGTTAAGCGGGGCAGGTCGTCGCAGCGAAAGCCATCGTCATCCGTAATTTCGTCAAACGGCGTCTGGTCTTCGTGCAATACCCGGTAGTGCTGATCGAAGACCAGTACCTTCTTGTTGGTCTTGCCAACGTCGAAGACGACACACAAAGGCCCGGTCATAATCCTGTCGCAACGGTTTTAGCCCCGCGCTCATCAATGAGTGTACGCCGAACGGCTGTCTGTCGGAACAGAGCCAGGGGATCGAGCGCCCCACCGGCCCGCAGCCGCGCTTCGGCCACTAAGGGTCGCACATCGGTTCGGAACGCATCCTGTAGTATTTCCTGCGCCTGCACGACATCGTTTTTCGACCGGGCCTCTTCGAGGGCGGTCCGATCGACCAGTAACGCCTGGGCGTAGGCAATCTGAATGGCTTCTACACTTTGCAGCAGATCTTCGAGCGGATCTTTTACGTTATGACTTGCGTCGATCATCCAGCCTAGATCACTCGCGTGGTTCATCTGCCGGGCGTCCATCCCATCGACCAGTTCGTTAAAGATCAGAAAAAGCTGATAGGGCTTGATGCTGCCCGCCGTCAGATCGTCGTCGCCATACTTGGAGTCGTTGAAATGAAATCCGCCGAGCTTTTCTTCCATCAACAGCAGAGCCACAATCTGTTCGATGTTGGCATTGGGCAGGTGATGACCCAAATCAACCAGCGTGTAGGCTTGTGGCCCGAGTTTACTGGCGTACAGGAAACTACTGCCCCAGTCGCCAACGGTCATCGAATAAAAATTAGGCTCAAACGCTTTATATTCAACGAACATCTTCCACGGGGCGGTCCCGCCGTCGTTGGGCAGGGCGGCATAAATCTCCTGTAAACTCTCGAGCGTTCTCTGGAATGCGTGGCGGAAATTCAGCTGGCCGGGAAAACACGACCCGTCGGACAACCAGACCGTAATCGCCTTTGAGCCAAGCGCTTCTCCGTGCCGAATGACCTCGATGTTGTGCTCAATTGCCTGCCGACGCACGGCCGGATCGACGTGTTGCAGCGAGCCGAATTTATAGGTTAATGCCTGATCCGGCTGATCCTGGAACGTATTGGAATTTACGGCATCAAAGGCGAGCCCGTAGCTGGCTGCCCGTTCCCGTATGGCCGCAGCGTCCGTCGGAATGTCCCACGGAATATGGAGCGAGATGGCCCCACTGGCCCGGTTCAGCGTGTGCAGTAAACCCACATCATCAATTTTCTCTTCCAGACTGCGCGGTTCGCCCCCCCCCGGAAACCGGCCAAAGCGCGTGCCGCCGGTGCCCAGCGCCCAACTGGGAATGGCAATCTGAAACGCAATTAATTTATCGATGATCGCTTCGGCATTGGCTACGTCGCCAGTCCAGGGTGCTAACCGGTTGCGGTGACGCTCCAGCCGCTGCTGGTTATGCTGATCGAGGAGGAAAGGGTCAAGAATCATAACTCAATAGATTAGGGCAGATAAAACACTTCCCGCAAAGGTTTGCTCACCGGCGAGTTGTCGGGATTGGTAGCCATGATGTCCTGCATATAGGCCCACCAGCGCTGCATCACAGGTTCCTGAGGCAACCTATCCAAAGCCGCCAGGTCAACAGCCTCCATTACGCCGAAGAGCGTATGGGTCGATTCGTCCAGAAAGATCGAATACGCACTGATGCCCGTGCGTTTAAGCAGGTCCTGAAGTTCGGGCCATAGCTCGTCGTGCCGCCGTTGATACTCAGCGGCCTGCCCTTCGAACAACTGCATAACGAATGCTCGTCTGGCCATCTTTACCGCACGAAAGCCATTGCTACGCCCCCGTCCACGTTCAGTACGTTGCCCGTCGACTTGTTCAGCAGACCACCAACGAGCGCAAAGCAGGCGTTTGCAATGTCATCGGGTAGAATCACTTCGCCGAGCAGGGTACGTTTCGCGTAGTAGCCAGGCAATTCTTCGACCGATACGCCGTATGCTTTCGCCCGGCCTTCGGCCCAGGCACCCGCCCAGATCTTGGAATCGGCGATAACCGCATCGGGATTAACGACATTAACCCGAATGTGATCTTTTCCCAGTTCAGCGGCATTCAAGCGGCTTAAGTGGAGCTGAGCGGCTTTGGCGGAGCCGTAACCTGCGTTGTTCGGGCCTGATACCAAGGCATTTTTGCTGACGATGTTGATCACATCGCCCCCGAAGCCTTGCTTGCGCATTACGTCTACGCCAGCCTGGGTGACCATGAACTGACCTTTCACGAGGATGTCGTAGAGCAGATCCCAGTCTTTTTCGGTATGTTCTTCCAGTGGTTTCGATATGCTGATGCCCGCACAGTTCACCACCAAATCTACCCCGCCAAAGGCCAGACAAGCCGCCTTATAAGCCGCCCGGATGCTATCGCCTTCGGTAACATCTACCAGCACATCGGTATGCGTGTCTTTGCCGTACTGACTGCGAAAATCATCGTTTGCGCCGGCGAGTCGGCCCTCATCGTTATCGGTAACGATTATGCAGGCTCCCTCATCGGCAAAGCGTTTTGCAATGGCTTTACCAATCCCTCCCGCACTACCGGTTATGAGCGCAATCCGGCCCGAAAGTGGTTTAGGCTTCGGCATACGCTGGAGTTTGGCTTCTTCCAGCAACCAGTATTCAATATCGAACGCTTCCTGGCGGGGCAGCGAGGTGTATTCCGAAATAGCCTCCGCCCCTTTCATTACGTTGATGGCGTTGATATAAAATTCGGCCGCTACCCGCGCGGTCTGTTTGTCTTTCGCGAAGGTGAACATGCCCACACCCGGGTACAGCAACACCACCGGGTTACGATCGCGAATGGCTGGGCTGTTGGGGTGTTTGCACGTATCGTAATACGCTTGGTACATAGCCCGGTAGCTTTCAAAAGCAGGGGTTAGCTTTTCCTTCAGCGCGCCGGCATCCGATAAATCTTCGTCGGGAGTAAGCGTCAGCACCAGCGGACTAATTTTGGTACGCAGGAAGTGATCCGGGCAGCTGGTTCCCATCGGAGCCAGGCGGCTCAGGTCACTGGAATTGATGTACTCAAGTACGCGCTCATCCTCCGTAAAGTGGCCGATCATCTGGGTTTGGGACGAACAAAGGCCCCGCAGTACGGGTGCCAGCAGAGCCGCCTGACTGCGCCGGGCCGCTGGTTCCAGCGATTGCAGCACTGAACCGCCGAACGGCGCCTTGCCCTCTTTACCGTAGTTACTTTCGAGATACTCCGCGCACTTCTCAATAACCTCTAACGTATTGATATAGCTATCGTAGGCCGTATCGCCCCAGGTAAACAAGCCGTGCGAACCCAGCATAATACCCCGGATACCCGGATTCTCGCGGACGCACTGCTCTAATTTCAAGCCCAGGTCGAAACCAGGCCGCTGCCAGTCTACCCAGCCAATCTGCCCGTTGAAAAGCTCCTGCGTAATGGCCTGACCGTCCTTGGCAGCCGCAATGGCAATAGCGGCATCAGGATGGAGGTGGTCAATGTGTTTATACGGCAAAAAGGCGTGCAGGGGCGTATCGATAGAGGGGGCCTTAGATGCCAGATCGTAAATGCAGTAGTTGAACAACCCGACCATTTCGTCTTCAAACGCTAACCCCCGATAGATTTTCTTGAGATTATTCAGACGATCCATGTACAAAGCGGCCAAACCACTACGTTTCATGGTACCCAGGTCGCCACCCGAGCCTTTAACCCACATTACTTCGGTTGGCTGGCCCGTCAGCGGATCAGGAGACGTAACTTTGCAGGACGTATTGCCGCCCCCGTAGTTCGTTAATCGAAGATCGGCTCCTAACAGATTAGAACGATAGACCAGCAGAGCGACTTCATCCCCGGCGAGCTCGGCCGCTTTGGCTTCGTCCCACAAGTAGCTGACATGCTTGAAGGTAGTTGGGTTTGGCGCTGAAAGTTGCATTTGTTTAATGTTATTTTGACGGAAAACAAGTTTTATAACAAAAGTAGATACTGATTGCCGGTAACCTTCCTATGGTAACCCATAGCCAGGGCTGTTACTCTATATTCATTGCCTTATTCATTACCTTAGGCTGCCAATGAACGCATCTACCCCGCTCGACGCTGACACTACTACGGTACGACTAAGCCAGATTCGAATAAATAGTCGCTCGGAAACTCCGAAATACTGGCAGATCTATAACTCAATCATCGACGGCATTGAGAACCAGACTATTTCGCCCGGCCATAAGCTGCCCTCTATTTATGAGGTGAGTGGCGAGTTTGACATCTCGCACGGCACGGTCGAAAAAGCGTATCGGTTGCTTAAAACGAACGGGATTATCGAATCGGTAAACGGTAAAGGCTTCTACGTTTGCCACACCCCCATTGGTCATAAGCTCAAAGTTTTTTTACTGTTCAATAAGCTCAGCACACATAAAAAGATCATTTACGATGCGCTGATCGAAAGCCTCGGGCCAGACGTATCCATTGACTTTCATGTGTATAACAATGACTTTCAGCGCTTCAGCAACCTGATTCATCAGGATAACGCCGGGCATACGCATTACGTCATTATTCCTCACTTTTTTGATCAGGAAGACAAAGCCCGCGCGATTATCAACGCCTTACCCAAAAACAAGCTGGTAATCTTAGACAAGTTTGTCGAGGGGATTACGGGGACGTATGCCGCGGTGTATCAGAACTTTCAGGCCGACATTGAATTTGCCCTGACCGAAGCCTTGCCGCTGCTACGTAAATACCATACGCTGAACATCCTTTTCCCGGCACAAACTTACCATCCAAAAGCTATTCTGAATGGCTTCTACTCATTTTGCCACGCGCACGACTTCAAAGCCCGGACCATCTACAACCCGGACGAAGAGCCGATCGAAGCCGGAAACGCCTACATTAATCTAATGGAAGATGATTTGGTAACGCTGGTGAAGAAAATCAAGCAAACGTCGCTGAAGCTGGGGCAGGACGTGGGCATTCTGTCCTACAATGACACGCCCGTGAAGGAGGTTATTCTGGATGGCATTACCGTCATGTCGACTGATTTTGCCGAGATGGGCCGCACGGCCGCTCGCCTGATTCGGGACAACTGCCCGCTTCATGTCGAAAACCCGTTTCGGCTCATTGTGCGACATTCGTTGTAAGCGTAAATCGAACCGGGCAAGGACAGTGATCGTTGCCCGGTTCGATTTTGTTAAATCCGCTGGATCAGGTCAGCGACTTTATGCACCTCCCGGCCCATGATGTGGTCGATGATCGACTGCGCGTGTTCGCGCCCGTTTTCAATAAAGACTTTTTCGGTGTAGATGCCGGCCAGTACCGTGCCGCACACGTACAAGCCCGGGATGTTCGTCTCAAAGGTCTCTCTATTGTAAACCGGTACCTGCGTAGTTGGATCAAGGTCGATGCCGCAGCGACGCAACAGGTCGGCATCGGGTATGTAGCCGGTTAAGACAAATACGAAATCGGCCGGAATCTGCGATTCTTCGCCTGTTTTCAGGTTGTTTACCGTTACGTTCTGTTCGTCGATCTGGGTGACGACTGAGTCAAACACGGTTTTGATTTTACCTTCTTTAACGCGGTTCTTCACGTCGGGCACCAGCCAGTATTTTACCGTACTTCTGAAGTCTTCGCCCCGGTGAACAACTGTAATCGTTACGTCGTGCCGGTACAGTTCCAAAGCCGCTTCAACGGCCGAGTTAGACGCGCCGATGATCACAACATTCGTGAAGGAATACTTAAACGGTTCGTCGTAGTAATGCGATACGTGCGGCAGGTCTTCGCCCGGAATGCCGAGCCACCGTGGTCGGGTAAAATAGCCGGTAGCCATAATCACCTTCCGCGCCTGATACCGGTCGCCGGTTTTGGTCAGAACGGTAAACAGGCCATCCGCTTCTGTTTTAACCTCCCAAACCTCCTGAAATAACTTGAAATTGAGTTTGTAATAAGCGGCTGCTTTCCGGTAATACTGCAGCGCTTCATCGCGCCCCGCTTTTACGCCTGAGATCGGGAACGGCAACCCGCCAATTTCGATGTTCTCGGCCGTGGAAAAGAACCGCATCCGGCGTGGATACTGACGAATCGATTCGGTCAGACTACCCATTTCCAGGATCAAATGGCTCAACCCAGATTTGACCGCTTCAATACCGGCAGCTAAGCCACAGGGCCCCCCACCTACTATGAGTACATCAACTACCTGCATACTGCCTAAATCATTCATAAGGGCTTATTCACCTTACCAAACCAAACTCATTCAAAAAGGAATACCTGCTACGTTAAGAACGATGGGACCGTCGCAAAGATTCACAGGCTGATGCCATACCGTTTTGAATTCTGCCTCGCTGCTGCACCCTATCTAATCCTCGTTAAGTATAAATATTAGCTTTTTTAATAACTTATTTTATAATATTTATAAACTATAAAGTAAGTGTACATATAACCATTTAATAAATATTACCAAAGCAAATATTTCGAGAACATCCAGACGAAATTTGTGCACGTATACACCCTCCGTATAGCGTAGGCCCCTACATGGGCCGACTTGACGGCCCACTATACTACTCGATTAATTAAGTAAACAGCTCACCCTGAACTACCTATGTCTTAAACAACTTGCTATCTGCTGCGTTTTCCCGCATAATCTGTTTACTCAACTCACATTCACCTAATTAACAACCAACTCAACTATGAAAATTACAGGTTTTACCGCACTCGTCTGTCTCTCTACGGTTAGCTTGTTAAGCTGCTCGCCCGACCAGTCTGAATCCGGAACGGCTGGTATAGCCCCGGTTGTTCAGGGCAGTCAGGCCGAAGAAGCGTTTCCCGATCAGCACGGTTCGCTGCAAACGGCCTATCTGAACAAGCAGAAGATTAAGTATCGCCTGATTAATGGGCAGGCTGTTTTCGAACGCGATATATTGCTTACGCCCGACGATTTGGAAGATCGAATCGATGTCAGTACAGAAGGTACGGGACGCTCGAAATCAACCGCTCGCTGGCCGGGAAAAGTCGTGTATTATAGCATCGACCCCGCCCTGCCCAATCAGGCCCGTGTGCTGAATGCCATTGCTCATTGGGAAGCGAATACGCCCATCCGGTTCGTTCAGCGCACTACGCAGCGGGGTTACGTGCTGTTCAAGAAAGGCAACGGCTGCTCATCCAACGTTGGTTACTCGGGTGGACTTCAATACGTTACGTTAGGCGACGGGTGCACAACGGGGAACACCATCCATGAGATTGGTCACACCATCGGGCTGTGGCACGAACACACCCGGGCCGATCGGGACACCTACGTAACGGTGAATATGGCGAACGTCCGGCCCGGCTATGAAAGTGACTTCGATACGTACTCCACCCGCGGTTTCGATGGATTTGACTCTCCCGGCGGACTCGATTTTGGGTCGATTATGCTCTACGGTTCCTACGATTTCTCGGTAAACGGCCTCCCGACCATCACCCGGAAAAATGGAACAACCTTTACAATCCAACGTAACGCCTTATCAGTTACGGATATTAACACCGTATTGGCCATGTACCCATAAGCACCTGGAAGCGCTGTTGATCCGATGGAACGATACGTAAAAAACGCTTCCGTCGGGACAACAGCGCTTCCGGATGTGTCGGCTAACTGGCGGCTAGAACCTCCGAGCTGTCTTCGTTTGTTTTACAAAGATTGGTACACAGTGGATTCTCGAATCGGCGCAAGGGTCCTGATCGGCGGGTAACACCTCTACCGTCTGGCTAATCTCACACCCGTTGGTTCCAGTGACGGTTACAGTGTACTCGCCGGGCAGCGTTACAATCGGCTCCACTTCGGTGCTGGTGAAATTACCGGGTCCGTTCCAGAATAAAGTCGCACCCGGAGCCTCCGCGTATACGGTACTCGTACAACCCGCACCCCGGCAGGGCAAAGCTCCTCCATAGGCGATGAGTTCAGGACGGGCGGTGTCGGCCGTAACAACGGCGCGGGCAGTAGCGGGCGTATCGGGGCAGTCGACCCGACTAATCGTTAAGCTATACGAGCCCGCTGCCGACACCACCGGGTTTTGTTCCGCACTGGTGAACCCGTCGGGACCGCGCCAGTTATACATAATATTGCTGGTCAGCACGGCCCCATCGGGGTTGCGGGCCTCAGCGTGTAAACTGACCTGAGCGACGGCGCAGCTTACCTGACCTCCCACGGCCAAAGCGGTAATGGGCAAGCAAGGCTCCTGATCGACTGGCAGTAACTCAACGGCCAGGTCTACTTGACAACCGTTCGCCCCCGTGGCCGTCACCGTATAGGTACCGGGAATGCTCACTTCCGGTTCGGCAACGGTACTGGTGAAACCACCCGGCCCGGTCCAACGTAACGTTGCCTCCGGCGCTTCGGCAAACAAGCTGCTGGCACAGTTTACACACGGCAACCCACTCCCCAAAGCAATCAGGCTGGGCCGGACCGTATCGGCGGCAACTACGGCCAGCGCCGAACTTTGCTGACCCAGACACGACAGCGTCGTCACCGTTAAGGTATAGGTGCCTGCTACCGAAACCACTGGGTTTTGCTCAGCGGTCGAGAAGCCGTCGGGTCCACGCCAACTGTAAATGACATGGCTGGTCACTGTATCTCCGGCGGCATTGTGAGCAGTTCCCGGCAAGCTTACCTGGGCGACTGCGCAGGTAAGCAGACCACCTGTTGCCGAAGCAGATACCGGCGGCTTGATCAGCAACACGGTTTCGTAGGCGGGTCGGCAGTCGGGGCTTTGAGGAGTCGGGTAAATAATCGCGTAGATGTACCGCGTAGCTACGGATGAACTATTGTTCGTTGTGTTCACGCTGGGATTAAGCAATTCGGCCCGATTGTTGGCGTTGGGCTTTACTGTACCAATCACTACTCCTCCAAGACCGTACATGGCCGTGCCGGACTGCGGACTGGTAAAGACGACGAACCGCACGGATTCCTCCGGATTGACATGAAGCCCCCTAACCCCCAGTGGAAAAATTTTCTGGCCTGAGCAGGCCAAAATCGTGTCTTCGTCGCTGATTAGCTCAGGGCAGGAATAAACGCCCAGATCATAGCCGACCGGGTCTTTTACGCCGACGCTGACATTGAACGCGGGTGTTTTTACGAACTGAACACTGGTACTGCTGTTGCCACCATAGGGTCTAGCATAGTACCCTGTGGGCAGATTCGTGAACTTAATGGAAAGGAGATTCCCGGCGGGTGCGTCGCCATTGAGCGATGAGTAATTTTCATCTGTATCAGCTTTAGTCGATCCTAAGATTTTGCCAGGATCGACAAAGGTTAATACTGTAGTTTCTGCTGCACTTGGTTCGGTCGGCGATGTGTCTGAGCGAAGACTATTTGAGTCGTAATCGTGGAACGCAGCGCTATTTAGCTGGGCGTAAGCGCGGATAGGGTTGGCCCAGGCAAATAGCAGGGCCATGAACTGGGCCGTGAGGAGACCAGTCCTTAACCAGTAAATTTTTTTCATAAACGAGGCTGTTCGTTTGAGGATTTTATTTATCCGGTTTATGAAGCCGGATAACACGATTGCTCGGCCAAGCTTTTAGTTCTAGAAAATAGGTAGATTTACTTATTATCTGATTCAGTAGACTTAAACGAGCATCAGCATCGCAGACAAAATTCTTGCCAGTCTGGGGCTGAAATAGCTGTATATTTACTGGCTGGCTTGTGGACTCCGTGGAAAACCTATACAATACGTTATTTTCGTCAATTGACGCTGAGGAAATAACCTTCTTTGCCGATTTGATTCTGCCCATCCCGGTCCCTAAGTTTTTTACGTATCGGGTGCCACGCGGAATGGCCGATACGCTCAAAATTGGTGCCAGGGTTATTGTCCCCTTTGGCAAGAATAACGGCCGCGTGATGACGGCCGTGGTTGCCCGGCTCCACAACTCCCCGCCCAGCGCCTACCAGGCTCGTTATATTTCCGAAGTGCTGGATGAATACCCACTCGTAAACAGTTACCAGCTCGAGTTATTCCGCTGGATGGCTGAATATTATATGTGCTGCATCGGCGACGTCATGAACGTAGCGCTACCGTCGGGTCTTAAAATTTCCAGCCAGTCGAAGGTTCAGTTTAACCCTGATTTCGATTACCCCGAGCTGCTCACTTCGTTCGAGGAAACCTTGCTCAACGAGTTAAAAAAGCACCCGGCTTTATCGTACGAAGAACTGGGTCGGCTGGCGGGCGAAGGCAGCAACGTACCCGCGCTCATCAAATCGCTGGTCGGCAAGAAAGCGGTCATTGTTTTTGAAGAAGTTAAAGAAAAGTACATTCCCAAAATGGTGCGCAAAGTTCGGCTGCACCCGAATTACGAAGAGAAAGAACAGCTTCTGGTACTGCTGAAGCGGCTCGAAAAGCTGCCCAAACAGCAGGAAGTCGTCATGCGCTACCTGCGCCACGTACCGGTTCAGATCAATTCAGCCCTCAACCAGAAAGGCCTCGACAAAACGATCCTGAATCAGGACGACGAAATTTCGCAGTCCTCGCTGACAACCTTAATCAAGAACCAGGTTTTCGAGACGTTCGAGGTGATCCAGCCCCGGTTTTCCGACACGAATCCGGGGACACAGGTCGAGATTAAACTAACAGATGCGCAGCGAGCAGCGTCGCAGCAGATCATGGCGCATTTCGAACGCCAGAACATCGTCCTGCTGCATGGAATCACGGGCAGCGGCAAAACCGAAGTCTATATCGACCTGATTCAGCAGGCGCTGGCGGGTGGTTCGCAGGTGCTGTATCTCTTGCCCGAAATTGCGCTCACGACGCAGATCGTTGTCCGCCTACAACGGGTATTCGGCGACAAGATGGGCATTTACCATTCAAAGTTTTCGGACAACGAGCGGGTTGAAGTCTGGAAGGGCGTCGTGTCGGGGCAGTACCAGTTTGTGATCGGCGTGCGTTCATCGGTGTTTCTTCCCTTCGATAACTTAGGGCTGGTCATCGTCGACGAAGAGCACGAAACGTCTTATAAACAGCACGATCCGGCTCCCCGCTACCACGCCCGCGACGTAGCGATGATGCTGGCACACTGGCAGCAAGCCAAAGTAGTATTAGGTTCGGCCACCCCTTCGCTGGAAACGTATTACCAGGCCCAGCAGGGTCGTTACGGTTTAGTTGAGCTTTTCCAGCGCTTTGGCGAAGCCACCCTACCTCGTATTCTGTTAGTTGATACCAAGCAGGAAAAAAAGCAGAAAACCATGCGGAGTGAGTTTTCGTCGGCGCTGCTCAACGCCCTGGAGATGAACCTGGAGCGCAAAGAGCAGAGTATCCTGTTCCAGAACCGGCGGGGTTATTCACCCTATATGCAGTGCGAAGACTGCGACTGGACGGCCGAGTGCGCCAACTGTGCGGTTAGTTTAACGTATCACCAGCGCGACGCTGAACTTCGCTGCCACTACTGCGGTCACAAAGAGGCCGTACCACGGGTGTGTCCTACCTGCGGCTCCACGAAGGTACGTACCATCGGCTTTGGCACCGAAAAGCTGGAAGACCAGCTTCAGATTTTCTTTCCCCAGTCGCGGGTGCTGCGCATGGATCTGGACACGACGCGCGCCAAAAACGCGTATCAGCAAATCATTCAGGAGTTTGAAGGTGGTCAGGTCGATATGCTGGTTGGCACGCAGATGATCACCAAAGGCCTGGACTTCGACAATGTCAGCTTAGTGGGCATTTTTGATGCCGATCGCCTGATTCATTTCCCGGATTTTCGGGCCACCGAACGATCGTTTCAAATGCTGACCCAGGTAAGCGGCCGGGCGGGTCGACGGGCGGGTCGACAAGGCACCGTCTTGATTCAAACCAACAACCCGCAGCAAACTATCCTGCAAAAAATTATTGAGAACGATTACAAAGGCTTATACGAGGAAGAAATTCAGGAGCGCCAGAATTTTAACTACCCTCCATTCTGCCGATTGATCAAACTAACCGTTCGCCACCCCGACAAAGCCATTAGCCACCAGGCTGCTGAGCGCCTTACGGCCGAATTGACCGATGCCCTCGGCAGCAGCCGCGTTCTCGGCCCCGAGGAACCCTTGGTTGAACGGATTCGGAACCAGTTTCTGTTCGATATTCTCGTGAAAATCGAACGCGACAAGGTAAATGTTAAAGCCGTTAAAGCGTATATCCAGGAACGCATCAACGACATCCTGACCGACAAAGGCCTCCGGCAGGTTAGCATCGTGGCCGATGTAGATTGTTTGTAAAGCCTGTAAAATTTCGGCGAACACCACCGTATATTATCACAGCCGGTTATTTTTGCACCGGCTTTCGGCCATTTTGCCCAATTTTCCCGTCCCTCATGTCCAAGAAAACCAAGATTGTGGCCACCATTGGCCCAGCTTCCGAAACGAAAGAACAATTGCTGGCATTAGCCAAAGCTGGGGTAAATGTTTTCCGGCTCAACTTTTCCCACGGCACGCACGAAGATCATCTGATGCGGCTGACCCGTATTCGCGAAATTAACGCGGAACACAACCTGAACCTTTGCGTATTACAAGATTTACAAGGTCCTAAAATTCGGATCGGCAACGTCGAAAACAAAGATGGCGTGATGCTGCTGCCCGGCAATAAATTAGTCTTCACTAACGACGATATTGTCGGAACCGCCGAGCGCGTCAGTACGCCCTACAAAGACATGTACAAAGACGTACATCCTGGCGAACGCATTCTGATGGATGATGGCAAGCTGGAAGTGCGCGTAATCGGGAAAGAAGGCACCGACGTAATCACGGAAGTGGTATATGGCGGCCCTATGAAATCGAAAAAAGGCGTAAATCTGCCCAACACAAAGGTTTCGATGCCCGCAGTTACCGAAAAAGACTGGGCAGACCTGGAGTTTGGTCTGGAAAACAACGCCGAGTGGATTGCACTGTCGTTCGTTCGGGAAGCTTCCGAGATCATCGAGATCAAAGACTATATCCGATCGAAAGGCAAGACCAGCCGGGTAATCGCCAAAATCGAAAAACCCGAAGCGATTCAGAACATCGACGAGATCATTGCTGCCACGGATGGCCTGATGGTCGCGCGGGGTGACCTGGGTGTGGAACTGCCCGCCGAAGAGGTTCCCATGATTCAGAAGATGCTCGTTGAAAAATGCAATCGGGCCGCGAAGCCCGTCATTGTGGCGACGCAAATGCTGGAAAGCATGATCGACGCTCCTCGCCCAACCCGCGCCGAAATTAATGACATTGCCAACTCGGTAATGGATGGCGCCGATGCGGTGATGCTCAGCGCCGAAACGGCCTCGGGTAAGTACCCGATCCTGGCGGTTGAAAGCATGGCCAATACAATTCGGCAGGTTGAAGTGACCACCGACAAAATTTACTATCGCTACCACGCGCAGGTCAACGAGCAGCCCAGCGAAAACGCAATCAACGACAACGTCGTGATGAGCGCCTGCCGCCTGGCCCGCGACACCAAAGCCAAGGCTATTATCGGCATTACCAATTCGGGCTATACGGCCGTTCGAATTTCGCACCATCGCCCCAAGGCTGATCTGTTCGTATTCTCGAACGATGCGCAGCTCCGGAATACCCTCGGTCTATATTGGGGTGTTCAGGTACTGCCGTATGAGCCGGATGCCAATCTGACCATCGATCAGACGGTTGAAGGCATTAAGCAGACGCTCATCAGCCGGGGTAAGCTCCAGTCGGGCGATATTTTTATCAATACGTTAAGTATGCCGCTGACGCAGGCGCGCCGAACCAATACGGTGAAGCTGAGCACGGTCGATTAATACCGAACCGAGTAAGCACTAAAAAGCCGCGAAACCAAGGGTCATCGCGGCTTTTCTGTTCTCACTGAAAATGGAGACGTTGGTTGGTCGTACGAACTACGCAGTCAGTACGATCAACGTATTATTCGGTTGGCGTTTCCGCCTTTGGTTCATCTGCTGCTTCAGCGGTAGCGACTTCTGACGTATCGGACGCGGTTTCTGGGGCCGCATTCGTTTCTTCAGGCGCTGCTGTTTCAAACGACTCGGGTACGTACTGGCGCAGAATGCCATACCACGAAACCAGTTTTTTAATGTCGGTTGGCCGAACCCGTTCGCGATCGTAATCGGGCAGCACTGTAGTCATAAAATCCGACAGCTCATCGTTCGACGCTTTCGAATCAATGGGCAGTGCATCACCGTACTTTTCACGAACCGCCAGCAGCACCGCACTGAGCGGGACCGACTGCTCCTCACCGCCTTCGACGTAAATAGAAATGTCGTTCAGCACCGAGACACGGGCGGTTGGGCCCATCATAGTCTTGGCTTTTTTGTCATCCAGCGACTCTACGATTACGCCTGCCCGACCAGGTTTTAAAATACGATACAGACCACTGTAGCCGGCAACGTTGGCAATTGTTTTTAATGCTTCCATAGATACTTTGTAAACTGGTAACGCCTGTTTTGGTTGGCGTATTGCTTTTTTATTGTAATAATTGGTTGAATGGGTACTCAGTAATCGACCACGATGGTCAGTGGCGTGGGTTATTTTTATATTGCTGGTTCAGGGGTTGGATGAACGAAAGAATATCTTCCCGCCCGGCCGACGTAACCGCCGATGTGATGAACATTTCGGGAGCCTCCTCCCAGGTTTCAAGCAGTTTGTTTCGATAAGCCTCGATTGTTGCCTTCAATTTGGTGACGCCCAGTTTCTCTGTTTTTGTAAACACGATCACGAACGGCAGCCCCCGTTCGCCTAAATTGCTCATAAAATCGAGGTCAATTTTCTGGGGTTCGATGCGCGAATCGACCAGGACAAAAATGCACAGCAGGTTCGGACGACTGGTGAGGTAGCCATCAATCAAAGCCGCAAACTTCTCTCGCTCAACCTTACTAACCTGCGCGTAGCCATAGCCCGGCAAGTCGACCAGGTACCACTCGTTGTCGATAACGAAGTGGTTAATCAACTGAGTCTTACCGGGTTTACCCGATATTTTCGCCAGGGACGCGCGCCCCGTCAGCATGTTAATCAGCGACGACTTACCCACATTTGAGCGACCAATAAACGCGTACTCCGGCCGGTCGGGCTTGGGGCACTTGGCTGGATCAGAATTGCTAACGAAGAATTCGGCTTGTTTGACAGGCATGGCGTTACTGGCTAAAACGGCCGCAAAGTTCGCAAAGAATACCGACAATGGCACATGATTTGTGATTTGTGATTATTACAGATCTCACTTAATTTGCCATATAAATCAATTTAGCAGCAGGAAACGAAAGCGGCTAATTGTTACGTTATTAACGAGCAAACTACAAGACCACCGGTGCGCCGGTTTAATTATGAAGAACGTTTTTTGGGTACTGACCATCCTGTTCGCAGGGCTCGGTTCCGGGTCGACCAACGCGGCCCTGTCAACAACCGGTCTGCACTACGTGGGCGATAAAAAGCCGGGGCTGACAACAGACGGTGCTGAAGGTATTCAGTTCACCGACGCATCCTGGCGGGAAATCCTGAAAAAGGCGAAGGCCGAGAAAAAGGTGATCTTCCTGGACGCATACGCAAGCTGGTGCCAGCCCTGCAAAATGCTCCAGAAGAACGTATTCACGAAGAAGAACGTAGGCGATTTTTACAACAGTAAATTCATCAATGTGAAAATGGATATGGAAAAAGGCGAAGGCCCGGCCCTTTCGCAGGTCTATCCGCTGGAAGCTTACCCGACGCTGTTGTTTATCGACGGCAATGGCCGCGTTTTGAAGAAAGTGTTAGGCTACCAATCGCCGGAGAGTCTGATTGCGATTGGCAAAAGCGTTAAATAAAGCTTATAACATTTGGCAACTAAAAAGCCGACTCGATGCATCGAGTCGGCTTTTTAGTTGCCAACGAGTTGGAGAACGTATTGAGCCAGTTTTCTTGTAATGGTTTTACGCTGAAATCGCTGCGTAAACTCGGGGCGCAGTTGCGTCTTATACGGCGTTTGACGTAACTGCTGCACCAGACTCGTTACGTCACCGGGCTCAAGCAGTATGTGATTGCTAACGTGTTCGCGGACAAACTGGGCTGCGTACCCCGCTACACCCGCTACAATGGGTTTGTCGGTGGCTCCGCATTCGAAGAGTTTCGACGGAAGCACCCGCTTGAAGGCTTCAAAGTCGTTCAGATGCACGAATAAGTAATCGGCGGTCTGGTATTCGGCCAGCAGTTCGGTCCGGTTGACCGGATTCCGGAGTTCGACGTTTGTGACGCCTTTAGTCTGGATCGCTTGTTTCAGTTTCGTCTTTGCGCCACCATCGCCTATCACCACAAAGCGGTAGGCGTCACCGAGTTGTTGAGCCGCTCTCGGAATGATCTTGTGTAGCCCCTGCCCCTCACCAATATTACCCGCGTACAGAACCGTTCTCGGGTATCGGTGCGAACCCGGTTCACTGGCTGGTACGGTCAGGAATTCCTCATCTATACCATTGGTACAGTAGCTATAAGTAGCCTGGGTAAAGGACTGAAAGTAGGATCGAAACCCTTCGGACACCAGATTGATGTGTTTGGCGGACCGAAACGTATATTGTTCGACCGCCCACAGAACCGGCGTTAAGGCCATCCGAACTGGCTGGACATATACCGAGCGGTGCCTGAGCATTTCGAGAATATTCTGGCGGAACAAATCGCGGATGTCCAGAAACAACGGAATACGCGGATTGCCTGATGGCTTTCGCCGGGCTAAACGTGCGCCCAGAAAAGCCGTAAATAACCGCGACGATGAGGCCACGACCAACTGATAAGGCTCCCGGTCTTTGGTCAGGCGACAGACGGCCCGGTAATACGTAATGAAGCAACGCACCTGATCTAACAGGCCACTGGCGTGCGCAGCGACAGGAATACGGTTGATCGTTATCCGGCACCCGTGGGCTGTGCTCCGTTCTTCACAATCAGCAGCGGTTTGCTGGTAAGACCGGTAGCGATTGGGCTGAGCCGCAAACACATGAATTTCGTCGTGGCGACCGAGCTGCGCAGCCAGTTCATTGACCAGGGCGGTGTTTCGGAACGAGCCAGCGCTAAGGTCAGGCTCAAAGTAGTAGGTTAAGTACAGAATCTTCATATCGGTCTGGTTATAAGGGTACGTAGTGAATGCAGAAAGGATACGTCCAGACACTGGCCGGTCCGCAGCCGATTGAAGCCAGCCGCCATGTTGTAGTTCGTTAAGCGCAAGGCGAAGGGCCCCTCAGCCCGAAACGACAACTGCACGGGTCCTGCCAGTACCGTATCATCCAGTATCCTCACGACTATGTCGGGGTGAAAATGAAAACGTGCTACACCCGGCGGGCTGCCTACTCCCAGGAGTCGGTCGGTAAGCTGAACTGTTGCGGGGCCAACAAACCAGGTTCGTTCGTGCGTGACGCCTAGTTGCGTATAGCCATCATGCCGGGCTGTCAGCATCGTCGGGGTCTCGCCTATGACCGTTACCCGCGCCCGCCAACCCACCCGAAAACCAGCCCACACCTCCGACGAGTTCTGGCCATTTACCTCAACAGTATTGTGTGCCGCTGTACTTCGCTCCCACTTCCGCCGAAGCCCTAATTCATACGTTGACGTACCGCTATCCACAATCAGGGGCCGGTTATCCACATACAGCACAAACGAAAGCGTATCGGCGTGGGCATGACCGGGCTGATGATCCGGCCCAATCGCCCCCACATCGGCGAAAACCTCGTACCGGCCCGCCCGCAGCATCCGGTAACCGCTTTCGACCAACTGACTTTTCTCGATATGTATGCCAATATGCTGCGCTTTTTCGACCAGATGCCCAGTTGTCGGGGCAATGTCCCACGCGGCATCGTTCACCATCGGCAAATCACCGTTGGTGAACGTCACCGCTCGCAGCCAGTTGAGCATCTGCTTCGCTTTCTGGCTTAAAAAATTAACGAAAGCGGAGTCGTTCTGCCATTGGTCGTTCCTGAGCGCCAGTAATACGTCAAGTAACCGGTCAAGCAGAACCTGATGGTACATGGGGCTGCGTTCGTCATGGCCACCATCCGCCAGAACCTGTATCGTTAACTCCGCCCGAACAAGTTCAGCCGCCCTTCGCCACCAGCCTTTATGCCGGAAATAGAGAGCCGCCGTCAAGAGAGAAAACCCATTTTCGAGCAAGTGATTACCCGTCAGGTGATACTCCAGACGTCGGTTCAGCAGGTCGGCCTGGGCAAACAGATGCCGGTTGATTGCGCTGTCCCGAATCTGATTCCGACTCAGGAACTGCGCCCAGTTTATAATCCGCAATGAGGTGGGATACGGCTCCAGCCCATCGGTTATGCCGGACGTCTGACGGATGAAGTCTAGCATAAAGTCCAGCCCCTGATGAGTGGGCAAATCAGGTTGATTCAGGAAATCGAAGTAGTTCAGGTTGTACGTCCACAGCTTGCCGTTCGCGGCATAATTCCAGTTCAATCCCTTCCGGACCGCTGAATTCGTCAGACAAGCGAGATTCACTGACTGATTTAGCAACGTGAATGTTCCATCGCGCCAGGACACGGATTTAGCCGCTTCCGGTACGTGCAGAAACTGGTTTTCAGGTACGGTTTCGGGCAGGCGTAACACGGCGCGGCTGCGCAGTCGATTCACGACCTGATACGTTACCTGCCTGCCCTTCAGATGCCGGACCGTTCGCCATAGGCGGCCTATCAATTTCATAGCTGTTCAATGAGGCTCTTCTCTTCAGTCTCCTCAGGCTGGCAAATCTGCCGGCTCGATACGTCGACCCAGCGTTTTTCGCGCAGGCTAATCATCGCGGCCAGGGCAGTTTGCGTGGTGTTTACAATGTCTGCAAACGGAATCAACGCGTCTCCGGAACCGCTACCCTGTATCTGCTGGATCAGGCGCTTCATCTGCTCGGCATGCCCTTTGTCCTGCCGCCCCGACAGGCTCGAAAAGCCCCGAAAGCCGTAGCCGGTTAACTTCCGAAAATTGTCCAGCACTAGTGTCCGATCCTGCGCATACACCTCAACCCGCTCTTTGGCGTAAGCTTTACTGCCGTTGCTGAAATAGTTAACAACGCCCGTTGAGCCGTTTTCGTAACGGAGCAACAGAGAGGCCGAATCAGTCGTTTCGGCGGGCTGCGCTCCCATCGCATTCAGGCATACGCTGGCCACCTGACTACCCGTCAGGAACGTAATGAGATCAATCAGGTGACAGGCTTCACCGACAATACGACCTCCGCCCACTTGCCGATCATGCACCCAGGAGGTAGCGGCAACAAAGCCCGCGTTCATCGTAGCGACAACGTTCATCGGCACCTGACTTGACCGGGGTCCACCGAGCAGCGCCTTCATTTTCTGAACATACGGCGAAAACCGGCGATTAAAGCCAACCAGTACCACCCGATTCGAAGTCTGATACGTATCGATAATCTGGGTCAGTTCATGCTCGTACAGGGCCAGTGGTTTTTCAACGAATACATGTTTGTCGGCTTTCAATGCCTCTATGGTTAGCTGAGCGTGACTGTTGTGCCGCGTCGTGATAATGCACAGGTCGACCTCCGGATCATCCAGTACGTGCCGGTAATCCGTCGTGCTTTGGGCGATGGCAAACTTCTGGGCGAGCAGCGCAGCATTGAGTCCGCCCGCACTGGCAATGATTTTGATCTGAGCCCCGGCGGCCTTCAGAGCGGGCAGTAACGTAGCACCCGTGAAGTTACCCGCCCCGATAATGCCGACCGTAGCGGTTCCCGATTGATAGCGCGCTTCCCGCATAACGAGCGTTGGAGCCAAATCAACCTGTTCGGGGTACCGGAGGAGCGAAGCAATCCGGCCAGGCCGGTCAATTTCGCCGTAAATCTCGTTGAAGCTCGTGAACGCCACAATCTCCGTAATGAAGGGCGTAACGACCAGTCGCTTATCGCTCAGCAGTTGCAGGATGGTTTGAAAATTTCGGTTCTCTGTCCAGCGGACGAAGGGCAGCGGATAGTCGTGCCCCTGTTGTTCATACGCAGCATCGTACCGACCGGGGCCGTAGGAACAGGATACCTGAAGGGTTAACTCTTTTTCATAAAATTCAGCCCGGCTCAGATTTAGTCCTACTACGCCTACCAGTACAAGACGGCCTCGTTTGCGGCTCATCCGGGCAGCCTGCGAGATCAGTTCATCTGTTTTGGCCGACGCAGTGATGATCACGCCATCCGCACCAACCTGATTCGTTAAGGCTAGTACGGTCTTAACGCAATCGAACCCATCGGCAGGAGATGCGGTGAGAATGCCCCGTTGCTGCGCCAGATCGAGCTTCGCGGCATCAACGTCTATCCCGATCACGTGGCAGCCGTTCAGCCGGAGCAGTTCGGCCGTTAGCAAACCGATCAATCCCAGGCCCAGCACAACGATGGTTTCCCCTAGCGTCGGCTGCACCAACCGAATTCCCTGTAAACCAATGGCACTTATCACGGTAAAAGCCGCTTCGTCGTCACTGACGTTGTCCGGTATGAGAGCGACCAGGTTACGCGGCACGCACACCACCTCAGCGTGAGGGCCATTGGAAACCACCCGATCGCCCAGGCGCAGATCAGTAACCCCCGCCCCTACGGCCAGCACCGTTCCCACATTACAGTACCCCAGCGGCAACGGCTGATCGAGCTTGCGAAAAACGGCTTCGAGGGTGGGCAGGAGACCATCGGACTGAATTTTTTCGAGGACCTGCCTGACCTTGTCGGGCTGCTGACGCGCTTTCGCGATAAGATTAGCCTTCCCGAACTCGACCAGCATCCGCTCGGTACCCAGCGAGACCAGCGACCGGCGCGTTTGAATCAGCACCTGGCCGGGCTGTACCTGCGGAACCGGTACATCGGCTAACAGGGTTTCGCCCGTTTTGAGATTCTGTATAAGTTGTTTCATGCAAGATCTGATTTAGGAAAAGGGAAAACGCTACGTCAGAAGTCGCTGACGGCTAAGCGGTGACCGACAGAATAGCAGCAATTCGCTCAGCCGCTTTACCATCCCAGCGGGGTGGAATCTGCCCCCGTTTAATGTCGCCCGCCAAGATCTTTGCGACCCGCTGCTGCACCGTTTCCGGGCTAAGGTCACTCAGGAGCTGGTTGGTCCCCAACGTAGTGGTAACCGGGCGCTCGGTGGTACTCCGAAACGTCAGACAGGGTACCTGCAAATACGTCGTTTCTTCCTGGATGCCGCCTGAATCGGTAATGGTAATGGCCGCGTGTTCCATCAGGTTGAGGCACTCCAGGTAGCCCTGCGGTTGCAGTAATCGGACGTTCGGAATAGCCCGTAGCTGATCGAGTAAGGCGAATCGAATCAGGTTAGCCTCGGTGCGCGGATGCAGGGGAAACACGACGGTTTTATGCGCAGCAGTATTGGCTATAATCTGAAGGATTCGTTGCAACGTACCAGCAGAATCCACATTGGCCGCGCGGTGCATCGTCATGAATACGTACTCGCCGGGCGTAAGCTGTAGCCTATGGACAACGTTCAGTTCAGCGGCCATTGGCCGGTATTTAACCAGCGAATCAATCATGACGTTGCCCACAAAGTGGATGCGCTGGGGATCGACGCCCTCCCGCAACAGATTCTTGTGGCCCGCCTGCTCGGTCACGAAGAGCAGCTGAGCAACCGAGTCGGTCAGGATACGGTTGATTTCTTCCGGCATGCCTCGATCACCCGAGCGCAGACCGGCCTCTACGTGGGCCACCCGAATATGCATTTTGGCCGCAGCTAAGGCGCACGCCAGCGTACTCGTTACGTCCCCAACGACCACGACCCAGTCGGGTTGTTCGATTGTAATGACCTCCTCAAACCGGAGCATGATGTCGGCAGTCTGCTGAGTGGGCGTGCCGCTGCCAACGCCAAGGTGATAGTCAGGCTGGGGTAAGTCAAGCTGTCCAAAAAAGACGTCGCTCATCTGAGCATCGTGATGCTGGCCCGTGTGAACAAGTTTGGATTCTACAGCCGGATAAGCCGCAAAAGCCTGGTGCAAGGGGGCCACTTTTATAAAGTTTGGCCTTGCCCCAACAACAGTAATCAATTTCATAGAACGGTGGGATACGGATTAAGTAAAGTGGCGGCTTGTGGTAGTCGCTACATTTCGGTTACGGTAGACTCATCGCCATTCATGATTTTCGGTAGACGCTGACAAACAGGTTATTGACATATTCTTTAGGTAATAAGCGCTTCAATAGCGTCGACAACGGATCAGTGCCGGAGAAATAGGCGACATCCAGCACCTCGAAGCCGAGTTCGGTCAGTTGTTGGTTGAGCAGGGCTGCCGTTGATACGTTACGCAGGTGAGCGAAGTAGCGTGGGTAACCGGTCAACTGAAACAGCAGCCGCTCCATCCGGCGGTACAGACTCTGCCGGTTCGGCATAGAGACCAGCAGCAACCCGCCCGGCTTCAACATCTGGTCTATCTGCTGTAAAACGATCGCCATCTCATCGATATATTCAAGCAGACTCGACGCGATAATAACATCCTGGCCCGCGTACGCCCCCGCATTCTCGAGCGGAATTGTCTGTACGTAGTACTGCAACATGGGCGATGTTTTCGTTCGCCTGCAGAGGCTGATCATTGGTTCGGATCCATCAATGCCTGTCACCAGACAGCCTTTCCCGGCGAGGTAGCGGCTGAATACACCCGAACCGCAGCCCAGATCGAGGACATGGTTACCGGATACGATATATTGCTCGAAGAACGCCGTCCAGACACGATACCGCTCCTGAAACGCAGCCGATGACTCATACCGGCTGGCAAATTCATGGGCAATGGCGCTATGATAGTCTACAGCGTTCATACAAACGTATCGGTACGGGTTTGCCGAGGCATCATTGACTCATTATGCAATTTCTCCATGGTACGTAAACCGAGTTGGGTCACGGTTGTCCAGGTTGGTAGTTTCATAGAACGCCGACGCCCGCTGGCTATGTGTTTCTCCAACTGAGCCGGGTTATTGAACGCTCTGTGAAGGGTAGAAAGAATATCCTCGGCCGAAAGCGGGTCGAAATAATACGCACAGTTGCCACAGACTTCTTCCGAGAAATCCCGGCGCGAGGTAAAGATGGGCACCCCAAAGTGCATAGCATCCACGTAGGTACTTGTGAACGACTCCAGCAGGGTTGGCAGCAGCAGTCCCTCAACCTGTTCATACAGCGACGCCACACACTCAGTCGGAACGTTGCCGATATTAATCAACACCTTACGTCCAGCTTGTCGCCCAATCCGATCAATCAGTTGGCGGGCCTTCCGGTGCTGCTCCGGCTCAACCGTTATCAACAGCCGGTACGGCAGATTACGCTGGCTAATCAGGTCGGCCACCTCGACCAGTATCTCCAGATTCTTGTGCGCATAATACCGCGACAGGCACAGCATATATCGAACATTGTCTTCTTTTTTGAAAGGTAGCCGGAACTCAGTCTTACCGGTCAGCTGCGTATAGGCGTTCGGGAAAAGTCGGATGGCTGGTACCTTCGGATAACGTGTTCGGATGCGCTTCTGAATCGTTTCCGTTTGCACCAGCAGCACATCAACGTACCGCAGTCGCTGGCTAAACACGTAATTACGCACCCGAACGTTAAGGGTTCCCAACCAACCTAAACGTCTCCAGACTTCCTGATCATCGGGATAAGCCGGATGCGGGTAATGGAGCAGCAGCACCTGCCGGACCGGCGTGGGCGTAGCAAAATTGCCCATCGTAAAGACTACATCCGGTTCAAGCTGCTGGATTAAAGCCGGTACCCAAACGTAATCGGTATACAGCCGCGTGATCCAATAGTTTGCCCCGTCCGGTACCCAGAGCAACCGCAAATACACGGATTCCAGCGACTCATACCCACAGTGACGAGGAGCCGCTACGTATACCATCAGGTCGTCGGGCCGGCAGGCTTGCAGTTCCTTCAGAAAATTCAAGGTAACCGTCAGTCCACCAGCCGACGACAGGTTGATGGCGTTAATAAACAGCTTCATGGACCGATGGATTAAGGAGGGAACTGACTCGACCTGTCTGCCGCAAACGACCGCCAATTAGCCACAGCGGAATAAACAGATACACCAAATGGTCGATGAACTGCGGAAAGTAGCCCCGCGTAATGAGCTGAAACAGGCCCAGCGAAAATATGATTTGCGTCAGGAAACCGATTGAGGTATCTGCGGGATTCCGGTAAACCACGTAGTTAATCCACAGCCCCAGTAGAAACGGCAGAATCAGGAAACCCAACCAGCCGAAACCAGCGTAAAAAGCACCGTAGTGCAAATTGGCCTCGCCGATACGTACCCACGTTCGCGGCAGTTCCAGCGACCGGTCCAGTACGTCCAGATACGGCGAGGGATACGGCTTTTCGCCCGACGGAAAGAACTGTTTAGGAATGATTCGAATAAAGACGTACCCAAACATCGACAGGCCATAATCATGCGGTGTCTCCGGGTTTTCGGCGTAATAGCGTAGGAGGTTAAAGTCGGCCAGCGACCCGCGCGTCTGGTCCAGAAACAGACTGTAATCGTACTCGGTGGGGTTAACCGTGATGCGGTCGTAAGCTCCCGTGATAAAAAACCAGCGGTTGTAGGTAATCGTCAGAACGACGTACAGAAGCGCCAACCCCAGTCCGCCCCAGCGCCACACGGTACCGGGCACCCGCTGGTTCATCCCGAAAACGAGCACCAGACCCAGCAGGGTCAAAATGATCCGGTACCGGAACCCCAGTAGGGCAAACAAGATGAAGGCCGGGACAAGCAGCGCCAGTAGCCGCAGGGGTTTGGCGTTCAGGTACGCATACACCACCAGCGTCGTGATGATTGAATCGGCAAACGCCCGGAAGTAATACGTGTTTGTCACACTTTTAGACGTCATCAGACTATCCGTCGATTGCCCGAGCAGCACATCCAGTACGTTGATGCCGCTTACGGCTATGTCACCGAGCACAATCATCATGAACAGCGCGTATAAACCGACCGTCACCCTACGTATTGAAGCCAGTGAGGCCGCATCCAGGCCCGGCTCCTTCTCAACCAGGGGCAGCTTTTTACAGGTAAAGCCGGTCACAAAGCAGAAATTAGCCAGCAGATACGCCAGCATCCCCGGTTCGTAATACGCCCGAATGCTTTTACCGACAAACTGAAACGCCCCCGAATCGCCCGTTACGGTTTCACGGTCAGACACGTAAAAAGCCATGGGCGTTATCAGGCAGTAGATCAACAGCAGCGCCAGGCAAACCACGAACGGAATCACCTGCCGCAGACCCACTTGCCGGGCGTACCGAAAACCCCATCCTAACGTCAGGGCATTCAGTAAGGCATATACCCAGATCACGACTGCAAATCCGTTAAAACGGTCTGATACACAATCCGGGCGTAGTGGGCGGAACTGGTTTGCTGGCTAAAGTGCTGGTTGAACTCGGCCTGCTGCTGGCGAAGTTGCGGCTCATCAACAACCCGGCGAATGGCATCGCTGAACGCCTGAACATCGTTGGGTGGGCAGATAAACCCATTGACGCCGTGCTGAACCCACTCGCGGGCCGCACCAACCGTTTCACTACTAATTACTGGTAAGCCAGCCGCAATGGCCTCATTGATCACCACCCCCCAACCATCGTAGCGCGAGGCCAGCACAAATGCGTCGGCCTTGCGAAAGCAATCGGCTAACGCATCCCCATCACTGAACCCCGTCAATGCAATTCGGTCATCCTTGTCGATCAACCGCTGTAGCGCAATCCGTTCGGGCCCTTCGCCAACAATCTGCAGACGAAGGTGCGCGTAAGCTTCACCCTGCAAGGCTTTAACGGCCCGAATGACTGTGTCCATTCCTTTGCGCTGAATCAGCGAACCCGACGACAGTAAAGTGAACGTATCGGCAAACTGACGATTTCCGCTAAAGCGCTCTGTATTAACGGTATAAGGAACAACCGTTATCGGTGCCGTAATGCCAAACTGCCTGTAGGAGCTAGCCGCGTCGTGGCCAATCGCGAAGATGCGGGTGCATAACAAACGTAACGGGATGAGCAGCATTCGCTTCAAACCGGCCTTCCAACCCGGCGTTGTTCTGGATAAGCACTCGCCGAAAAAGGCCACTTTCTTACCCCGACACCGGGCAGCCAGCATCGCAATGATCGTATTCGGTACCCAGTACGCTCCACTTACGATCAGGTAATCGGCTTCGTCCCGAAAGGCCGTTTGCAAAATCGATACGCTGGAGTGGTAATCTTTCTGCCAGCGCTGTAGCCAGCGCGTCAGCCGCCCCTCGGCTAGCCAAACACTAGTGTAAGGCTTCGAAGACGTTACGCACTGCCAGCGACGATCTTGCTCCGTGTATGCATAGTAGACGACCGTTAGCCTGAAATGGGCCGATAAAGCGGTAAAGAAATCATCCTGGTAAGGTGTTGGGATGTTGGTGTAGACACTGAGTTTCGGTTTAATCATCATTGAACGGTGGGTGACGTAGTGGTGGCTTCCTGATAGGCCTCGGCAATAGCAGTGCGAAACCGACTCCAGGAAAATTGGCGGGCTTGCCGGGCGGCTTGCTGGCCCATCTGGAACCAGTCATCCGGCCGACGAATAGCGGCTTCGAGTTGTTCACAAATGCGGTAAGGATCACGAATCGGCACAATGGCCCCGTGTCGATGGTGTTGCAGGATGTCAGGCGCTCCCGTATTAGCAGTTGTGATCACGGGCAGTCCAGCCGCCATGGCTTCCAGAATTACGTGGCCAAACCCTTCGGCCAGGGACGGCAATACAAACACGTGACTTTGGTGCAGCTCCCGCAACAGCTGATCCGCTGACAAGTCGAGCAGGACGCGAACGGGCAGCTCCCGGTATTCCCGCAAAATGGCGTGATCGACATAACCCCGGCCACAGAGTACAACCTCGAGCGGCTTATGACGTAGTAACCGAACCGCTTCTAACAAATCGGCCAGCCCCTTGCGCTGGTTCATCCGCCCGACAAAAATGATCCGGAACACGGCCGAACCAGGCGGTCTGACGCGTACCGGAAACTTATCGGCATCGACCCCGTAGGGCACCACCTGGATACGGGCGGCCAGTATGCCATTTTCTTCCAGCGTCGCTTTCGTAAACTGACTGGCGGTGATACAATGGCTTGCCAAGGACGCTTCGAGTGCGAGCGACTCCAGGGCGCTGGGCGGCAGTTGAAACTCGGCTTCGTCGCGAATGGATTGGGCCGCAAAGGGCACCCGTTCCATCTCGTCTTCCAGCAGCTGCCGAACGCTGTAGGGGTGCGGGTGCAGTTGAAACAGCAGTCGCTGCCCTGGATAGTTATCCAGAAGCGCCTGCTGAAACGCCCAGTGCGCGTAGTAACTGTACAAAAACAGATTCGCCTGTGTCTCGACTGCTTCCTGATACGCCCGTTGGCTGATAACCTGATCGATTCGATGGGTGTAATTCTGCGACGTAAGCCGGGCGAAGGCCGTTAAACCCAGCGCTTCCGCGGAAAGGGATACCACCGATGACGGCAACCCGGAGCAATACCGCCTGCGCGCTTGTCGGGGTGCTGCGTGCCGCAGCCAGTTGGGCGCGTAGGCTTCGGTAACCAACTGCGCCAGCAGACCAGCTTCGTGCAGAGCCAGACTGAGTTGGTAGTGATCCCGAGCGCCAACGTGCGCCGTTACACAACGGGTTAGGGTCGATGGTCTGTCCGCGATCATGCCTTCATGTTTAGTAACGGGGACTCCATCTGTCGGATCTTACCCAGGCGCCTTAGCCACCCAAAATCGGTAAACACATGCCAGAGCAGAGTACGTAGCCGCTCCGATTCGAGCAGTTGAAGACTCTTGCGCAGCACAAAACCCAGCACGATTACGTCTGCTCCAATGAGGCTGACAACCAGCCCTGTCAATGACCAATCCGGAATTAAACCTGTCGCCACGACAAAAGCCCCCATACTGGTCAGTAAATACGCAAGCGCAACGGATTTGTGGCGATTCACGGAGATCAGGGTCAGGGCACTCGTATTCCAGAGCGCATGGGTAAGCGATGAAACAAGCAGCAACGAAAACAAGGGGGTTTGCGGCTGAACAGCGCCCTTTGTCCAGATCTGAAGCAACGGTTTCTGGAATATAATCAAAACTACACTTGCTGTAAACGTTAGCCAGAACGCCGTCTGCAGGGCAACCCGATGCAGGAATATGGCCGTTTGCATGCGTTGTTGCGATAGAGCGAGGGTAAACTCAGGCCAAATCGAAAAATTAACCAGACCAACGAATTGCCGAACGGCATTCGACAGGGTCCGCAGGGTGGTATACAGGACGACATGCACGGGTGTCAGCAGCGCGCCAATTAATAATACGCTTCCTTGCAGAACAAGGGCGTTGGTCACGGCAAATACCAGAAACGACGCCGACGGCATCAGCAAATGACGTAGTGTCGCTGGCTCAACTAAGCGCCCGGAAACCTGCCGCACCCAGCTAAACCGCCGTTGGCAGTCAACCCACATGCCCCCTACCATGACCAGTCGGATAAGGCTAAACCCAAGAGCGACCTGCGGGCCCCGACCCTGCATAGACACGATGCTAATCATTACAACGAACTCGACCAGCCGGGTGGTGGTAATCCAGATGCGCCCGCTGGCGTACTGGCCTTCAGCGCGGTACACACTACTCAGCAACTCCTGTTGAACAGAAGCAATAACGTACAGACACAAGGCCATCAGCGTTATTGGAGCCTCTGCGGTTGTCGTCGTGGTCAGGCCCAGCCAGTGCGGGTAGGGAGTGAGCCATAGAATCCCCAGCAGCATAGTGCCACATACTAGACTCAGTCCGGTAACGGCCGCCAGGCCGTTACTCAATTGCCGGGCGGCTTTTTCCCGTTCCTGCTGATCGATGCTGATCGCCAGGTCATTGCCCAGCGCAGCCACCACTCCCCCATCACTCAAACTCAGGTAGGCCGGGATCGTAGCCAGCAAAAGCCACTCTCCGTAATAGACCGCTCCCCACTGCCTAAGGAGCAACGGTACGCTGATCAGTTGAATGAGCAGCGTAGCCCCCTGTCCAAACAGGTTAGCCGCTAAAGCCCGGACGATTCGATGAACCAACGTAGTAAAGTTTAGCGGTTATAATCGCCAGTAGGCTAGTCCGTCGTCTTCGCTCACCTGGTACAATCCCTTTATGTCCAGCAGAATCGGTGCGCCGTTCATAAGCGATTTGAAATACGATACGTCCAGAGCCTTGTATTCATCGTGTCCGACCGCCACAATAACCGCGTCATATTTGCTGGAGGGCGTATCCATCAGGGTCATGCGGTATTCGTGGGCGACTTCGTTGGGCGACGCGTGCGGATCGACCAGATGCACGTTGATGGCGTATTTCATCAGTTCTCGGACCATATCGGCAACTTTAGAATTACGGATGTCCGATACGTTCTCTTTAAAGGTCAGTCCCATCACCAGCACCTTTGTCTGCCGTGGATTTTTGTCTTTTTGCAACAGCATCTGCACCAGTCGGGTCGCGATATAAGCGGGCATGCCATCGTTGATACGTCGGCCCGAGTTGATGACCTGAGGGTCATACCCCAATTGACGGGATTTGTAAAGCAGGTAATAGGGGTCAATCCCAATGCAGTGCCCACCGACCAGACCGGGTGTGAAAGGCAGAAAATTCCACTTCGTGGCCGCGGCCTTCAGCACCTCCTGAGTATCGATACCCATCTTATCGAAGATGATCGCCAGTTCGTTCATCAGCGAGATGTTCAGGTCACGCTGAATGTTTTCGATGACCTTGGCCGCTTCGGCTACTTTAATCGTCGGCGCTACGTAAACGCCCGCCGTAATGATACTTTGGTATACCGCCGTGATCACCTGCGTAGCTTCCGCATCACTGCCCGACACCACTTTAAGGATTGTCGGCAGCGTTCGGACTTTATCGCCCGGATTGATTCGTTCGGGGGAGTAGCCAAGTTTGAAATCCTGGCCGAGCTTCAGGTTCGCGTGTTGTTCCAGCAGGGGCAGGCAGTCGTCTTCGGTACAACCGGGGTATACAGTTGATTCATAGATTACATAATCGCCGGGCTTTAAGGCGCGGCCTATGGTTTCCGAAGCCCGCAGCAGCGGTTTGAGGTCGGGCACTTTATACTCGTCGATGGGCGTTGGCACCGTTACAACGAAAAAGTGGGACTGTCGCAAGGCCTCCGGATCAGCGGTAAACGTAATATCAGTATTTTGAAATGCCGCCTGCGGCATCTCCTGAGAGGGGTCTTCGGCCCGCTTCAGCATAGCCACGCGCTCCTCGTTGATATCAAAGCCGATTACGCGGAATTTTTTGGCAAATGCCAGCGCAATCGGCAGCCCCACATAGCCCAATCCGATAACGGCAATTTGTTTCTCTTTACTTAGTAAGGCGTCGAACAAGTGTAGACTAGGTTAAGTGGTTGTGGAATAGATACTAGTTTTCGGTTTTAGTCTTCCTAAGATCGTATGAGAGCGACTAGCTGAGCCTTCAGATCAGCCTGCTGACCAAGTAAAGCCGCCGTACCGAGCAAAAAGCCGCCAAGCGCAACTAATAAAACCGTTACGGTTCGTTTGGGAGATACCCGTTTCAAAGGTACCTGCGGGGGTTCGAGCACCTTAAATACTGGAGTTCGCTCCTGCACTTTTAGCTTTGCCTGCTCATACTGCCTCGATAACTCCGTGTACACCGTTTGGGCGATACTCAGTTCGGCATCCATGCGCTGTTTATCCATAGTAGCGGCCTGCACTACCACGTACTTGTGCTGGTCGTTGTACTGAAATACGTTGAACTGAGCCGCCTGGTACCGACCACGGGCCTCTGCAAGCCGCTGGCGATAGAAGTTTAAATCCTGACGGGCCTTTTCGGTGCGGTAACTCGTTACGTAGCGCGTCAGGTACTCCATCGCCAACTGCGCCACCTGGGCGGCCACGTGCGCGTCCGGCATTTTGGCAGCTATCCCGATAATGCCCGATCGCGTATCGAGCCTGGCACTTACCCGCCGGCTAATATCGTCCGCCAGATCTTTCTGCCGGGCCGTCAATTCGACCGGAACCCCTGCTTTTCCGGCCTTACGCGCTGATCGATTCTCATCATCTGACGAAACCAATCTTGGTAACGACCAGCCTTGTTGGGTGGACAATAACTCTCCTACCGTAGTCGACAGCCCTTGCTTTGTTACCACTCGTTGATTCATCAGGTAAAGAATAAATGGCGTACTCTGCAATACGTTCGGGTACAGGTCCGGGCGAACCGCATCTACGCTCTCTGTTTCCGAAAAGTCAACTCCCGCAAAACCTGCCACCGACGCCAGCCGCTTGAATACGTCCCCCGATCCACTGCTCATTTCGGGCATGATCTTAGCCTCCGACACGAACTCAGGCTGCATCCAGACCGCAACCAGTATGCCAAGTCCGGCGAAAATGGCCGTAATGACCAACAGCCGGACCCGCCCGCGCCACATCGTTTGCAACGTAACGTCTAGCGAAAGGATAAACCAGGGGGCTCTGGCTAGTCTTACGTCTGATGTTGGCGACTGTGCTGCCATGTAGAGTGGTATCCTATTAATTGGTGAATAAACGTAACGCCGTTAATACGACGGCCGCGCCGGAGGCAATTACACTTAGTAGAGCCGCTCGTTCGGTCGTTGAGGCACGGGGTTTGTCGTTCTGTGGCCTGGCCGGAATTATGATCTCCATCCCCGGCTCAGGCGTTGGATAACGCTTTATGCTCAGAAAAGAATGCGTTGGCTTTATTTTTCCATTAGGCGCAACGGCGTACGTCTTCCGTTTTAATGCGTTGCGGGTGAAACCACCAGCCTCGTCGACGTAGCTCCGGAACGACTTGGCCGCATCAAACTCGACCGTTGCCGGATTCAGGACTTCGCCCCGTATCCGGATCAGTTCGCTCCGGCGCGGAATAGCTAAGGCATCTCCGTCTTCGAGAAAGAGGTTACCGGCTGTCTCCGGGCTATCTAGGATAGTGTTGAGATCCAGCGCAACGGCTTCACCTTTTCTGACAAAGCGGGCTGACGCCAAATAAGCGCCCAGCTTCAGGCCGCCTGCCCGGCCAATCAGATCCGTAATTCGATCGTTTTTTGTTCGGATGGCGTAAGCGCCCGGGTAGTAAACTTCTCCGGTTATCGTAGCGCCCTTCTGGGCTTCGTAACGGGGGGATTCGCGCACAAACACCTGATCAAACGGGTGCAGCACCAGTTGCGCGTCGGCCGGACTAAGCCGTAAGTTATGATCGACAGCAAACGAAATCAACCGAACATTCTGACCGTCGGACAGTCCTGTAGTGTCGTTTTTAACCCGCCGGGCAATCTCCATCCGAGAAGCAATCGCAGCTTCCGAAAAGCCCCCCGCCAGGACAACCAGATTGGCAACGGTCATGCTATCGGCAAAGTCGAACGTACCCGCCTGATTAACCGCTCCCTGAATAGATACCGTTCGCTTCTGCCGTAATTCGCTCACGGCATTGATCTGTACGACATCGTTACGTTGTAAAACAACATCGGGCAGTTCGTTACGTAACAGCTTTCTCAAATCAATCGAAAGTAATTCGGGATCAAGGTTATCCCGCAGTCGGCGAATGATAGCCCGGTTCAGGAACGCATCTTCCCGTAAACCCTCAGCACTTTTCAGCAACTGCTTTACGGTCGGGTTCTTCGATAATGCATACTCACCAGGGCGGAACACCGCCCCCCGAATGCTTACCTGATTATCAACTCGATTTAAAATAGTCCCAACCACATAGCGATCGCCGGATTGTGGTAAAAATTGACTAAATTCTGTAGGATTAATAGTAATTAATTGCTGTTCAATAGCGGTGTTCCGGTATAAATTAACCGAAGCCGTATAAGCCTGATCAGCAAAGCCACCAGCGTAGTTGACAAGTTGATGCAAAGTTTCATGGGGTCGGACCTCATACAGACCGGGCTGCTTTATTTCACCGGCCAGTTCAATTCGCGTTTCGTAATGGTTAATGAACACAATGTCCTGATCTTGCAGGCGAATGTTATCTTTTTGATCGGCACGTAGCAGAAAATCATAAATATCAAGTGTGCGAATAAGCCGGTTCGCCCGGTACACACGAATATCACGAAACGAACCTCGATTGGGCGAAGGACCTCCGGCCGCGTAAAGTGCATTGAAGACAGTCGCCAGCGAAGAAAGCGTATACGTACCGGGGCGGACCACCTGCCCGAGCAGCGTAACTTTTATACTTCGCACGCTGCCCAGCGTAAGCTGCGCCTGAATACCACTTCCCGCAGCATTTAAACCCTGATACAGCGTACGCAGCCGCCCCACGATCCGTTGTTCAGCCTGGTCAATCGTCAGGCCATTCACATAAACAGGGCTTAAGTTTTCGATTCGAATGCTCCCCTCCGGGCTAACCCTCGGCCGATAGGTCTGCTGCGCATTGCCGTAGATGTCAATAATGAGTTCATCTTCCGGCCCTACTACGTAGTTGCGCGGGGTTGGAATGCGCAGATTGGGTTCGAACGACAAACTGGCGTTGGCAAAGAGAGAGGCTCCAAAGACAACCGATTCGGACGCAGTTGCGGCACTTCGGGTTGTCGTGAGTCCGGTTGAAACAGAAGGCGGTGTAGGCGTAGTTGGCTGTTCTCGGACTACGTTCATTGCCGCCCCGGTGCGCTCGGGCGGTTTTGGCGAAACGGATTGCAGTTGAGCAATCTGCTGCCGCATACTGGCAATATCCGACGGGCTAAAGTTGCGCGTACGGGCTAGTTCTTCAAGCTGCACATCGGTCATACCGCTTGCCTGCGCCTGCTGAATAAACTGACGTATTTGCTCGTGGGCAGGTGTGTTTACTGATTGCGCAGCTCCTTCCCCGAAGAAAATGACAACAAGCAACACAAGTTTGCCAACTCGTATGAGTTGGCAAACTTTAGAAACAGCACTCAATGGCTATGTATGTTAAACAGTACGGTGGGTTCGCTTAAGTTAAAAGCGAGTTACAAAAGTATAAACGAATACGATTTAACCTAATTATAACACTCATAAAAAAGTAAAAACTCTTAAAATTTTTCTGAGCATTTATACTTAGTCACCCTTAAACCAATATTTAACCTATAATCGCTGCATCAGTCGATCAAGTATACCAGTTTTCCACGCTATAAAGTCACCGGCTTCAATGTGCTCCCTCGCCTGCCTCACCAGCCATAAGTAGAAGGTAAGGTTATGCAGACTGGCAATCTGAGCAGCCAGTAATTCCTCGGCTTTAAACAGATGACGCAGATAAGCCTTCGAGTAAAACGTACTGGCATACCCACCTAACTCCGCATCAATCGGGCTGAAGTCACGGCTCCACTTTTCGTTTTTCATATTCAGAATACCCTGCGTCGTGAACAACAGCCCATGCCGGGCATTGCGGGTAGGCATCACGCAATCGAACATATCTACGCCCCGCGCAATCCCTTCCAGAATATTGGCCGGAGTACCCACGCCCATCAGGTAACGTGGTTTGTCGAGGGGTAAGATTTCGTTCACCAACTCAATCGTGGCATACATTTCCTCGGCTGGTTCGCCCACTGCCAGGCCACCGATCGCGTTGCCTTCCCGCTCTTTCGAGGCCACAAACTCGGCCGACTGACGGCGAAGGTCGGCGTACGTACTGCCCTGCACAATCGGAAACAAAGTTTGCTTATAGCCGTAATGTCCTTCGGTGCTGTCGAAGCGGGTAATGCAGCGATCGAGCCACCGGTGGGTCATCTCCATCGACTGCCGGGCGTACGTATACTCACAGGGATAAGGCGTGCATTCGTCGAACGCCATAATAATATCGGCTCCGATTGTTCGCTGAATGTCCATCACCCCTTCGGGCGTAAAAACGTGTTTCGAGCCGTCGATGTGCGACTTAAACGTTACACCTTCTTCTTTAATCTTACGCGTGTTGGAGAGCGAATACACCTGGTACCCTCCGGAGTCGGTCAGGATCGGCCGATTCCAGCCGTTGAAGGCGTGCAGTCCACCCGCCTGGCGGAGCACATCGAGACCGGGACGCAGGTATAAGTGATACGTATTCCCCAGAATTATTTCCGCATTGATATCGGCTTCAAGCTCGCGCTGGTGTACGGCCTTTACGGTGCCGGCCGTACCCACGGGCATAAAAATTGGCGTTTGTATGGGCCCATGGTCCGTTGTGAGCAGGCCGGTTCTGGCCTTCGACTGGGGGTCCTGGGCAGTAATTGAAAATGTCATATCACAAAGATAACACGCCTTGAGGGAGCAGACCGCACCGCACAAGGTCTCAGGTATTATTTTCCATGCTATTGTTCTTCCTCTTCCCCTCACTCAGATTTCCTATCTTTGCCACGTATTTACCAATCAAGTCTTAACGGCCAAACGTCTCCTCTCTTTGTGATTACCGCTTTCCTGATAACCTGGCTGGTTATAGTCAGTGTTCAGCTGATTTACATCCTCTTTATTTTCTCCCGAACGGCCTTTTACCGACAACCCGATTCTAGCGAACTTCCACCCGCCAGCGGTGGGGTTACGATTGTGGTCTGCGCCCGCAACGAACTCGATAACCTGATCGAACTGCTGCCACTGCTGGATGACCAGAATTACCCCGATTTCGAGGTGCTGGTAATGGACGACCGCTCCACCGACGGCACCGATACGTATCTGGAACATGAGATTGGCGAACTCAGCCACGTTCGCTTCATTCGGATCGATAAAGAGCACGAGCACGTAACGCCCAAAAAATACGCCCTGACCATTGCGCTCAAAAAAGCGCAATACCCAACCGTACTGCTGACCGATGCCGACTGCCGCCCCGCTTCAACTGACTGGCTGAGGACGATGGTGGCCCCTCTGACAAATCCGGAAAAAGCTATTGTACTCGGTTTTTCGCCTTATGAGCGACAACCCGGTTTGCTAAACCTGCTCATTCGCTCCGAAACCTTATTTACGGCCGTGCAGTATTTTTCGCTGGCGCTGGCTGGTCGACCCTACATGGGTGTGGGTCGTAACCTGGCGTACCGCACTCAGCTTTTCTTCGACAACCGGGGGTTTTACACGCACATGAACGTACTGGGTGGCGACGATGACCTGTTTATCAACGAAGTGGCGACGAAACAGAATACCGCCATTTGCCTTGATCCGGCTAGCTTTACCTGGTCGAAGCCGAAAGAAACCTGGGCCGACTGGCGCATTCAGAAACGGCGGCATCTGCACGTAGGTAAACAGTATAAACCGGGGAACAAGATCCGGCTGGGGCTGCTAACGGGTTCGCACGTTCTGACCTGGCTGACAGGACTGGGTGCGGGCCTGCTTGTTTTAAGCAAGCAACTCCAGCACGATACGTTTAGCCCGGGCGAATGGTTACTTTTGCTCATCGCCACCAGCATATTCCTGTTTCGGCTCCTTCTGTTCTGGGGTATTGTCGGACGTATCAGCTACCGGTTAGCGCACACGGTGCATTGGGCGCTGATGCCATTCCTAGACCTGATGCTGGCGATCTATTACGGACTGGCGGGCCTGCGGATGCTATTCACCCGGAAGCAGAAACGGTATTACTGGCGGTAAACTCTGGCACCAGCAACTACTCGCCTTAAATCTTAACTTGTCATAGCTTATTCGCATGAATACATGACAAAGTTAGCGTCAACGAAAACGCTGAATAAAGTTTATGAATATTGACCTCATCACGAACTATTTTCCTGATCTGAGCAGCGAGCAGAAAGAACGCTTCGCTGCGCTGGATGGACTCTACCGCGACTGGAACGCCAAGATCAACGTAATCTCGCGGCAGGACATCGATTCGCTGTATGAGAAACACGTATTACATTCGCTGGGAATTGCGAAAGTGGTGCAGTTCAAACCGGGCACCGAAATCCTGGATGTAGGCACGGGGGGCGGCTTTCCGGGTATTCCGCTGGCGATTCTGTTTCCGCTGGTCGATTTTCACCTGGTCGACAGCATCGGCAAAAAAATCAAGGTTGTGCAGGAAGTCGCCGATGCCCTGGGTCTGACCAACGTAAAAGCTGAACAGGCCCGCGTTGAGCAGTTGAATACGACGTATGACTTTGTGGTTAGCCGGGCCGTAACGCGGTTGAACCCCTTTTTGGGCTGGGTGCGCTACAAGATCCACAAAAACGGCAACAACGACCTACGCAACGGTGTTCTGTATCTCAAAGGCGGTGATCTGGCGGAGGAACTGGCCGAAGTACCCGACCGGTACCGAATCTACGACCTTTCCGATTATTTTAACGAACCGTTTTTCGAAACCAAGAAAGTGATCTATATACCCAAGAAATAGTGAGAAGATAGTACCGAGAAGCGAGAACGCATGCTGTAGTTGATATGCGCCAGTCATTCCCGCTCTCCCTCCTATCTTCCAACTCCTCACAAACACCTACTATGGCAAACGAGCGTTTTTCTTCCAGCAGTTTTAAAGATCCCATCCGGCAGGACGTAATCGAATTCAACGACAAAGGCGTGACCTTCCGCGAGAAGAAGCTGATCGGCGGCACCGATAACTTCGTGTTCTACTCCGACATCTCAGGCGTTGAGATCGACAATGGCTTGTTCTTCTCCACGATACGTATCATTCCGCGGGCCCGGCCGGAGATTGTACTCAAAAATTTCACGAAAGGCGACGCCCGGCGGGTGAAGGAGCTGATTCTGCACAACGTACCGAACAACCGGCCCGATGCCTTTGGCGGCCCAACGGGCGGTTACTCAGGCCGTTAGTCGCGTAACGCATTTTTTGCGCATATTTTTTTGCGCATACGCTTGCGCAATTAGGCCTGGGGTGCTACTTTTGCACCATGATTCCCGAATAGCTCAGTCGGTTAGAGCATCTGACTGTTAATCAGAGGGTCGCTGGTTCGAGCCCAGCTTCGGGAGCAAAAAGCCTCAAATCTTACGATTTGGGGCTTTTTTGTTTACTACGTTATGATATAGCTGTGTCTATTTATTGAAGCTTATATTTCAAGAACTACACCATTTGCACAGTATTACTCTTCAGTGCGTTGGTTAGTTGCAGGGGCTGGTCTGCTTTGTACGTATAGACAATTCTATAGACCCCTGATAACCAATGAAAACTTCGCGCAGACATTTTTTGCGGAATTCGGCACTGACCGTTACCGGAGCCGGACTCATCAGCCTTCCCAGCCTGGAAGCCATTGCCAGTCAACGAAAAAAGGTAGCTCCCAGCGATAAGCTCCGACTCGGATTGATTGGCTGTAATGGCATGGGCTGGTCGGATCTTCGTTCTCATCTGCTCATGAGCGATGTCGAATGCGTAGCGCTGGCGGATGTCGACCAGAGTGTGCTGGACAAGCGAGCCGCCGATGTTCAGGCGATGCAGAAGAACCGCCCCCAGCTTTTTAAAGACTACCGTAAACTACTGGAAAACAAAGACATTGATGCAGTCATCATCGGTACGCCCGATCACTGGCACTGCATGGCCATGATCGACGCGGTGTCGGCGGGTAAGCATGTCTATGTCGAGAAACCGTTAGCGAACAGCATTGAGGAGTGTAACCTGATGCTGGCGGCCGCCAAGAAATACAACAAGATTGTGCAGGTAGGCCAATGGCAGCGGAGCGGATCACATTACGAGAAAGCCATTGAGTACATTCGGTCGGGTAAGCTAGGCAACATTCGCCTGGTAAAAGTCTGGGCGTATCAGGGCTGGATGAATCCGGTTCCGGTACGTCCCGATAGTGCGCCCCCGGCTGGTGTTGATTATGATATGTGGCTCGGTCCAGCGCCCAAGCGTCCGTTCAATCCAAACCGATTTCATTTCAACTTCCGCTGGTTCTGGGATTATGCCGGTGGCCTAATGACCGACTGGGGTGTTCACGAAATCGACATTGCGCTCTACGCCATGAACGCCAAAGCTCCCAAATCCGTAATGGCCTCGGGTGGTAAGCTAGCCTATCCTGACGATGCGTCCGAAACGCCCGATACGTTGCAGGCGGTGTATGAGTACGACGGCTTCAACATGCTCTGGGAACATGCCACCGGCATTGATGGCGGTAACTATGGCCGCACCGAGGGCATCGCCTTTATTGGAAACAATGCTACCTTGGTTCTGAACCGGGATGGCTGGTCACTGCTTCCCGAGACGCAGACCAAGAACAACATCAAGGTTTACAAAGTAGACGATTTGCCCGACCAAACACGTAACGGCGACTACCTGAACGAACACACGAAGAACTTTGTGCAGGCGATTAAGGCCAACAATCCGGGTATACTCAAATGCGGTATCGAAACGGGTAGTATTGCCGCTATCAACGCGCACATGGGTAATATTGCGTATAAGACTGGGCGCAAGGTGTATTGGGATGCTGCGGCCAAAGGCTTTAAAAACGATGCACAGGCGAATGCTCTGCTAGCGGCTCATTACCACAATGGTTGGAAACTTCCGGTTGTGTAAGAATAAGGTGAATAAAATGCTGGCGTGCGTCCGTAAAACTATGCCCCAGTAACTTCTGATCATTTGTTAACGAAGCGGTATAGAGCCTGATATAGAATATGTCTTTGTCTCTTTCTTTACATTCTAACAACAGCTTGCAATATAATCCCTAAGCCTCAACAGGTTTAGGGATTTTTCATTGAGCAGCGCCGTAACGTTAAGTATAGTTTCTTATGTTTTGCTGATATGCCAGTGCCCCAGGCCAGCTATCTACCTGTGGTTCAGCTTAGCCATCACCTATCCGGAATTAGGAAACCAATGCCGTATAATCAGTAATCAGGTACCAGTAGTCCCATAAACCAATACGTGTGGTCCAGTCAATGACCATCCTGTTTGCAAACAAAAAATACATAGTACTTTTACCAAAAAGTTAGTACCCTATTTCCTTTGCTTTACTCATGCCGCAACCGTTTACGACCACAACCGATTTCTTAGCCGGAGGAGGTGAAATGGCTACCTTAATCCGTACGTTCGACTGGTCGCAAACACCCTTAGGCCCGATTGAGCAGTGGCCGCAAAGCCTGAAAACCGCCACAAACCTGATGCTGAACGCCCGACAGCCGATGTGGATCGGCTGGGGACCAGCGGTTACGTTTCTGTACAACGACGCTTATATTCCGGTACTCAGTCTGGCCAAGCACCCCGGAGCGCTCGGCAAACCCGCGGCTGTAGTCTGGGAGGAAATCTGGCACATCTGCGGGCCGCTCGCCGATAAAGTGTTCCAGTTGGGCGAAGCGTCGTTCGCCGATGACGTCCGGCTGTTTATGAGTCGGGGCGACTACCTCGAAGAAACGTTTTATTCCTTTTCATACAGTCCGATCCGCGACGAAACCGGGCAGGTGGCGGGTCTGTTTTGCCCCAACACCGAAGTAACGGCGCAAAATCTGAATACCCGCCGGTTAGCCACATTATCGGCCTTAGCCCTAAATGCTCTGGTCGAAAAAACGACCCGATCGGCCTGCGCGTCGGTGGCCCGTACGCTACGTCAAAACAGCGACGATATTCCCTTTGCCTTACTCTATCTGACGGATGCGGGCGGAACCCATCTAAAGCTGGAAGAAGCCATCGGACTGGCTGCGGGAGATGCCCGCCTTAGCCCCTGGCAGATTCCGACAGACGGCTCAGGTTCCGGCCCGCTCGATATGCCCGTAGCGCAGGCCATTCGGCAGGCGAAGCTGACCGAAGGCCGCTGGACCAACAGCGCTGGATTACCGACAGGCCCCGCCGATCAACTCGTCACGCAGGCCGTGATTCTTCCCCTGGTAGCCTCAGGTCAGGAGCAGCCCATTGGCGTACTGATTGCGGGGATAAATCCGACGCGTCGGCTTGATGCCGACTACCGTACGTTCTACGAGCTGACCGCTAACCAGGTGGCGACGGCTATTCAGAATGCGATCACTGCCGAAGAAGAACGGCAGCGTCTCGACCAGCTGGCCGAGCTAAACCGAGCCAAAACGCTGTTTTTCAGCAATGTAAGCCACGAATTTCGGACGCCACTCACCTTAATGCTGGGTCCACTCGATGAACTCCTCCGGGGCAGCGACGGCACGTTGAATCAGACCCAGCGTTCTCATGCTCAGGCGGCTCACCGAAATGCCGAACGGCTGCTACGACTGGTCAATACGTTGCTGGATTTCAGCCGGCTAGAAAGCGGACGCTTACAACCCACGTTTACGCTCACCGACTTACCAACGCTTACTAAAGATTTAGCCAGTAGTTTTCGCTCGGTGATCGAGAAGGCGGGTATGGAACTGGTGGTAGAGACCGGTTCCTTCACGAAGCTGGTCGCTATCGACCGAACGATGTGGGAGAAGATCGTGCTCAATCTGCTCTCGAACGCGTTCAAGTTCACCTTTGCCGGAACCATCACGGTTCAGCTGGTCCAGGCTGGTGATGACGTAACGTTTAGCGTTCAGGATACGGGCGTGGGCATTCCAGAGGCTGATCTGCCCCGTTTGTTTGAACGGTTTCATCGGGTTGAAGGCTCGCCGGGCCGATCTATTGAAGGAACGGGCATTGGGCTGGCGCTGGTTCAGGAACTCGTTCAGCTACACAACGGCAGCATCCAGGTCAGTAGTGAGCTAGGAAAAGGCAGTACCTTTACGGTTCAGGTGCCCGTTCATCAGGCCCAGGTCGCACCCGCGGTTGATTTAACCACGCCCAATACCAATCTGTACCTGGCAGATGCCGACCTGCTGGTACGTCCAATGCCCACCGATGGGGCACAAGCTCAGCCAACAGAAGCAACCCAGGCTACGGCAGCCCGCCATCGTATCTTACTGGCGGACGATAATGCCGATATGCGGGCGTATATCCACCGCCTGCTCAGCCCTCATTACGCAGTAGAGGTGGTTGCCGACGGCCAGGAAGCCCTGAACGCCATTCAGCTCGCCCCGCCCGATCTGATCGTTTCGGATATTATGATGCCCCGACTCGACGGAGCTGGTTTACTAAAGGCCTTACGGTCAGCACCACAAACCGCCCATATTCCAATTATGCTCGTGTCGGCACGGGCCGACGAAGAATCTGCGCTGAGCGGTTATGCAGCCGGGGCTAACGATTACCTGACCAAGCCGTTTTCGGCAAATGAGCTGCTGGTTCGGGTCGAGTCTCAATTGAAGCTAGCCCAGGCACGCCAGGAAAATCAGCAAAAATTACGACATCTCTTCAAACAGGCTCCGGTAGCGATTGCCATTCTGGAAGGGCCTGACCACATATTTACGCTCGCCAACGACCAGTACCTGCGATTGACCGGTCAGTTGCAGGCTGGTACTCTGATCGGAGTTCCGTTCCTGACAGCATTTCCCGGACTGGCCTCAGAGGGTTTCGCAGACAAGTTAGCGCATATCTATAAAACCGGTGAGCCCCTTTGCATTCGTGAGCAGGCGATTAACAGAAAGTTAAGCGAACACCAGACAGAAGGTTATTTTAATTACTCGTTTGAAGCCTTAACCAGCCAAACCGGTGTCATAACCGACATCATCCTCGTAGCTCAGGATGTAACTGATTCTGTGCTGGCCCGCCAGCAGATTGAAGCGAGCCACCAGCAGTTTCAGCAGCTGGCTGATCTGGTTCCGCAGATTCTCTGGACGGCTCAGCCCGACGGAGCCGTCGATTATTTCAACCTGCCCTGGTACGAGTATACGGGATTTGAACGAGCGGAAGGTGGCCAAACCTGGCTTCCCATTTTACATTCCGACGACGTAACCCCAGCCATTGACCGCTGGTCGCACTCAGTACGAACGGGTGAACCATATCAGATTGAGTACCGCTTTTCCGACCGGCACGTGCCCGGTACGTATCGCTGGTTTATGGGGCGCGCCGTACCCGTGCGCGACGAAAGCGGCCTTATTACCAAATGGTTTGGCACCTGCACCGATATTGACGAACATAAGCAGGCTCAGATGGCGCTGCAAGAAAGTGAAAGTCGATTCCGGGCCATTGCCGATACAGCACCTGTGCTTATCTGGATGTCGGGCGCTGATAAGCTCTGCTACTTTTTTAACAAAGGCTGGCTCGATTTCACCGGACGTACGCTGGAGCAGGAAACGGGGAACGGCTGGGCCGAAGGAGTTCATCCAGATGATTTCGACCAGTGCCTGGCTATTTATAACACGCATTTCGACGCCCGTCAGGAGTTTTACATGGAATATCGGCTGCGCCGACACGACGGAATGTACCGGTGGATTTCAGATCATGGACGCCCTCGCTTTGCCCCCGACGGTCAGTTTATGGGGTTCATTGGTGGCTGCATTGATATTCACGAGCGGAAACTGGCCAACGAGGAGCTGGAACGGCGGGTGGCCGAACGTACCCATGAACTATACAAGCTCAACGCCGATCTCGAACGCTCGAATTTCGATCTGATGCAGTTTGCCTCAGTCGCCAGCCATGACCTGAAGGAGCCGCTGCGTAAAATTCAGGCTTTCAGTAACCTCCTCACCGGCTCACTGGCCAGCAAACTGACCAGCGATGAAGAAACACATTTGGCCCGGATTGTACGGGCCGCAGCCCGGATGCAGACGCTGGTCGACGATGTTTTGCGGCTTTCCAAGCTTTCCAAGCTCGACGCCCAGTATGAGCCGGTAGACCTGAACGCCGTGATTGCCCAGATTCAGGATGATCTGGAGATCACCATTCTGGAAAAGAAAGCCGTGATTACGGTTGAACCTCTACCTACAATCGACGCTGTAGAAGGGCAGATGCATCAGTTGTTTCAGAATCTGATCAGCAACGCTCTGAAGTTCGTCAGCAATCGCCAGCCGGTTATCACCATAGAATCAACGCCCGTTACCGAACAGATGCGTCAGGAATTCAGACTCGACGATCAGGCGTACGTATCCCTTTGCGTTCGCGACAATGGCATTGGCTTTGATATGCAGTACGTCGAAAAGATTTTCGGGATGTTCCAGCGGCTGCACCGACGCGACCAGTACGAAGGAACGGGCATTGGCCTGACGATCTGCCGCCGAATTGTCGAGAACCACCATGGTTACCTGAGCGCCGAGGGAAACCCAGGTCAGGGCGCTACGTTCCAAATCGTGTTACCCGTTCGTCAGCACATATTCACCAGCAGAAACTGAGTAGATTATTGGCCGTCTGGCTATTGGTAAGAAAGCGAATGTGCTGTTCTGTTTATCGCCAAAACGCCTGCCCCCTACGCCCATGATCTCTTCCAACCGCCGTGACTTTATCAAGCAAAGCAGCGCGGCTGCGCTTAGCGTTGCCTTATTTCCAGGTATGACCCGTAAAGCAGCGCCCAGCGACCGGCTGCGTGTGGCTCACATTGGGTTGAACGGTATGGGCACCAACCACCTGAACTGGTTCGCCAACCTGCCCGACGTAGAGGTAGTAGGACTTTGCGATGTCGATGAAACGCATCTGAACAAAGCCCTGGCTACGCTGCAAAAGATCCAGCCAAACACAACGGCCAAAACGTACAGTGATTTCCGGTACCTGCTCGACCGCCAGGATATCGACGCCATCACCTGCGCTACCCCCGACCATTGGCACGCTCAAATTGCGATCATGGCGTTTCAGGCGGGTAAAGATGTGTACGGCGAAAAACCGCTTTCGTACAGCGTTCGGGAAGGACAGCAGATGCTGAAAGCCCTCAACCGGTACGACCGCATCTTTCAACTGGGTACGCAGATTCACGCGGGCGATAACTATCACCGGGTCGTCGAGATCATTCAGTCGGGTGCCATTGGTAAGGTCCATACCGTCCGGCTCTGGAAGACCGGCTTCCCGCCGGTGCTGGGACCAGCCAGCTACCAAACGCCCCCCGCTACGCTGAACTGGGAGATGTGGCAGGGTCCGGCTCCCACCTCCCTGTATACTCCGGAGCGCTGTCACGTTAACTACCGCTATTTCCTTGACTACTCAGGCGGGGTATTTCAGGATTTCTGGTGCCATATTGCCGACATTGTCTGGTGGTCCATTAACCCGGCGGGCCTGAAACGCATCGTTGCCCGGGGGCAGGCTCCGGAAGGCATTGCCGATGCGCCCAAATGGATTGACGTGGATTACGAGTTCGACAACCTGAACCTCCACTGGACCAGCACCCCACCGAACGTACCGGGGGCCGAAAAACGCCATATCGGTGCCTATTTCGAGGGCGATAAAGGCACGCTGCTGTGCGATTACAATACGCGGGAGATCACCATCAACGGGGTCACCATGACCGACGTACCGGAAATTCCGATTACTCTGGAGCGTTCGCCCGGCCACCAGCAGAACTTCGTCAACGCCGTAAAATCGCGCAAACAACCTGAATCGAATCTGGCCTACGCCCGCCAGTTGACGTTACCGATGCACCTTGGCCTGATTTCGTACCGGCTCGGGCAGCCCCTCGAATGGAACGCCCGGAAAGAGAAATTCAGGCACAACCCCGACGCCAACGCTTTACTCTCCCGTTCCTACCGGACGGGCTGGAACTTAGTATAGTTCTTTTATAACCAGCGCTTTGCTTATGGTAAGCCCCGTTGGTGGTTTACCGTAAGCCTTTATCCAGAATTTCTGCTAACAAATACAGCGTAAGGCATTTAGGCTTCGTGCAACCGTTTACGAATTGCTCCGTCAACTGTCTGTCAGCGTGAATTACCTTTAAGGTATGTCCGTCTTTAGCTGACTGCGCGATGCTTCAGAAACTCCTGGCCGCCCTGGGGAACTTCTATGTTATCGTCATATCCGTGCTTATTTCGGCGGGTCTGTGCGCGGCCACCTGGGCAAGCTGGGTATTCTACGAAGAGGTGGAACTGCAGAGCCAGTTCGCCCGGGAAGGAGAACTCCGTTCGGTAACCATTAATCAGGTTGAACACGAGCAGCGGTCCTGGCGGGATAGGCTGAACAGCAGCGCGTACATCACCTTTACGTATCAGGGTAAAGATTACACAGCCCGCTACGTCAACGATACGAGTTACGTCCGGGAGGGCGATCGCGTTCAACTGCTCTACCACCCGCAGCACGATGCGTTTCGGCAGCCGGTTTCCGAGATTCAGTCTTCGGCAGGGATTCCGAAATCCCGGCTCATTGACTGGACGGCGATCAAGTTAAGCCCCGAACGGCAGGTGCTGTTCTTCTGTCTGCTTCTCACCTCCATTACCTTTTTCTTTGTTTCGGGCCCGCTGTTAAAATTTATTCAGATTCCGGTTCTTTAACAGATGGCCCGGCTCCTGCTCGGGCTGGAACTGCTGGCGCTGAGCGGCTTTATGGCATACTCGGTCTGGACGTATTACAATGTATATCAAACCCTTAAAGCAAACGGCCGGGAAACGACGGTTCAGGTGGTGGATACGGATCACGTATCCACCACCCGCCGGAGCCGGTCCGGGATCAACTGGTATAGCTACCAGGCTATCGTGCAGTATCAGCAGCGTCAACGGATCATTCCCATCAGCGAGACTGACTACGAATCGCTGAAACCAACAAATGCGTTACGTGTCTACTCCGATGAGTCGGCCGATGAGCTGATGTCGGTCAACTACCCACTCGATTATAGCCGGGTACTGGTCCCGATCGTCTGCGGGGCGCTCGCTATGCTTATAGTGTTCCCCAGTCTAACGCGCCGTAGACAAAACCGGCAGGCGGTGGCCCGGTAAGTCCAAACAGAACAGCCCCTGGTTCATCGTATCGACTACGCCAGAGGCTGTTATACTGGTTTATTTAATAGATACCGGCTAAACGGCCTCTAGTTTCGGCTGCAGGCCACCCCGACGCGCACTCACCTGCCGGTTCCGATTGAAGAACCGGTAGATGATTGGGAAAATCAACAGCGTTAATACGGTGGCCGTAATGAGTCCGCCAATGACGACGATGGCCAGCGGCTTCTGCGTTTCGGAACCGATACCCGTCGATACCGCTGCGGGCAGCAGACCAATGGCCGCCATCAGGGCCGTCATGATTACCGGTCGAATGCGGGACTGAACCCCCTGGGCGATCGCTTCGTCTAAACTCAGACCGTTTTGCAGGTTTTGATTGAAAACGGAGATCAGAATAACCCCATTCTGTACGCAGATACCGAACAGGGCAATGAAGCCCACCCCCGCCGAGATACCGAATATTGTGCCGGTCGCGTGTAAGGCGAGTATACCCCCAATTAAGGCAAACGGTACGTTGAGCAGGACCAGCCCGGCATCTTTCACCTTGCCAAACAAGACAAACAAGATAACGAAGATCGCCAGCAGACTGATCGGCACAACCTGACCTAACCGTTTCGTTGCCCGCACCTGGTTTTCGAATTCGCCGGTCCATTCTACATCGTAGCCCCGTTCAAGTTTAACTGTCTCTTCTACTTTGCGCTGGGCTTCAGCAATGGTGCTGCCTAAGTCGCGCTCCCGTACCGAAAACTTAACGCCGATGAACCGTTTGTTTTTGTCACGATACACGAAGGCCGGGCCGGTGAACGTACGGATTTCAGCGATCTCTTTAAGGGGTATTTTGTTACCCCGGATGGTCGGCACCATCAGGCGGCCGATGTCTCGTTCGTCCTTGCGGAAATCGGGTTGATAACGCACCCGAATATCAAACCGCCGTTCGCCTTCGTACAACTGGCTGGCCGTTTTGCCACCAATCGCCATCTCAATCACCGCTTCGGCATCGCCAACCCGCACGCCGTAAAACGCCATCTTCTGCTTATCGACGTAAATACTTAATTCCGGCTGACCAACGTTCCGCAGGATACCCACGTCTTTTACGCCCGGTACGTCCCGAATCGCTTCAATCACCTTATCGGCGTATTTATCGAGTTCCTCCAGATCATTCCCGAAAATCTTGACTGCGTTGCTCGCGTTCATTCCCGCCACAGCCTCCGCTACGTTGTCGATGATGGGCTGCGAATAGTTGTAGTTGATGCCCTGGAACTGCTTCAGCTTCGCATCCATTTCCTCGATCAGCTCATCGGTCGTGATCTTGCGCTCCCATTCCTTTTTAGGCTTCAGATTCACCTGCATCTGTACGTAATAGAACCCCGACGGATCAGTACCGTCGTTTGAGCGGCCCGTCTGCGACAGGACGCCGTTGACTTCCGGGAACGTCATCAGTTTACTACGTAGCGTTCTCACCATTTTTGTGGTTTCGCCCAGCGAACTACTCATCGGCAGTTTGGCTTCGACCCACAGCGCCCCTTCGTTCAGCTGCGGCAGAAATTCGGTGCCCAGCAACGTAGCGGATGCGAACGTCAGCCCCATAAACGCCAGGGCAAGTATCATACTCAGCTTACGGTGGGCGTAGGTCCAGTTGAAGCCGCGCGTGACAATCCGGTTAAAAAAATTCACAACCGGGTTATGCTTCTCGCGCACGTTCTTGTTCAGCAGAATTGAGCACAAGACCGGCACGAGCGTAAGCGTGAAAATCAACGCCCCCAGTAAGGCAAACCCCAGCGTCCAGGCCAGGGGGCTGAACATTTTGCCTTCTACTTTCTCGAAGGAAAAAATAGGCAGCAGCGCCGTAATGATGATCAGCTTGGAAAAGAAAACGGCCTTGCCCAGCTCAGTACCGGTCTGGCGAATGAGCTTGAGTTTAGCCAGCCGGTTGAAACGGGCCATGCCAAGCCGGTGCGCCTGATGATCCAAGGTCACAAATATCCCCTCGACCATGACCACGGCTCCGTCGATGATAATACCGAAGTCCACCGCGCCCATGGAGAGTAAGTTCGCTGACATGCCGCGCAGGCGCATGCAGAGAAACGCAAATAGCAAGGCCAGCGGAATGATAATACTCACAATGAGCGTAGTACGCCAGTCGGCCATGAACAAAAAGACGATCACCGTTACGAATACGATCCCTTCGGCCAGGTTGTGCAGCACCGTTTCGGTACAATAGGCCATCAGGTTGTCGCGGTCGTAGAAGGTGACCATCTTCACGTCCGACGGCAGTACTTTTTCGTTCAGCTCGGCGATTTTCGCTTTCACGCGGGCCAGCACCTCGCTGGGATTCTCCCCTTTCCGCTGCACAATGATGCCTTCCACTACGTCGTCGTTGTCGTTCAGCCCGACCTGCCCGACGCGCGGCTGATTCGACTCAATGACCTGCGCCACATCCTTGATCAGCACCGGCAAACCGCCCTGCTCATCGACAATGATGTTTTCGATGTCGGCAATGTTGGTCAGCAAACCGATGCCCCGCACGACGTAGGCCTGGCCGTTTTTTTCGATGACATCGCCCCCCACGTTCAGGTTGTTCTGCGTTACGGCATTGTACACCTCCGAGGGCGTAATGCCGTATTTCTGCAACTGCATGGGGTTTACGCTTACTTCGTAGGTTTTTTCCCGACCGCCAAAAGCAACAATATCCGCTACGCCCGGTACGGCCCGCAACTGGCGGTCGATCACCCAGTTTTGCAGCGTCAGCAACTCCCGCGTGTCGCGCGAATCGGACTTGAGCGTATAGCGGAAAATCTCTCCCGTTGGGCCGTAAGGCGGCTGCACGTCAGGCTCTACGCTCTCAGGCAGCGACACGGTCCGGAGCTGATTGTTCACCTGCTGCCGGGCAAAGAAATCGTCGACATCGTCTTCGAAGATGATTTTCATCACCGACAAACCAAACATGGTGATCGACCGCACGTTGGTCTTGCGCTGCACCGAGTTCATGGCCACCTCGATCGGCACCGTCACAAACCGCTCGACTTCTTCGGCGGATCGGCCGTTCCACTCCGTAACCACAATAATCTGCGTGTTCGTAACGTCCGGAAAGGCTTCGATGGGCGTGTTCAGATAGCTGTAAACACCCGCAATCGTCAGGGTTCCTACCATAAAGAACACGAAGAACCGGTTCTTCAGCGAGAAACTGAGAATGGATTTGATGAGCTTGTTCATTAGTCGTTCAGGGCGTCATAGATCAATAATTGCGACTGCGTGATGACGCGCTCACCGGGGCGTAACCCACTCCGGATATAGGCAACGTCGCCATGCGACTTATGCACCTGTACTTCGCGGGTATCGATGTGCTTCCGGTCGTGAAAGACCATAACAAACTGCTTGCTCTTATCAAAAATCAACGCTCTGGCCGGAACGGATGGCAATTCTCCGCCTTCCTGGAAGGACAACGTAACGCTGGCGTTCATCCCCGGTTTGAGCAGCATTTTTTCATTCGGCAGTCGAATCCGCACCTGCATGGTTTTGGTCGTCTGGTCCAGCACGTTATAAACTTTATCCACAGTACCGGTAAATACCTGACCCGGATAACTCAGGGTTTGAATCTGGGCGGGTACTCCTTCTTTCATGCGGCTGATGTCCGATTCGTTGACGTTAGCCAACACCCAGATTACGTTCAACTGCGAAATGGTAAACACCGAAGCCGCATCGTCGGAGCGCAGCTGCGTGCCCCGGTTGATGTTCTTTTCCAGTACGTAACCAGAAATAGGCGCTTTCACGACCGACTGCGAGTTCGAATCGGCTCCGTATATCTGGAGCACTTCCTTGAGCCGGTTCAATTCGGCCTGTTCGCGCTCCACTTCCTTGCGGGCCACCAGCACGTCGCGCTCCGAGTTGAGTTTATCGGCGTACATATCTTTGGCAACCTGTAAGTTCTTCTCGGCCAGGCGAAGCTCGGCCTGCGCCTGCACGAGTTCGCTGTTATAGCTGATTACCTCCCCCGACTGGATGACGGCCAGGGTCTGCCCTTTCTGCACATAATCGCCCAGTTCGGCCCGTACATCGCGGACGTTGCCGCTCACCAGCGGAAACACCCGGATCACGCGGTTCTCGTCGGGCACAACCCGCCCGATCAGTTGCAGCTGGCTGCGAATCGGTGTTGTTTTTACTTCCTCCGTCTGGATTCGGCTGAGCATGGTGTCAGTCAGGGCGAACGGCTCTTTATGTACCTCAACCGGCTTCCGTTCCGATGAACAGGCGAACGCCAGGCTGAGCACTCCCAGGCTTATTATTCCTTGCAATGTGGTCATGTTGCTATTATTTGAACAGATCGGTGCCGATCGTGTAGTTAAGTTGCTCGTAGGCGTTGATGCGATCAGCGGCCAGCCGATTGAGTTGCTGAACGTTAGCGAGGTAGGTCTCGAACAGATCGACGAACTCAATCAGCGAAATATTTCCCCGTTCGAAGTTGCGCAGAATGCCCCGGTTCAATTCGTCATATTGAGCCGCAAACCCGGGATCGACTGACTGATAGGCGGCTTCGGTTTGCTGAATCTGCTGCAAAGCGGCCTGTACCTCGTTTTCTACCACCGTTCTGACGTTTCGCTGAACCAGCCGCTGGTAATCAGCCTGCGCCCGCGCCGATCGGATATTGCCTTGGTTTTTGTTGAGCAGCGGCAAATCCATACTCAGTGTTACGGCCGTGTAGTTGGGTGTATAACTGGCGTTCTGGTCGTACAGACCACCAACCCGCAGATCGGGCGTTGCCAGGGATTTTTGTAAGGATACGTTAGCTTCAGCCTGCCGGATAGCCACCTCAGCCCCGCGCAGATCGGGCCGGTTTTCGAGTGCTAAATCAACCGCCGACCCCGGTGAGGGCAGATTAGTACGGTAACGAGCCAGATCCGTAGATGCGGCTTCCGGCCGAATCGCGGCTGTGGTCTGTAGTAAAGTCCGCAGGTCGCGCTGTTGCTCAGTCAACTGGTTCTGCAGATTCAGTTGATCGTTGGTCAACTGCACCAGCAGCGCTTTCAGCCGGATCAGGTCCCGCAGCGATACATTATTCCGGTTGTACTGCCGCTCAAACGCCTGCACCGTTTCGGTTAGCCGGGCTCGTTGATTGGCAAATACAGCCAGGGTATTCTGCGCAAAATACAGTTCATAGAACCGGCTGTGGAGATCGAAGCGAAGCGTTCGCAGCAAATCGGCGAATTGCAGCTCGGTTAAGCGCACCTGTTCAGTCGCCACCGCTACCCGCTTGCTCCGTTTGCCCGCGAGCAAAACGGTTTGCTGAATCGAAAAGGCTTTCTGGCCGCCCTTGCCCACGTCGAGCGGACGGTGAAGTGCCGGATTATAGGCATTCAGTTCGAGGTTGGCCGTCGGATTGTCGAACAGACGGGCCTGAATGACCTGAGCCTGGGCCGCTTCAATCTGATAGCGTCCGGCCAGTGCCAGTAAATTTCGCTGAACAAACAGGCTATCGGCCTGCCGGAGCGACAACGACAGCGTATCCTGCGCCTGCGCAACGGCACTAAGCAGCACCCATGCGCAGACTATGTATTTAGTCATTGATAATAAGGATTGATGAGTAATTCAAACGTCATCAAAGGCCATATAATAAGCCCATAACCTGACTCCGCAGAGCGGCCAGGTTCTGATGACACGTACCAACAAAGAATTACGCGATCAACTGGGGGGGAGGAGACGAAACTTCCGCCAACGGCGATACGTAGGGAAGCTGAACCAGCGCAAACCGGGCTACTGAGCCTATCAGAGCCGCCGACGGTAAGAGCAGCGTATAATAGGTTGTCTGCGGCATAAACCAGACAACAAACACTTTATTAATCACAGAATGTCCATCCGGCTCATCGTGTTCAGGTATGGCGTTTTTGCAGCCCAGAAAATATTCCAGCACCCACTCCGTTATACTTTCCATCTCGTTGATGGTCAAGTCTTCATGCACGACACCCGTTTTTGAGATATGGACACGGTGATCGGGTGGGTCCACGCTGATATTCAGAACGTGAACCGCCATAAGCAGGCAAAATAGCCGCTTTACCCAGGTATGTATCGCTGTAGGCCTCATGCAGTTTCCAGACAAATATAAGGAAATATACCTAGCTCTCAATCCGCGAGGGTGATTGTGAACAAGTGATATAATCCAATTTTAACACCCAATTACCGCTGGCTCAGACCGCTGGTATCCCAGAAAAAGTGTCTGCTACGTTCCCGGCAGTCACGAATCAGGCCCGGCAAGAGTGTTCCTGCCGGGCCTGATTCGTGACTGATTATTGGTTGTTTAGCGTGTTGTTACACGGGCGCTTTTGGTTTTCTGAATCACAAACGGAACACATTTCGCCGGTGGGCAATTGCAAAGCGGGTTTTGCAGAGTCACCGTCTTCTGGGCGTAACAACCAGACGCGTTGTACAGACGAACGGTATAAGTCTGCGCCACTCCGGTTCGCAGGATGTTATCAACAAGCACACCACCAGCCGGAATTGGCTTGGCCAGCGCGTAACTGGTAGCGCCCGTGTACGATCCGCCCAGCGATATGTCGTACCGATCGCCCGCGCCGAAGTTCGTCGCAATCACCTGACCATCGGCTAGTGAGTTGCCGCCGGTACAGGTAGCCTCTTTGGCAACCAGCGAGAAACTATCCGGCAACGGATTCACAACCGCCGATACAACCGTTACGCTTGAGCAGCCCGTTTGCAGATCGGTTACCGTTACGGTATACGAGCCACTATTCGCCGTTGTCGCGTTCGGAATGCTGATTGCCCCCGTATTGGCGGTGAAGCCATTGGGTCCGGTCCAACTGTAGGCAGCATTGGTTGTCGAAATAGCGCTGCTCACGATCAATGTTTCACCGGTACAAACCGCAGGTGCCGTTGTCACAATAACCGGTAGGGTCGCATCACTCACCACCGTAACGGTTGTGCTGGCCGTTGTTCCGTTCTGCGCTGTCACCGTTACCGAGTACGGACCAGCCATATTCACCGAAATGCTCGGCGTGGTTGCTCCCGTACTCCACAGGTACGTAACCACATCTGGGCTGGCCGTGGTGCTGATGGTGGCCGTGGGCTGGGCACAGGTTAGGGTGTTGCTCACACCAGCCGTGACCATCGCCAAATCCGTGTTACTGAAGACCGTGGTCGTCACAACCGCACTACAGCCGTTAGCTCCCGTCACCGTCACAGAGTACGGACCGGCTACGCTCACCGTGATGTTTGGCGTGGTTTCTCCCGTACTCCATTGATAGCTTACCGCTCCGGTTACGCCCGTCACACTGCTCGAAATGGTCGACGTGAACTGGATGGGCGTTAGCGTATTGCTAACACTGAGCGTTACCACCGGAATATCCGTATTGCTGAACACGGCGGTGTTCACCGAAGCCGTAGCCCCATTCGGAGCGGTTACCGTTACCGAGTACGGACCGGCCGCTTTGGCAATAATTGTCGCCGTCAGTTCGCCCGTACTCCACAGATACGTAACGCCGGGCGTGGCCGTCGTGCTGAGAGTGGCCGTCAGGGCCGTGCAACTCAGCTCGTTGCTGACCGACACCATCACCATGGGCAGAGCCGTATCGCTGACCACATTGGTC
>NZ_BAAGZD010000019.1:0-10380 GCF_054778895.1 Spirosoma fluminis
CATAAACAATTAGTTAGATTGGCTATGATCGGTTCCCGTATCATTTGGGAGTGCAAAGGTAGCTGACTTGTTTTACTTTGTCAAGCGAAACCGAAAAATAATTTTTGATTTGTTTTTCGGTGTTGTCTTTGCCGAGCGGGTCAGGGGGGTGGTTTAGGCCTTTCTGACCGGGGCTCATCCCGGATTTGGGACTGCAAAGGTAGGTGTCTGCCCACCCTTTGTCAAGACCCTGTCTCAAAATAAACAGGAGGCAACGAGACTGTCAGGGTCTAAGTCTCTGTAAAGACGCGACTTAGACCCTATAAGTTTTTACGCTTTTTTTAGCAGATGGTTCTTCTTGCCTTTTGACACCAGGATGTAGCGATCTTGAAGCCATTCTAATTCCAGTGGTGCAGCGGGGTCACTTACTTTAGTTTTGTTTATGCTAACCGCATTTTGTGTGATAGCTCGACGGGCTTCGCCTTTAGATGCGTACACCTCTCCCCGACTAGCTACTGAAAGTAAATCCGTAATGTCTTTACTGTTCGCCAGTTCTTCGGCGGATATTTCAGTCTGCGGTACACCTTCAAATATTACGTCAAATTCTTCCACCTCAATAGAACGAAGGGTATCAAGCGTAGCCTTTCCAAATAATACCTCAGATGCTTTTACGGCCAGATCGTATCCGGCCTGCGAGTGAACACGTATCGTTACGTCCTGCGCAATGGCTTTTTGCAGAATGCGCAGATGCGGTGCTTCGGCATGCTGTCGCTCTAAGTCTTCAATCTCCTCGCGTGCGAGTAATGTGAACACGCGAATCAATCGTGAACAGTCAGCATCGGACGCATTAAGCCAGAATTGGTAAAACTGGTAAGGCGACGTCATACCCGGATCGAGCCAAACATTTCCGCCTGCCGATTTGCCGAACTTGGTTCCGTCTGCTTTTGTGACCAAGGGCGTTGTTAAGGCAAATGCCAAATGCTCTTCACGCCCATCTGGCTGACCGCCCTCTTTACGTCGAATAAGCTCTGTACCTGTAGTGATATTCCCCCACTGGTCGGAGCCGCCCATCTGCAGCCGAATCCCTTTATTCTTATAGAGCCAGTAGAAATCATATCCTTGCAATAACTGGTAGGAAAACTCCATGAACGACAACCCCGTTTCCAGGCGTTTCTTTACGGAATCTTTAGCAACCATGTAGTTCACCGTAATGTGCTGTCCGGCTTCCCGTAGAAAGTCCAGGAACGTCATCTCTTTAAACCAGTCGTAATTGTTGACCATCTCAGCGGCATTTTCGCCGGAGAAATCAAGAAAACGAGTTAGCTGCGACCGTATTCCTTCCTGATTGCGACGTAACGTTTCTTCTGATAAGTAGTCTCGCTCAGTCGAACGGCCGGATGGATCGCCGATCATGCCGGTTGCTCCGCCAACCAGCGCATAGGGTTTATGCCCCGCCCGCTGTAGATGAACCAGCAGCATAATGGTTGCCAAATTACCAATGTGCAGGGAAGCGGCTGTCGGATCAAACCCAATATAGCCCGCAGTCATACCCTCAGCGAGTTGTTCTTCGGTGCCCGGAGTCATATCATGTAACATGCCCCGCCAGCGGAGTTCTTCGATAAAATTCATAGTAGAAAGGAGACGTAAGGAAAGGGAAGAAAGGGAGGAAAGGAGTTGGAAATGGTTATATCCTTCCTTCTCTACTCCCACTCCTCCCTTTCCTCCTTTTTGCAAAAATAGTGGTTATGGTAATAGCAGCGATGAATCGCCGTAGCTGAGAAAGCGATATTGGCTTGTCAAGGCTTCGGTATATACGCGTTTCCACTCATCACCAATTAACGTAGCGATCAGCAAAATCAGGGTCGAACCGGGCTGGTGGAAGTTGGTGACAATTCCTTTACAAAGCTTTAGCTGATAGCCTGGCGTGATATATATACCAGTATGTGCAACAACCTTCTCCTGATTCGAGCGATTTAAATACGCCAGAACCGCAGCGAGCGCTTCCTCAACCGGTGGATGCTCCGCACCGGGCAGTTGATACGCATAGTGCTGATCGAGTTTAAACGGATTGGGCTCGTTACGTATTACTTTCACGCCCATCCAATACAAGCTTTCCAGCGCCCGCATGGACGTAGTGCCAACCGGTATAATTGTACGTATATTATTAAGCAGATTCTGGATGTTCTGCCGGGTATAAACAACCTGCTCAGTATGCATATAATGCTGGCGAACGTCCTCGGACTTGATTGGCTGAAACGTCCCCGCTCCAACGTGCAGCGTTACGTAGTCATGGCCGATACCGCGCTTAGCCAGGTTCTCGAAGACAGCCGGCGTAAAATGCAGACCAGCCGTTGGGGCTGCTACGGCTCCCTCCCGCTTTGAATATACAGTCTGATACGTTTCCCGATCAGTCTGGGTCGCTTCACGCTTCAGGTAAGGAGGTAATGGAACCTCCCCGGCATACTGAATCACCTCGGCAAACGCCAACTCAGCGGGCTGCCAGCTTAACCGGATCACCGATTGCTCAGGATCCTGCCAGGTGGCAGTCAGTGTAATGGGTCCGGTTGAGGTCGATAGTATAGTTTCGAGGGCTTCATGCTGTTTCCAGCGTTTTCGATTCCCGATCATGGCCTGCCACGTAACTGATCCCGTAGCTTCCATAGCCTGCGTAATGGGCTGATTGGCCGGATACGGGTTTAGCAGAAACAGCTCGATTAAAGCGCCCGTCGCCCGAACAAAATGCAGTCGTGCCGGAATGACTTTGGTATCGTTGAATACCAGAAACGTATCATCCGGCAGCAAGTCGGGCAAGTTGTAGAAATGCGCATGGCTGATCTCGCCAGCTTTATAAACGAGCAGTTTCGATGCGTCGCGCTGGGGCAGGGGAAACCGGGCAATCCGATTGTCGGGCAAGTCGTACTGAAACTGACTCAACCGCAGTTGATTTGTTTCACTCATCGCGGTCTGGTTTCATGGCCAAACGGATAGGCAATGCGACCAATACAATGATTAAGATTGCCGTACTCAAGGGTAGTAGCCAGACGTAATCAACCGCCTGAATACCTCGGTCGGATCGGTTCAGGAACGACAACACCAGAAGACCTAACCCCAGGATCGTGTTGATAGCGGCCATAAGCGCGTGAAACCAGTTGGTCAGGATTACGTTGAGCTGAGACCGGTGACTCGCCCAAACGCTCGTGCTCAATAGTGGCAGTTGAGCGGTAGGCACTCGGCTAAACAGCTTGGCAACGGCGTTAATGAGCGTATTATTCAACAGAAAAATGACCACAGCGCTGTAAAAAATCACTTCGCGGCTAATTAATTGAATGGGCTGATTGAGTTCGTCGAAGCGAACGGCTACTTCACCGGGGTACGAAATGTAGCTGCTGAATAAGGCAAACAAGAGTCCGAGGATCGACAAAATGCGCCAGACTCGAATGAAGAAAGTACCTGCTTTCATGTAAAATTGAACCGCCGAAGCGGAGAGATGTATGAATAAGCGAACGAGTAGATGACTCGGCCACCCATTTCCATTTTTAACTTACTTTTTAATCCGCAAAGGTACGGCTTCGGTAATGGAATTCCGTTATTGAAGCCATTTGTCTAAATTTTTGGTTTAACTGAGCATGAAGATTTATACGAAAACAGGCGATAAAGGCCAGACTGCGCTGATTGGTGGTCGCCGGGTAAGTAAAGCGGATCTGCGAATTGATACGTACGGAACGGTCGATGAACTAAACTCCTGGATAGGTCTGGTGCGCGATCAGGCGGTGAACGAAGGCCGTAGAGAGCTGTTGAAAGAAATCCAGGACCGGCTCTTCACAATCGGCGCTGAACTGGCAACCGATCCGGAGAAGGCGCCCAAAAAAGCGATACCCGTCATTGTACCTGACGACGTTACGTTACTCGAACGGGCTATGGACTCCATGGATGCCGAACTGCCCGAGTTACGCGCCTTTGTGTTACCGGGTGGTCATGAATCGGTATCGTATTGCCACCTGGCCCGGACGGTTTGCCGCCGTGCCGAGCGCCTGGTTACTGCCCTGAACGACCAGTCGCTGGTCGATGAGTTGGTCTTACAATACCTCAACCGACTATCGGATTATCTATTCGTTTTAAGCCGCAAAATAGCGCAGGAACTGACCGTTAACGAAGTAGTCTGGAAGCCACGGACTTAATCCGAAAAAAAGTTGTCTTAACAACTAAATTTACTCAACCTAATTTTTTAGCTTTGCCACGAGCGGTCGAAACGGCGAAAGCAGTCGACCTAACTCGTTAACCAATAGCCTGATTATGACGACGGACGTATTGCAAATTGAATTGCGGAAAGCGGAGCGCTCCCGGATTCAGGAGGTAGATTTCAACCATCTGCCTTTCGGAAAACACTTCTCGGACCACATGTTCGTGGCCGATTTCATAGACGGTCAGTGGCAGAACCAGATGATTGTGCCATTCGACAACTTTACGCTAAGTCCGGCGCTATCGGCATTGCATTACGGTCAGTCTATTTTCGAAGGCATGAAAGCGTTCAAGAACGAGGCTGGTGAAGTAGCGATGTTTCGCCCTTACGCCAACTTTGAACGCATGAACGAATCGGCCCGCCGGATGTGCATGGCTACGTTGCCGGAAGACGTGTTTATGGGCGGCCTGGAAGCCCTGTTACGTGTTGATGCTGACTGGGTGCCCAATACGCCTGACAGTTCATTATATATCCGGCCATATATGTTCGCACTGGATACGTTCCTGGGCGTCGCGCCTTCAAAGACGTACCGGTTCTGCATTTTTACCTGCCCGGTAGGTGCGTATTACAGCAATCCGCCTAAGCTCAAAGTGGAAACCGAGTACATCCGGTCAGCTCCGGGCGGTGTGGGTTACGCAAAATGTGCCGGCAACTACGCAGGCTCAATGTACCCGACCCTGCTGGCTCAGCAACAAGGCTACGATCAACTGATCTGGACTGATGCCCGGGAGCACAAATACATTGAAGAATCGGGTACAATGAACATCATGTTCGTCATCGACGGTAAGCTCATCACTCCCGCTACGTCCGACTCGATTCTGAAAGGCGTTACGCGTGATTCGATCCTGCAGATCGCCCGAAGTTGGGGCATGGAAGTCGAAGAACGGTTAGTATCTATCGAAGAAGTGATCAGTGGTATCGAAACGGGTCGGTTGACCGAAGCCTTCGGAGCGGGAACAGCAGTAGGGTCATCGCCTTACTCACTAATTGGCTATAACGGTAAAGATCACATGCTGCCCGAAGTAGCGCCAGCTGATTCGTTCGCCGTTCGGGTGAAGAACTACCTCGCCGACCTACGTACCGGCAAAGTAGAAGACACTTTTGGCTGGATGTACACGGTGTAATTGAGCACCAATAATAGTAGATGCAAAAGCCCTGATCAGTTGGTCAGGGCTTTTGTTGTTACGTCTTGTCAACTGTTGTCTTAAAATATTCCGTTTTTCAGCGCAGGTTTTCGGCATGCCTTGCACCTAACCGTATAAATAGCCACCATTTTGACCGAGTCAGAACTCATAGCGACCTTACAGACTGGTAGCGAAACCGCCTTTCGCCAGTTCGTTGAAACCTACCAGAAGAAGGTGTACAACCTGGCTTTTCGGTTGGTGGGCGATCGGGATGAAGCGGATGACATAGCGCAGGAGGTGTTTGTGGAGGTATATCAGACCATACGGCAATTTCGGGGTGATGCCAAGCTAAGTACCTGGCTGTACCGAATTACGACAACTCAGGCGCTGGCTCATCTACGCAAATGCCAGGCGAAAAAACGGTTTGCGTTCGTGACGAGTCTGTTCGGATCGAGCAACGAGGTGCTGTATGACCCGCCAGCCACCGAAAACCCAGGAAGGCAGCTGGAACAATCGGAGGAAACGACGATGCTGCTGAAGGCGATTGATCATTTGCCGGATACGCAACGAGCAGCCTTCACGCTGCACTACATCGAAGGTCTGCCGTATAAAGATATTGCGGACGTATTGCAGACAACGGTGTCGGCGGTGGAGTCGCTGCTGCACCGCGCCAAACGCCAGCTCCGCACGCGACTTCAACCTTTTTATCAGGATTCAACAAAATAACACGGACATGAACAATGAACAATCTTCTGACAACGACGCCTGGGAAGAGCGGTTCCGAAAGCTGAGCCAGCTACCGCCTGAGTCGCCCACCCCATTTTTCTATACGCGTCTGCAAGCGCGTATGGAACGGCAAACGACACCTGCTTACGTTCCTCAGTGGCTGCGTCGACCCGCTTACGCCTTAGCCGCTTTCGGGCTGATTGTTGTGCTGAACATGGGCGTAGCGCTACGTTACGTTGCTGCCGATACAAGTCAGGCAACTACTGACCCGATTACCTACGAAAGCTTCGTTGCTGATTATCAGTTAACCACAAATACCGATTACGTCGATGAATGATCCTAGAAAATTCAAGCTGCTTATAGGCCTGGTTATTGGGCTGGTGCTCCTGAACGTGGCTTTACTGACCTGGTTCGGGCCACTCAGACAGGGTCGGGTTTGGCGTGGTGCCGGCGAACGGGGCTTGTACCTGAGCAAGCAACTCAACTTCACCGACGAACAACGCGAACGTTATCAGGCTCTGCGCCAGCGCTACTTCATGCAGCGTCAAAAGCTTAACGAACAAGTTCGACCCGAAAGACGGGAGTTTTTTGAGCAGGTGTACGACACCACGAAAAATGACGCGGAGCTGCTTACGCAAGCCCAGCAATACCATATGCAACTAGCGCAGCTCGACGTGATTACGTTGCGGCATTTTCAGCAGGTAGCGGCTATCTGTACGCCCGAGCAACGCGAGAAGCTCCGCAAGATCGTCAGCGAAATGCCCTCCCGGGGCAATTGGGAAGGTCGACGCGGCAGAGCGAACGGCCGCCAAAAATAATTTTCGAATCCTGCGCAGGTTTTTTCTGCAACACGCATCTAACTCAGTAAACAACCAATAATTATGAACAAAGTAATCGTAATGGCAGCCCTGCTGGGCACCTTCAGCGTCGGTCAAAGTTTTGCTCAGCAAGCAACGGAACCCACCCAAAGTGCTCAGACAGGTCAACCCGGACCCGGTCGGCGCGGTCAGTTCAGGAACATGACGCCTGTAGAGGCAAAAGACCTACCAGCCGCTATTGCATCGACGGTAAAAGACAAGTACCCCGACGCTACCATTCGCCGGTCGGCGAAAAATGATCAGGGTAAATACGTTGTGGTCGTTACCGACAAGCAGGACGCCCGGACCATGTTGCTTTTCGATGAGAAAGGCGCGTTGACCACCGAACGGCAGCTTCCGAAACGCCAGCCCGGCGACAAAAACGGGCACTGGCATAAAAACAAAGCCGAGAAGGGTAAGTAAGCAGAGCGGTGGCGGGTATAACAACCCGCCACTCGCATTCAAGTCCCGCACCCATCGTAATTCAATATCCTCAACGCTTCTTTTCAACACGCCATGAACCGTATCCAGAAGTTATTGCTATTAGTCTTGCTGCTTGGGTCGGGAACGGCCCTGGCGCAAACAACGCAGGTGTCGGGTACAATCGCCGACCAGAAGAACGAGACTTTACCCGGCGTTCCGATCATCCTGACCAATCAACGGGACACCACTCAACAATTTTACGCCTTAACTGACATAAACGGGCGGTTCACCTTGAACAATGTGCCCGAACAACAGGCCTATCGACTTAAAGCAACGTATCTGGGCTTTCAGGATTTTGTTAAAACTGTGGAGGTTAATAAACCTATGCTCGACCTGGGCACGCTGCAACTCACTGAGACGGCCAAGAATTTGCAGGAAGTGAACGTAGTAGGCCGCATTGCAGCCACCACCCAGAAAGGTGATACGACGCAGTTCAATGCCGACGCCTATAAAGTCAATAAAGATGCCAGCGCCGAAGATCTGATTCAGAAACTACCCGGCGTGAGTGTCATAAACGGCAAAGTACAGAGCCAGGGCGAAGATGTGCAGAAGGTGCTGGTGGATGGTAAACCCTTCTTCGGCGACGACCCTACCATTGCGCTACGCAACCTTCCGGCTGAAGTGATCCAGAAAATTGAAATTTTCGATCAGCTCAGCGACCAATCCCAATTTACCGGCTTCAACGACGGTAATACGTCGAAAACCATCAACATAGTAACCCGTCCTGATCGACGTAACGGTACGTTCGGCCGCGCTTACGCCGGTTATGGCACCAGCGATACGTATTCAGCGGGCGGTAACGTCAACGTCTTTAACCAGGACCAGCGACTAAGTATTGTCGGGTTGTCGAACAATGTCAACCAGCAAAACTTTTCGGCTCAGGACCTGGTCGGAGCCAGCAGCGGTGGCGGACAGCGCCGGGGTGGTTCGGGTGGCGGAGGCCGGGGAGGTAGTGGTAACCGTGGCGGGGGCGGTGGTGGAGCCGCTCAGTCGGGAGGTAACAACGGGGCATCGAACTTCCTGATTGGGCAGCAAGGCGGTATCAATACAGCAAACTCACTGGGTATCAATTTCTCCGACGACTGGGGCAGAAAACTGACCTTTCGGGGCAGCTATTTCGGCAACCTCGGTACCAACCGGAACGATCAGTCGCTATTACGTACTTATTTTCTGGGCGGCAATGGAAATCAACTGTATCGCGAGAATGAACTCAGCAGCAGTCAGAACATCAACCACCGCCTTGATTTTCGCCTGGAGTACAAGATCAACGAGAACAACTCGCTGCTGTTTACACCCCGACTGAGCTACCAGAACAACAGCGCGACAAGTAATCTGCTGGGCAGTACGTTCCTGAGAACGATCCCTCCGATTGGCGAAACACCTGCTGGCGTTTCCGACACGGTTGATTCGCTGTTAAGCCGTACGCAGAGCGATTACGAAGCAGCACGAACCGGGCTTAACTTTACGAACAACGTATTATTCCGACACCGTTTCGACAAGCCAGGACGTACGTTATCGGTAAATCTCGGTACGACGGTGAATGACCGCGATGGGGTAAACACCCTTTCTTCGCTGAATACCTTCCTGACGGTTCCGGCCGATACGCAATCCATTCGTCAGCAAACCACCAGCCGCACCAATGGCTATGAACTGTCGGCCAACGTAGCGTATACCGAACCGCTGAGCAAACAGAGTCAGTTGCAGTTGAATTACAACATTTCGTACAACAACAACGACGCTGACCGCCGAACCCTGCGACTAAACCCACTGACGGGTCAGTATGAACAACTGGCTCCGCAGCTGTCGAACGTATCCCAGAGCGATTACGTGTTCAACCGGGCGGGGGTAGGTTATAACTTCCGGAACAAAACGGTTGGCTTCACCGCGAACGTAGCGTACCAGCGCGCTTCGCTTACGAGCGATCAGCGTTTCCCGCTACCAGGGGTTATCAATTCAAACTACAACAACCTGCTGCCGAGCCTGCAACTCGATTACCGCTTCACGGATAATAGCCGCCTGCGGTTGTTCTATCGCACCAACACGGCAGCCCCGTCGGTATCGCAGCTGCAGAACGTAGTGGACAACACCAATCCGCTGTTACTGACAGCGGGTAACCCGAACCTACAGCAGTCGTACAGCCACAGCGTGTCGGCCCGGTATACGCTTACAACGCCCGAAAAAGCCAGAAGCTTTTTTGCCTTGCTCAGCGCGGGCGTAACGAATAACTACATCAGCAACTCGATTGAAACCGGCACGGGTGATTCGACAGGCGCTGGTCCCCTGCTGAACGGTGTGCCGCTGGCGCCGGGGGTTCAGTTAATACGTCCGGTGAACCTGCCCGGTGCCTGGAACGCCCGGTCGTTGCTGACCTACGGTACGCCACTGGGTTTGCTGAAGACAAACTTGAATCTGAATGTGGGGTTGAACTATAACCGTACCCCCGGCCTGATCAACAACGAATTGAACTACGTCCACAATTATGTGCTGTCACAGGGCGTGGTGTTGAGCAGTAATATCAGCACGAAGCTGGATTTCACCCTATCGTATGCGTTCAATTACAACTGGGTTAACAATACAATCCGGCCGACCTTGAACACCAATTTTATCACCCAGACGGCTGGGGCTCGCCTGAACTGGCAATTTGGGAAAGGCTGGCTGTTACAAACCGACCTCAACCGCCAGGAATACCGTGGCTTGTCGGCTTCCTTTAATCAGTCTTACGCCATCTGGAATGCCTCGTTTGGCAAGAAGATGTTATCCGATCAGCGGGGAGAACTGAAACTAACCGTCTTTGACTTACTGAATCAGAACAACAGCATCAGCCGCAACGTAACGGATACGTATTTCGAAGACACGCAGTCACTCGCCCTGCGTCAGTATGGAATGTTAACTTTCACATACAAACTGAACAAGTAAGCCGATTGAATACAGAAACGGCCGCAAAGCATATGCTTTGCGGCCGTTTCTGTAC
>NZ_BAAGZD010000019.1:10486-331780 GCF_054778895.1 Spirosoma fluminis
TACCACCGGCAGATGTGATTTTTATCTTCAAACCAAAGTCTTTGCCTTTTGATACGTCTTTCAACAGCACATTTTGTCCTTTTGGGCCAGTCCACGCTAAACCGCCATCAGTAGATTTAGAGCTACCGTATCTGGAGGTGAAGTAAGCCCCCAACTCTTTCTGATGGGCATCAACCGATTGGCGCGTGTTCAGGAACAAATCGACCTCGATGGCTGATACCTTCTGATTGGCCTGATAATACAGCATATCGGCTGATTCGAGATTTTTGAACTCGATGGTATAGCCAACGTGTTTCGCATCGCTCTCGAACGGCTCTCCTTTTTCGGTGGCCTTAACGGTAGCAAAGTCATCGCCCAGGTTAATACCCCGCCAATCGCTGGTGGGGGTTAAGCCGAGGTCAGCGACCCGCCCGGCAACCGTCACATTCGATGTAATTGCTTCGGTCGGGGCAGTGGTTGTGTCGGTAATATGATTGCTGGCTTGCTGTTTATTCTGGCAGGCACTGGAAAACACAAGAACAGCCAACACAGCCAAAAAGGTAAAACGATTACGCATACGTAGTTAGTTAACTTCGCAAAAGTACAGTATTCGCACAACTGATCTGACAACCGCTTGTTTGATTACAACTTTACCTGCAGGGTTACGTAAACACTACGTCCATCGGAAGGCAGAATGCCGGGCCCCGGATAGCCCGTTGCCCGACGCGTGAAATACACCCGATCAGCCAAGTTGTTCAGGCTGCTTTCGATCCGGAATCGGCGGAATTGATATGAGACGCTGGCATCCATTATGGCATAAGCCGGAATGAGTCCGATAACTGCCGAAACGCCCCCTTCGCGGGCGTTGGTTGCGTCCGAAAACTGGTCGGACAGGTACGTATATTGAAAAGACGCCTTAAGATTCTTGTACCCAAGTCGAAGCCCGCTTTTCAGGTTAACAGCGGGGACAAACTCGACCTGTTTTCCGGCTACGCCCGGAATTTCGCTGGCCCGGTACGTTGAGTGGATCAACGCTACGTTCGCGAAAAGCACACCGCTCAGGTTTTCGTTCAGCGGCTTAAACATACGTAACAAGTCCCCTTCGGCGTAGGACTCCAGCCCCATGATGATGGCCTGCCCGATGTTTCCCCGGCGACGTAATACCCGGTCGTTTTGATCGTAAAACTGCACTTCGCCAATCCGATTGTTGTAATTGAGCAAGAACGCGCTCACGTCGAAGTTGAACAGGGTTGTTTGTACGCTGCGAACGCCCAGGTCAATCGAGTAGCCTTTTTCGTCCTGCAAATTCGGATCGATCACCGACGAAGGGTTGGCAATGCGCATGTCGCTGAACGTAATGGACCGATAATTCTGCGACAGATTCCCATAAATGTCCAGTTTAGGCGTTGGCTTATAACTAAGCCCCAAGCCACCCAGCACAAACTGACGTCCGTTCGTCCGGGATTCGTTGGTTCGGGTCGCGTTGATGATGTTACCGGCCAAATCCCGCGTGATGGTGCCGTAAAAACCGTCGGCCGTCGTGTGAATATTTTCGTAGCGAATACCCGGCGTAATTGACAACTTATCACCTATGTACAGAATATTCTCGGCAAAGACAGATACGTTCCGGTTGGGAAATTGGTAATCGGACGCTATCGCCTGCTCCGTATCCATAAAGTTGAAGTTGGCGTCTTTTCCGGTACTGCCCAACCCCTGCACACTGTGGTTGAAACCGTGGTAATAGCGACTGCCAACGAGCAGAACAGACTGTTTGCGGCCCAAGTTGTACCGTTTCAGATACCGGACTTCGGCCCCCCAGTTCGTAAAATCGCCCTTGATCAAGTCGCGCTCGCTGTTGTCGTCAACACTGGCTACACGATTAGGCCGAAAACCCAGTGAGTACCGATACGCCGACAAGCCGAATAATCGCAGATTGACTTCGTTGCTGGTATTGAATTTGTGATCGAAATGCAGGGCGGGCATGGTCCAGTTCACTTGAAACCAGTTCCGTTCGCGGTTGCTCTGCCGCGCATTCTGCCGAAACAGCTCATCGGTTAAACCGCCGGGCTGCTGCGCCAGGTAGTTCATTTGGGTTATGTCGACGCCGAGCGTACTACGCTCCGACAGATGATAATTGACATCAGCATAAAGCGTGTAGTTGGTGAAGTGCGTGTTCGGTCGCCAGCCATTGCCTTGTTTATGTTGAAAGAAGGTATAGTAACTCAGCTTACCAACCGTGCCGCTAACACTGGTAAAAGCGTTATAGAACCCAAAAGAGCCTAGGGTCTGACGCGCAATCAGCTCAATTTTCCGGTCGGTCACGGGCTTTTTCATTACAAAATTAAGGAGTCCGCCAAACTGGGTGCCGTACTGCAGGGAAGCCGCTCCCCGCACTACCTGAATACGGCCAACACCTTCAACGGGTGGGGTGTAATAACTTTCCGGATAGCCTAATGCGTCGGCACTGATGTCGTAGCCGTTCTGGCGGACGTTGAAATTAGACGACCGGTTTGGGTCAAGACCGCGTCCGCCAATGCTTAGCTGTAAGCCCGCCCCTTCGTTTTCCCAGATGTTCAGACCCGCTACCCGAGCATAAATCTGGCGAGCGTTGTTGGTTGATAAGTTGGCTACGAGTTGCTCGGGAATAATCACCTCTGACTTTTTGCCTTCGTAGATGCCCATGTTTTCTACACCCCGCATGCGCGTAAAACCAAAATCCGACTGCTGATCTTTCACGACAACTTCGCTTAATGTCTCCGTTCGGCTGAGCACCTGAATCGTTACGCGCTGGTCCTGATCAGCGATGGTAGCTGTTAAGCTGGCCGCTTTAAATTCGGGGTGGCTGGTCTGGATGACGTAACGACCCGACGGTAGATTAGAAAACGTAAACCGACCCAAGCTATCGGTCACCATGGAGCGCTTACCATTGTTCAGGTATACCGTACAGCCGCTGACTGCCATACTGTCCGCACGGGCCTGTACGTTTCCGGCAAGTTGGTACTGAGCAAAAACAGCCGTTATGCTAAGCCAAACGGCCAACAGGCTAAAAACCGTAAATTTCGTCATCGAAAGAAGTAATCCAGGATTTTGGAGCGAACGAATCGTGTTCATTTGCCAGATTAACGGTGGGGTCAATAAGCGGCTTTCCCAAACGCCCGTTGAGCGCTACGTAGGAATCGACATATACTTGCGGGTTACGAAACCCGCGTGTAGCAAACTGATCGCGGAGCAAATGAGCGTATTGCAGCAGCATATCGGGCTGCGTACTCATCATCTTTTCCTGCAATGGGGTCAGGAACTCGGTATTGTTCACAATGACCTGCTTACCCGTAGCGTCTCTAACGGTAAACTGGGCGTAGCCGGCTTTTTCCATTAACATCACCCGCCACGAAAACCGGTAGCCCTGCTCGGTCCAGAACAGTTCACCCGGGTAGAATCGATATCGAAACGGCAATACCATCTGAACGGCGAAGAAAACGACAAGTCCACTCAGCACCAGTTTCTGCACAAGCGGCTGGTACGTGTACGTTCGGTGCGGATTAAGAAACGTCACAGGCACCGGCAACCATCGACCGATCCGGCGAATAAGTGCTTTATGAAAACCAGGCGAGAAAAAGATCAGCGCCGTAACAATCATAATGTACGGAAACATGCCAATCGGAAAAAGGGCGGCCGTTAAGCCATGAAAGACGACTACTGCCATGTAGGCCCAGGGGCGCGCATGCCGGTTCCAAAGCAAAAAAGGAATGCTCAGGTCGTAAAAACACCCAAACCAGCTAAATACGTAGTGAACCCAGGAATAGTTGAACAGAAAGCCAATAACAGGCATATCGTTACGTGCCGGCAACCAGATTCGCAGGGGCAACGCTTCCAGCAGCCAGTCGCTGTTTAGTTTAGCTAGGCCCGCAAAGACGTATAGAAAAGTCACTAACAACTTTACGGAATCAGTGCACCAGGCTGGAATCTGGTCAGAAAGCAGCGTTCTTTGGCGATACGCGTCGATAGACAAATACGCGTGAGCCGGTAAAAAAATCAAGAGCAAACAAGCCAGGCTGGTGAAATAATAATGGTTGAGGTAGGTAGTCTTATCAATCAGCTCGATGTAGGTAAAGCTCAGAAACAAGCTCACTGCCGACAAGCGATAAAACAGACCTAGCGCTACAAACAACGCCGACACGCTACAAACCGCAAAAAGCCCGTATGTATACGGGCCCAGCGGCTTAACGAATTCAAATCCGTAGAAGGAAAAGAAAAAACGCGGCTGAATGTATAACTCGTCGACCCAGCCTTTATTCCAGAACCGGATAATGCTTCCGAACAGCATGATTCCGAAGGCAAATCGAAAGATGGCTAAGGGAGCGGCCGACGTTGTTTTCTGAAAATAGCCCTGCATACACTTCAGGCCAGGTTAATCACCGTCGTTGTCGGTATACGTAATGGTAATGCTCATGGCGGTGGTCATATCGACCTTGAGCATCCGTACAACCTTCTGCATCTCGGTATATACTTGTACGACAGCCGCATCGTTCGTTTTCACCTCGTCGTACAGGGTATTTTTTAACGTATTCAACTGCTGCGCACTGGCGGCAAACTGAGTATTCAGAATGTCAGCCAGCGCCGTACCCGTCCGGCTATCTTTAGCACCGAGCCCATTCAGGTAGGTTTTCAGGCTTGGCCCTTCTTGTCCGGTTTTCACACTTTTGCCGTTGAAGAAATCAACAAAGGCCTGGTGAGCCGTTTTGGCCAATGTCAGCGACATATCTTTCCTGTAGAAAGCTTCTACCTTTTCTGGAGCGGGTGTGCCGTTGGTCATCGCCCCCGACGGAATGCCAATCTTGCCCGACCGGATATAGCGCTCATAGTGAAGCACATATCCGTTCACCAGCTTGGAAGTCGAGCAGCCCGCATTTAAGGCCGTGCAATTAATGAACGTATCGCGGTAGCCGGATGTCCATTCCGAATTCACCTTCGTGAACATATCGTTCATCTGACCGGTCAGGCGTTTCAGGTAAGCAATCCGTTTAGCCGCATCGGCTGCGGTTGTATACTTCGCCAGGATAGCCTCATCCGTATTGCCCAGACCATTAATCATATAATCCAGAGCCGGAAAGCCTTGTTTCGGGTACGATGCCGGCACGTCAAATGTTCCGGTTCCGGCGGCCACGTATGTTTCAATACCCGCTGCATCGGTTGGATAAATGTTGAAAAAATAGCGAAGTGTGTACTGTTCGGCCGGCCCGACATCAAATAACTCCACTTTCTGCCATTCGGTGTAAGCATCGGCCCAGGCCTGCCGAAAGTCAGTCAACGACGCTTTGTCAGGTTTAGCCGCAAAGGCATCAGACTTAGTCAGCATCAGATCAAACTTAGTCTTGAAGTTGGCGTAACTGGGGATAATAATGTTGTCGGCGATATTGGTCAGCATTACCTTACGGTCACTGCTGGCCTGATCTGTAGGGTCTGTCGGCGTAACCGTATTTGTATTGTCGTTCGACGAACAGGCCCAGAGCAGCGCCATTGCCATACATACCACACCAACCGTTCTCCCAATTAATTGAGTCATAACTTAAAACTAGAATGGAGCGGTACAAAACGTACCGCTCCAGATAGGCTAACAGTGAAGGAATTTGTCTTAACCGGTGATCTTAAATTTTGTCTTAATAGCCGCGCTGGCCGCATCAATCTTGGCGTTTGTCAATCCCCAGAACCCGTTGGGAGCCGAGTAAACCAGATTGTTTAAAATACCATCCGAGAAGGCGGCATCGGCACCATACGATTTGGCGTACCGCAGGCTATAAATAAAGCCTAAACCTTCGCCCATGGCATGAGCACGAGCCGCATCGGTCGTACCTGTTTTCCATTTACCCAGGTAGCCTAAGGCAGCGCCGGCAACCGCTTTTTCCATAGCCGACCGAATAATGGCCGCCTGTGTTTTCAGCGTGGTCAGATCGTTATTGACAATAGCCGCCCGACCTTTCAAGAGTGCCGGATAGATTTTCGGAAAATCTTCTTTGTTGTATTCCCACAAATAAGAACCAATAAAGCTTTCGCCCGATGAAGTTGCCGTGGCTTTAGCGCCATAGATCGGGTTAGCCGTTATAATTCCATAGATCTCGTCCCAATTCTGTTCCAGTTGGGTATATTTCTTACCGGCAACCAGCGTCGTATTGTCCGCAGAAAGGTTCTTATCGCTTAACAAAACGTTGCCAATGTAATCCAGCTGGAAGGCACCGATCAGTGACTTCTGAATGATCTGTCCCCACTCAATACCCTTTTCATCGACCAGATACGTGCCCAGTTTACCTGCCTTACCTTCGGAGGCCGTTGTCGATACGGCCTTACTGGCCGCAGCAATTGCCGGAAAAGCCGCTTCAATCGTCGTCCGCTCCTTTTCGGCATCAGCTGCTGACAACGACGACGCCGTTACGTTCCGCAATTGAACGCCTGACGTATTCAGAGCTGTATTCGCTGTTCCGGAGAATGGATTGCTGGTGTTAGCGAACATGTTTTTTAGCACGGCGGCATCCAGCGTAGCGCCGGTTCCAACGGCCGTACCGTTGTATGTATTGATGGCCCGGAACATGGCCAGACGCGTACTTCCGGTGGTCAAATCGACTGTTTTAGCGCCCGCATCGTCAACGAAGAAATTGGCGTAGGTTGTCGTATCCTTCAGCGTTGAGTAGTCGACAGATCGGCGGAGTTGTGTGTTGGCGATGACCGGATTTTCTTCATCCATACAACTCGATAGCCCTGCAGATACCAGGAGAATTGTGAGAACAGAGGCGAATGGTGAACGTGTAGACATTTGAGCTTGCTTTATCTAATACGCTGCAAATCTAATAGCTATTTAGACTAATTATAAAATCAAGCTCTCAAAAGTTTTTCAAATGGGCAACCGCTACGGCTTGATACGTGGAAAACCGTCATTTTTTTTGGCTAAAATGTTTGTAACGATATGGCCTGACAGCCATTGCAACGCAATGACTATCAGGCCATATAAACCTTAAACTATGCTGGCTTTATTCTTTTTCTTTAGCCAGCGTACTTTCCGTCGGTTTTATTACGTCGACGATTTTAATAGCCTTACCCGATTTCCGTTCCTCGATCTGTTCGAGCAGCTTTAAGCCCATTAGCCCGTTCATAGAGCCATCCGTTCCATTCCCGGCTCCGTTGATGACAATATCCGGAATGACCCGAATGTGCCCCTTGCCAATTTCCTCGGTAATCTTGAAACGGGTGAAATTCTCTTCGCCCATGGCCTTTACCTGCAGCTCGTACGCTTCGGCGGTCGAGCGACCGATCGCCAGAATCTTCTCAGCTTCGGCAGAACCAGTTTTGGCGATACGTTCGGCTTCGGCATCAGCGGTTAGCTTGGTTGCTTCGGCGTCAGCGGCCGCCTGCCGACGACGAGCTTCGGCGTTTGCCTCAGCACGGATCTTAGTCGCTTCCGATTCAGCTCCAACCTGTAATTTCAGGCTGCGGGCCTCCCCTTCCGACTTCTTAACCGCAGCATCGGCGGTGCGCTGCGCAATTTCAACACTTTGCTGCGCTTTCACTACTTCGCGCTGAATGTCGGCCAGGGCGGTTTCACGTTCCATTCCCTGCCGCTTTTCCTGCGCCATTCGCTGCGTCTCGTAGGTCTTTTCTTCTTCCTGTGCAATCTTCCGGTCGGTCAGGGTTTTCATCAGGCTATCGGGCGGCACAATATCGCCGATGAGCGTATCCACCGCGTTTACGTTGTAAACTTCCAGTACCTGACGAATGTGTTCACGAGCGGCCTCCTGGCGTTCTTTCCGGGTGCTCAGGAATGCAATCACGTCGGAATCCTGCGCCGAGTTCCGGAAGTAGTTGCCAATCGTAGGTTCGAGCACCTGCGACACCAGGTTGTTCATACTGCCGAAACGGGCAATTACTTTCGGGGCTTCAACCGCCGGAATGTGGATGATCTGCGCTACGTCGAGGTTGAACGGAAACCCATCTTTCGAACGTACCGTGATGGTCGACAGATTACGGTCGAGGGCATGGGCTTCGGTTCGTGCGTTGGCCCAGTTCAGCACCAGATTGGTGGTTGGTACACCTTCCACTTTCATCGTATACGTATTGATCGGATACTTACCGGGCCCCAGCGGCTCCATCCAAACCCCGCGAAAGCCGCGTTGAACAATGTTACCGTGTTTAAATGACTCGCCCGTTACGTCGATGCCATCTTCGCCAATGTAGGATATAACCACGCCAACATGCCCAATGGACACCTCGGTCATCGGAATCTCTTCAATCTGAACCGCCCAGGGATTGATGTAATACGAACCGGCCAGCACAACCTGCGGCTGCAACCCCCGGTTCCCACCGTTTTGCAAGAAGAAATCGACGTTCTGAAAATTATTATGCCCTTCTACGTTCTTACCCGCAATCTGTCCTGGCTGCAAAGGTGCCCCGTCGAGGGTGGTGATGATGCCAACCATATTCTCCCGGATAACGGTCATGTCGGCAATGGTTATGGTGAACGCATACGTATTGATCCGGTACGTACCGGGCGTAAGCACGCTGGTTTGGCGGCCCTTCTGCCCTCCGCTGTTCAGAAAGCGCTCGGTATCCTGAAAGTTATCGGAGTCAACCCGACGGGCCAGAATATTACCCGTGGGTAGTTCTGCTCCGTCGTTGGAAAGCACCAGTCCGATCTTTCCTTCGGGGATTACCGTAAATGGCTGCATGGTAATCCCGTACTGCCAGGGCCACATCCACCAGTACAGTCCAGGAGCAAGCGTTTGCGCTTGGTAACCGGCTTCTCCTTTCGTGGCAATAATCCGCCCGTCGGGCAGGCCGCGATCCGTACCGACGAGTACGTATTTCTTGGTTACCAGACCAATTCGGTCTTCGGGAACAATAACCATCCCGAACAAAAAGCGCAGTACCCATTTATAGAGTATAACGCCCAGAATGAGCATGACTACCCACGCCCAGGTTGACAGTAAGGGTAAAAAATCCATGAGAAGAAAGGTGTAATTGGTTGAAATGATCGAAAAGTACGCGGAAATACAGCGCAGCATTTAAGCGGCTTAGTAAGCGGAACGAGAAAATTTACGGCCTACATCGGACAGATACGAGCATCGAATGGACGTATCAAAAGTAGAGAGGACTAGTAAACCAGTATACTAAAACTGGACGATTGGTTGCCCGCTGGCCGAATCGGATCAACGAATTGATGAACGGAGATAATTGGGCGAGAAACCAAATGGAACAACCGCCGGACTGTCAACGACTACGGTCCGGCGGTTTGAGTTAAATAGCTTATTTTATTTACTGTCACAAAAATTTTAGCCCCTCTGCCACGGCATAAGCAATATCATCGTTCGATCCACCGAAGTTTTTTTGCCACACTTTATCGCCGTTCACATTCAGCTTAACTACCCAAAAATCAGCGTTACCATGGTTGCCCGTCACATCACCATCGTTGGACTCTGTACTACCCGCTGTTACGTAGCCTTCATCCGGGGCAGCGACCATGGCACGAGCCTGATCGTTGTTCGATCCGCCCAGGGTTTTCTGCCAGTTTATTGAGGGCATTAGCTGGGCAACTGCCAAATGGCTGCTGCCCAGCAAGAAGATTAGCCAGATTGTTCGTTGCGAAAGAGAGCGAAGAGGGCGAAGTGATGAGAGGGAACTGGATACAAAAGCGGAATACGTAACATCAGGCATAAACAATACTGTAGGCTCAAGGGTAATTCAGACTCAAACAAGGCAATTTATTAATCATTATGCATCTCTGTTGTCAGAAGCTGTCAGGAAATATATTCCAGCTTGGTTTACAGGAATGCCATCTCAACGAGTAAGAATTTATAGCTCAGAGGCCAGATTGAAGAAGAAGCCGGTCTTGCCCTGGGCGTTGATGGTGCCGCTGAAACGGAAAACCAGGTTATAGAAGGTCACGACATCGAGACTCAGGCCCGTACCCGCGAGCAGTCGATTGGCCAGTTGGCTCTGATATTGCTCTGCCACGGTGCTCCTGACGTAGCCAGCATCACCAAAAACCGTTACGTAGGCGGCAATTGGCAGGGTATTGAACTGACGTATATGAAGCCAGTTGAGTTCTTTTCGTACGTTGAATAGCTGATAACGCAGGCTATTCCGCCAGATTGCCGTTCGCTGCCCATCCACTACGTACAACTCGTAGCCCCGTACCATATCGGACGAGCTTCCCAAGCCACGCAGGTTAAAATAAGGCTGCCGATTCGGCCAGGTCGTGCGGCCACGCAGGCTGCCAGCCGCATAAAAATTTTTGCCAAGTGCCCAGTACCGGGTAATGGAGGCCGACATGTCGAGGAAATGAAAATTGTCGTTTGGTAGCAGTCCCATTACGCCAATCCCGCCCGTCACCAATGTACCCTGCAAGGGATAGACAACGTTGTCACGACGATCGTACCGGTAGGCGTAGCCAAAAGACAGATAACGCTGGCGAGTCTTGCCGTCCAGAAAATAGTCCGGATTGAGCTGTACAACCGTATCGGCAATTGTATTTCGATTATAACGGGCTTCGACCACATGGTAATGGTACAGGCCGTGTCGATTCGTTAAGGTTACCCCCGCGTATAGGCGTTCACGCAGCGTTTCTTCCGATTTTACATACACCCACTTATCGGCGTTGGTCCGATAGGGGATCTCGTTGTTGGTCAGATACCCTATCTCGACGCGCAACCCAATTTTTTGAGCCCGATCTATGTAAGGCTTACTGTAAGACAGGACCGTTCTTTGCAAAAACCCCCTGATCACCTCAATCTGTAACCGGTCATTAGTACCCGTTACGTTCCGATAGCTGAGCCGCCCGCCGTAGATGGTTCGGCGGAAATCGTGCCCACGGTCATACCACCATTCATTAAAATTTCGGTCGGCCAGATCAAAAACGGGATAAGCAATCACGTACCACCGTTCTTTCATGGTCACCGTCAGGTCTAACCGGGGCATCTGCGTCGTATCGGCGGGCACGGTTAGCTGCGTAGTGACATCGACGGTGACGAACAGATTCGTATTGTTGATATTACGCTGATCCCAGGAAATCCGTCCCGGCAAATCAGCCAGCCGGATGGTATCCCCCGTGTGTAATGTCATCTCCCGCAGAATAATACGGTCGCGCGTTCGGTAGTTTCCCTGTAGTGTTACCGACTGAACAAGCACCGACCGGGCCGAGTCGATGGCTATATCGGCCCAACTCGTCAGAGAAGACAATAAAAATGCCGTCAGCAGGAAAACGACTGGCGGCCAGTTCTTTGGAATCATTCTCAAATTTACACCTTTTCCAAAAAAATAAGCCAACAATTTCTACCTATGCTCCAAATCGGTATGTATTATTGTTCTTTTGTTTAACAACGCTCCGAAGCCTATTCAAACGTATATAGTGTATGCAAACCGAAAAAGTACAGACACCGGCACAGGTGTTTAGACCGAGGCTCAGTTTCTGGCAAATCTGGAACATGAGCTTCGGTTTTTTTGGCATTCAATATGGCTTTGGTCTCCAGCAGGCGAACATGAGCCCGATTTTTCGGTATCTCAACGCCAACGAGTCCGAAATTCCTGCCTTGTGGCTGGCCGGTCCTGTTACGGGCCTGCTCATCCAACCCATAATCGGAGCTCTGAGCGACCGTACCTGGTCACCACGCTGGGGACGCCGAAAGCCATTTTTTCTGATTGGAGCCATCATTACCAGCGTTGCCCTAGTACTGATGCCCAACTCATCGAGTTTATGGATGGCGGCCAGCCTGATGTGGATTCTGGATTCGGGCCTTAACGTATCGATGGAGCCGTTCCGGGCGTTTATCGGCGATAAACTAAATACGGAGCAGCGCACGATTGGGTTTGCCATGCAAAGCTTTTTTGTGGGATTTGGACAAACACTGGCCAATTTGATGCCGCGCATTCTGCCATTCTTCGGTCTGACTATGGTAGCAACCGGCGCCAATGCCATTCCGGACATTACACGCTGGTCGTTTTACATTGGGGCCGTGGCCATTCTGGCGGCTGTTCTGTGGACGATGTACACGACCGACGAATATCCGCCGGAGGACATGGCTGCGTTTGAGCGCGAAAAGCGCGAAGGCGGTGGCGTGTTCAAAGCCTTTGGCGAAGTCGTTCATGCCCTGCGCGACATGCCCGCAACGATGAAGCAGCTATGGTGGGTGAAGTTTTTTACCTGGTACGGCCTACCGCTGATGTGGCAATACCTGTCGCTGGCCATTTCGCGTCATGCCTTTAACGCACCCACCGCCCAATCACCGGGCTTTGAACGAGGCATTGAGGTAGGGAACGATTGCTTCGCATTGTTCAACGTAGGCTGCTTTGGTATCTCGTTCTTTCTGCCCGTTATCGCGAAACGATTAGGCCGTCGGGGTACGCATGCTCTGTTCCTTACCCTGGGTGGATTAGGATTCATGTCCATGCTGCTTGGCGAGGATAAAAGCTATTTTCTGGTTGGCATGACCATGGTGGGATTAGCCTGGGGCTCGATTCTGTCCATGCCTTACGTAATGCTTTCGACCTCAGTTCCGGCCGAACGAATGGGTGTGTACATGGGCTTATTCAATGGGTTTATTGTGGTGCCACAGATTGTGAACATGGTAACGGTTCCATTTCTGTACGATAGCCTATTGGGCAGTGACCCACGCAACGCGCTCGTATTATGCGGTGTTTGTTTGCTGTTAGCGGCAGGCGCCTGTTTTCTAGTGAAAGAAACGCCACAAAGCGAAGCCGCGGCCTTACCGATTGAACCCGGTGGAAACTAATTTCTGAACAGTTCTTTACATTTGTCATGCCTCAGCTTTTGGGTCTGGTTCGACCAATAGCACTGAGGCATGCCTGTTTAGATTCAAATGACCACAACTACGCGTCCATTCGCCGTCTTATCGGTTGGCGAGTTATTAGCCGATTTTATAGGCCACTACGTTTCCACAAGTCTGCTTGATGCGCAGGATTTTCGCCGGTATCAGGGTGGTAGCCCGGCGAACATGGCGGCTAATCTGGCTCGCCTGGGCAACTCTGCCGCTTTGGTTGCCTGTGTAGGAAACGACAACATTGGCCGATATCTGCTTCGGCAGGTAACAGAAGCGGGGGTCAATACAGAGTACGTACTTGCTGACCCGCTGGAACCGACCAGTATTGTTCTTGTGTCCCGCACGGCGGGTACGCCCGACTTTGTGGCCTACCGCCACGCCGATGCGCAACTGCGCGCCGAGCAGTTGCCCGATACCTTACTACAGCAGGCACACATTTTTCACACAACCTGCTTTGCGCTGAGTCGCCAGCCCGCCCAGAGCGTAATTGTAGATGCCGCCCATCGTGCCCGGCTAGCGGGCTGTCAGATAAGTATCGATGCGAATTACGCCCCGACTATCTGGCCTGACCGCGAACGGGCCTGGGCGGTGTTAAGGGATTATTGCTCAGCGGGTGCTTTGGTTAAAGTAAGCGAAGACGATACAGAACGGCTGTACGGCGAAGCGCAGTCACCCGAACGGGTTTTCAGCGATTTTCACCAGATGGGGGCGCTGCTGGTGTGCCTGACACTGGGTCCCAACGGCAGCATTGTATCGTACGAACACGGTACAAAACAAGCCCGCATTCCAGGCCGGAAAATCGACGTAGTTGACGTTACCGGTGCCGGTGATGCGTACTGGGCCGGGTTTCTTACCGCCCACCTAGACGGCTATGCTCCGGCTAACTGCGCTAGTGCCGGAGCGGCAATGGCAAAAATGAAACTAGGCCGACAAGGGCCACTGCCCGATTCCGTCGACCGGGAAGCGATTTACGATACGTTTCAATAAAAAGACAGGCCCCGTACTGACTGCGGGGCCTGTCTTTTACGCCGAATTAGCGATGCGAAAGGTCACTTATTTTAAGGCAGCCAGCTTAAGGAGGTCTATATCTTCCACGGTTGCTTTGAGCTTATCCATACTCACGCCATGCCCTTTGGCAGAAACTATATACCGCTTATTAACAAGTACGGCAATCTCACCGTCTTTACTGCTGTTATCGTATTTCTCGTACGATTTATGATCGCCTAACTTGTCGGTTTTCTCGTAGCCGTTCGCCGTTTCTTTGTCGATTTCGATTGCTGACCAGGCCGCGAGCCCCATCATCATGGCCGTTCCGCCCCCGTCTACAATCGAAACTTCAACGGTTTCGGTATCGTCGGCATTAGCGTACTTCCCTGTAGCGGTTGATATGACAAAACCGGCAGCTCCATTTTTTTCACCCGTAGCTTCCTTACGAGCTAATCCGTCAGCTTCGGCGGGTAACAGTTCCTTTAACGAACGGAAATCGACGGCTTCAACCGGCCCGTTTTTCTGTAATTCTTCTGCCTGGTTAGCCATTTCTTTCATGGCACTCAGCGCACCTAATGTCGACACGGATTCCTGATCCTTTTGTTCGTCTTCCTTGCTGCCCGAACAGCCGGCTAATACCGTAATGGCGAACAGAGTGCCCGAAAGCAAATAAGAATGTATACGCATTGTGATAAGGGTTTGTAGGACTGACGCGAAAATGGATCGTAAAATACCGCTTTCGTTCATACGCCCCTCAAACTATTGAGTAAGCGTTCACCTTTGTATAATGCATAGAATCTTATGAGTTCTAACGGGCTGTTGAGGGCTGCTGTCTGCCAGGAAATTGGAACAGGATCCATCTAAACTGTTCCTGTCCGCGTTTGAGCCGCCTTCGTATTAAGTGGTATTTTGTGTTGGTTCTGATAGCTGCGAATCAGAAAATAGATGCCTAACAGCACGGCTGGGATGCTTAAAATCTGACCAACATTTAATGGCAGACTGTCCTCAAAAGGAACCTGGTTTTCTTTCAGGTATTCGTAGAAAAACCGCAGCCCGAATACCCAAATCAGGAATATTCCCAGCATGCTGCCCCGTGGCGTACGCTCCTTGTAGCGATTCCAGAACCAGAGCAGGATAAAAAACAGAACCAGACATGACAGCGATTCATACAACTGAGCCGGGTGGCGGGGTATTTTTTCGTACTCCGAGTTATTCAGAAAAATAAATGCCCAGGGTACGTCCGTCGGGCGACCCACAATCTCGGAGTTCATCAGATTGCCAAACCGGATGCAGGCTCCAGCCAACGCCACTGTAATCACAATACGGTCGGTTACCCACAAAAAGGTTTGCCCTGTTTCCAGACTTGACTTTCGGCGCGAATACAGCCACAAGCCCGTCAGAATGCCAATAGTTGCTCCATGACTGGCTAAGCCTCTGTAGGGCGGCAGAATCACTTCGAGCGGGTTTTTAAAGATCACTTCGGGTTCGTAAAAGAGAAAGTGCCCCAACCGGGCCCCGATGATCGTTGCAACGACCATGTAGATCAGTAACGAGTCCGTATCGGTAACCGGCTTGTCTTCTTTTTTAAAGACATAGGTCATAATCTGCATCCCGATCAGAAACCCTAAAGCAAACAGGAGGCCATACCATCGAACCGAGAAGGAGCCAATGTGAAATATTTCGGGATCAACATCCCAAATTACGTACTGCAGCATAACAAGATCAGTGTCAAAACCGCCCGGTCACCAGCGACGGCGGGCAAAGATAAGGATTCGGGAAAGTTTTTGGGCGTTTTCGTGTTGAGCGGTATATGATAAAGTCATTACTTATTGGCCTGGTAAAAATCTATCAGGCTATGGTGTCGCCGTATTTTCCGAATGCCTGCCGTTATACGCCAACCTGTTCGCAATATATGGTGGAGGCCATTCAAAAACACGGCCCCGTACGCGGTGGCTGGCTGGGCCTGAAACGCATGAGCCGGTGCCATCCGTGGGGTGGTCACGGCTACGACCCTGTGCCTTAAAAACGCGGTTTACCAGTCAGCTTATCCGTTCGGTCTCGCCAGACCCTGACAACTTGACCCATTTGTCAGTTACGCCCGATTTTTGACAGGCGGATGCATGAGCTGACTTGCCTTATTCAAACAATTTACTGACAGATTATGATTGGAATTACTGCCGATAACAAGTTGAAACGCCTGATTATTGTGGGCGACCGGGTATTGATCAGACCAAAAGACCCAACGGATCGTACAGCCAGTGGCCTGTATCTGCCCCCTACCGTACAGGAAAAAGAACAAGTCCAGTCGGGCTATGTTATAAAGGTAGGTCCCGGCTATCCGATTCCGGCACCGACCGAAGACGAGCCCTGGAAAGAAACTGAAGAGAAAGTAAAATACATGCCGCTTCAGGCGCAGGAAGGCGATGTGGCGCTGTACCTACAACGTAACGCCATCGAATTGCAGTACGAAGGCGAGCAGTACGTCATTGTGCCGCAGGCGTCGATACTGATGCTGGAGCGCTCCGAAGATCTGGTGTAGAAGCCGGATAGGTTGACTGTTTTAAACCGAACCCATACTCAAATTGCGACCTCTGCGTCGCGTTACGTTAAACACTATGCGAAGCCGTTGGTTGATGAGTTTAACAGCATTATTAATCATGCTAACTCTTGGTATGGAAAGCGTAGCAAATCAGAAGAAGTCGCTCAGAGCCATTCTGGACGAAAAGAAAGACCACCGGCGCGTATTGTTGCTCTATGGCCGCGATGACGCTCAACACTACATTATTGATCAGCAGGAAGCACTGAACGAAGAGCGGGATGGGCTGGCCGATCGCGAACTCGATGTCATTGTCCTGGTTGCGTCGCTGCTGCCCGAGCCAGACCGCCAGTTCCTGATGCACGATTATAAACTCAACCCGGCCGACGACTTCGCAGGGTGGCTGATCGGCAAAGACGGGGGCGTCAAACAAACCTACAAAAAGCCGGTTGACCCAGCCGAGTTATTCCGCCTGATCGACAGTATGCCGATGCGGAAGCAGGAAACGAAACACGAGTAAACCTCTGTTCCAGCTTAGCGGTTTGATAACTACTTTCAGCAGTTATCAAACCGCTAAGCTGTATTGTTACTGACCTTCGTTGAATTTAGCAGCCTCTGTAATGCCTGGCCACGTATCGGTCCGAAACGGAACGGCTGGAAAACCTTCCTGATTGAATAAATTGACATCACTGTTGTCGTCGGCCCAGCCATAGCGTACCGCTACCGGAGCCGTCACCGAATCGCTGTGCACCACTACGGTATTTCCCTGTACATCGGCCTTGGCATAATAAAATTTTTTGTCAGCACCCGCGACTTCAAAGCCTTTCAGATAGCCGTATTTATCCTTCACCCGTAGCCCAGCCCCCCTATTCTGAAAGTTGACAATGGCCCGGTTACCATCAACTGTTACGTTGTTCAGCATCGGCCCGGCGCTCACGGCTGTTTTCTGATAAGCCACCCGCATGGCCTCGGCCGCTAACCGTTTGCCCACATCATGCTTGTTTTTCGGATGAATGTCGTCCGGCTCGCCGATATCAGACGTAACGGCCATACCGGTCCTGGGAAGCTTAAGCGTCATGGTCTGCGCTTCGCGTAATTCAGCCCAGGTGCTTCCGCGACGGCTGTCGCCGTTTGCAGCGTTAAAGCTGGCTAGTTGCACGAAGAGAAACGGAAACTCTTCGCCCCAGTGTTGCCGCCAATCCTGAATCATTAACGGAAACGACTGACGGTACTGATAGGCTCGACCGGCGTTCGACTCGCCCTGGTACCAGATTACTCCGGCTATGCCGTAAGGTACCAGCGGATGAAGCATTGCATTGAACAGCTGCGTAGCGAACGTATTCGGGCCGGGGTTAAACGAGGAAGGCGCAACACGGGCGACACGATACTGCCAATCACCCGCCAACGGTACGTCGGTACTACCGATGGACAGCCGCATTTTCTCGGAGTCGCCCATCAACCCTCCAGCTCCGCCATTATCGGCAACCTGAACGGCAATGACATTACGTCCCGGCTTAAGTAAGCCAGCAGGTATTGCATAGGCACGCGCATCGAGCCCTTTTGTGCTGCCCACGAACTGACCATTCACGAACGTTGAATCATCATCGTCAATTGACCCGAAGTGCAGGGTCGCTTTCGCGGTCGGATCGCTACGTTCCGGAATGACTATTTCCCGCCGATACCACACCACGCCGTCCAGGGTTGGCAGCCCCCTCCATTCCCAGTCGCCCGGCACCGACATTACTTTCCAGGATGTTACGTCAGTCGTTGGCTTAGTCCACGCTTGTTTGTCGGCTGCAGTTGGCAAGCCGCCCTGCTGGCGTTGCAGTAGCGCATTGACCCGTTCTTTGCCACGCTGCACCACTTCTTCATACGTACCGGGCAGTTTGTCAACTACGGCCCGCAAATCAGTATTTTGACTTAAGGCCTTACGACTTGTCCAGGTTTCGGAGTGCGTTCCACCCCACGACGTGTTGATCAGGCCAATCGGTACGTTGAGTTCCTGCTGTAGTTGTCTGGCGAAAAAATAGCCAACCGCCGTATAGCCGGACGCTGTAGCGGGACTGCAGACCGTCCATTCCCCGTCGATATCATCTTTAGGCGTCAGACTCATCGCTTTTTTAACGGCCAGTTGCCGAATCTGCGGGAAGTTAGCCGCCCTGATCTCTTTCGGCCCGTTGGCTGCGGCACTCAACGGCCACTCCATATTCGATTGCCCGGAACAAACCCACACCTCGCCCAGCAGCACATCATCCACCGAAATGCTGTTTTTCTTGCCTTTCACAACAAGCTGATAAGGCCCTCCGGCTTCCATTGGGTCGAGCGTAAGCCGCCACGTCCCATCTGAACCGGCTTTGCTGGTTTTAACCTGATTGTTCAAGGTAACCGTTACTTTTTCGCCTGCGTCAGCCCATCCCCAAATCGAGAGAGGTTTACGGCGCTGTAATACCATGTGCGACCCAAACACCTTCGGCAAACGCACCTCGGCTAATACACTCTGCGCGCTTAATACACACAGTAAGAAAAGCGGCCATTTAAAACTTTTCATGGGTTACAGGATTTACTAGATACGTGTATTTAAGCAAGGTCAAGATTCGGCTTATAGCTGCTAAAATACGGTTATCTCTTTAATTCGCCCATCTGACTGTGTTACCCGAGCGTATACTGATTACAGGAGGCAGCGGTACTGTTGGCCGGGAAACGATACGGGAATTGATCCGGCACTCGAACCAGCGGTCATTCGAAGTAGTGGCCGCCGTTCGTACGCCGACTGGCGGGAAACAACACTCCGACGTCCAACCCGATAGCTTTGTCTACTTAGATTTTACGGATACAAACACCTTTGCTCCGGCTGTACAGGGCGTTGACCGGGTATTGCTCATACGTCCACCCCAGTTAGCTGACGCAGACACCATTTTCAAACCGTTCATCGAGGCCTTAAGGCAGGCCGGGGTAAGGCAGGTAGTTTTTTTGTCCTTACAAGGCGTAGAGAGCAACCCCGTTACGCCCCACCACAAAATTGAAAAACTGATCGTCGAAGCCGGTTTGACATTTACGTTCCTGCGGCCCAGCTTCTTCATGCAAAACCTGATTACCACGCACCGCGATGAGATTCGGCTACGTAACGAACTGTTTATTCCGGCGGGCGACGGCCGTACCAGTTTTGTGGATGTGCGGGATATAGGCGCAGTTGCGACTCTGATCTTGCGGAGCCCAATCAGCGAACACGCAAATAAAAGCTACGAATTAACCGGTTCGGAAGCGTTGACGTACGGCGAAGTGGCTGCGGTTTTGTCGAAAGTGCTTGGGCGAACAATTACGTACCGCAATCCATCCATCCTTCAGTTTGTATGGTGCAAATGGCAGCGAGAACGGGTACCGCTGGGTTTTGTGCTGGTGATGGTTGCCTTGTATACAGTGTCGAAGCTTGGCAAAGCGGCCCGTTTAACCGACGAAGCCGAACGATTACTACGTCGTCGGCCTACTACGTTTCAGCAGTTTACCCATGATTACCGGACCGTGTGGAGCCTGTGAACTGTGCTAGCGAATCCGCGGCTTGCCCTGCACGTCGAGTACGTTTGCCAAGTTACGGCGCATGGCGTATGTATAGCGTAGGGTGAAACCGTAACTCATGCCGGTACCCGTTCCCTGCAGCTGCGCCCGCTGCATCAGCGTCTGGTTTATGGAATACGCCACATCAGTGGTTATTGAATTACCCAGTCCCCAGTACTTGCGGGCCGATAAACCCAGATCAAGCTTGTTGCTTAACCGGATGTTATATTCAGCGCCCACTTCGGCCAGCACCGACATCCGCGAATTCGTTTGGGTCTGGCTGTTCAGCCGCAGCGTGTCCGGTGTTTCCTGGCGACCGTGGTAACTGTATCCAACCAGAAGAAACCGGCCTTCCTGCTGACCATTGTTCGGGATTAACCACATGCCTCCGCTTACCCAAAAGCCAGACCGCAGCCAGGGACCACTCGTAGACAACAACAGGCGCTTTCCTCTGAGAACAAAGGCATTTCGGTCATTTGTGTAGCGAAAAACCAGCGGTGAGTTTCCATTACTGACCGAAACCTGCGTATGAATGGGCGTCCGGGCGTAGCCGCCTTCCACCATCCAGCGTTCGCGATACGCCCAGCCGATAACGGCCGATCCGCCGAACTTGGTGACCCGGTCACTTTGGATCAACCCGTTAAATGAGTTGTCCAGCCCCGCTTTGTCGGTCCGCAGGAAGCCGTCGAGAGCTACGTACCAGCGATCCCGAATGGTAGGCCCTCCGTACCGCGATAACAGCCGATCATATTGCTGGCTACGGTCCGGAAGCCGGTAGTAGTCGGCTGCATTCTGACCAAAGGCAGGCAGTGCAACTAGACCGAGCAGGAAATACAGAAAGTAGCGTTTTATCATCGGCTGGTTGGTTTTCGACTACACAAATAACGCTATAAACGTTTGTTTGTTAATTACTTACCCGTCATTTAATTCTTTACCGGCCAATAAACTGGATAACTAGTTACCAATAAACTCTCGGCGAATAACCCGACTAAGCTAAACAACGCACCTTTAGTTTTCAACCTATTCATTTACAATGGTTTACAACAAACAAGCCCGATCTGCCAGATCGGGCTTGTTTGTTATTGAATTCAGCTTAAAATTAGTTGCCAGAACCGCCAGACTGCCCGTGCTTCATTACGGGTACCGAAACAGTCATGTTATCCCAGGCAATAGCGATGCTATTGTTCGAGGGCGTAATGGTCAGCTTTTCGATTGGTGATTTGCTCATCGAAACAGGCACTTTCACCATCGCTACGTCATTGCCTTTGATTTTTTCGTAATCATAGGCTCCCCACTGACCCAGCGAACTGTTCAGCAGAACGCTCCATTCTTTCTCGCCGGGAATACTAAATAAGGTATACGTACCAGCCTTTACCATTTTACCGCCGAACATTACGTCGTTTTTGAACGTAACCTCCGTGGCTTCGTTCGCGCCGGTCCGCCATACTTTACCGTACTTTTCCAGGCTGCTCGATCCATCCGGCCCGAAAATAGCCCGGCCTTTTTTCGACGGCTGACCATACATCACTTTGATAGACTTGTCGGGGCTTTCGGCCGTAATGCGTGGGCTAGCTGGCGCCTTTTTATCTTGTGCTTGGGCCAGCGATACCATCGCAAACAGGAAAACGAACATTGCAATTAGATTTTTCATACTTAAGCTGTTGGTTTGTTAAGTGTATTTTAGGATACGTTGCAAAGTAAACGATAGTTTTTTGAGAACAATATAAAGATTAGCCTGTAACTTGGTATTTTTACTGTTAAACAGTATGCACGCATACTAACTATCAATTTAGCATCTCTTCTCCGTATGGCAACGCCGTATTTCAGCAAACGTAATCTGCAATTCCTGCTCCACGACGTATTTAAGGCAGAGGAACTGACTCAATATGATTATTTCAGCGCCCACGACCGCGAAACGTTCAATATGGTGCTCGACTCGGCTACGTACATTGCCGACAACCTTATGCATCCGTACCTGAAAGAGGTCGATCAGAACCAGCCCGAACTGCGAAATGGGCAGGTTACGGTTCATCCCAAGATCAAGGAGTTCATGCGAGCCCTGGGCGAAGCGGGTCTGATTGGGGCGGGGCTGTCATTTGAGCACGGTGGTCAGCAACTGCCCCAGATGATCAGTTCTAGTGTGGGCTTTATTCTGATGGCGGCCAACAATGGCATGATGTACTCGGGCCTTACGTCGGGAGCCGCTCACCTCATTACGTCCTTCGGCTCGCCGGAACTAATCGAACGCTACGTACCGAACATGCTGGCGGGTAAGTGGCAGGGCACTATGGCTCTGACCGAACCGCAGGCAGGTTCGTCGCTTTCGGACGTAACAACCTCCGCAACTCCGCTGGCAGACGGCGACTCCAACGCCCCGGGAGCTTATAAAATCAACGGTCAGAAGGTGTTTATCTCGGCCGGAGACCACGATGCAGCCGACAATATCATTCACCTGATGCTAGCCCGTATTGATGGAGCGCCTAAGGGGACGAAAGGCATTTCGTTGTTTGTCGTGCCTAAATACCGGCCGGATGACAATGGCGAATCCACGCCGGGAAATTTTGTCGATAATGACGTGCAGTCTACGGGTGTGTACCATAAGATGGGACAGAAGGGCGTGCCCGCCATGCACCTGACTATGGGCTCTAATGACAACACGATTGGGTATCTGGTCGGCGAACCGCATCGGGGGCTGCCCTACATGTTTCAGATGATGAACGAAGCACGTATCGGCGTCGGCATGACCGCAGCGGCTATTTCTACGGCGGCCTATCACGCTGCGCTGCAATACGCCAAAGAACGTCCGCAAAGTCGGCGGCTGAACGAGAAAAACCTGCTCGACGCTCCGCAGACGCCTATTATCAATCACCCTGATGTTCGGCGGATGCTGTTGTTTCAGAAGGCGGTTACCGAAGGATCCCTGTCGTTGCTGGTTGAAGCAGCCCGCTTGTATGACATCAGCCAGGTTGCGGAGGGAGACGAGAAAGAAAACGCCTTTCTGATGCTTGACCTGCTCATGCCGGTTGCCAAGTCCTATCCATCAGAAATGGGCGTGCAATCGGTGAGTCAAAGCCTGCAGACATTCGGGGGCTATGGTTATACCGAAGATTTTCCGGTTGAGCAGTTGTATCGTGACATTCGCATAACGCCGATTTACGAAGGAACCACCGGCATTCAGGCGCAGGACCTGCTGGGTCGCAAGATGACCATGAAGGGTGGAAAAGCTCCCCAGTTGCTCTTTGCCGAAATCAGCAGAACCATTGCCGCTGGCAGCACATACGATGATCTGAAGCCCTACGCCGACCAGTTGGCAGCAGAGCTAATCCGTACTCAGGAGGTTATCATGTCCATCATGCCCCATGCGACGAAAGGCGATATCGAGCGTTATCTGGCCGACGCTACGTTGTTTCTGGAGTTGTTTGGCATTGTGGTTGTAGCCTGGCAGTGGCTAAAACAAGCCGTAGTGGCCAGGCAAGCGCTGCTCACGCAAAACCCACAGGGCGATGAACTAGCCTTCTACGAAGGAAAGATTCATACGATGAAGTTTTATTTTCACTACGAAGTGCCAAAAACGTTAGGTCTTGCTGCGCGGCTTAAAGACCCGGAAGTTTTAACGATTGTGTCAGAGAAAGAACTGGCACTGTAAATAAGCGCATAAACCAACCGCCACTTCGCGAAGTGGCGGTTGGTTTATGCGCGAAAATGTAGTGTATTATAATTTCTTCAACCCGAGATTCGACCCTACTTCCTGATCAGGTCAGTAGCGATCTTGGCGGATAGCAGACATAGGGGAATCCCACCGCCGGGGTGAACACTTCCGCCCACGAAGTACAGATTGGAGAACTGGCGCGAAAAGTTAGGGTGCCGTAGAAAGGCGGCAAACCGGTTGTTACTGCTATTGCCATACAGCGCCCCCTGCGAGGAGGCCGTTTTTGCTTCAATGCTGCGCGGGTCCAGTATCGCTTCGGTTTCGATCAACGGCTCAATATCTACGCCCAGATTGTGATTCAGCTTCTGGATAACATCCCACCGGGCTTGCTCGATGATGGCGTCCCACTCCTGACCGGTGTTGTTAGGCACATTGAGCAGAATAAACCAGTTTTCACAACCCTCCGGTGCATCCTCCGGTTTGTATTTCGACGTAATGTTCAAGTAGATGGTAGGGTCGTTATACAACTGGTTCCGGTTGAAAAGATGCTCAAACTCCGCTCGATAATTGTTGCTGAAAAATATGTTATGCAAGCCGAGATTAGGAAAGGTTTTTCGAATTCCCCAGTAGAAAATTAAGCCCGAACTCGACTTGGGCTGACGCAGAATCCGCTCCGGCTGACGGGCGTCCGGCAAGAGCTTACGAAACGTATTCACTACGTCCATGTTGGAAATACACAGGTCGAAGGGCACAGAACTTGTTACCGGTTCGCTGTCTGCTTCTGCTGGCTCCTGGATGGTGAGACTAACCGCTTTAGTCCCGTTGGTATTGATCTGCGTAACCCGCGTATTCAGGTGAAATCGAACGCCTAAATCTTCAGCCAGTCGCACCAGGCTGCTGGTGATGCCGACCATGCCATTCGTTGGAAAAAATGCACCGATATTATATTCCAGATGTGGAATAATATTCAGCGTGGCCGGAGTCTGATAAGGATTGGAGCCGTTATACGTAGCGTAGCGGTTAAACAGCTGCACCAGCTTCGGGTGACTGAACCGCTCTTCGTTGGCTTCGTTCATGGTACCGAAGACGCCTAAGTTGGGCAGGTTTATATATCCCCGAAGCGCGTGCCGATTAAGCCAGGTCGATGCTTTATGCAGTGACCGGTGCAAAAACAGATTCTCCGTTACGTTAAATTTTAAGGCGCTGTCCTTCAGATGGCGATGCAGGTGTTCAGCCGGTTCGCCCAGTACCGATTCGACCTCCTGGCCAAAGCGTTTCTGGTCGGCCCAGGCCGTCAGGCGCGTACCATCATCCCAGAAGTAACGGCAGGTTTCGTCCAGACGGACGTAGTTAAAGTAATCGGCGGGGTTGCGACCGGCCAGTTCGAACAATTCATCCACCAATTGCGGCATGGTGAACAGCGACGGACCAGCATCGAAGCGGTAAGCTTGTTGGTGAGCATTCAGTTGGTCAAACGAGGAGAGTTTGCCGCCCGGATACGCATTGGCGTCGAAAACATCAACCGTGTATCCTTTTACAGCTAATCGTATCGACGCGGCAATACCGGCAATACCGGCTCCAATAACAGCAGCTTTCATTCAGAGATGAATCGTGTAGATAGACAGATAAGCGTCATCCATCTTTACTACCCGATTCAGCCCATAATGTTTATTGCTGGCGACCGTAATAATACAAGTTGACGGAGGATGCACCCGCGCGTTCGCTGATGGTGAAGAAGCCCTTACCGTCTTTTTCGAAACAAATGGCTTCGCCCTGTGGCTCCAGCCGCGACGTTAACCGGCGCGCCGTACCATACTGCAACGCATCAGCAACGCTTTGGCCGGCATCACGTCTCCAGTAAAGGATGTTGGCATAGGTACGTATTAAAATCTCGGAACCATCCGGCGAAATGGCGGCTCCGGTAACGTAGCCCGTCAGGCCGTCCCCGAACGAAGGCAGTTCACCCAACGGCTCTGCCACCGTTACTTCGTTTACGTTCTGGGGGTACTTCATCCGGTACAGGTGCACGTTCTGCTCCCGCTTCGAGATAATGTAAATGTCTTTGGTCTGAGGCTCCACAAACATGGCTTCGGCATCGCGCGGCCCATCGGGGTAGCGGAAGTTGATCCGTTCGATCTGCGTGATGGGCGTTTGCAGATTAGCAGGTTCGGGTAACCGATATATCTGGCTGATCTGGTGTTGAGCTTCGTTATCCCCTATCTCGCCAATATAGATGTAGTTCACGCCATCCTGCGGGCCAGGGCCAATCGCCAGCTCCTCCCAATCCCGGTTACTGAACTGGGGAATTTTTATTTTTCCTTTCACCTTGCCATCGTATCCCAGCAGGGCCAGTTCGGCAGGACTTCCACTATCTTGTTGAATCCAGAGGTTGCCGGGTTGGCTTCGGCTGTCGGCCATGCCAGACGCTTCGTCGATCTGGCCGGGCTGCACTTGTGCAACAGTCGGTTCGGATGAAAATTGCGCGGTGTAAACGCTGGCAACTTCCAGTTTGCACGACACCATGGCCAATAAGCCAATCACCAAAACAAGATTACGCATGAAGTACTCAGGTTAATTCTGTCGTCAAAGTAACGAAACAAGCAACGAAATAGTAAATCGGTGCTCAATAATACTACCCAAATAGGCCCGTGTTGTTCACGCCCAGGGCTTGTTTTCGAAGTAACGGGCAACGTATCGTTTTACTAATCGGTCAGCAAACGATGCGCCGGGCTCAGTTCCTGACCGCTACGCCGGGAGAAATACCCGGAAGGTGGCCCCTTCGCCGGGCCGACCTTCAGCGGCAATGTATCCCTGGTGGTTTTCAACAACTTTCTGAACGATGGCTAAACCGATGCCCGTTCCCTGATATTCGGATCGGCTGTGCAGCCGCTGAAACACCTGAAAGATTCGCTCAGCGTGGTGCGGCTCGAATCCGATACCGTTGTCGGCTACCTCGATCAGGTGAAACTCACGGTCCAGATCGGCGGGTAAAACCGTGATCGTTGTCTGATGCCCTATTACTCGCTTCACCGTAATCGTGATTTTTGGACGCTCGGCGCGGCCAGTCTGCACAAACTTGAGCGAGTTGCTGATGAGGTTCTGAAACAACTGACGCAGCTGCGCCAGGTCCCCGTTCACCTTGGGCAGGGTGTCGACAAGTACGCTGGCCTGTTTCTCAGCAATCGCATTTTCGAGATCAGTCAAAACCTCCTGAATTAACAGGTTCAGGTTCACGGAATGGATCGCTTCGCGTTTAGTCGCAATACGTGAGTAGGCCAGCACATCCTTAATCAAGACCTGCATCCGGGCCGCTGCCGACTGCATGCGGTTAATCATATCACTGCCTTCCGGGCCCAGCAAAGGAGCGTATTGACTCTGGATAACATCGCCAAAGGCCTGAATTTTGCGCAGCGGCTCCTGCAGGTCGTGCGACGCAACGTAGGCAAACTGTTCCAGGTTTTTGTTTGATCGCTGCAACTCGACGACCGACGTTTCGAGTTGCTTCTGCAGCCGTTTCAGCGGAGTGTAATCGCCAAAGGTCACCAGGACTTCATCGCCCATCTTCGTCGACATGATGTCGAGCCAGACGTCGATCCCGCTGCCATCATAATGAAAATCAAACCGCAGCGTTTCGCCGGTAACGTAGGTGTGCCGGTAGCGTTCAAATAAGGTATTGGTCTTGTAATCGGGAAACCACGTGCTGCCCAGCGCGCCAATGACCGTTTCGGGAGACTGACCAACGTACGACGCTAATTGGCGATTGGCCACCCGAAAGCGAAAATCGACAACGTCGCCCGTTTCGTCACGAACGGGCGTAAACAGAAAAATGCCTGTTTGTGACGTATCGATAACGGTTTGTAATTCTACGGTCAGCCGTTCGAGCTGCTGCTGGGCCCGCTTAAGCTCCGTGATGTACTGAAACACGGTGAGCACATCCGTACCCTGTTTGACCATGGTAATCTCGGCCCACAAATCGACCTCGTCGCCCAGGAAGTGCTGTTCGTACTGTTGGAGTTCGCCCGTTTGCAATACGGCTTGCAGGCGATCAAAAAATCCCTGCTGGGCGGCCACAGGAAACATGGAAAAGAGCGTATTTCCCTGCATATAATCCAGCGGCCGGCCCGTAGCGGCAGCAGCTACCGGATTCGCGAACTTGTAGCTGAAATCGATAACAGCTCCCTCGTGGTTCCGGATCGGCTCATACAACACCAGAGCGGTCGGAGAGCTGTTCACAATGGCCTGAAGCAGATCCGCCGTTTGCTCAACGTCCATCGACGCCCGCTTCTGTTCGGTAACGTCGGAAAAAGTCACCACCAGTCCGTCGCCGAGCTGGCGGGTCGATACGTCAAACCAGTTGTCGAGTCCATCGTAGTTATACCGTATTACGTCGCGCTTTGGCTCACCGCTTTCAACGGTTTGCACATACAGCGAAAACAATCCCGATTCGGTCGTACCGGGCAGGTTCGTTAGCAGCGAATTTGCCAGCAGGGTTTCAAGCGGAAAGCCCAGCAACTGTCCGGCTGATGCATTGCCGATAACGTACCAAAAGTCAACAATTTCCCAAGCTTCGTTACGGATAGCTTCCAACGACATGATGCCGCTAGGTGAACTGTTGAGAATGCTGTTGAGCAGATTGGCCTGTCGTTTATTGTCTTTAGCAGCCTCCTCGAGTGCCTGCTGGGTTCGTTTGAAATCGGTGACCGACGCGAACGTAACCACTAATTCATCCTGACCAATTTTGCGCGTATTGATATTGACCCATTGATCCAGCCGACCATCGTTGTAGTACGTTTCGATGAACTGAGGTTCGCCGGTCTCCAGCGTTTTAACGTAAACGTCGAAAATCCCCGCTTCGCGCAGACGCGGACGAAGCTCCAGATCACTATGCCCCAACATTTCGTCGACGGTTAACTGCACAATCTTGGCCGCCTGCCGGTTGGTGGATTCGATCAGAAAATCCACAATATCGCCATCCGCATTTCGAATTGCCCGCCCGGCAATAATGCCGTTTGAACTGGCATCCAGGACGCTATTCAGGAAGTTGGCCTGCTGCTCAATCTTCAGCGCAGCCTGCTTACTGTCACTAATGTTGGTATACGTCACAACAAGGCCATCGCCAAAGGGCGAAAGGTCCATGGTGTACCACACATCTCCGTAATAGATGGATTGAAGGTGGCGCGGTTCACCCGACTCAACTACCTGAATGTACTGATCAAACAAACCGGCCTCGCGAAGTCCCGGAAAAGTCGCCAGTGCGCGTTGACCAACCAAGTCGCTAATGGCTCGCTCCCGAACATCTGCCCCCGCTTTGTTGATGACAGTAACCGAAAAGTCAATAATCTGACCAGCCTCATCACGAACGGCCTCCAGCGCTTTAATACCGCTGGGAGAGTTATTCAGTACGCTGTGGAGCAGGTCGGCCTGCTGCTTGTTGTTGCGGGCGGCTCGTTCTACCTCCAGAGCCGCCTGTTTGCGCTGGGTGATGTCGTTGAAAGTAATTACAAAACCGTCGCCAAGTTTCACAACGGACATTTCGTACCAGCAAAGCCCGTCAGCCTTAGGATACGACGTTTCGAACCGGGCAGGATACCCCGAATCAACTACCCGAACGAACTGATCGAATAAATTAGCTTCTTTAACACCCGGCAGTTCATCGAGCATCGACTTACCGACAACGGCATCGGTCAGCGCCATCATCTGCCTGGCAGCCGTGTTGAACCGAACAAACCGAAAATCGACGATAGCTCTAGACTCGTTCCGGATGGCCTCGTACATGATAATGCCGTTCAGGGAAGCCTCTAAAATACCGCTCAGCAAATCGGCTAATTCGGGTTGAATCGAAGGCTGCTGATCTCGTGAGTTCACGTTCCGAACAACCACCAGAATACCATCGCCCATCCGCGAACGGGTAACATGAACAAGACCATGACCCAGCGGGCTGAGAAAGTTGAATTCCTGGGGTTCACCAGTCTGCAGAACAGCCCCGTACTGGCGAAAAATCGGTTGCAGAAAGGCCTGGCGCTGGCTGTCGCCCCCAAACATCCGCTCGCCGACATCAGCCTGAAACAACCATTTGGTTAGGGTACGTCCTTTCTCGTTACTGTAGGCAACCAAAAAATCGATTAACTCGTCCTGGTCCGTACGAACCGATTTCAAATAAAAGGCGGAATCAGGAAGGGCATCAAAAAATTGAGCAAAAAGAGCATCAGAAGGCTGATCGGTTGACATAGAAGACGTAACGCAGACGCTGATAAGTATAGCAAGTTACTTATTTTACGCCACACTCATTTTTACCTCGCTCCTTTAAACGATTGGGTACGATCTCAACAGGTTTCAGATCAATCGGTTGGCGTACCGGTTACCGCTGTATTTTTTAACAGACAGCCTCTTGGTTTACAATTGCTGAACCACAGAATTTACTCAGGCCCCTGCTTATCAAATTGGCAGCATCAAGAGCGCATTCGTGGCCACATACACGATCCTTTCAACAAAACACTTCGCTTCGTGGCCGTTTCGCCGTATTTTTACTACTTACAACACTCGTCTAACGAATGACTTCTCATCCAACTCTCTCCTGGCAGAACCGGCTGCTTTTAGTGGCCGTTTTTTGGGGACTGGCTCCCGCCCTACAGGCCCAGGATGCCCCTACGTACCAGACGCCCCCGAAACCACTGGCTGATCTGGTTACGGTGCCGCCGACGCCGGGCGTCAGTGTTACCAGCAAGGGCGATGTTATGCTGATTCTGGAGCAGGCTGCCGCCCCAACCATTGCCGAACTGGCGCAGCCCGAACTTAAGCTGGCGGGCTTACGCATGAACCCGGCCAACAACGGTCCGAGCCGGGCCCGCTACGTAACGGGTCTGAGGCTGAAAAAGCTGACAGCCAAAGAGGAAGTGGCCGTGAAGGGATTGCCAGCCAACGCGCAGATCAGCTACGTGCAGTGGTCACCCGACGAAACAAAGTTCGCTTTTGCCAACTCGACAGATACCCGAATTGATCTCTACGTAACCGATGTCGCGACGGCAACCGCGACCAAAGTAGGCAGCGCTGCGCTGAACGCCGTGATGGGTACGCCCTACCGGTGGGTATTCGACAGCAAAAGTTTGATTGTGAAAATGATACCCGCTTCGCGCGGTAAAGCTCCGGAAGAGAGCCGCGTACCGGTTGGTCCAACGGTTCAGGAGAACGTAGGCGGCAAGCGTGGTCAGGCCCCCACGTATCAGGATCTGCTCAAGAATCCGTCGGACGAACGGCAGTTTGCGTATTACGCCACGGCGCAGGTGGTTCGATTAACCCTCGGCGGACAGGCCACTCCGATTGGCCAGCCGGGTATAATTGCCTCTGCCGACCCCTCGCCGAACGGGCAATACGTCATGATCGAAACAGTGCATACGCCGTTTTCGTACCTGGTTCCAGTCTACCGTTTCCCGTTGAAAACCGAAGTTTATGCCATAGCGGGTTCGCTGGTGAAAACGCTGAACGATGGTCCATTGCAGGAAAGCGTACCCTACAGCCGGGATGGTGCTCCGACGGGTCCGCGCGATTTCAACTGGCGGGCCGATGCCCCGGCTTCCGTTTATTACACCGTTGCGCAGGATAACGGCGACCCCAAAATAAAAGCCGACGTTCGGGACAAAGTCTACCTGATCGACGCGCCTTTCTCAACTCAGCCAAAAGAGATTTACGCGGCTCAGTTCCGGTTCGACAATTTTGTGTGGGGCAATGAGTCGGTAGCGCTGGCCAGTGAACGCTGGTGGCAGACCCGTAAAGAACTTACGAAAACGGTTAACCCCAGTAACTGGCAGACCGACGTGCTGTTTGATCGCTCCTACGAAGACCGGTATAGCAACCCAGGTGACCCCGACACGAAGCACAACCAATACGGCCGGGAGGTGCTGAACCTGCTGCCGAACAATGAGCTTCTGCTGATAAACGCGCAGGGTGCCTCGCCCGAAGGCGACCGTCCGTTTGTGAGTTTGTTAAACCTGAAAACCAAACAGTCGAAACAGCTTTGGCGGTCGGCGGCCCCGTATTTCGAGCGGCCTGTCGCTATACTTGACGCGGCCAAGCAGGTCATTCTGACCACGCGCGAAACCCCGGATGAAAACCCGAACTACTTCGTCCGGAATTTAAAAGCGCGGATAGCGCCCATTCAGGTTACGCAGTTTCCGCATCCGTACCCCCAGTTAAAAGGCGTTCAGAAACAACAGCTTCGTTATAAACGTAACGACGGCGTTGACCTGACGGCTACCTTGTATCTGCCCGCTGGTTATAAGAAAGAACAGGGTCCGCTCCCCACGTTTTTATGGGCGTACCCGGCCGAATTTAAAAGCAAAGATGCCGCCAGCCAAGTCTCCGGATCACCATATCAGTTCAATCGGATCAGCTACTGGGGTGCGGCTGCGTTTGTCACCATGGGCTACGCGATTCTCGATAACGCCAGCATCCCGATCGTTGGCGAAGGCGACAAAGAACCCAACGATACGTATGTCGATCAACTGGTGGCCAGTGCCAAAGCGGCTATTGACGAAGGTGTTCGGCTGGGCGTTGTCGATTCAGGCCGGGTTGGCGTAGGCGGTCACTCGTACGGCGCTTTTATGACCGCGAACCTTTTAACGCACAGCAGGCTGTTCAAAGGGGGTATTGCCCGCAGTGGCGCGTATAACCGTACCCTGACGCCATTCGGATTCCAGAACGAACAGCGCAGCTACTGGCAGGCTCCGGAGGTATACAACAAGATGTCGCCCTTCATGAATGCCGACAAAATGAAAACGCCCTTGCTGCTGGTTCACGGCGAAGCGGACAATAACACCGGTACGTTCCCGATCCAGTCGGAGCGGTATTACAACGCCCTGAAGGGCTTCGGTGCCACCACTAAACTTGTGTTCCTACCCTACGAAAGCCATGGCTACACCGCGAAGGAATCGCTGCTGCACATGCTGTACGAGATGAATGGCTGGCTCGACAAATACGTAAAAAATGCCCCAGCGGATCAGGGTGGCCCCCAGGCTGGTAAGCTGGGTGGCGGTAAATAAATGAAGCGTACCGACGATTGACCGTTCGTTAATAAAGTGATTACTTGCTGTTTGCCTGATTTGTAAATTCACGACTAACAGATCACTATCAGATACCTTTAGTCTCTACTACGTATGGCAGATCGTCGTCACAACTTCACTATTTTTCCGCAAAGCTATAAGTATGGCTGCTGGCTGGCCGCTACGCATTCGATGAACATGTATAACATCTATTGGGGATATTATTCTGGAATGCCTTGGCCAGTGTCGCTGTATGATAATTCAGTGAATTACTACGACAGCTGGCTTGGCCAAAACCAGGGATTACTCATGGATAGCGGCATTCTAACGGAATTTGCGTCCAGAAACCGGTTACAGTACCAGCGACTGTACGGCGATACCAGTGTGGTGGGCAGTAAGATCAGTCAATCGCCGGTGATGGTAGCGGGCCGGTTAGCGGGTAGTGGTAACGATTCGCATTTCTTTGTTGTCACGGGCATTAAAAATGGGAAAGTGTACTGGAGCGATCCAAAACCCGATGGGCAGGCCAGCTCAGGCGTTACGACCTTTGCCGATTTCAAAAAAACGCACCCCAATGCCTTTGAACACGCATTCTGGTGGGGGTAGCGCTACGTTCTCGTAAACAAAATGATTAGGTTTTCGGGCGTTTGTCTTTATACTCTAAAGACAAACGCCCGTTTTTATGAAAATCCGCTTTTTTGCAATTGCCGCTGTGCTGTTACTTGGCGTTTCGAGCCTTGCCTTGATTCGGCCACAAGCCGATGGATGGGTTAGCCTCTTCGACGGAAAGACGCTCAACGGCTGGAAAGCCGCCGAAAACCCCGCTACGTTCAGTGTTCAGGACGGAGCTATCGTTGTATTTGGGCCCCGCGCTCACCTGTTCTACGATGGACCGGTGAATAATCACAATTTCAAAAATTTCGAGTGGAAAGCGCAGGTGAAAACAATGCCTGGTGCCAACTCGGGCATGTTTATCCATACAGCTTATCAGGAAAAAGGCTGGCCGTCTCAGGGCTACGAAATTCAGGTGAACCAGACGCATACCGACTGGCGCAAAACGGGCAGTGTGTACGCCCTTCAGGATGTGAAAGATGTGTACGTGAAAGACGACGAATGGTATACAGAGCACATCATCGTCAAGGGTAAAAATGTGACCATCAAGATCAACGACAAGGTCATTAACAATTATACTGAACCCGACAGCATCAGCCGAAGCACTTCCGGCAAAAAGCTCAGCAGCGGCACGGTTGCCCTCCAGGGCCATGACCCCAAGAGTAAAGTGATGTTCAAAGACATTATGCTGAAAGTACTGCCTGATTAACCGGATTGGCAAACCTAAACAGCCGGGTGCAAATGAGGAATTGACTCATTTGCACCCGGCTGTTTTTATATCAGATTATCTGAACTGCTGAATGCTGTAATCACGGGACTGCAGTTTGGACCGATCGCCCATGGCTGCGCTGATTTCACCAATTCGCGCGTTGATGGTGTATACCCGGCCATTCACGGCCACGTTGGTCGTTGCCTGAAAATAACCGTTTTCATCCGTTTTCACGACCGAGGCCGTCTGCCAGTTGTCGCTGCTACGTACCTGTGCAACCCGGCTTCCTCCGCCGGTTACCACGTACAGATCATTGTTGGACAAGGTGAGTCCATCGCCGGGCAGCGCACCCGTGCCCGTAATCTCCGATACTGCATTGCCGTTTTGCAAGTCTACCTTGTAGAGTTTACCCTGTCCCGTATTGGCCACAATCAGGTAGCCATTAGGATGGTAAACAATTCCATTCAAACCAAACGTAGGGCTGGAAAACCGCATATCATCCCGAACCAGAACGCTCGCTTCTCCCGACGGGGTTACTTTATAAATAACCGGCGAAAACGAATCCGTTACGTAGACGGTACCGTCGGGTGCCAGGGTGAGGTCGTTGGCGAAATTGGGTTCGGCCGCGGGCAGCAGGGCATCGAGGTCAATCCGGCGTTCCAACTGGCGGGTATTTAAATTAAACACCACCAGTTCGGCCGTCTGGCGGATCGTCTGGGGTGTACTTTTGTCCGAAGCACCCTGATCGTTGTTGCAGACCAGCACGCGCCCATCGGCCACTTTGATTCCGTTACAACTGATAAGCGCCGGGTCCGACAGCAGGTCTTCGTAACGGCCATCCGTATCGACCGTTCCGATCTTTCCCTGCGTTACCGACGTCACCAGGAACTTTCCGAGCTGCGCCGAATAGGTGATGCCTTCCGGATATTGCCGCTCGGCGATAAAATTTATTCGTTCGGGAAAGGGGGCATTGGGGCTGTCGCGGTGATCTTCGCAGGCCGACAAACCACAGGCCGCAATCAGTACGGTTACAGGCGTAAACCAGTTCGTTTTCATTGAATAAACGTTAAGTGTATGTGCTATAGCCAGGCATTACGTATGCCAGAGACACAAATAGTTACTTAACCTTTTTGTTTCAAAAATTTTAATCTGCGGGTCTCACTACGTATCGCGGCTGATTGCCGTAGCTCAGTACCTGCCCGGCGGTAAAACCATCTGCCTTTTTTTGAGTTATGAGCTTTAGATAACCACTACAATGTTATGGAACATTTCACCACCTTAACCGAAGCCATGGAAGACCTGCGGGCACGCGGTTACACACACGAATTTGGTCCCAAGAAAGATTTTCTGGAAGAAAAGAGTACCGAGACAAAACTGAAAAGTGAAGAGTTTAACGTAGACGAGTTTCACCGGTTCGAGGGCACCTCCGACCCCGGCGACGAAATGACGTTGTACGCTATTACAGCCTCCAATGGCATGAAAGGCGTGTTCGTATCGGCGCAGGGCACCTACGCGAATGAAGTGTCACCGGAACTGATGGCTAAATTCAACGTGAGTGACCGGGCTGAGGTCAATACCGATGGAGCCGTTAAACCGATCAACACGTTACCAACAGGCCAATAAACGTTTTTGTCATATTTGCAAGAAAAAAGTCCGGAACCTTTCAAATTTCCCGGACTTTTTTCTTATATTTGCGGCCTTTACAAAAAACGCGTCGTTCTTTTTCGTGCTGATATACCATGAAGTTATCCGAATTCAAATTTGATTTACCCGAAAGTCTCATTGCCAAGTACCCGGTTGAACGGGGTGAATCACGATTGATGGTCGTTGACCGTAAAACCAAAACCATTGAACACAAGCAATTTTCGGATATACTGAGCTATTTCGGCGACGGTGATGTGATGGTGATTAACGATACCAAAGTGTTTCCGGCCCGGCTCTATGGAAATAAAGAGAAAACCGGTGCTAAAATCGAGGTTTTTCTCCTGCGCGAACTGAACCGCGAAATGAAACTCTGGGATGTCCTGGTTGATCCGGCCCGCAAAATCCGTGTAGGTAATAAACTGTATTTCGGGGATAGCGATCTGGTCGCTGAAGTCATCGACAACACCACCTCACGGGGACGTACCATTCGTTTTCTGTTCGACGGCAACCACGAAGAGTTCATGAAAGCGGTCGACGAATTAGGCGAAACTCCCCTACCCCGCGAAATCAACCGCGAGGCCGAAACTTCCGACCGCGACCTATACCAAACTGTTTTTGCTCAGCACGTTGGCGCAGTAGCGGCTCCAACCGCCGGCCTGCACTTCACCCGCGCCATGATGAAGCGGATGGAGATTAAAGGCATTCATTTCGCGCCCATTACGCTTCACGTAGGTCTGGGTACGTTCCGGCAGGTTGACGTAGAGGATCTGACCAAGCACAAAACGGATTCTGAAAACTACCGAATTGGTGAACCAGCCGCCCAGACGGTTAATACGGCTCTGGACGCGGGCAGGCGCGTATGCGCCGTAGGTACTACGTCCCTCAAAGCCATTGAATCGTCGGTATCGGCCAACAGCCGCCTGAAACCGGTTGAAGGCTGGACAGACAAGTTTATTTTCCCGCCTTACGATTTCAAGATTGCCAATACGCTGCTTACCAGCCTGCACTTACCCGAGTCGATCCTGATTATGATGACTAGTGCGTTTGGTGGACATGAGCTGATTAAACATGCCTACGAAGTAGCCATCAAGGAGAAATATCGTTTCTTCAGCTATGGCGATGCCATGCTGATTTTATAGGTCATTTGGTTGTTTGTCGGTTTGGTTGTTTGTTTGCCTTATGCAGGTAACCGACAAGCAACCAAACCCTCAAACCACCCCACGCTTTGCCATTATTGTTGCCGGCGGTAGTGGCAGTCGGATGAAGACCGATATTCCGAAGCAGTTTCTGCTAGTTGACGGCAAACCCATTCTACAACATACGATTGAACGGTTTCTGGCCGTTTCGCCAGCTCCTCAGCTTATTCTTGTGCTTCCAGCCCGCGACTTACCTACCTGGGTCTCCCTCTGCGAACAGCACAATTTTTACCCGACTCCTGCGTCTCCTATTCTGACAATTCCGGGTGGCGCAACGCGCTTTCAATCAGTTCGGAACGGATTACGTAGCATTGCCGCTCCAGAAGGTTTAGTAGCCGTACACGACGGGGTGCGTCCGTTTATTTCACCGGAGATTATCGAAGCAAGCTTCCAGACGGCCGCCCTTACCGGATCAGCAGTGACCTGCGTACCCGTAAAAGATTCGGTGCGGGTTGTTGACGCCGATGGCCGAAGCCGGGCCGTGGATCGGAGTCAGTACCGGCTTGTTCAAACCCCACAAACGTTTCAATTAAATCGGTTCCGGACGGCCTTTCAGGGCGAAGAACAACCGTTCTTCACCGACTGCGCCAGTGTGGTGGAACATGCGGGCTTCCCTGTTACGTTGATCGAAGGCTCCTACGAGAACATTAAAATCACCACCCCCGAAGATCTGAGATAACGGAGACTAAGTTCTCAGCTATCAACACAGACCGAATTCCCCTTTACAATTACGTATGCGTCAACTTTACCCTCGTCTGTTCTTATACATAATAACTGCTTTACTGTCCAACCTTGCACTAAGCTCACCGGTTAACGCCCAATCGTCGTCAGATAGCTTATTGTGTCCGATGCTTAAAACGAACGGCCCTCCTTCGTTATGCGCGAACAGTTACGTGCTGATTTACATGGGCTACGGCGTACCCGAAAATTGTACCTTCCAGTGGCAACTGGCCGGAAAAGATATAGACGGGGCTACGTCATCAACTTACTCGGCCCGGCAAGCGGGTACATATTCGGTACGAATACGGTCGGGAAGCCGCTCGGTGAGTTCTCAGACGATCACGATCGAAAACACCATTAACTTAGACAAACCGTATCTCTGGACGGCCGATAATGCGAGCAACCTCCCTGACCCCTGCGACGGAAGCCGTTACATGCTTTTGAACTATAACACGGGCTTAGCAACCGTTGAATGGTTTCGGGACGGCAAACCGTTTACTGAAAAACCACCAGTCATTCAGATTCACTCAGCCGTATACCAGGAATCAGGCGCTTATATTCTGGCCCGGGAAGCAGGCACGTACACAGCACGTATTACTAACGGTTCGTGTGCAGTTACAACAGAGCCTTTACCTTTCGATCCAGCTGTAAATCGGGGAAAGATTCCGGTTGAAGCTTACAATTATGCGCAGGGGGCCTGCGCTGTAACTAACCCCAGAGGCTCTCTTTTTATTCCTGACTATTATGGAAGCCGGTTTAATGTTGAATGGTACAAAGACGGGAAATTCATTGAAGGCGCTTTGCAAACGGGGCTTTTTGTCACCAGTGAGGGCACCTATACGGCTAAAGTAACTACCAAAGACAACGGCTGCTCGGGCACATCTTACCCACTTACCGTTAAATTTGACAATAATCTGCAACTATGGGCTAACCACCCAACCGGCAAGCAAACGATTTGCGAAGGTTCATTTATACCGCTTATGGTTCGTAGTTCAGCCTGGCCTGAAGAAATTACCTTTCTGAAAGATGGTAAACCTGTCGGTGACGGTACGACTTATCCATTCAAAGCGTCTGAATCAGGTACGTATACGGTACGCGTTCGGAATCGCTCTTGCACAGCTACCACAGAACCGCTATATCTTACCGTTACTCCGTCGCGGGTTCCATCCATTACCAACGCAAGCAACTGCAATGAGACATCCAAGCTGGCCGTGCAAAATCCAGTTGAGGGAGTTAGCTACGCTTGGCGTCGCAACAGTCGGACGCTTTACGACGTAACCGGCTCCACATATTCTCCTAAAACGGAAGGGTTATATTCTGTCGTTGCCACAAAGGATGGGTGCTCAACCGAATCGGTACCACACACCGTAAATCCAGTCAGTACGTTCACGCCACCTACTTTACAGATAAATCACACACCCGTAACGAAGTCAGTGGTAGCCTGTCGGCAATCGGTTACGCTGAGTTATTCCGATGTGGTTGGGCAAACGTACCAATGGCAGAAAGACGGTCAGACACTCACAAGCGCTGGCAGCCAGCTAACGATGTCACGTTCGGATCAATCCGGAACATACACGCTTCTGACATCAGTAGGCAGCTGTATGCATAGCCAATCGGCGACCATTAAAATCTATGATAACAGCTACCAGCCAACGATCAGGACCAGCGGCTCAACCAGCTTATGCCCGGGCCAGCGTGTAATGGTAACCACAAATAGCCCTCCGCAGAACGTAACATGGCAACGAGACGGCGCATTACTTCCGACAGACAGGCAGGATTCCGTAACAGTCACTCAACCCGGTTCGTATGTGGTTCGTGAGCTGGTGGCTGGCTGCGAAACAGATCAAGTCTTTTTATCGAAGCCACTGTTGATCAGCCATACTGAGCCAGCAACAGCCGCTCTTTCAGGTAGCCAGGCCATTGCGCTGGATAGCACCGCTCACCTGACGATTTTACTTTCTGGTCAGCCTCCATTTGACGTAACGTTGAGTGATGGCAGTGTCTACTCAGCAATAAGCAGTTTTAGCCTTACCCCCGCCGTTCACCCCAAACAAACCACTACGTACACACTCCGCGAGGTACGTAATAGTTGTGGTCCAGGGACGGTCAGCGGATCAGCAGACGTACGGATCATTGTTTTAGCGGCTGAGTTATCACTCAATAGCCGATTAGCCGTGAAACCGATACCAGCCTCGACCGTTTGCGACGTAACGCTTGATTGGCCAGAGGCCATGCCCGCTACCTTGGATCTTCTGAACTTATCCGGTCAAGCCGTCATAACTCAACTGTCGCCCCGTGCCCTACGATCACATGATTTCAGGCTTTCTGTGGCTGACCTGCCGACGGGGATTTACGTTATCCGCGTGGTAATTGGTAAGCAGGTCTTATCCCGAAAACTGGTTAAGCTATAGTTGATTGTTGCGAAGTTCCTTGATTGCATCCAGCAAGGCCAGCAGGTGCGCATCAGTGGTAAGCGGGTTCATGAGCGATACGCGCAGATATACGCGTCCACGTAGCGTGGTTTGTACAATATAAAAACGTCCTTCTTTCAAAAGCCGGGTGCGAATGGCGGCATTCAACTCATCAAGTTGTTCGGCGGTCAGATGCAGGTCTACGTAACGAAAGCAGACGATGTTACTCTCCGGCTCAACGGCAAGTTCAAAGCCGGGTCGCAGGCGTACCTGCTCCGCAAATCGTCGGGCCAGACCGTATAAGGTTTCGACGTTTTCGGTAAAAATGCCTTCGCCATAGGTACGTAGCACCGCGTACACCTTGGCGCTCATCATCAGCTTTGTGCACTCAAACGCTCGCTTTCCCGAGTTGAACCAGTCTTTCGCCGTTGCGTCGGTCCACAGATACTGCGCCTTTTGCTGGAACGTCCGGTAGGAATCCGCATCACGCCGGTACAGCACAGCCGTAACCAGAGCAGGTATCATCATCATTTTATGAAAGTCGATAACAACTGAATCGGCCCGTTCGATACCCTGTACCAGCGGCCGGTACGTATCCGACAACGCGGCAACGCCCCCGTGGGCCCCATCGGCATGAAACCAAAGTTTATGCTGTTCGCAAAAATCGGCAATGGCCACCAGGTCGTCGTACGAACCCGTCGAGGTTGAGCAGGCGCTACCCACAACCGCGAATACGGTTAGTCCGTTTGCCCGGGCTTGCTCCAGATAAGGTTCCAGTAAATCGGTACGCATCTGAAAGCGGTCGTTCGTGGGTACTTTGATGATGCCGCCGGTGCCGAGCCCCATAATCCGAGCGGCTCGGTCGACGCAGTAGTGAGCCTCTTCAGACACCAGAATAGCCAGGCGGGAAACGTTTCCTTCGTTGTAATACCCTTTTTCCCATATATCAGCGGGAGCGGCCACAGCACGGGCAGTAAGCAACGCGGTCAGGTTAGCCAGTGTACCACCCGACGTCAGCAGGCCCCCAGCTTCTGGCCCTAACGCCAGGCGACTGGCTAACCACTGCGTTACGATACGTTCGAGCGCATTGGCAGTCATACCCATCTCATACACAGCCATTCCCTGATTAAGCAGTCCGGTCAGCAAACCCGTCAGCGCAGCCAGCGGCAGCGGGGGCGCTACCTGATGTCCCATATACTGAGGGTTATGCAGGTGAATCGATTGCTGGATCATGCGTTCGAACAAAGCGAGTGGATTAGCCTCTACTGGCTGAGCAAAATCGGCCTGCCAATGCGCTAATTGATCATCGGGTTCTTCATAAGCCAGAACCGGGTTATCCAGTCTGCTTGCCTGAGCAAGATGATCGGCTAACAAATCGACCAATGCATGCGCCTGTTGACGAAACTGATCGGCGGAATAAGCAGTAGATAGCGGTGTGTTCATTACGTATTGAATTTTAGACAAAGCGACAGCTACGAATTGATGCCTGGAAATACTTATTTTTGGTGCACTGTTTTCACAATCGATTGTGGAAGCTGATCCGGAACTTCATTGGTTAGCTACAGACAGAGTACACTGCTGAGTGACTGTATTCCGTTAACTTAATTCGGCCCTAGATCGTATTTATGCGTAACCGATTTGCTCCTGATCATTATGCGGATGGTATTCTGGCTGGCGATCGGTTGCTGTTAAGCCAGGCCATTACGCTTGTCGAAAGCCGACGTACCGATGATCAGGCAATAGCGCAACAGGTTCTGGAACGTCTATTACCCCACACCGGCAATTCAGTGCGGATTGGTATCACCGGCGTACCGGGTGTCGGCAAAAGTACGTTTATCGAAAGTTTCGGCAAGTACCTGACCGGACAGGGGCATCGGCTGGCGGTGCTGGCCATCGACCCCACAAGTCAGCGGTCACGAGGCAGTTTGCTGGGCGACAAGACCCGAATGGACACGCTGTCGGTAGACCCCAACGCCTACATTCGTCCTTCTCCGGCCGGTGATTCATTGGGGGGTGTTGCGCACCGCACCCGTGAGACAATTCTGCTCTGCGAAGCCGCCGGGTTTGACGTAATTCTGGTTGAGACAGTCGGTGTAGGGCAATCCGAAACAGTTGTGCACGGGATGGTTGATTTCTTTTTGCTGCTCATGCTGGCCGGGGCCGGTGATGAGCTACAGGGAATGAAACGCGGTATTATGGAATTGGCCGACGCGCTCGCCATTACCAAAGCCGATGGCGATAACCAGGCATCCGCGAATCGCGCCCGTGTCGAGTATCAGAACGCTCTGCACCTCTTCCCGCCTACGGGCACCGGCTGGTTTCCCCCGGTACTTATTTGTTCGGCCCTGCTCAACAACGGAATAGCGGATTTATGGCAGATCATTCAAGAGCATCAGCAGTTGATGACCCAAACGGGTCACGGTGCAAAGCGACGCCAGGAGCAGCAACGAACCTGGTTCAGAGCGTTGCTGCAACAACAGCTGGAAACCCGGTTTTATAGCCAGCCGGGCGTACAGGAGCGGCTTAAAGAAATCGAGGCTCAGGTAACAGCCGGTACGATTCTGCCCGTTCCCGCAGTAAAACAACTCACCGTTGGCTGACGCCGGAATCGTACGAGCCGGAACGACCAAAGTCAATACGCTTCGCATCTCATAATGATTTGATGTCATTCGCCACAATGGTAAGGTCATTACCAAGTTGATGACCTCCGCCGGATAACTCGCGGAAATTCGCCCAGGGAAGTTTTTGCCTGTAAATGGCAAGATGAGCAAACGGGACCTCGTCATCATCGCGGCAGTGGTAAAAGAAAACTGGAACGTCCTTGGGCAGCCTGTCCGCAAAATTCTTTTGTAGTTTAAATCCTTCTTTCCAGTCTTCGTCACCGCTCCAGAACGGCGTAGCAATCAGGAAAATGCCTGCGCTCTTTTTGCTGACTTTGTTTTCGGAAGCATATTTTAACAGCATGGAAGCGCCTAAGGAGTGGCCGACCAAAATGGGCTTTCCCTCGATCCCCGAAACCTCCTTACCAATCTGCTCAAGCCGTCCTAAATCCGGAACTGGCTCATTCGACAAAATTGGATAGTATATGGTATACGCTTCTCCTAAGATCCCGCGCAGCGAATCAACAAGGGCAGCATCGGCCTCATAATCTTCTTCACTTCCTCCGCCCTGTATAAATAAGATATGCTTGCTAATGCTACCCATATTTGTCAGAAGATTAACGGTTGAACAGCTTACAACCGACCCATTTCTCGCGCCAGGTGCATTTAGGACAATTTGCCTCTACACACAATGAGATTACCTGCATCGGATGATAGCACATTTGTGCCCAAAAAGCCTTACCGGTACGTATTACGGACGTAAACTAGAACTTGGCTCAGGTTTTCAACCAGTTTAGCGGTAGGTCATAAAAAAAGGCAAACCATTCGTTCGCCTTTTTTAGCTAAGCAAGTCTGTACTTACGAATTGCCTAGCGTTCGATCCGGTTCGTTTGCCCGAGTCGCCGGAATAGCACCCTCTGTTGTACTCTGGTTCCAGTCAGCACCCGAGTCAGACCCGCTCATCGTAGTATCTGGCTGCTGGTAAGCTGTCATCGAGTTAGCCTCGTCGGTAGACGCATCCTCAGCATCTGTTGGCATGGGAGGTTGTCCCCAGGAAGCTCGCTTCGACTCTTCAATTTCGGCGTCAGAGGGTCCGTCATTATCCGATTCAGCCGCCAACCGTTCAATGTCTTCGTAATTGTCGGCAAAGTTGGTGTCGTTGGTATGTATTTGCCGGGATGGCAGATCGTTATCCCGTTGGATGTCGTTCAACTGGGTCAAGCCCTGTTCCGGTGCTAATCCCTGGGTACTTTGCCGTTGTTTAGACGCAAAAGACTCATCGTTCTCTTTGCGAAGTTTGCTGCTTACGCTCATAACGTTGTTGGTTTATGGTGTACTGTTTACTTTATCCGTTGCATTAGTTAATACGTCGGCGCGTGGTCGGTATCGGTACCGGTTTGGGCCACCTGTTCTGCATCGTCGACCTGATCACCGGGCGAGCCATCCTCGAAGTCGTCAGCGTCCTGCTCTTTGGCTTCTTTCTGGGCCGCTGGCGTTCCAACCTCCTCGGCTGAGGCATAATCGTCGGGTCCGTGCGTTGTCACATCCACCGTACTCGTGTTGGTTTTATCGCCGTTCGCAGCAATACTTTTCTGGGCTTCTTCTGTCACCTCCATCGTACTGTTATCCATGTCGCCCATACGAATGAGGCCATTCTTACTGTCCATATCGGTACTGCCAAATCCCCGGTTGTTGCGCCCATCCTGACCGCCCCTCACCTGCAGACTGTCGAGGCCATTGGATGAGTCGTCTATCTCATCCCTATTTTTATTGTCGGTAAGATGTACATCAGCATCAGTGTCATCGGTACCGAATGGGCCTTCTGTACGGCCAATTATCTGCGCTTCATCGCGTTCTACATCTTTCTCGTCTTTCATAACTTTGAGTCGATTAATTGTATAGAATAACCCTGAATTCTTCAAAAGGTTTGGGTCTGCTCCATGGGTGTACTTCTCCAGTTCCGATGCATTCTCACTAGATAGGTAGGGTAAACAGCTTTGTACGAAACAGGCCCCGGTAGCTACCGAAAAATTAATATACATACCGAAAAATAGACATCATCTCTGATCAACTATGAACTAAGCCAGATTAGCTATTACCTTTCCGACTGAAATGTACGGGTAGCATAGCCAGGTGAACACCAGTTGGTAGCCGCCGGTCAAATCTGTTCCGAGTTTGGAACAGATTCTCTAGTCGAACTGCACTTTAATAGTTGGATAAAGCGTAATGCAGAAAGCAGACCGGCCTTGTCGATCTGCTTTTTTATTGGCTCAAAACAAAAAGGAGACCACCTAGCCGGTGGTCTCCTTTTTTACTTAAAGTTTATTCGCAAACTTAATCTACGTCCCAGAACAAGCGAGTGCTGAAGACATCCACAGTGCCCTGAGCCTCCACGTTAGCCGCGTTCGAGCCAGATTCTGTATTTGGGTAGAAGAAGCGTACCGGACGTTTTGCATCCGTCACCTGAACGCTTTGTGGGATGTTCGGCTGGTTCGTACGTCTGTATTCTGCCCAGGCTTCCAACCCATTCAAGTTGATCAGCGAAATCCATTTCTGAATGGCAATGGCCACTAACTTATCAGTTGACGCATCCCAGTCGTAATTGTTAATTTTACTGCTTTTAAAGGCTTCAGCACCCGCTACGTTAGCGCCTAAAACACGGAACGACTGCTTGATCCCTTCTTCAAAATACGCTTTAGCTGCATTCGGAAGCGTTATATCTGCGTAACGTTGTTTTGCTTCGGCCAGCAGAAACTGCACTTCAGCCGCTGTCATGATAATGTAAGGACGGCTGTAATCGCCTTTTACGATCAGGCTTGGTCCTAACGAAACGGTGTTCGCAGGAAGGTACCCCGAACTTGCTCCAAAGGGAGTACCCGAATAATTTGCCATAACTTCTTTTTGGGTGCTTACACCTGGATTACTTCCGTTCTCGCCACCGTTGGCATAGGCGATCCGCTTCAACCGCAGGGTGTCACCCGCCGTTTTCAGGCTGTTGACAACAAACTGCGATATACGGGGGAAGTTATTCAAAGCCCGTTTTGCACCGTTGGCATCGTATCCCCAGCGGTCATAAACCGGGTTCAATTTACCGGCCGTAGCCAAGTAAAACGAAGGGCCACCGATACCAACATCTTCGCCGGTAAGAAATCCCGATCCTTCGGTTACGATCTTGTTTACCTCCGTCTTGATGTAAGCTTCGCGGCCAGCCACCTTAGACTGACGAATCAGAATGCGCATCTTCAGCGAGTTGGCAAACTGAGCCCATTTCGTAACGTTCCCTCTGAAGATAATGTCAGATCCGTTGAACGCACTGGCGAATGGATTAGCTTTTAAATCCACAATAGCTTCGTCCAGCAACGTAATCAACGATTCATAAATGGTCTTCTGATCATCAAACTTTGGTGCCAATACTGCGCTTCCTTTCAGGGCGTCGGTATACGGTACGTTACCATACATATCAACCAACTGCTGAAACAGCATGGCTTTCATTACCTTAGCCGGTCCTTTCAGGTATTTCTGACTGTTGGCATCGGCATTATTGATTACGTACTGATAATCCTGCAGATTATCGTAGTAGCCATCCCAGTAGTTGAAATCACCGTTGGTGAAGTTGTAGGCAAACTGCGTAGTACTGATGATGTACCCATTCCCCTGCGACCATTGTCCTGACCAGTAAAAACCAACTTCGCTTGATCCCTGACCGTCCGTATTACCGGCTATATTCCGCGCTGTCGTGTTCAGGGCATTGGTGAAAACAAAACTTGGTGATGCAGTTGGCAATACATTGGGGTTTGTATTAATATCTAAGAAAGATTTATTACAACCACTACCAACCACGGCCACAAAAGCGGCTATGAATAATGATTTTAATTTCATATTAAATCAAAGTCGATGGTTTACTAGAACGTAAGATTGATGTTTACACCATACTGACGTACTGGTGGGGTCTGCCCGGTTGTATTGATACCGATACCAAGGGCTGACGTTGCGGTTGGCGTTGCTGTGCTGCCTGGCGTTGGGTTACCCTGGTAGCTGAACTCAGGATCCGTGTAGTAGTTCAGTTTGTCTACAATCGTGAACAGGTTCCGGCCGTAAAGCGCAATGCTGGCCCCTGAGAAGATCTTTGTTTTGCTCATCAGGCTTTGTGGCAGGCGATACGCCAGGTTAATGTCCCGAAGTTTGATGAACCAGGCTGGCGTAACGAAGTTCTCTGATACCAACCGATAGTTATCAACCCACAGGGCATACTCCGCTTCACGTACATTAACAGTCGTGTTCGGAATAACCGTTTTGCCATCAGCATCCAGATAAGCCGAGTTCGGGAAGATGTGCGGAGCCCGGTTTTCGGTCCACTTACCCGTTCCGGTGAACGTCATCTGGCGACCCAGATCGCTGAACATCACGTTACCGCCCCGATATTCGAAGTTAAACGTAAAGGCTAGATCACCGTACTCGATTTTCGAGCCCAGACCAGCAATATGGCGGGGAAGCACACCACCGCGCGATGACAAGGTGGTCTGGCGGAGTGGGTAGCCCGTTATCGAGTTCACCAGCACACGACCCGATCCATCCGGAGCGTATTGATAGCCGTCCGTTTTCAGGATTGGAAACCGCTCACCCTTGATTACGTTCGTGTTGGCATACGCAAATCCTCCGTACTGGAACTCGTTGATGCCTGGGTACAGATCAAGTACTTTGTTGTCGTTGTACGAATACCGAACACTCGCATCCCAGGAGAATTTACCGCCCCGCGCAATCAGGTATTTCAACTCGGCTTCGTACCCCCAGTTTTTGGTTTCGCCGACGTTGATCAGCAGGTTGCTAAAACCAGTTGAGTTTGGAACCCGAACGGTAATTACCTGGCCCTTTGAATTCTGGGTATACGCCGACACATCAATATTGACGCGGTTGTTGAACAATTGGAATTCGCCACCAATTTCGGTCGAATAAACCGTTTCAGGTTTCAGACTGGCATCGGGTAAGATGTTACCAACGGTCAGACCAACGGTGTTGCCATAAGGGAAGCCCGTACCATTGCCGTACGCCAGATCGAGACCGTATAAGGGAATATTGTCGTTAGCGTTCTTATTGGCGTTTACGCGAATCTTCGCGTAGTTCAGGACATCGTTGCGAATACCTGGGAAAGCGTCTGTTGGAATGAACGAAAGAGCAGCACCGTAGTACGGATACGACCAGGTATTGGCGGGACGATCTGGCTTATAGAACCGAGACGTAGCGTCGAAACGGAACGTACCGTTCAGAATCAGCCAGTTTTTGTAGTTCATAGTTAAGTCAGCGTAGTACCCATACCGACGCTCCTGCGTGGTTGCTTCACCCCCGGTCAATTCACCCTGGCGGTTCGCTACGTTATAGACGTCGGGTACAACAATTGAACTTGACCCAACACCAATGGCTTTGGTCGTACGCTGGTAAATGCTGTTCCCCAGGATTAATTTGTTGGTGAACGGACCAAAATCCTTCGTCAGGTGAACCTGGAACTCGTTGTTAACGACGTTCTCCGTGTTCGAGTAATCTAACACACCACCCAAGATGTCGGTGATTGCGCGGTAGATGCCCGTACCATCGCCATCGTGATAAAAGGGAGCCGGAACAAACGATTTTGTTTTCGCCCAGTCCGAATACAGGAATTTACCCGTGGTATTTTTGCCCGTCCGGGAGTTGTTCATCACCCCTAAACGCTCTGTAATCATCAGCCAGGAAGTTGGCTTATAGTTCAGGTTCAGGTTACCGTTCAGGTTGGCATCTTTGTATTTCATCCGATTGTTGTCGGCATTGAAATACGGGTTGTTGTAATAGTCGTTATAGAAACCGTTCGGATTAGCCAGCGGATTGGTCTGCCAGTTGCGCAGGTCGTTCAGGGGCAGGTTGGCTGGCTGGTTGAGTACATCGTTATAGAAATCAGACGATGTACGGTCGTAAACAGCCTGCGTAAAGCCGACGTTAAAACCCGCGGTCAGTTTACCGTATTCTTTGGTAGCCGACAAGCGTGCACCCGTACGTTCGCTTTGGTCATTCGGCACAATCCCGGCTATCTTCTGGTTTTCCAGCGACAAATAAAACGAACTGGTTTCGTCGCCCCCCTGGAAGCTAACCTGATTGTTCATCGACACACCCGTGTTGAACGCTTTCCGGCGGGCATTCGGAATAGCCGAGTATGGGATAATGAGCTGGCTGCCATCCTCAGCGGTCCGCCCCTGAATCCGCAGCGATCCATCAAACTGATCCCCATACTGCTGGTTTTCGTAGGGCCGCCAGTTTTCTTTCAGCCGTACCAGATAGTCGTTGCTGTAACCAGCCGTACCGAACGATGGGTAATAGTGAGACCCCGAACCGAACTTGTCCTGAATCTGCGGCAGAAAACTGATGTCCTCAAAGTTGGTACTGTTTGAATACGATACTTTGAGTTTTCCTTTTACGCCTTTTTTAGTGGTGATGATGATGGCACCGTTGATACCAGCCGACCCGTACAACGTAGCTGCCTGTCCACCTTTCAGGATAGACACGCTCTCGATGTCGTTGGGGTTGATCAGGGCCAGTATGGTCGATGTCGTCTGCATACCATCCAGCACGACCAGCGCTTCGTTGTTACCGGTCAGCGAGCGATACCCACGTAACACAACCTTTACGGCTGGGTCAACGCTGTTGTTTACGTTGTAAACGGCCAGACCGGTTACTTTACCCGAAAGCGCCTGCGCTAACTGGGGCGAACGGCCAACGGTTACGTCTTCTGTTTCTACTTTAGAAACAGCATACCCAATCTCACGCTGACTTTTCCGGATACCCTGCGCCGTTACTACAACTTCCTGAAGTTGCGAAGCGTCGGGCTTTAATGAAAAATTCAATGACGTCTGATTGTCAACCTTAATCGTTTGGGAAGTAAAGCCAATGAAGCTGGCGTTTAGTACTTCGCCTTTTGACGCATTGATTCGATAGATGCCTTCAGCATCTGTCGTGGCACCGCGTGTTGTGCCTTTTACCGAGATGTTAACCCCTGGTAGTGCAGATCCGTCCTCTGATGAAGTGACCTTTCCGGTGATGGCCAGGTCCTGGGCCAGCAAAGGAATAGCGAATAAACACAGTATAAACTGTGCTAGTAAAAATTTACGCATAGAACGTCGTTTAAGTTAAGAAGTAGTACTTAAATAATATCCACTACCCCAAAGTAAAGTAAATTTATTGAGACAAGATTTTGCAAAGCTCATTTTTTTTTCAATCATCCCTTACTATTCGGCCTGTCAGCAAAATAATGTTCTGAATAATAGCGGTTGATGGATAAATTGTATAGAGTACCTTAACTAAGTATGGTTTCGCCTTACTTGAACGCAATTAAGTACTGAGCGAGGACCAATCGCTGGCTATACAATAGGCAACAGGGCCACACTCAAAAGTGAATCTGGCCCTGTTGGATGATTTGCCTGTTAAATCCCAGTTCTTGAAAAATTAGTCGCTGAATTTTGCCGCTTTTGAGTAAATGGCGTCTTTACTTTTATATATCCATTAGTCGACTGTTTTTCGCTAACATATACTCGATACGTTCCCACTACTCAGAGTCAAAATTGCTTACTTCTTAGATAAACTAAGTAAACACCAGTTTGTAAAACATTACGAATCATTGTCTGTTGTTTATCACTAGTAGTTATCATTAGCCATTTTACCCATAGAATATATCTTTTAAACGATCTGTACAAAATATACTTTCGAAAGTATAGAATTTTAGTAAGTAATTCCTACAGTTATACCTAAGTAATAACCCACAATAATACAATTAATGCATTAAAATAAGATTAAAGGGTTTCGTATCGAAATTAGGCATTTAGAGGCTTTTCTATCTATAAATTATGGTTGTGAGTGCCTTTTGGCAAACAAAAGGTTCGTTTTTTGGTAGATAAGTCTTTAATTTTGTTGAAAAATTAGTTTTATAGTTCAAACAAATCTCCATCAACTTTTATGAGAAAAGTTCTAATTGGAAGTTGGCTCATGTCACTGCTGTTCTGTTTGCCGCTGATGGCGCAGGATGCCGTTGTGACGGGTCTCGTTACTTCATCGGATGATGGCTCAGCCCTACCCGGCGTGAGTATTGTTGTAAAAGGAACAAGCCGGGGAACAACGACAGATGCGAATGGGGCGTACCGGATTAACGCCGGCGGAAACGCGACCCTGACGTTCTCCTTCGTAGGGTTCAAATCGCAGGATGTCGCAGTTGGGAATCGCAGTTCGGTTAACGTCGTCTTGCAGAATGATGCCTCTACCCTGAACGAAGTCGTCGTGACGGGATTCGGTATCCGTCGGACTGAACGGGAAATCGGTACGTCGGTTACGAAAATCAACAGCTCGCAGATCAATCAGGCCGCTCCGGTTAACATTGCCAATGGGTTGACGGGTAAAGTTGCCGGTTTGCAGGTCAACTTAACCAACAACGCTGTAGGGTCGACTCCACGCTTAACGATACGTGGTAACCGCTCCTTCCTCGGAAACAACCAGGCCTTGCTGGTTGTCGATGGTGCACTCACGGATATTGCATTTCTTTCATCTATCAACCCCAACGATATTGAAAGCACAACTATCTTAAAAGGTCCCAGTGCAGCGGCTTTGTACGGGTCAGATGCCTCCAACGGCGTATTAGTAATTACCACCAAGCGCGGTACCACTAATAACCGGCCACAAATCTCGTATACAAACAATACTCAGTTCGAGAGTGTATCGTACATGCCGACGCTCCAGAATAGCTATGGCTCGAACGGTGGCGAAGGCGCTCCGTTTATCGACGCCAACGGCCAGCGGTTGTACGTTCCCTACGAAAACCAGCAGTTCGGTCCCGCCTTTAATGGTTCTATGCAGCCACTTGGTTATGGCGTTCAGGTGCGAAATCCGGACGGATCGCTTCGTGTGGACACGTTGATGGTTCCGTATTCTGCTTTGGCGAAAGACCCGCGTAAAGCGTTCTTCAACACGGGTGCTACGGTACAGCATGATTTATCGTACCGGATTGGGGATGCACAAAACTTTTTTGGCTTAGGCATTCAGCGGGTTGACCAGAGCGGTATCGTTCCCAACGACCGGTTCAGCCGTACGAACCTCCTGGTGAACGGTGGCCGCACCATTGACAAGTTCACAGTTACGGCAAAGGCAAACTTTACCTACCAGAACCGTAACCTGGAGAATGGCGATTTCGGCCAAGGTCGTCCGGTTTACTGGAACTTGCTGAACCAGCCCGCACACGCTCCCTTAACCGACCCACGGATCAAGGACATTACGTCTCCCTACGGCGATGTAAACGGCTTCTTCAATGCGTACTACCCAAACCCGTGGTGGCAGGTAACCGGCGACAATTCGCGGGCGGTAACGAATCAGTATAACTTCCAGGGTTACGCCGACGTTGCCTATCAGTTCACGAAATGGCTGAACGTATTATACCGCGTGTCGGGCCAGGTATCGAACCAGCAGTTCAAATCACACGTGGCCGACGTTACGTTCAGTGATTATGCCATCGGTGACCCCTGGGGTGCTGGTAACATCGCGTCGTCGGTACAACACCGCAGCGCTACCGTTACTGACCAGACCGACACACGCACCCGCTTTACGGGCGACCTGCTGGTTTCGATTACGCCAACCTTCGGTGATTTCACCACCAAGTTAATTCTGGGCCAGCAAACCCGTACGGACTATCGTCGCAACACGTATGCCAACGCGGCAGCCCTGGTGATTCCCGGCGTATATAATATCTCGAACCGACTGGGTGAACCAAATGTATCGGAATACAACGCACAGAGCCGCCTGCTGGGTGCATTCGGTGACCTGACCATCGGCTACCGCGATATGTTCTTCCTGCACGCGACCGGACGTAACGACTGGACATCGCTGCTGGCTCCTGACAACCGGTCGTTCTTCTACCCCAGCGTTGATGCATCGGTAATTCTGACCGAAGCCCTGCCTTCTCTGAAGAACGGAAATGCCCTAACGTACTTGAAACTGCGCGGTGGTATTGCCAAAGCGGGTAATGTGAACGTAGCAGCCTATCAGCTCCAGAACGTGTTTAACCCCGGCACTAACCAGTCTTCGGGCGGTAATCCAGCCTCGGGGGGTACCCAGTTCCCGTTCGGCAGCCAGCCTGGCTTTGAGCTAGGAAACACGCAGAATGACCCCAACCTGAAGCCTGAATTCACGACCAACCGCGAAGTAGGCGTTGAAGTTGGGTTGTTCGACCGGATCAACCTGGAAGCCGTGTACTACACGACTACAACGACGAACCAGACCGTACCGATTCAGATCTCGCGCGCTACGGGCTACACCTCAGCCCTGATCAATACGGGTTCAATGGAGAACCGGGGCATCGAGCTGGAACTGCGTACGCTACGTCCAATCGTTAACACGGGTGGCTTTACCTGGAATATCAACACGAACTATACCTTCCTCGACAACAAGGTGACGTCGGTTTATCCAGGTCTTGACCGCATCAATATTCCGCTCACCGATGGTTCAGGTTCGTCGGTATACGCGGCCGTTGGTCAGCCATACCCAGCCTTGTATTTATCGGACATTCAACGGGTGACTGACCAGAACAGCCCATACTATGGCCAGGCCATTGTTAACTCGACCACGGGTTATCCAATTCTGGACCCCACAATCCGGTACTTTGGTACAACCCAGCCGCGCCATCGCTTCGGCCTGACCAATACGTTTGGCTACAAGGATTTCACCCTGTCGGCGGTAGTTGAATACCGGGGCGGCAACGTGATCTACAACCAGCTTGGCAACGCACTCGAGTTCACGGGAGCCGGCATTCGGTCAACTTATAATGGCCGTCAGAATTTCGTCTATCCGAACTCGGTTATTCAAACGGGCAGCGATGATCAGGGCAATCCAACCTACGCGCCGAACACGAGCGTATCGACCCGGGATGGTAATCTGGAATTCTGGACGAATTCAGGTTTCCATAATGCCGCGTCGAGCTACGTAACGAGCGCAGCGTTCTGGAAACTACGGGAAGTGGTGTTAGGCTATAACGTACCGGCTGCGTTCCTGAGCAAAACCAAATTCCTGAAGACGCTGAACGTAGCCCTTACCGGCCGGAATCTGCTGCTGCTACGTCCGAAAACAAACGTTTTCTCCGATCCGGAATTCTCGCTGGATAACAGTAACGCACAGGGAACAACAAATGAATACCAGACCCCGCCTACGCGGTTCTACGGTTTCCGGGTAAGCGTTGGGTTCTAATCTTAATCAACAACTAACAATGTTCAACATAAAGAAAATAACGGTTGGGGCATTAGTCGCGTTGCTGGCGGTATCGTCGAGCTGCAAAGACGACTATCTCGACATCAACAATAATCCCAACCAGGCGACCTCGGCAACGCCCGAGCTGGTTTTGCCTAGTGCGTTAGCGTCTACCGCCAGTTATATACAAACCCGTTTCCCCTTCCTGAATCTTTGGATGGGCTACTGGAACTGGAGCGGTAACTACTCGATTGGTACGTCGGATAAAAACTATCAGTTTACCAACTCCTTCGGCGCGGGTATCTGGGACAATGGCTACCTGATCCTGAAGAACTATAACTACATCGATACGCAGGGCGCGGCCTTAAACCAGCCGGTTGTGCAGGGGATGGCCAAAATTATGAAAGCGTTACACTTTCAGATTCTGGTCGATACCTACGGCAACGTACCATATACCGAAGCCCTGTCGGGTGTAGCTACCGCAGCGCCCAAATACGACGATCAGGTAACGATTTACGAAGACCTGTTCAAGCAGATCGACGCAGCGCTGACCTTGTTCGATCAGGCCGACGAGGTAGCGGCTCAGGGTGGTACCGTGCGGAATCCGGGCTCGAACGACATCATGTTTCAGGGCGACCTGGAGCTGTGGCGGAAGTTTGCCAACACGCTGAAACTGCGGATGCTACTGCGTCAGTCCGAAAAACCGGATCGGCAGGCGTTTATCCAGGCGCAACTGGCTACGCTGAAAGCTTCGGAATACGGGTTCCTGGGCGAAGGCGAAACTGCCGCTGTCAACCCCGGCTATAGCAACTCGGCCAACCGGCAGAATCCGTTCTACGGCAACTTTGGCAGCACAGTAACGGGTACGCCCACGGAACTGAACAACCAGTACAAGGGCAACAAGTTCGCCATTGACTTTTATCAGCAAACGAACGATCCGCGCCTGGGCCGGTTCTATTTCCCCGTGGGCGGAACAGGTACTACGTTTAATGCGACACTCTTCGGGACCATCAATCCGCTGGTGAACAGCCAGGTATCGGCTATCGGACCGGCTTTGCTCGAAAGTGCAGATCAGGATGCGATTATCCTGGCTTCGCACGAGTCGCTGTTCCTGCAAGCCGAAGCAGCTCAGCGGGGCTGGATTACCGGCACACCCCAGACGTTCTACGAGGAAGCGATTACCGAATCGTTCCTGAATGTCGGGCTGACCGCTGCGCAGGCGGCTACGTACTACGCGCAAGCCGTAAACAACGTGGGCTGGGAAGCGTCAACGAACAAGCTTCAGGCGATCATTACCCAGAAATGGGCGTCGCTCAACGGGTTTAATCCGTTCGAATCCTGGTCTGATTACCGGCGGTTAGGCTATCCGAACGTACCGATCTCGCAGGACCCAAGCACAACCATCCGGCAAATTCCGGTACGTCTGCTGTATCCGCAGAGCGAGTTTAACTATAACCAGACCAATGTGAACGCACAGGGAACGGTTAGTCAGTTTACGACAAAGATTTTCTGGGAGAAATAAGCGATAACACCAGCAAAGAACTATTATGAAAAAGTTTTTATACGTCATCGTCGCTGCGAGCCTGACCGGAGGTCTGAGCTCCTGCCTGAACGATGATGAACACTTCGTTGATTTCAAAAATGTGGGCTCCGTTGCGGAGATTCCGTCATCGGCTTTCTATGGCGCTCAGGATACCCGCAGTTACCTGAAAGTGGCAGCTGTTACCGATTCGTTCGACGTGAACATTGCATCGCCAACCCCGCCGTCGCAGGACATTCAGGTGACAGTGGCCGTTGATGAAGCTGCCCTGACGGCCTACAACGCGCGGAACGGTACGTCGTTCAAAGCGCTGCCTGCGTCCATGTATCAGTTGTTAACCCCAACGGTTACGGTGAAGGCCGGTTCACGCTTAGCACCCATCGCGTTCCAGTTGAACACGACCTCGCTAAGCTTTACGGATACGTATGCAATTCCGTTCGTGATCAAAAGCGCAACGAATGGCGTAGTGGTAAGCTCAAATTACGGCAGCAAAATTCTGGCCGTAGTTCCACGTAATAACTATGAGGGCAACTATCAGTCGACGGGTACGTTCAATCACCCAACAGCCGGAGCACGGGCCATTAACCGCCCGAAAACGCTGAGCAGTATCGATGAGACAACCAGCCAGACGGAATATGCCGATCTGGGCGGCAGCAGCACGATGTGGCTAAAGATCAATGCCGACAATACGGTTACAATCATCCCGAAAGGAACATCGGCCGCAGCAACGATCCAAAGCGGGGTGAATACATACAACCCGACAACGCGTACGTTCACGTTGAACTATCGCTACGCGGGTGCTGGTGGTGACCGGGTGATTACCGAAACAATCCGGCGGGTTAATTAAGCGCTGGCAAACAGGATACGTAAAAAAGGCAGTCGGATCTATCCGACTGCCTTTTTTACGTATCAAACGAGCGTGAGTTATAAATAAACTGCTGACGCAAGTCAGCAGTTCGTTGTATATGAAATGATTACCTTAAGTATAATCCATAACTCTCGCTTAACGAAACCCTCCTATCAGGCAACCGTTGCGGTTACTTCCTCTGCTTTGTTCGAGCCGGTTAGTTCCGCCAGCAATTCATCAACGTTCACCGTCGCAAAGCTACTGGCATAATCGGCCATCGCGTAGGGAATAATCAGGTCACTCCCGTTTATAATGCCTCCGCAGCTGTATACGACGTTTGGTACGTAGCCTTCGCGCTCGTTTTCGTCAGGGCTTAAGATCGGTTCTGTTGTCCGGCCGATTACCTTGCTGGGGTCGTTCAGATCGAGCAGAAACGCACCAATGGCGTATTTACGCATGGGACCAACGCCGTGACTGAGTACCAGCCAACCCGCTTCGGTCTCAATAGGTGATCCGCAGTTGCCAAGCTGTACGTATTCCCAGTGATACGTTGGCTTCAGAAGTAATTCTTTGGTTTGCCAGAAATACAGGTCGTCGGAATACATAAGGTAAATATTCTCGCCATCCTGCCGCGAGATCATGGCGTATTTCCCGTTGATCTTACGAGGAAATAAGGCCATACCTTTGTTGGACACCTCGGCTCCGTTCAGAGTGCTGACGTTGAAGTGTGTAAAATCTTTTGTCTCCAGCAGCTGCGGGAACGTAACGCGTCCGTTATAGGCCGTATACGTAGCGTAATAGGCCACCTCGCCATTGTCGTCGGTAAACTGCACGAACCGGGCATCTTCAATACCATTGGTTTCGTTGGGCGACGTGGGAAAAATGCAGCGTTCATCCAGACTCTGGTCGTCCTCGAAGTGAATTTCATAGTTCGAGCGGGCCAGCGCCAGCAAACCACTGGCAATGGTGTCGTATTCGGCATTGTAGCGATATTGGGCCAGCACGCGCTTTGTCTGCGTTTCCAGTTCGGGCAGGCTGAACTCATCGCCTAACCCCGCCATCATTTTTTCCTGAATACTGTTTTCCAGCCTCAGCTCATACAGCTTCCGTTCAAACTGCGCCCGGTTAAACCGATGGTTGGGCACAATCTCCGGCGACGTTACGTAACGCGACGGCTTCCGCAGAACGATCCTACCCTCCTGATCAATGTAACCCATCCGGAACGAGATCGACGATACGTGTCCTTCTCCGGTGGCGCGCAGGCTCAAGATGAACCGTTTATAACCGGGCGGTACGTTGCTCTGGTCAGGATGCCAGATCATCGACGGGTTAAAGAGGGCGGCCGACTCCAGCGAGTACTCCATCGTGAAGTACGCCCCCAATAGTAGCTTACGCTCCTGGGTGAGTGGCTCGTCGGTCAGGAGCTGCGGTTTTATCTGCTCAAACCGTTGCAGCAGAAAGCGCTCCAGTTTATAATGCCGACCGCCAAACTCCCGAATTACCTCGTCAAGTTTTCGGTCCGCTTCTTCATCACTCATCGCTCCGATCCGGGCGATGATTTTTAACGTTCGAGTAGTACTTCCTAAATCAAAAGGACGAAACAAGACACGCGTCGGGTCGGGCCGGAGAACAATACCCGTCCGGGTTGCTTTAATACTCATTCAGCAAAGACGTTACAGAATCGATTAGATACACGCTTAAAATTGGCTAATGCGGCCGTAACCTGCAATGCCTGATGCGTATAACTTGAAAATTCTGTCTCTTCATTTAAACAACTTAGCTTAAGGACGTAATTTCGAGGTTAACGGACTTTTTTTCCCGACGACGTTTTTGAACCGTGTCCAGTTCAGCCAGGGCCAGCAGGTAGGACAAGGTAGACTCCGCCCCCTGGTTTTTGTTGACCCGGTCGATGTGTAAGCCATCGCGGCAGCCACCCGTTTGCTGATCGTACAGGGGCAGCCCCAGGTCATTCAGACCGATAAACCATTTAAACACCTGAACGGCTGTCCGTTGCCATTCGTCGTCGCCAGTTACCTCATAAGCCGCCAGGCAGGCCGACACGGTACTTTGGGCTTCGAGCGGCTGTTGATCGAAATAAGCGCGTGGCTGCCCTTTCACGTAAAAGCCATTGGAGCCAATAGGCTGAAAATGCCCGTGCTCTGCCGTCTGGAGCTTGAGCAACCACTGCAACGACTGCACACCAATCCGAACGCACTGTTCATCGCCCGACCGAATAAATGCGTGAGCCAGCACGGCGTTGTCGTATGTCAGGACGTTTTCAAACCAGGGCCAGTCCTCGGTTGCGGTTTCCGTGTAGCAGTACATGAGCTTGTCGAGCAGTTGCCGCTGAATTGTCTTCGCCAGCCGGTCGTCGTTGAATTTTTTCTGGTATTGATAGATGCCCAGCAAGGCAAAGGCCCAGGCCCGTGGGGAGGTCATATCTGCTACCGATGGCATCACTTTTTCGAGTAATCCCAATGCCCACGTTACGGTGTTCCGGTCGGTGGCCCGGCCAATGCAGGTACCCAATGCCCAAATCGTTCGTCCCGTGCTGTCGTCGGAACCTACCTCTTCGAGCCAACGGCGGTCGTAGCTCATGAAGTTGCGGAACCGGCGGTGCTCATCGGTATAGGCGTAGTTTAGAAACGCACAGTAATTGTCGGCCGCTTTGGCCAGCTTCTGATCTCCTGCGCTGGCTTCCAGAAGGGTGAGAGCCAGAATGAGCGCCCGCGCGTTATCGTCGGTGCAGTAGCCTTCTTCGTAGAACGGCAGGTGGAAGCGGGCATGCTGAATAATACCGGTTGAATCGGTCATTCGATACAAATGATCGAGCCGTAAAGCAGGCAATCGGAAGGCAGAGCTGCTCAGCCCCCCCATCGTATACGAAGCCTGATTATTTACCAGACCCATCCGCTCGTGCCGGGCCTGAACAAATGAGTCAGCGTAGGCTTGAATCACCCGTTCCCAGATCATCTCACGGCCCAACATATACGCTTTCTTACGGATACCATGTCGGCGGGATTCGTCAGTAAGCAGATTGATAAGCTGATCGGCAATGGCCTCCGAATCGCCAAACGGCACCAGCACACCACGACCGTCGGCCAGCAGTTCTTCGGCATGCCAGTAGGGAGTCGACACCACCGCCTTACCACAGCCAAAGGCGTAGGACAACGTACCGGATGTAATCTGAGCCGGGTTCAGATAAGGCGTAATGTAAATGTCGGCCGAGCCCAGATACTCCAGCAAATCGTCTAATTCAACAAACTGGTTATAGAACCGGACATTGTCCCGAACGCCAAGATCGGCCGCCAGTTTCTTCAAACTATCCCGGTAGACCTCCCCTTCGTGTTTTACCAGATTGGGGTGCGTGGCACCCAGAATCATATAAACCGCGTTCGGCACCTGTTCAACGATACGGGGCAGGGCACGAATCACATGCTCGATGCCTTTGTTGGGCGACAATAAACCAAACGTAAGTATGGTTTGCTTGCCTTCCATCCCGAATTTGTCTTTATAGAAATGGGGATCAACGAACGGCATATCCGGAATACCATGCGGTATTACGTCTATTTTTTCGCCTGGTACGTCGTAAATATTGATCAGAAAATCGCGCCCTTTCTCCGACATGCAGATGACCCGCGCCGACAGATCGGCAATACTTTTCAGGACCAGCAACTGCTCTTCGCTCGGGCTTTTCAGAATGGTATGAAACGTCGTCACGATGGGCATCGTCAGGTTCCGGAGCAGCGTCAGAATATAACTCCCCGCCGGACCACCGTAAATACCATACTCGTGCTGTAGACAAACAACGTCAATATCCTTTGAATTCAGAAATTCGGCCGCTTTGCGGTACGCTTCCTGGTCGTGCTGATAAAAATCGTACCGAACTTCGCTCGGATAATCGTATCCTTCAGCTACGTCGTTAACCGACACAACCTGCGGCTTTGACTCCGGAATAAATGCATTGTACGACTTGAAAAGATCGGCGGTAAAGGTGGCGATCCCACACTGACGAGGAAGGTAATCACCGATAAAGGCTACATTTTTGGGTTTGTGACTCCACATGTCCGAGCCGTTTATTTGATCGATCATATCGTTGAATGGTATATAAGTTTCTATAACTCTAGCGGTTAAGATGCTTTTACTTATAAAAGTAGGTTAACCTGCCTTTTGTTTGTAAAAACAAAACAATTTAGCGGTATCAAATAGCGAAGTAGATTAACGAGCGAACAGTCCTGCCTGATATATGAATTCAACCCTATTTTATATTGAAAAAAGGAAAAAGCCCATCATCTTTTCGCGTGAAAAAAGCCGGTATGCGTTGTACACCCGTTAAAGAATAATGTTTACTATTTTTTCGTCTTTCTTAAAGCGCGCTGTAGATTTTTGTTCTGCTGCCGTAGCTGCTCCACTTCGCGCTTGAGCTGAATAATGTACGGCATGGTTTCTTGGATCTTCTCAAGCAGCCGCGCATCCATGATCGATGCGTCATATCTCTGCTTAACCACTTCATCGGCCGACGAAACGTCAGGTAGGTGTTTATTAATTTTACAAACTGCTCAACCTCCGCCAACGGACACAAAGCGTAGCCCAGCTCCATGGCTAATGAACGTATTACAGTTGCCCGTTACGTTACCCCGCCCCGACATAACCCCAAAAAAGTATTGCCTTTTCCTGTCGTAGTGTTGTAACGGGACTGATACCCAACAAACGTATTGGAATCCGCAACGGCGTTGTAACCGGATTGATAGATGAGGTAGGTGCTAAGCTGTCCGGGTTGGTTAGCAATCTATAAGGCAGGTTACACATACCTAAACGGCAATACGGACGTGGTCAGAATACACCTGACACTGCACCTGGATACGTAACGACGTTGTCCAAGTCGAATATTTCTCCTCTGTATCATTACCTGATTCGCAGCGTAACTTGAGCGGTATCGTCTTCGCCGTTGTCGTAACCATTCCCAGGAGTCGAATCCGGGTCGCCAATAGACGCCTGATTTAGTTGCGACTTAATCACGGCATTCCCGGATTGCAGCGCCCTGGCCCGCAGCCAGACCGTTTCGGTACGTCCCGGCGCAATGTTGCTGATGGTGGCGTAATACTGGCCAGATGCTGCAGTTACGTTCGTGCCATCGATAAAGCTCAAACTTGTCGGTAGTATACACACTACGTTAACCTGCCCCGACGCACTACCACCCTGACTGCCAACGCTCATGCTGATCGACACGATGTCGCCAACCGACACGGCGGGTTGATTAAGGAATACAGTAAGACTTAAATCGGCTTTCGTCGGGTCCGGTATCGGTTGATTAGATGCTACCGGTGGCAGCGGTGGTGCATTGATCGAGATGGGTACGCTAAACTGCCGCGTACCGGCCTGACGCGTTCGAAACGTAACCCGTGCTACATCGTCCTGTCCGTCGCCAATGCTCGTGTTTGGCCTTGAATCCGTATCCAGTTGATCGGCGCGGGCAATTTCGGCTGCTATATGATACGTTCCTTCCTGTGTGGGAACCGCCAGAAAGGTTACGGACACCGGTGCTGTCGGCGTCACTTCGGCCAGTTTTGCCAGTATAAGCCCACGCATATGAGTCAGGCCGGTTCCGCTTACGAACGTAAACGGGGCGGGCAGTTCACAACGCAGCCATACATTTGTAGCCACCTTGGCGCCCTCGTTCCGAACGGTAATTGTTACCCGCACCGGATCGTTCACCCGTGATGACGGAGCATCAATATACGTGTTTATAGCCAGGTCGGTACTCGGCACATCGACCGGTGGCAACGGCGCTACGTTCTGAAAAAATTCATTCGTCAAATGGTTGTTCCAGGCATCACCGAGCAGTCGTAAACCCTCGCCCGAAAAGTGAACCCCGTCGGTTCGGGGCATCTGGATAGTATCTGTATCAGGACCAGGATATACCCGATCAACGTGCTGGATTACGTAATTCTGGGCGGCTATAACCGGCTCATAATGGGTAAGGTTGTAGTTGATGAGCAGGTTATCATCCATCGACACCCGCGCTACTACCCAGGTCAGATCGAAACCCGCATCCCGGCGACTCTGCCGAATCACCGTTTCCAGATCCTGCGCGTAATGGGCTGCCGATGGGTCCGTATCGTAAAACTCGGCTTCGCCCTGATGCCACAATACGGCCCGTAATCCGGTTAAACGGGCATAATCCTGGACAATTCGTTTCAGATTCCCGTAGGGCATCCCCGGCCGGAAATAGTCGTTGTAGGAAGTGGCCGTACTATCGACGGTGATACTTTCCCGCCAGTTGCGCACGGCTGTACCCGACCAGGCCGCGTTGTAAAACAAAACCGGTACGTTGAATCGGGCGGCCAATCGATCGCCTAAACGTCCCCAGCACCAGGCGCTCTGCCCCCTTGGTCCGATGAGACTCGTGGCGGACACTGGGGCGGCATAAAACGGCAGCGGCAACCGAATGGTGTCGGTCAGGTTAAAATGCGGAGCGCACACAACCCGTTCATCGGCCGGATCCACCGCGTCACGCTCCCAGATGCCTTGCCCGTTCGACTGACCTGCGATGGCAAACACCTCGCCAACGCCGACGGGTTGTTTCTGATCCGCAGCAACAATACTACCTCCGGCCCAGGCCCGTACTTCCAGCCGATACCACCCACCGGCAGCGAGCACCCGCCCACCAAACTGCCCGTTTGTCGGGCTTTCATCCAGCACCGCCCAGTCCGTCGACTGTCCCTGACCGGCCGTAACGGCAAGCAGGCGGACTTCTACCCGATCGATGGGAACAGCGCAAACACCGGCGACCGTTATGTAGGCCTGATTGGCATTACTGCGCTGAAAAACCAGACGCGAAACCGGAAACGTTATCGAAAGCTGAGCGTAAGCAGAAACAGCGAAGAAAACCTCAACAACACCTAATCCCAACAGCCAGAACTTCTTCGCCCACGGGGTGGATGACCGAAAGGCATACATAAGGTACAGAGTAACAGTGGATATACATACGACAGAATCACGAATCATGCCGTTGATAACCCAACCTGTCAAATCCTAAACCCTATATTTACCAGACGGTATTAAACTTCTTCCAGCAACGTATCAAACGAGACAAGCTGATTGGCGAACCGATGCTGTATGCGCCTTTGCATAGCGTCGGCATGCTGATGCTGGTAAATGTCATAGTCGTCCCTTGACGTAAAATCCAGTTGCACCGAGTACGTCACTCCCCCATTATCGAGCTCGGTTAACAGTCGCAGCAAACGGTGTCCCGTCGGCAATTTCGTGGCGGCAACGGCGGGGAGGTAAAACGTTTTCATCCAGTGAAGCCAGTCGTCGGCGACCTCCTGGGCTACACTATACGTAGTATTATAAAGAACCATAGTAGTCAAACAAACGATCGTCGGCGTAAGTTGGCCATTTGGTTGTTTCTTTGTCAAAAAACAATATCTCACTAACTCGTTTGTTGAATGCTATACAATATCCTTAGACACGCCCATTCCGGCCTGCGCTGGCTCGTACTTATTTTGTTGATAGCGGCCGCGGTCACAGCCATTCAGCGGCTTCGGGGTCGGAACACGTATACCGACGGAAATCGAAAGCTGTACTTGTTTGCGCTGATCGCTACGCACATACAGTTCTTAGGCGGTCTGCTGCTCTATGTACTCCCGGTTAGCGCAGGCGGTAGCCCGAAGGTAAACTTTGACCTAGCTATGGATAAGTTCTATCGCTTTTACACGGTAGAGCACATTACGACCATGCTGATCGCGATTATTCTGGTGACCATTGGGTATTCACGCCACAAGCGGCTCAGCGATGCCACCGATAAACACCGGATGGTTGCTTTGTTCTACGGATTAGGGCTGCTTCTGATTCTTATTGCAATTCCCTGGCCATTCCGGATGCAGGGGGCTGGCTGGTTCTAATCGCTTAGTGTCCGTTATCACAAAGGGTGCCTGAGTTCAGTAGTGACTCGGGCACCCTTTTCTTTTGACAAAAAAGAAGTCATGCCTACCATATAGTCTACTAATTAGCTTGATTTTTATAGCACATCCTCAATTATCAATTAACCGATAAAAAAGATCACTTACTTAATAATCAGAATACTAAGATTTATGGCATTCTTTTTTTTGAAAATTGTGTAGAAAATATTCCTCAATTATTTGGAGATAATTCCCCATTACTATACTTTTATGACACGTAATTTGAATTTGACCTAATTTCATGATGAGAAAAATGCTCCTGACAGCATTATCTGTTGTCTCGTTTGGCATCGTTCAAGCTCAAACCGTACCCGCCGTAGTTGAAATACCCACCGTACTTAATCAAGTTTCCGTACCTACTGTAACTGAAGTACCCACCGTAACTACACCAAGTTTCTACGAGCAAATTCCCCTCGTAGGTGATGTCATCAACTTCGCCAAGAAGCATCTCACCATTCGCTACCGCTCCGGCGGCACCAGTACTCACGGATTCGACTGCTCCGGCTTTACTCGTTTCTGTTTTAACCACTTCGGTATTACCCTCCCCCATTCCAGCGCGGCCCAAGGCAATGTTGGCATGCCCATCGAGAAGACCGAAGCGCAGCCTGGCGATCTAATTCTTTTTAAAGGACACAGTTCTGGCGGCAGCCGCATCGGTCATGTCGGACTGATTACCGAAGTGATCGGTGACCGGATCAAATTCATCCACTCAGCCTGGAACGGTGGCGTCCGTTATGATTATCTCCACGCCGATTATTACCACAGACGGTTTGTCGGCGTCCGCCGGGTGATGCACCTGCTGGCAGAGAAGTAAAAAAAGTAAAGCGGCCCGAAGCCGCTTTTTTTGGTATATATCTTCCCGTTACTGGCCTATTTTCTCAGCGTCGTTCCGGCTCCCTGCACTACGGCTGCGGCTACTTCATCGGCATGGCAGATGATGACTTTCGATACGCCGTTGTCTAAGGCTCGAAAGGCATTGTCCAGCTTCGGAATCATGCCTTTATTAATGGTACCAGCCGCTTTATGGGTTGCGTAAATCTCCGGAGTCAGCTCAGCGATTACGCTGTTATCGTCGGTAGGGTCAGCCAATACGCCTTTCTTCTCAAAACAGTACACCAGCGTTACGTCGTTGTGCTTAACCATATCGACCGCAATTGCCGATGCCATTGTGTCTGCGTTTGTATTCAGCAGATTTCCCGTTTCATCGTACGTAATCGGTGCATATACCGGCGTTAACTCCTGCCGCAGAAAATACTGGATCCGCCCGGAGTCCACTTCTTTAATGTCACCCACAAAGCCATAGTCAATGTCTTTCACCGGTCGCTTTTCGGACAGAACGGTACCGGCATCGGCCCCCGTTAAGCCAATCGCGTTTACGTCTAAGGCCTGAAGCTTTGCGACAATCTGTTTATTGACGAGCCCTCCGTACACCATTGTCACTACGTCGAGCATTGGCTGATCGGTAATGCGTCGTCCGTCGACCATGGTAGTTTGAATCCCTAATTTCTCTGCTACCTGAGTCGCCACTTTTCCACCACCGTGAATAAGCAGTTTAGGCAGAGTCAGCGTAGAAAACGCGGATAGAAAGCGGGCTAACGCGTCGGGGTTGTCGATGACGTTTCCGCCAATCTTAATAACAGTGAGTGATTGCATCTGGGTATGAACGTAACAGCAGACCAGTTTTGCAAACGCCATAGCTGGCGCGGTCTTCCTTCGTCAGATTGTTTTCAGGATTTCTTTCAGTACTGCCTGAGCCGACCATTCGCGGTTAGCCGCCTGTTCAATAACCAGTGACTGCGGGCTATCCAACACCTCATCAGCCACTTTCAGATTGCGCCGGACGGGCAGGCAATGCATAAACCTGCCGTTGTTGGTTAATCGCATGTGGTCCATCGTTACCGCCCACGACGGGTCCTGGGTGAGCACCTGGCCGTATTGGGTATACGATGACCAGTTTTTGCCATAGATAAAATCGGCTCCGGCAAACGCTTCGGCCTGGTTATAGGTAACGGGCGCGTCGCCAACAAATTCAGCCGCTAATTCATACCCTTCGGGATGCGTCACCACAAACTCAACATCTCCTGACCTGGCGCGGGCGTTCATCCACTCGCAAAACGAGTTTGCCACGGCCTGGGGAAGCGGTTTAAAATGCGGCAACCAGGTCAGTACGACCTTCGGCCGAACCAGGCCCGACGCGGCTTTCGCTTCTTCGATGGTTATGCAATCGGCCAGCGACTGTAGCGGGTGCCGCGTTGCCGATTCCAGGTTAACAATAGGTACTTTGGCGTATTTAGCAAACTGGTGCATGACCTGCTCCCGATAATCCTTGTCCCGGTCTTTCAATTCGGCGAACGCGCGGATGCCAATGATGTCGCAATAGCGGCCAATAACGGCGGCTGCTTCGCGAACGTGTTCGGCCTTATCGCCATTCATGAACACTCCCTCTTCCATCTCCAGGCCCCAGCTATCCTGTCCAACGTTCATGATCATTACGTTCAGGCCGAGGTTCTGCGCGGCCTTCTGCGTACTCAGGCGGGTGCGTAAGCTGGAATTAAAGAAAATCAACCCTATTGTTTTGTTAGTACCCAGGTGCTGTTCGGCAAAAGGATCGGCTTTGGCGCTACGTCCGGATTGAATCAACGCGTCGAGATCCGTCACGTCGGCCAGGGAAAGGAAATTGGTCATTAGTGTATAAACGCCCTGTGTCCTTGTGCAGGGTGATAAAATTCAGAATTATAAAACGACACTCACTTCTTTACGCAGCGCTTCCAGGAATTGATCGGCCTCATCGGTACCAATAGCCAGCGAAGGAAGCAGTCGAATGATGTTTTTACCGGCTACGCCCGTGAACTGCTTGTGTTCGAACAACAGCGATTTCCGTAACGCATCAACGGGGAAATCGTACTCGATACCGATCATCAGTCCCCGGCCACGCAGGTCCTTATAGCCACCTACCTGACGGATGCCATTCATCAGATAGTCACCCATTCGCGAAGCATTTTCGATCAGGCCTTCGTCTTTCATGATGTCCAGCACCGCAATGGCCGCGGTACAGGCCAGATGATTTCCGCCGAAGGTTGTTCCGAGCAGGCCGTAGCTGGCTTTGAACTTGGGTGAGATCAGAATCCCGCCAATCGGAAACCCGTTGCCCATTCCTTTCGCCATCGAAATAATATCGGCCTGAATGCCGCTGTACTGGTGCGAGAAAAACTTACCCGACCGGCCATAGCCACACTGAACACCGTCGAGGATCAGCACGGCACCGGTTTCGTTGCAACGCTGGCGAAGTGTTTGCAGAAACTCGTCGGTAGCAACGTTAATCCCGCCTACGCCCTGAATGCCTTCGATGATAACGGCGCAGGTATCGGAGGTAATACCGGCCCGGGCCGCTTCAGCATCGTTGTACGGCAGAAACGTTACGTGTTGGTTATAGTTGATCGGTGCCACAATAGCCGCGTTATCGGTTGCCGCTACAGCACCGGCGGTACGCCCGTGGAATGATTTCGAGAACGCAACCACCTTCGTCCGGCCGTTGTGAAACGACGCCAGCTTTAAGGCGTTTTCGTTAGCTTCCGCGCCCGAATTGCATAGAAACAGGGTATAATCGGGATGTCCGGAAAGAGCGCCCAATTTCTCGGCTAACTCCTGCTGCTGCGGTATCCGGACCGAGTTCGAATAAAACGAGATTTTATGAAGTTGGTCTGTCAGCGCCTGCACGTAACGCGGGTGCGTATGCCCAACCGAAATTACAGCGTGGCCCCCGTACAGATCGAGGTAACGGGTACCGTTGGTGTCCCATAAATAGCTGCCCTGTGCCCGAACGGGTTCAATGTCGTACAGCGGATAAACGTTAAAAAGCTCAGCCATTTCGCAAAGAAGTAACAGTCGTCGGTATACGACTTACAAAACCTGGTGCAAGTTTACGGATTATCAGGCGAAAACCGGTTAAAACGCAAAAAGGAAGCCGACTCGACTTCCTTCCAGATTCTTCGTTTATGACTGCTTACACGGTAGCGACGAGTGAGTGAATCGCCTGCAACGTAGCTTCTTGTTCTTCCACCATACCTACATGTCCGGACTCGTTCAATACAACAAGACCAGCTTGGGAAAGTATCTCGGCCAGACGACGATTTTTCTCGATTGGAATAATCTGATCATGTTGCCCGGCCACAATCATCACGGGGAACGTAGCGTGCTGGAGTACGTGCGTTCGATCGGGACGTAACAGCATGGCCTGTACACCCGCGCTCAACGCTTCGCGGGGCAGATCACTGTACCGGTCAATCAGCGCTTTTATCGTATCGGCCATCTTCGTCCGATTGTCAGGCGCAAACATATTGGTAATGGCTGTTTGAAGAAAATCGCGGCTTCCCTCCGTTTTCAATTTGCCAATCACCTGCCGACGCTGCTCTTTCTTGGCTTCGTCGTCGGCCGATACCGTTGAGTGAAATAAGCACATACCGCTCACTCGCCCGGGATACTGCTCGGCAAACGCCAGAGCGATATACCCGCCCATTGAGTGGCCCACTAACAGAACCTTATCAACCTGAGCATTTTGCAGATAAGCATGCAGTTCTTCGGCATACGCTTCGATGGTCTGGAGATGACTAAAGCGAGAAAAATCAGGTCTCAGGACGGAGGTCGTTACAGACAAATCGGCGTAGACGCCATCCCAGATAGAAGCATCTACGCCGTGACCGTGAATGAGACAAAGAGTGGTTTGCTGACTCATTACACGCATTATACTTATTCGAGTACGCCCAGCAGAATCAGAACAATACCCACGATGAGCAGAATCAGACCAAGAACGCCGATAACGCCACCGAATAGCAACGACAGGATCAGACCGATAGCACCAATAATGATCCCGTTACGGGCGTTACGGTTCAACGCTTTGGCTTCGTCCGGCGCTACGTGGTTTTTAATTTTCTTATCCAGCTTTTTCAGTACTGTACGCTCCATCAGCGACAGTTTCTTGGTCGAAGCTGCGCTTGCTGATACGTTCGACTTATCGCTGGCGGTGGTGAGCAGTTCGTTAACCCGGGCCATCCGCTTGGTCAGTTTCTTGTTCGAAGCCAGTTTACTATCGTTCCGAACGTAGGCTTCTACCTGACTCATCACTTGTTTAGCCTGTGCGACCTCAGCCACAGCGGGTGCTGGCGCGGGCGTTGCTTCGGGAGTTAGTGTTTCAACAGCAACGGGCTGCGCGGCTTCAACTGGCGTGGCTACAGCAACCGTTTCCTGCTGGGGTGATTTAAATTGTTCGCGTGGGCCTTTTTGAAAATAAGCAACTGGACGGCTGCAGGATGAAAGAATGGCGGCACCCATAAGGGCTGCAAAAAGGTGCTTGGAAAGCGTGCTCATAGAGAACATGGTTTAAATGAATGAACGATTGAGATATCACCCACAACAACTGCATCTTTTGGGGTTTGTTGTGAGGTAAGGCGAAAAACTGAATGAATCTGATTAAACGAAATTAGACTGGCTCGGCAATACAGGCAGAACTGGACAGGGTTTACCTTGCGCTAATGACTTCGCGAATAGCGGTTTACGAAGTCATTAGCGCCCTTGAGAAGGCTGATTTTACAAAAGCCCTACCAGCAGGATAACTGCTCCGGCCAGTAGCAAAATAACGCCTACACCTGAACCTACGCCGGTCAGCAGTAGAATCAGCCCAACAATAACGACAACCGCTCCAGCGGCCAGAATACCAGTGCTGGCCATCGCTTTGTCTGGGTTGGCGGGGGCCAGTCGTTTGCTGAGCTTCTTATCCAGTTTTTTCAGCACCATCCGCTCCATTAGGTTTGCTTTGCGGGGAGCACTTGCGGCATCAGGCGTCAGCGTTACGTTGGTCGAAGCAGTAGCCAGCATCGTCCGGGCGCGGTTCATCCGTTTCTGTAAGGTTTTATTAGCAGCCAGTCTGCTATCGTTACGTACCAGGGCGTCGATCTGGTCGAGGGCGGCCGTAGCCTGCGCAATCTGTTCAACAGGCGTTGCCGTAAGGCCTGTTGCCGCCGGGGTAGCTTCCGCCACCGGGGCCGTTACCTGAGGCTGAGCGGAAGTAAACTGCTCGCGTGGGGCTTTTTGAAGATAAGCGACCGGGCGGCTACAGGCCGCAAAAAATAAGGTCAGCAGCAAGCCGACCAATACGCGATACGTAGTTGTTTTCATTTGACAAGGTCATTTTGAGCGTTAATCAATTAATTGTCAAGGGCTCAACTGACCGGCTGTCCGCTTTGTTATCGATACATGAACAATTCCTAGTAAGTGGGAATGCAACGAGCCCCAGCCTCTGTCGAAGCTGGGGCTCGTTGCACTTTATTATACAGGTCTTAGGCTACCGAACGAAGCTGATAAGTTGTTGACTTACCAAATTTCTCACGAGCATATTCCAGACTGACGGTCAGCTCTTTAATGCCAGCCTGAGAAGGCATTTCGAACATAGCGTCGGTGATGATCGATTCGCAGATTGACCGCAAACCGCGCGCCCCCAAACCATACTGGAGCGCCTGATCGACGATGTAATTCAGGGCGCTGGGGTCCCAGTGCAACGTAATGTCCTCCATCTGGAAGAGCTTGTCGTACTGCTTGGTAATGGCGTTTTTAGGCTCAGTCAGGATCTGCATCAGAGCCGCCCGATCCAGCGGTTCGAGGTGAGTCAGCACGGGTAAGCGGCCAATAAGCTCCGGAATAAGCCCGAACGATTTCAGATCAAGCGCGGAGATATACCGCATCAGATGACCTTTCTCAAACGTATCGTTCAGCCGACGGTCGCCCGAAAAACCGATCGGACGCGTATTGATCCGCTTGGTGATGTGCCGCTCGATACCGTCGAAAGCGCCCCCGCAGATGAACAGAATGTTTTCCGTGTTGAGTGCAATCAGCCGCTGATCGGGATGCTTACGACCACCCTGGGGCGGTACGTTCACGACCGAGCCTTCGAGCAGTTTCAGCAGCGCCTGCTGCACTCCTTCGCCACTGACGTCGCGGGTAATGCTGGGGTTGTCCGATTTGCGGGCGATTTTGTCGATCTCATCGATATAGACAATCCCCCGTTCGGCCGACTCAACGTTATAATCAGCGGCTTGCAGCAGCCGGGTCAAAATCGTTTCAACGTCTTCGCCAACGTAACCCGCTTCGGTGATCACCGTGGCATCGGCAATACAGAAGGGCACTTCCAGAATTTTGGCAATCGATCGGGCCAGATACGTTTTTCCGGTACCCGTTTCGCCAACCATGATGATGTTCGACTTTTCAATCGTTACGTCGTCGCTGGTCTTGGGCTGCATCAATCGCTTATAGTGATTATAAACGGCAACACAGATCGCTTTCTTCGCATCGTCCTGACCAATTACGTATTGATCGAGGTGGCGCTTCATATCGACAGGCTTGATCAGATTGATGTTTACCTCGGCCGGTTCGCTTCGTCGCGGACGCATCTCTTCCAACACCACCTGGTGGCCTTGCTCAATGCAATAGTTGCAGATGTGTGCGTCAATTCCTGACAGCAGCACCATCACCTCGTTTTTGCGTCTTCCGCAGAACGAGCAACTGATTTGTGGCATGTACGTTTGCAGTGTAAATAGGCTGGTTTTGCAACAGACCGCCGGGTTTTATACCGTTTTCGGTCCGATGCAGTTAACAGTTCGTTTGAGTGCTTTGTTAGAGCAACTTGGCTAAATAAAGACGACCCAGGTGTGCCTGGGTCGCGAGCTATTGACAAAGTTATTAATCGGCCGTCAGATCGCCAAGCAGGCTGAGCCTTACCGACCAAGTTTTTATTAATCGTAAACGAAAGTACCGCTCACAGTGCCAGCCTGGTAGCTGACGGGTAAGCCACTATTGGCAAAGGTGTATTGATAGGTCGCTTCGTTCGTTGACTCAATCACGGCCGGGTCGGCAGGTGACAGGTTCTGGGATTTCGACCGGACCAGATTGTTCCTGCTCGAATAGGTTTGTACGTCGATCAGCCCTCCCTGCGAGATCAGCCCACGCAGGGGATTTTGGGACGTATCATACTCATACGTATCACGCGCCCGGGAGGTTATGGCACCCGAAGCATCCGTAATCGTGACGTCCTGCTGGATGACGTTATCGTTGGCGTAGACATATACCCGCTTATTTTTGCTGCCATCGGCAAATCGCTGCGTTTGTTTAACGATATGCCCGGTCTTATTAAGCTCATAGACTGTTTCCAGGCTACTTCCCGTTGAGGCAGGCGCTACCGTTGTTCTTGCCGTTACGGTTAATCCTTCGTACGCCAATTCGCAGCGTCGGACAACCTCCAATGCTACAGCGTTGCCCGTAGCGGGGTCCGTTGAGAAACGGCCTTCTTCGATCTTTTGAAGCCGATTCTGGGCATCGTACGTGAATACGGTCTGAGGCATATCGTCTTTCCCCTCGCCCGACCGCTGATTGTACGTCCATACTGATGCCTGCCGTCCCTTAGTATCGTAGGTAAAATCCGAAGAAAATATATTTCGCTGCGTTAAGATGTATTGCTTCAGATGCCCCTGTACGGCAACCGACATAGATACCGGTGCCGATACTGCGGTAGAATCGGGAGTTTGCGGCTTGGTAACTTCCGTTGCGTTGATGCAAGCCGCTAGTAAACCAGGTAATGCCAGACTGACGCACCAGCCAATCAGGGTATGAGGTCGCATAAGGTAGTTTTTTGCCGATATAGGCCAAACGCCTGTAAGACAATATAACTACTGAAAATGGGAAATGGCCTGATCTATTTTTATTTATCGGCAAAAAGAAAGGCGCGAAAACCACATCTGTAGCTTTCGCGCCTTTTTACTCAGGTCGATTTAACGAAACAGCTCAGGCCGTTTTTTCGCGACGTAACACTTCGTCGATCAGACCGTATTCTTTAGCTTCCTCAGCCCGCATCCACTTGTCACGGTCCGAGTCTTTTTCGATTTCTTCGACTGTTTTTCCGGAGTGGTGCGCCAGAATCTGGTATAATTCTTCGCGGAGCTTAACGATTTCGCGGGCGGTAATTTCAATATCAACCGACTGCCCCTGTGCACCACCCGATGGCTGGTGAATCATAACCCGGGCGTGAGGAAGTGCAGTACGCTTTCCGGCCGCACCACCCGCCAGCAAAACAGCGCCCATCGACGCGGCCAGACTGGTACAAACGGTGGCGACATCAGGCCGAACGTATTGCATAGTGTCGTAGATACCTAAACCGGCATATACCGATCCGCCAGGGCTGTTCAGGTACATCAGGATGTCTTTCTTCGGATCGGCCGATTCCAGGAACAGCAGCTGTGCCACAATGATGTTGGCAATGTTATCGTCGACGGGAAGGCCCATAAAAATGATCCGGTCGGCCATCAGCCGCGAGAAAACGTCTACCTCACGGAAGTTCATGGGCCTTTCTTCAATAACCGAGCGGGTCATATTTTCGACGGTGTGGTTCACATAACCGTCTACCGTAAGGCCGTTAAGGCCCATGTGATGTACGGCATACTTGCGGAATTCTTTTTCGTAATTCATATATTGGGTTTACTCTTTGGTTTGAAAACGAATAACAGACAATGTAAGTTTCGGCCGATAACGTTGCGGGGTTGTTGCGCCCTGGCAGGTTTAGCTGCACCGAACACTGCAAAATTGCGTTATCATACCGAAAAACAGTATCGGTTTAGGTTTAGATTTTATCGTACTTACTTGATATGAAGGCTTCCATCGCAGAGAAAATACGACTTCAGCGGCTCCAGAAAGGGTTATCGCAGGAGAACATGGCCGATCTGCTCAACTTATCCACTACGGCTTACGGCGACATTGAGCGCGGAAAAACTGACCTGACCCTCTCCAGGCTTACGCAGATTGCCAGTGCCTTGCAGGTTTCGCCGGTGACCCTGTTAGCCGATGAAGCCGTTTCCGCACAGGTAATTGATGATAAACAGAGTGAGGTTGCTCATCATGAACTGGAGACCTTACGCCTAACCATTGAGAAGCAACAGGTCGAACTCGACAAGCTGCGGCTGGAGGCTGACTACTGGAAGCGTAAATACGACGACCGCATCGCTATGGACCTCCTCCGGTCGATGGGTGTGGAGCAAAAACGCGAGCGGATCGGGTTCTAATTACTTGGCCGAAATTGAAAAGACGCTTACCTTGCAGACAGGAAGAACTTACGTTACCGACGCGCTAGTTGGATGCGCTCCTGGTTTTAGATGCATAAGCGAATGACCGACCAAAGTAAAAATTTTCTCTACCAGTACCTTAACAACGCTTCGCCGACCGGCTTTGAATCGTCGGGGCAGCAGATTTGGTTAGACTACCTCAAACCCTATACCGACGAGTATATTGTTGATACCTATGGAACAGCCGTCGGTGTGATCGGGCCCGGAAAGGACTACAAAGTCGTGATTGAAGCCCACTCCGACGAAATTTCCTGGTTTGTTAACTACATCTCCGACGACGGCTACCTGTTTGTTCGCCGGAACGGTGGCTCCGATGCGGTAATCGCTCCCTCAATGCGGGTGCATCTCCATACAAAAAAAGGGGTTGTGGATGGTGTATTCGGTTGGCCAGCCATTCACGTTCGGGATCTGGCTAAAGATACGGCTCCCAAAGTAACCGATCTGTTCATTGATGTGGGCGCGGCTACCAAACAGGAAGTAATTGATCTGGGCATTCACGTCGGTACGGTCTGCACATTTTCGGATGGTTTGATGGAGCTGAACGGGCGCTATTTTGTGGGCCGGGCGCTGGACAACCGCATGGGTGGCTTCATGATTGCCGAAGTGGCCCGTCTGCTGAAAGAAAACAACGTTACGTTGCCCTATACGCTCTATGTGGTCAACGCGGTGCAGGAGGAGATCGGCCTGCGCGGTGCCGAAATGATCGCCCGCCGGTTACGACCCGACCTCGCTATCTGCACCGACGTAACGCACGACACCCAATCACCGAAGTATGATAAGAAAGAGCAGGGAGATCTGAAATGTGGCGATGGCCCCGTATTGTGCTATGGCCCGGCGGTGCAAAACAACGTACTGGATTTCATGATCAGCGTGGCTGAGCAACAGGGCATTGCCTTTCAGCGGCAGGCCGTTAGTCGTTCGACGGGCACGGATACCGATGCTTTTGCGTATGCTACCGAAGGCATTGCCTCGGCCCTGATTTCGCTGCCCTTAAAATATATGCACACGACTGTCGAAACGGTGCACATGGACGACGTACAGAACGTAATCAAGCTTATGTACGAAACGTTGTTAGCCTTAAAAGGCGGAGAAGATTTCCGGTATATCAAGTAACATTAGTTCAACCGTATACGAAACCACATCGCAGCCGATTTCCAATCCCGTAAGCCCTGCCAGCCTACGGGATTGACATTTCTAGCGGGTTATAATTTTAAGTGATGTACCGGCGGCTACGCGATCATCGGCCTTCAGGCTGTTCAGCGTACCCAGTTCTTCGAGCCGGCTGGAAGGCATTCCCAAGGTCGCCATTACGTCGCGGAACGAGCCGTCGCGGGCGGCTTTTCGGATGGCTACGCGCTCCGGCTTGCGGTTGAGTTTATCAGGGTCCGTGAGCGATCGAAAGTTACCGGCTACGCTTTTAAACGTTTGAAACGCATTGGTGAACCCGCTGGCCGAAGTTAAGCCATGAAGGGCGTAGATGCTGTTATTATACTGAATAAGCCACGTTCCAATCTGTAAGGTGTTCTTCGGGTCAGCTTGCTGCTGCGGCTGTCCCTGTTGTTGCTGCGCTTGCTGTTGTGAAATCAAGACGTAAGCCGGATTCCCGTTGATGGTTGTCTTTGAACTCTCCAGCACCTTCAGACTAAGCTGTTTCACCAAAGCCTGAGCCGCTTCGTCCAGCGATTTGCCGGGTGCCAGCATCAGAATCATCGCCGTCTGCCCATCTTTATCGACCATCTGGAATTGGCTGGGTGCGTTCTGGTATTGCCAGCCGCTCGGCACGGGAAACTGAAACCGCAATTCCGGATGGTAAAACACATTTTTCTCGACAAAGCCCTGCTTCGGATCTTCGCCGTATATGATTCCGTCAATCATTTGTAAGTACCGATCCCGATCGGTTTGATAGTTTCCCGGATTTTTCGCCTGGTATTCTTTTGCCAGTTCATGCACACGTGAATAGCGATTACCCGGATCGGGGTGCGTTGACAAAAACGTAGGCACGGCCTGTCCCGAATTGTCGGAGATGCGTTTGATGGTGGCAAAAAAGTTGGCCATCTGGTGGGCATCGTACCCGATTTTACTCGAGTATTCAACGCCAATACCGTCGGACTCCGACTCGTGTGCCCGGCTATATTTAAGCGTTAACAGGCCTAAGCCCTGCTGAGCCATTTCGGTGAGCTGGGGCGCAAACACGGCGCTGGCAATCGTCCCTAACGTACTCAAGATCTGGGTATTCTGCTGACGAACCGAATGCCGGGCGGTGATGTGGCCAATCTCATGGCCCAGGACCCCGGCAAACTCCGCTTCGTTATTGAAGTGGGCCATAATGCCCCGCGTAAAATACACGTAGCCCCCCGGTACCGCAAAGGCGTTTACGACCGGCGAGTCGACGATGTAGAACTGATACGGCAAATCGGGTCGATGGGATATTTTGGCCATCGCCATGCCTTTCTGGTTGATAAAATCCTGGAGCTGTTTGTTTTCGTAGAGCCCCATCGTAGCAACAACGGAAGGATGTGATTCTTTGCCAAGTGCGATCTCCTGCTCCGTCGACATCAACGACAGCTCGCGTTTCCCCGTTACCGGATTACGCGCGCAGGCGCTTACTATAACGAGCATGATCAATAGCCCAAATCGGGTTGGCGTTAAACAGGCGTGCATGGCTGAATGAGGGTTTGTGTCTGGTGTCAGCGGTTACCGCGCAAAGCGCTTTGTACTGACATCTGAGTATAAACCACTAATGTAGTCCGCTTTGTTTAAGCCAAGTATATTGATAGAGAATACAGAGAAATGTAAGATAGGGCCCTAATCGACTAATTAGCAGATAATAGTGTTTGCTAATTTTCCCGTCGGAATCCGCGCCCATTTGGGGTACCATCGCCCGGCATTCGACCCATACGGCGGAACTGGCGATCCTGCGACTGGTTCGGTTGGCCCGCTCCGAACCGGCGCAGGTTATACACAAAACTGACCATGAAGTAGCGGTTCAGCACCCGGCTTTGCACCTCCTCGGTGTACGTATCCGTTACGTTCCGGACAATGCTCTGGTTCTGACTGAGCAGATCGAACACCTGGAGACGCAGCTCTCCCTGATTCTGCTTGAATAATTGCCGCGAAAGGGCCGCATTCCATAAGGTAAACGACTGATTGTAGGTTGCCGAGCTGCCACCATAATTATTGTAGTACACATCGGTGGTGAACGTGAATCGGAACGGCAACTGGTAAAACAGATCGAACGTAACGGTCTGGTTCAGAAAGGTTGTGTTTTGCTGCGGCTGCAGCGAATACTGAGCGGATTGCAGGTTGATGTTACCCGCTAAACTCAGGTCCAGCTTTTCGTTCAGATTCGTGTTGACACGCACCCCCTGGCCGACGAGCCAATTCTGAAGCTGGTTGGGCTGATTGTTGACAAAACTCGTCCCTCGGTTGTAGGTCAGGTTCGTCGTCAGGTTCAGGTTCACCCGCTGCTCACTGAACATCAGCGGTCTGCCCAGCGCCAGAAAGCCACTCAGATTGTAGTAGCCATCGGTGTTTATGGGTTGAGTAGTCTGGGCACCCGACCGGGTAAACGACGTAGCATTGACGATCTTATTGTCGGTCCGGCTGACGTTCAGGGAAGCAAATAGGCTCCGAAACGTCGTGGGCTCCAACCGGTTAAAATTCATCGACAGCGTATGGGTGTATTCGGGTTGCAGGTTCGCATTGCCGAGCCGGATATTGAGCGGATTGGTATTGTCGGGCACCGGCTGTAATTGATTGACCGACGGTGCGTTGATGCGCGTGCGGTAATTGATACGTAGCGTCCGGCTCTTCCCGAAGTTGTAGGTGAACAGCGCGTTTGGCAGCAAGTTGGTAAACGTCCGGTTCAGGGTTGTGTCTCTGCTGAGGTTGTTCGACCGTAACCCGGCCTGCTGCACATCAACACCGAGGGCGTATGTATACTTCAGGCGCCGGGTTTGCCACGTCAGCCCACCCCGGTTGGTCATATACGTATTCACGAAGCGATTGGTCAATCGCGTATTCAATAGATCGTAGCGCCCCGTCGACTCATTAAAATCATTAACGAGCCGGTCTGAGGTATTCCGGTTGTTCGACAAGGTGTAGTGAAATTCCAGCGTTTGCCGCAACGATAGCGGCTCGGTATAGCTGAAGTTGATCGAATTAGTCATCGACCGGGTTTGCTGATCGTTACGTTGGTTGATGTTCTGGGCGAACAGCCCATTCACAGCCGTTTGACTCCCCGGAACCGCCGTCGTTGAGATGCTCGTGCTTGAGATCGGCGTATTGGGCTGGGCATAGGTGTTGGTCGACCGGTTAAAGCCTTCGTTGTCCTGATCGTTCAGCGATACGTTCCAGTTCAGGGAAAACGTTCGGCCGCGCTTGCGGAACTTACGCAGAAACAGCAGCGAGTTACTGCCGGAAAGCCCTTCGCCCGATGAACTGTACCTGGTATTGCTGGTGTTGGCCACGGCACCTCGCCCATCAAGCGTCTGGGCCTGACTTTGAGTTTCGTAAGTTGACTGAAGCCACGACAGACTCGGAATAACGCGAATGGTTGTCAGCGAATCGATTCGGTAATCGAGCCGGAGATTCGCGCGGTGGTTGGTATTGGTATTGTCGGAGCCGTTGGCGCGGTTTGTTACAAACGACGAATCCGACCGGTTCGTACCCGATGTACCCGTATCGTTCTGGCCTGGCAATACGTTTTCCCGGCGGCTGCGCTGATCGGTTACGGTATTGGTGTTCGATACATTATAACTTCCGGCTACGTCGATTTTCTTACCCCAGCCATCGCGGTAGTTAATCCCCCCCGACCACGACTGCGTAATGGCGTTATTACCCACCTGACCGCCCCCGCCAAATGAGCCGCCACCCTGACCACCCCCGACTCGGATCATATTTCCGCCCCCCGGATTACCGCCCTGCCCCTGGCCGCTGCCCCCAAAGTTGCTACCCAGTCCCAGGTCCTGGGCCGTGAATCCCTGCCGGTTCACGTTGTTAGCCGATCCGATCATTGAAATCTGCTGGCCGTTGTTAAACCGGTTCAGGCTCAGTCCGGCAGAGTACCGAGCCTGGTCGTCGGGTTTGGGACCGGCCCCAATCGACTGCTGGCCAAACATCCCTTTGCGTTTGTCTTTCTTGGTGGTAATATTGATTGTTTTTTCTCGGTCGCCATCGTCCACGCCCGAGAAAGCCGACTGCTCGGATTGCTGGTCGTAGAGTTGCACTTTATCGATGATGTCGGCGGGAAGATTTCGGGTGGCCATTTTAGGATCGTTACCGAAAAACGGTTTTCCATCCACCAGCACTTTTCTTACCTCCTGCCCCTGCGCTTTCACCGTACCGTCGCGGTCGACCTCCACACCGGGCAGTTTTTTCAGCAAATCTTCAACCTGCGCATTCGGTTTGGTCTTGAACGACCCGGCGTTAAACTCCAGCGTATCGCCCTTAACGGCAATGGGTGCCCGTTCGCCCTGTACGGCAACCTCATTGAGGGTTTGGGTCTGCGCAACTAATTCAAGCGTTCCCGCATCGGCAGCAGGCTCAGCTTTGGTAAGCGAGATCCGGCGCGAACGACTCCGATAGCCAACGTACGTAACCAACACGCGATACTGCCCTTCGGCGACTTTCGGAAACAGAAACTGCCCTTCTCCATCGGTAATGCCGAACGTAATAAGCGACGAATCCCGCGCCGACAACAGCGATACCGACGCTTCGAGCAACGGCTTGCGCGTCAGCGAATCGACGACCGCCCCCCGGATCGTACCCGACGACTGAGCCAGCGACGTATTAACGAACAGCGTACACTGAAAAATGACGACCAGCAACCAGTATAGATTCTTCAGAAGTAGCGTTTTTTTCATTGTCCCGTCGGCTTAATCCCGGTCATTGCTTTTTAGTTTCGGTTCATCATGCGCTGACGAAACGTAGCCATCGCCTTCCGGCGCAGTTCGTTCATCTCGTCGGACGAGACAATTTTAGCGTCTTTAGGCGGTTGAACGGCGGTTTCGGGTACGGTCTCTATCGACACGCCCGTTGCTTTGAACGACTCGTTGTCCGATTCGATCTGCAATACAACGCCTTTCTCCGGCGTCAGGCCCGCAACAGGTGAGTAGGTAAACGGCAGATCGGTGGTGTACCAGACGGTATAGGTTTCGGCGGGCCCCGACTGTGCGGCATCGTTTCGTTCAGCCGGTGCAGCGCCGGGCCCTCCGCCCATCATTCGGCGCATCGGCCGATACGTAGCGGTGGCTTTGCGGCAAACGTAGCCCGCAATCTTTTTTGTTTTATCGGACAATTGCCAGCCCTCCGCTTTGGGCATGGGACGTTCCGTACGGTACGTTTGGCTCGACGAATCTTTTTTCATCGTCAGCACCTCAATGTTCGTCCGGTTGGCCAGATCGAGAAAGGTGGTTTGTTCAAACGGGGGCGTCATGCGCATTTCGCGGGGTTGCCCGGCACGATCACCTCCTCCGGGAGCAGCGCCATTAGCCCCTCCACCGAATGTCCGGCGAATCATCATGTTTTGCGGCCGATCACGTTCTTCTTTGGCCATCGTCCCCGAAAATACCAGCTTCTGCGTAAATGACATCACATCGGGCATACCTTCGGGGGGCTCCGGCGCGCCGGGACTGCCGGGCCGCACTTCCTGGCCGTTAATGATCATGCGCATCTGCGAAAAGTCGACCCGGCGCATGCCTTCGTACGTAATTTTACCCGCCATACGGCTGTCCGATGAGGACGACTGAGCGTATAAGGTTGTTAGGGTGAGGAGACTAAGAATAGAGACAGTAAACACGTATTGTTTCATGGTGGAAAGAGCGATTCAGGGGATAAACGTTGCACAATTTAAAAAACCTCTACCTAAAACTTTGGCGAAAGGCGTTAAATTGAGGTTAAGTAGCCGTTTTTACGTCCCAAAAGCCCTTACATGCCTCCACAACGTATCGTTTCGCTGGTTCCTTCGCAGACCGAACTCCTTTTCGACTTAGGTTTAGACACTGAGATTGTGGGCGTTACCAAATTCTGTATCCATCCTGCGGACAAGGTAAAGGAGAAGGCGATTGTGGGCGGCACCAAGACCCTGCACCTCGACCGGATTCATGCCCTGAAACCTGACCTGATCCTGGCCAATAAGGAAGAAAACACCCGCGGGCAGATTGAGGAGCTGCAACACCATTACCGGGTACACGTAACCGATATGACGACCTTACCAGACGCACTGGCTATGATTCGGGAAGTCGGCGTTTTGGTTGGCAAACCGGATAATGCAGAGCAAATGGCCCGGCAGATTGAGCAAAGCCTGCGCGGTGTTCGTACCGAACCGCGCCAATCCGTCGCGTATTTTATCTGGCGCACTCCGTATATGGTTGCCGCAAACGATACGTTCATCGATGCTATGCTCGACACAGCGGGTTTTCGCAACGCCTTTGCTGGTCAGACCCGGTATCCGGAAGTAACACCGACCGGACTTCAGGCTGCCCAGCCAGAGCTGATCTTTCTGTCGTCGGAGCCTTATCCGTTTACCGAAAAGCACATCGCCGAGTTTCAGGCTATATGCCCTTCCGCACAGGTATTGATTGTGGATGGCGAACTGTTCTCGTGGTACGGGAGCCGGTTGTTGCGGACCGCTGATTATTTTAAGAACTTGCACGCAGAAATCGCCCGACTGGCGGTTTAGCTAGCTGTCTGGCTGTGCTTTTCTCGTCTTTTATTACGTCTAATGCAATCACCCGACCACACCCTTTCTATTGCCTCGGTCAATCTGATTCTGTTTGCCGCCCAGCAACGGGGAGCGGATACCAATACGCTGGCCCGGGCGGTGGGCATTCGTCCCGAACAGCTTCGCGATCCCGATGGACGCGTAACGATCCGGCAGGCACAGCAGCTCTGGCGTGAACTCGTAACGGCGACCGGCGACCCAAACATTGCGCTGCACATCGGCGAAATGATTCATCCCGTTTCGATTGGAGTACTGGCTTACGTAATGATGCACTGCACTACGTTGGGAAAAGCGTTCGAAAAGCTCTGCCAGTACCAGGATATTGTCTGCGAAGGCACACGAACCGTTGGGCATCGGGAAGGCGATCAGTTCTGGCTATCGATTCACCTGACAAGTCCCGACATTATTTATCCGGCCTACGTCCTTAACTCTGAGTTGTCGGTTTATCTCTCCGCCATCCGGGCCTTAACAGGCATGCCGGTTGCGGCTCAGGAGATCCGGTTCGCGTATCCACGGCCACTCGACATCTCGGAGCACGAACGCGTTTTTGCTCCGGCACGGGTAAGTTTTGACGCCGACGTAACGACGATGGTACTGGATGCCGCTTTGCTCGATACGCCGATCCTGAACGCCAGTCCGAGCCTGTCGGTCCTGTTCGAGCAGCACGCCGACGATTTATTACGTCGGCTCCAGAAACCAACCTTAAGCGCCCGCGTACGTACCGAAATCATTGCGTTGATGAAAGGCGAAGAACCTACGCTGGCAATCGTAGCCGACCGGCTGGCAATGGGCGTCCGGACGCTTCAGCTTCACCTGAAAGATGAAGGCACTACGTATCAGCAGCTTCTCGACGATATTCGTAAAGAGCTGGCAGTTAAGCACCTGCGCGAACCGAACCTGAGTACAACCGACATCGCGTACCTGCTGGGCTTTGCCGAGCCGAGCGTTTTCTTTCGGTCATTCAAGAAATGGACGGGTCATACCCCCGGTGCCTACCGGAATCTCAACAGCCAGGTTCGCGCAGCCTAACGCCCGGAACCAGTCCAGTAAGCGGCTACAACGTATCCAGACTTGTGTGCTTGAAGCTATCGAGGTATTTCAGGCCGTAACCAGCCACGCGGTCCATGCAGGAGTGGGCAACGAGTATTACGCCAGCCAGCATCAGGTATTGGTTACCCAGAATCAGGCCCAATATCCCAATCGCCAGTCCTAGCCCTTTATGATGCACAACATTATAAAGCACCGCGCCAACCGCCGGGTTGATCAGGTAACCAATCATACTCAGATCGGGCACTAACAATAGGGCTGGAAACCACCACCAGGCGAAATTCAGGCGGGAAAACAGATAAATGCTTGCCAAAAACAAGGCTAGTTCTTCGGATTTGAGTAAGGTTTTCATTGACAGGTTGATTTAGAGTAAATGGATGTTTGAAAAAGGTCGCCTGGCGAATACCAGGATGATCAGCATTAAACGCTGGCAGCTGTGTTTGCGGTCGATACGGGCATAAACGGCTGCTTTAGTTGATGCCGGGCAAACCAGGTCAGCGTTTCGGTGATGGCTTCGTCGATTGGGGTTTCCTGAAAATCAGGGAAGGCGGCCCGCACGTTCGCGTCATCGAGCAGGATCGTATTTTCGTAGAGATACAGCATTTCTTTTACCTCCCGAACGACGGCCACGAACAAACCCAGGAAACCGATGGCGAACCGGCTATGAATCTGCACGCGTAACGGTTTACCGGTTATAGCGGCAACCCGGCCGAAAAACCACCGGGTAGATGGGAACGTATGCCCACCGTAATTCCAGACTTCATAAGGCGCTGTTGCCTTCCGTAGCATCAGGCGCACAATAACCTCAGCGGCATCATTTGTGTATACGGACTGGTGTGGAATACTGGCGTTCAGGAGCCAGGGCAAAGCTTTGCCCGTCAGGGCACCTTCAAAAATAGGCTTCACTCCGGCGTTCAGAACGTTTGGCCCCCAGAAGTCGGGCAACCGAACATTTAGCACACGACAGCGCCCTTCGGTAGCCGCCTGTTCGAGCATCGCTTCAAGGGTAACGCGTAACTCTCCTTTTTTACTGACGGGATTCGGGCGGCTATCTTCCCGGATGGGTTCCTTGGCGTTGCCGAAATTATAGACATTCCCGGGAAAAACGAGGGTAGCCCCATGCTGAGCGGCTGCGTCGATCACATGCTGCGTAGCCTTATCCATGTTGCCGAACCACTGGTGATACGGGTAATTGATGCCGTGAAAAATATGCGTTTTCCCAACTGCAGTGGTTTTTAGCCCCGCTACGTCCTGCACATCACCTTCGACAATGGTTAACGTAGCGGCATTAGGGAACAACGCTTCTGCCTTGGCGCGGTTTCGGACCAGGATGGTCACCGGTAGCCGACGGGCCAGCAGATTTTGGGTGACCGCGTACCCGATACTCCCCGTTGCGCCCAGAACGAGCGTGTTTATTGAATCCGAATTCATGACGTTTGCGCGTTAAAAAAGACTTGTCAAAGGTCACGCGCAAACGTCAGGTCGTCGCTGACTAAAGATGCAAATCGAGTGACGGATTACGAAAAAAGGAGAAGCCTACCGTTTTTCGCAGCTAGCCCTGGAAGCAAGAATAGTCGTCGCGTTCGTTTTCTGGAACGTATTGGTCCGCTTAAAATTTTCGACGGCGACTTCCCCGCATACGTCATACGTAGCAGAATTGGTAATAACGGAGGAGTTTATCACGGTGGTTGTCGCATCGATCCGGCACCGATAGCAATCGCCGTCAACCGTCGGCTGTTTACAGTTGAGTAAACCCAGGAAACAAACAAATACCAACAATCTTCTAATCAGCAGATTCACAGCACTTTCGTTTTACAAGGCGTTAACCGTTCAAGACGGTTAACGCCCCTGACTTATTCTATCTCGCGTTTTCCGAAGCAGCACGTATGTTCTTTACGGTCAGAACTTTCGCCATATCGTCCCAGAACGAGGGGTAGGACTTCGCCACCACGCCTGGCTCTTCGATAATCACCTCGCGCTGCATAGCCACCGGCGCAAACGCCATCGCCATGCGGTGATCGTCGTAGGTGTGAATGACCGGAATGCGCTCGGCAGATGATTGGCTTACCTGATGCACTTCGTACCGCTCATTCGTGTCTACTTCAACTAATTCGGCACCAATCTTCTGCAGCTCAGCCTGCAAAGCCGCCACGCGATCGGTCTCCTTGATTTTAAGGCTTTCGATACCGGTCAGGGTTAACGTAATGCCTTTTACGGCCGCACAAACGGCGACCGTCTGCGCCAGATCAGGGCAATCCGTAAAGTCCCACGAAAGCGCGGCTTCCGTTGGGCGTTTGGTCAGGCGAACGCCTTTCTCCGTGAACGTACTGACAACACCCAGGGACTGCATGATCTCGACAATGGCGCTGTCGCCCTGCAATGACTGCTCTTTCAGACCGAGTAATTCAAGCTCCGTCGACGGGTCGCTGGCTACTGCCACAACGCTGTACCAGTAGCTCGCTCCCGACCAATCGGACTCGACCTGGTACGTTCTGGCAGTATACGGTATCGGAGCAACGGTGATGGTGTTGGTGGACCAATCGGCCCGAACGTCGGCACCGAAATACGCCATCTGCGCCATCGTCATCTCGATGTACGGACGTGATCCAATCGCGCCGGTTAAGCTCAGCGTAATTCCCTGGGGCAATTTGGGCGCAATCATCAGCAGGGCTGATATATACTGGCTGCTCACATCGCCCCGGATGCTCACCCGGCTCTCGCCCGACGATGTAAAGCCGTTTAACTGCAAAGGTGGGTAGCCCTCATTGTTCAGATACGTAATGTCGGCTCCGAGAACACGTAGCGCATCGACCAGAATACCAATCGGCCGTTCGCACATGCGCGGTGTACCGGTCATTGTTTTTTGCTGCCCCGCTACGGCAAAATAAGCCGTTAGAAACCGCATCGTTGTACCGGCATCCAACACATCGGCCGTGCTGTCCTCCGACCGGAGCAGGCGGATCATCGTCTGCGTATCGCGGGCGGTCGACAGGTTCTGAAGATCGCTCTGGAAACCGGTTAGTGCGTCAATAATTAAGGCGCGATTGCTTTCACTTTTCGACGAAGCCAACGGAATGGTGGCCCGGACTGGACTGCCTTCAACAGAAGTAGCTGGGGGGATTAAGCGGACGGCGTTCAAAAGACTGGCAAATTGATTGGGAGACAAACGAGTCGCAAAAAAACGAAAATCCTGGTAGATTCCGGCCATTAATGGCTTGTTACCCCAGATTGAATTCTTTTTTTACAAATGACTTACTTTCTCAACGCAACCGTCTTTACCGGCACCCAATGGCTGACGGGCGCTTCTGTCTACGTTGCCAACGGCCGGATTCAGGAACTTTCTACCGCACAAAACCTAGTCGATAAAAACGGCAGCGACGGAGCAGTCATTGATCTCGACGGCGATTACCTCATACCGGGTCTGATCGATTTGCAGCTCTATGGCGGCTCACACATCTTTCTGAACGAGCAGCCAACCCCCGAAGCCGTCCGGCATATTTACGACTCGCACGCCAGCAACGGCACGACGACCCTGCTGCCGACGATTCACTCAACCTCGCTGGAGATCATGCAGCAGGCGATGGCCGCCGGGCAGGTTGTACGTACCGAGAACCCGCATGGCGTACCCGGCATCCACCTTGAAGGGCCTTATTTCAACCCAGTCAAACGCGGAGCCCACAGCCCGGCCTTTGTGCGCACACCCGCCGAGGGAGAGCTGGAAGCCCTATTCAGTACTAATGCCGACGCCGTGCGTATTCTGACACTGGCACCAGAAATGTTGTCGACCGAACAGCTACAGACCCTTACCCGGCTGAAACACCCCAATACATTGCTTTCCCTGGGTCATTCAAACGCTACATATCAGCAGGCGATGCACGCGTTTGACGAAGTAGGCATACCGTTAGCCACTCACCTCTACAATGCCATGCGCGGATTTGAAAGCCGCGAACCCGGCGTTGTTGGCGCGGTCTTCGACAATCAGCACGTTCGGGCCAGTATCATTGCCGACGGTTACCACTGCGACCCAGCCACCATTCGCATTGCTCGCAAACAACTCGGCGACCGGCTGTTTCTGATTTCGGACGCTTTGTTCGCCAACCCACCCCGCCCCGACTTCAGCTTAGGCCAGTTCGTCGTTCGGTTTGAACCCGACACGGACGAGTCCGGCGGGTTCCGGCCGGGTGAATCCACGCGGGGCCGTTACGTTAACAATGAAGGAAAGCTGGCCGGATCGGCCATAACCTTGATCGACTGCGTGCGAATTTGCGTGGATCGGGTTGGGTTATCGCTTACCGACGCCTTACGGATGGCCTCCGTAATTCCAGCCGAAATTATTGGATTAGGTCATGAACTCGGTGCGATTCAAGCCGGGTATGTAGCCAATCTGGTTCGACTCGACAAATCGTTAACCGTGAAAAACGTATGGGCAACCGGTGAGCAGCTCCGTTAACGAAGCTGATACTTACTTATCTCCTTTCAGAAGCTCTTAATGCGGTTTATAGACGGTTAGCTCATCGTCACCTACCCGCTCCCGGCTGACGAGATTGCCCCGCACAGTTGGTGCGTTCACGCCCCCGTTGAGCAGGGTCTGACTGCGAAACACGCGCATTTCATCCCACAAACCGGCGTCGATGAACGAGTTCAGCAACGTAGTGCCGCCTTCCACCAAGACGGACTGGATTCGGCGTTGGTATAAATCGTTCAGAAGCTGAGTCAGGAACGGTTTATCCGGATCGAGCCGAATATACTGCATAGCTTCTGTCATTTCGTTGCCCGAATCATCTTCGTTGTTCGAAACGTGACCGTAAACCAGCGTAGCTTGCGACCCATCGAACAGGTGCAGATCGGGAGGTAAGGCTAGTTGTTTATCGATTGCGATACGTATTGGATTACGCCCCGGCCAACGTCGTACGTTCAGTTGCGGATTGTCAGTTCGGGCGGTGTTTGTGCCGACCATAATGGCGTCCTCCTCCGTCCGCCACCGATGCACCAGGCGCTGGCTGAGTGGCCCACTGATTTGAACTTGTTTGCCGCCCGCTCCGGTTATGTATCCGTCGGTTGTTTCCGCCCATTTAAGAATGATGTAAGGGCGCTGTTTTTCAAAAAAGAGAAAAAAGCGAGCGTTAAGGTCCCGACCCATGTCCTGCAGCAAGCCGGTTTCAACGGCAATACCGGCATCGCGTAGTTTCTGAAACCCCTGCCCGGCTACGAGTGGATTGGGGTCATCGTTGCAGCAGATTACCCGCTTTACCCGCTTTTCGATGAGTAAATCCGCACAGGGTGGCTGCTTGCCATAATGGGAACAGGGCTCCAGCGTTACGTAGGCTGTGCTTTCGGATAACAAATGCTCATCTTCCGGACGTACCGACAGGACGGCATTACGTTCGGCATGTGCTTCGCCATAGCGCTGATGCCAGCCTTCGCCAATAATTCGTTCGTCACCGGTTGCGCCATGAACAATCACGCAGCCGACCATCGGATTAGGGCTCACCTGCCCCCGGCCCAGGGTAGCCAGTTCCAGTGCCCGGCGCATGAACAGAATTTGTATGTTTTCGGACATTACTTGTCGATTTGAGGGCTCACTGTACCGGAAAACTGACAACCGGGACGGAGAACCGTCGAAAACTAAAAACTAAAATTTAGTTTTACACAAAATTACACGACCTCGACCGAATGGCTACAGCCAAACCGCTATACGAACGCTTAAGTAAGAATATTACAGCCTACCCACCCGAAGAAGCGCGGGAAATGGCGTTTATGCTCCTGGATCACTACTTCGGTCTGCGCAAAACCGACGTACTTACCGATAAACCGCTTCCACCAAACCGCACCGAGCCCGACTGGTTCAAGATTCTGGAACGGCTGAACCGGCAGGAGCCCATTCAGCACGTTATTGGCACCACTATATTCTGCGGGCTGGAATTTGAGGTGTCGCCCGATGTGTTGATTCCACGGCCCGAAACCGAAGATCTGGTGCGGCTGATTATGCACGATTTCGCCGATCGTACGGACGACGTTCCCATTCTTGACATTGGCACGGGCAGCGGCTGCATTGCCGTTACGCTCGCCCGGTTTCTGCCCCAGTCGGTGGTAACGGGCTGGGACGTTTCGGCTGAAGCGCTAGCGCTGGCCCAGCGTAACGCGGAGCATCTGAACGCTGACGTAACGTTCGGGATTCAGGACATCCTGAACGTACCGGCTGACTTTACCCAGCGGTTTGATTGTGTGGTGAGTAACCCGCCCTACGTAACGCGTTCCGAAGCGGCCGATATGAACCGCAACGTACTCAACTACGAGCCGGATCTGGCTTTGTTCGTCGAGGACAACGATCCGCTGGTGTTTTACAAGGCGGTCGCGGATTTCTGCGTTCGCCACCTGACGAAAGATGGGGCTTGTTACGTTGAAATCAATGAGCGCTTTGGTGAGGCTACCCAGCAGGTGTTTGCCGATCGGGGGTTTACCAAAATTCAGGTATATAAAGACATCCACGGCAAAGACCGTAGTATCCGAGCCACGTTTTGATTGAAGTTGTAAAGTTGTATAGTCATACAGTTATAAAGTTGCTCCACCGAACTTCTAACTTACGAGCATTGAATCTTAATACTGCATAACTATAGAGCCTTACAACTCAGGACATGGCTACCGTTAACCGATTAGAAGCCCTCAGGGCTTGGCAGAAAGCCAGACTTTTGTCAAGCAGTATTCATGAAACTCCACGGGATAAAACGTTCCATGACGATTACGACTTAAAGCGTCAGATACGACGGTCGGGAGGTTCGGTCGCAGTTATACCGTTCATTGGAAACCGCTACGTTACACAGACAACGTTTGATCAGCTCTATATACAAGCAGATGAAGTGAGCCGAATCATCGACAGCTTACTTTTTTATTTGAACAACACAGACAATAAAGGGAGACGCTATTCAAAGGGAAACTTAAACACCGATTAGCGACACGGACTATACAACTGTATAACCATACAACCTTACAACTTCATAAGGATGCAGGCGTCAACTTCGACTACGTATCACACAAAAATTCGGGAAGTGTTCCGGGAGATGAGCCAGGTGGTGGTTGGGCAGGATCGGCTGCTGAACCGGCTGCTTATTGGTTTGTTTACGGGCGGACACATCCTGCTGGAAGGGGTCCCGGGCCTGGCCAAAACCCTGACCATCAACACGCTTGCCAAAGTACTGGAACTGGATTTTCAGCGCATTCAGTTTACGCCGGATCTATTGCCCGCCGATCTGATCGGCACGATGATTTTCAATCAGAAAACGGCCGAGTTTGAAGTGAAGCAGGGGCCAATTTTTGCCAACCTGATTCTGGCCGATGAGGTCAACCGGTCGCCCGCCAAAGTGCAGGCGGCTTTACTGGAAGCCATGCAGGAAAAACAGGTGACCATCGGCGAAGAAACGTTCGTGCTCGACCGGCCATTTCTGGTTCTGGCCACTCAAAACCCCGTGGAGCAGGAAGGTACCTATCCCCTACCCGAAGCCCAGGTCGACCGATTCATGATGAAGGTATTCGTTGATTACCTGAGCAAAGACGATGAGCTGGAGGTCATGCGCCGAATGTCGAACATGAATTTTGACTACGAGGTGCAGCCAGTTTTGGTGAAAGACGACTTAGTTGCCATTCGGAATGAGATCAACAGCATCAGCATCTCCGAAACCCTCGAACGCTACATCATCGAACTCGTTTTTGCCACCCGTCGTCCGATGGAATACAACCTTCGCGACGAAGCCCGGTACATTCAGTTCGGCGTGTCGCCCCGCGCCAGTATCCACTTAAACCTGGCCGCTAAAGCCCTCGCTTATTTCGATCAGCGCGATTACGTGCTGCCCGAAGACATCAAAGAAGTAGCTCCCGACGTGTTCAACCACCGCATCATGCTCAATTACGAAGCCGAAGCCGATGGCATTACACCCCTGCAGGTGATCGACTCGATTCTGCGGAAGGTCGCCATTGGCCGCTGAACCAGTCCCGTACCGAATTCTGTTTTATACATACCCATGAAGCAGAACCAGTTTTTCCTCATCATCGCCCTTGTGGTAGCAAGTGGCCTTTGGTTTTACGGCACCTATGTAGCGAAGCCTAAAGTCGCTCGTCACCTTCCTCCCGGTGCTACGTCACCCGGTGGCCGACGGGTCGAAAAGCCGGAGGCTGAGTGGAAAAACATCCTGACCTGGTCGCAGTATCGGGTTATGCGTAATCGGGGCACCGAATGGCCGAACAGCAGCCCACTTACGCACGAACACAAGCCCGGCACGTACGTCTGCGTCGGCTGTCGGAATCCGCTATTCTCGTCCAGGACAAAATTTGAGTCAGGTACCGGCTGGCCAAGCTTTTACGCGCCCATTGTGGCGAATGCGATTTATACCGAACCCGACGGCAGCCGCACCGAAGTTCGCTGCTCGGTTTGCGACGCGCATCTGGGCCACGTGTTCAAGGATGGCCCAGAGCCAACTGGCCTTCGCTACTGCATGAACGGCGTGGCGCTGGCCTTAACGCCCTGATGTGACTAACGGGCAATCGTTCTTTTGCAACCCAACCGGCGATATGCCCAGTTAACTACCCGTGTCTGCCAGCGACTGACGGTTGGGTAGTCCGCTGGACCATCAACGGAGCCACGGCCGGGACTGAACAAAGTACAGACTACACAAACATTGAGCAAATCACGGAAGAGCGGACGTATGCCAACGCAACCTATGAGGCCCCGCCCCGCGAACCCGCCACAAATCCGGTCGTGATTGGAGCCGAAATCGACCTGAAGCAGTGGGGGCGGCTTATTCTTGTGCAACCCATTCGCGTTGAGTCAAGCTCGTTTATAAACGTAGAGGGCACCTCAGCATTAACCTTGACCGGCTCCGGGCTTCGGGCGGGTATGGTGTCGGGAAACGGTCTGCCGATGGTTAGTTTTATCGTCTACAATTTCAAGGGGAAAGGCACCTACGCGTTTCCTGAACCGAAAGGAACTGTAAACGAAGCCGTTGCCATGCTCGGGTATGGTGGTGGCTTCAGCCAGGGCTATTACGAGCCCCTATCGGGCAAATGGATAGCGGGCAATGTACGCTGAACGTTACCGAACACGGAGGCAATGGCAAGCCCACCAAGGGCACCTTATCGGGTGTGTTCTACTACGGCACCTCACCCGTTCCGGTGCAGGTGAAATTCAAGAGCGCGCCCGTTTACTACCACAACGTAGCAAGCAAACGCCGTACTCGCAGTCTGAGTACGGCGTTTGTGTAGTTCAGTAATGAATCCCTCAACCAGACCCAGCTCACCCGGTTAGAACTGGAAGTAAATAAACTGGTTTGACGAGAATACGCCGAATAAGTAGGTGACGAACGTAATGAGCACGAACAGCGCGTAGAACCGGACGGTATTCCGGGTTGGGATATAGAGATAGAAGTATTCTTTCACCAGCAGAAACCCGATCAGGAAAACGCTAAATCCCATCTCAATGGCGTTCATCGGGCTATCGATTGACTCGGTTGGCGAGAGCGTCGCAATACGTTGCAGGATCAGCATAGCATCACTCAGATTACGGGCCCGGAAAAACACCCACGTCAGCATGATCAGCACAAACGTAAACAGGACGTTACCTACGATACGTATCGGAGACCGCTGGCGTTCTGTTCCGGCTACCGGCGAGGTGACCATACGGGCTGGCGTTGCTGAGAAGCCGAGCCGGACCAGCAGCTTGTCGCGCAGTACGGCCAGAATCTGGTAGACCCCATTCAGGCCGCCCCAGATTACGTACGTCCAGTTAGGCCCGTGCCAGAGTCCACTCGCCAGAAATACAATCAGCATGTTCAGGTACTGCCTGACTTCTCCTTTTCGGTTGCCGCCCAGTGGAATGTACAGGTAATCGCGGAACCAGGTCGACAGCGAGATGTGCCAGCGTCGCCAGAATTCCGATACCGACTGGGCAATGTAGGGCGTTCGGAAGTTTTCCATGAGCGTAAAGCCCATCACCCGCGCGGCTCCAATGGCAATGTCCGAGTAGCCCGAAAAGTCGCAGTAAATCTGAATGGTATAAAAGAAGGTTGCCGCCAGTAAGGTGAGCCCATTGTGCTCCGATGGGTCGTTATAAGCGTAATCGACCAGCATAGCGAGCCGGTCCGCGATTACAACTTTCTTGAACAGGCCAAAGGCCATCTGCATCAGGCCCGCCTTTACGTTCTCGAAGTCGAAGGGAAACGTCTTGTGAAACTGCCACAGGACGTTTTGCGGCCGTTCGATGGGACCCGCCACGAGCTGCGGATAGAACATGACGTAGAGTGCATAAATACCAAAATGCCGCTCCGCCTTATGATTACCCCGGTACACCTCAATGGTGTAGCTCATGGCCTGAAACGTGTGGAACGACAGGCCCACCGGCAAAATACTCTTATTGTCTTTAAACGACGAAATGCCACTCTCGCCAAACAGGTGCAGAACTTTAACAAACAGCCGATTGCCGATATTCATGGCTTTCCCGGCCACGCCTGGCATATTCAAATGCTCGAACAGCCAGGATATGTTCTCCGTAAAAAAACCCAGGTACTTAAAAAAGGCCAGAATACCCAGGTTCGACACCAGCGATATGATCAGCAGCCATTTCCGGGTTTTACCCCCCGACTGTTCGATCCAGATTCCGGCGAAGTAATCGATAACAATAGTCAGGAACAGAATCAGAATGTACTCGGGCTTGAGCACCATGTAGAAGTAGCAGCTTGCTACCAGCAACAGGATCCAGCGGCCCCGCCACTTCAGCCCGAAGTAGCTCAGCGTAACGACAATAAAGAAAAGTAGAAACTGTAGCGAATTAAACAGCATACGGTTCGGCCTGCGTCACCGATCGAGGTCGGCGCAGGGCGTTCATAGCCTGAACGGCGTAATAGAAAAAACCAATAACGAGTAACACTTCAATTGAATATTCCAGCAGGGCAATCGGCTTGAGCAGAGCCGACAGCCGATCGTAAACGGGCATCCCCAGCCGCCACCACAACGACGGGTGAATAGCCGCCAGTACGTTGAACCCAATCAGCCCAATGCACCAGCGATTGCGCCGAAAGTCGACTAATGTAAACACCAGCGGCAGCATAAACAAATAGGCGTAATGACTGATTGCGTTCTGCTGCACAACGGTCATGACGCTATACACCAGCACAAAGATAAACGGTACGTAGTCCCGATAGCGCCAGCGGGGAGCCCGGCTGCGCACAAATCCTGTGCCGGCTAAAATAACCAGCAAGGTAATGGCCAGTCCACCCCATTTCCAGATCGCTCCTACGGAACGTAGTCCGTCGGTCAGCACCGGGTTAAGCACCGAACGCCAGTTGGGCGCTTTAATGATATCGCCTTCGGACGACTGCTGCTGTAAAAACAGTAACCCCGTTTTCCAGTACATCCACCCCATTACCGGCAAAATCACGATGGCTAACCCGACTCCAAATCGAATAGCCGTGCGCAGATTACCCAGCATGAGCAGGCATACCGGCATCAGCACCAGCGCAAATACAATTTTGGTTGCCATCATGCCCAGGCCCAGTACCACACCGGCCAGCAGCGGCTGACGGTCCATGAACGGAATGGCCAGCAGGGCGAAAAGCCACAGCACTACGTCTTCCTGTCCGCTGAACACCGACATGGTGAAGGGCAATGGCAAGAGGTAATAAAACAAGGCGCGGAACAACCGGTCGCCGGTTGAATCCTGATTTTTGTAATACCGATAGGTTAGCAGAACCGCCAGCCCTTCGACCAGCAGCATAACCAGCACCACCATCCGCGAGTCGCGCCAGACGGCTAAAAACGGAGCAATCCAGTACCCAAACAACGGCGAGTAGCCACTGTACACATCCCGGTACGGAATCCCCCCGTCCAGAGCCGTTAAGCTGATTGGATAATAATACTCGGATGCGTCAGACTGGGGCATATAGCCCAGGATCAGGTAAACGCCCACAAACGGTAACAGGCGAAACACAGTCCAGAAAACGAGCAACCACGGCACCTGTACCGACGAATCGAACTGAGTTTTGATCCAGCTTCGCCGGTTCAGTACCAGAATAAGTACCAACGCCAGCGCAACCGAAACCCCAGATTTTACAAAGACAATAAACATTTGTTCGACTAATCAACCAGAAACGGCTTGGATGGATGGCCGGGAACGGGCACTTCAACAAGCTCCTGACGGTCCGATGCAAACCATAACTGCCTTAAAACGATACGTAGCATGTACACCAATATGCCCAGTTCGACACACTGAAACAGGTAATCGATCCACTCGGAAGGTCGGTTAATCAGCGACCAGCCGTTGTATAACTCCTGATCATTGTAAATAACGGATAAAATGGGCTGTGCAACGGCCAGGAAATTCAGCAGCGTGAACGCAATCCACAGCTTCGGGCGATCATTCACCGACAGAACGACAAAGACGAGTGGCAGTGCGTAGGTAAATAGATAATAGCCCGGTGAGCTTGGCAGGCATACCATAAACAGATTAAACGTGAACACGTACAATAAGGGCATCAGGCGTCGGTAGCCCAGCGCCCGGTACTGATGACCGATGAATGAAGCGCCCCCAATGGTCAGGATCAAACCGCACCAGTTAAGGTAGGTGAGCGGAACCTGATCAAAATAATTTCCGAACAAGGGACGTAACACGCTCACGGCATTGGGCGTCATCGGCAGGGACGAGTGCTGAATAGGCATCAGAAAATCCATGCCGACTAGGCCATACAGAATGGCCAGACTGGGAATACCCACCAGCAAAAGGCCCGTTACGTATTGAAGCCGGTTCGGCACAATAAAGAACAGCGGAATCAGGAGCACCACCAGCATGAATTTAATCGTCAGCATGCCGATTCCCCAGATAATGCCCGCCCACAGACTGAATCGCCGACTTTCGGGCAGGGCCAGCACAATTAAACCAAAACCCCACATCCACAGATCCTCTTCGCTGCTGAGAATCATGGCCACAAAAGGCAAAGGCAGCAGGTAATACAGCACAAACCACACGATCCCGCCGTCAACTCGATTGTTGTAATAGCGTAAGGTTGCCCGAGCCACAATAAACTCGGCCAGCGCCATCAGAAGAACAATCGATTTGGCACTGTACCAGATAAATAAAGGCAGACTGATCAGATAGCCAAACAAGGGGGCGTGGTAGGACAGAAAGTCCCGGTATACCAATTTACCCTGCATAGCTGCGATGGCCTTACGGTAAAAGAAATCGACATCACTACGCGGGTCCTGATCTAACAGTAAATACACCACAACGAACGGTACTATACGCAGGGCCACGAACGTCAAAAACACCGTAGCGGTTTCGTGGCGGGTTAGCAGCGGCTTCAACCGCTTACGATTGAAATAGGCCAACAGAACAACTATTGCCAAACCGGCTGCAATAATTACTTTGACCAAAGAGGTAGTCCCTAATGAAATCATACAAGTTTGGCAAATAGAATTAGGCGCTTAAGGGATTATCTCCCTGGTGTTATAATTGTCCAACTGCCCCACAGGAACACTGTACAACTCAAAAAACAGTTACAAAGGCCGTGCCTAATATTCCGGGATGGCACTATCTTACAGCAATAGTATATAAAATCTTATAATTTCTCGTCTTGTCGTACATAAGACCTGTCCGGGCCATAGGCCGATTGCCGCTGCTGCTGCCGGATAATCTCCCGCACAACGTATAAAGGCCGCCCTTTCGTCTGAAAGAAGATACGTAACACGTACTCCCCGATCATGCCGAGCGCAATCAACTGAACGCCACTGAACAGAATGATGACGAACAGAAGCGCGGTAAAACCCTGTGGAACATCGCCGTAAAAGTATTTTTTTACCAGCGTTTGGATGAAATAAAGACCTGATATACCGATCGTGATCAAACCCAGTCGGGTAACCAGCTTAATGGGATATTCACTAAAGTTAAAAATCCCGTTATACGCCAGCTTACGCAGCATTTTAAAGGAGTACTTTGGCGCTCCGGCTACGCGGGCATCGCGTTCATATTCCACACCGATCTGCCGAAACCCGATCCAGCTCCGCATACCCCGAATGAAGCGGCTTTCTTCGGGCATCTGATTCAGGACATCGGCCACCCGTCGGCTGATCAGCGAAAAATCACCGCTGTCTAAAGGAATGTCGACGTAGGAGATTGACCGCATGAACCGGTAAAAGGCCGAATAAGCCAGCCGTTTAAAAAAGCTTTCTTTCCGCTTTTTCCGAACGGCATACACAACGTCGTACCCTTCCTTATACTTTTCATAGAACTCCGTCAGCAGCTCGGGCGGGTCCTGCAAATCCCCATCAATGATGAATAAGGCTTCGGTACCTCTGGCGGCAGCCATACCGGCCGTTAACGCTGTTTGATGGCCGTAGTTTCTCGACAGAAAAACACAATGATACCGGCCATCTGCCAGGGCAAGCTGCTGCATTAACGCGGCCGTATTGTCGCGGCTGCCATCATCAACGAGCACAACTTCAATCGATAGGGACGTTGACTCCATCACAGCGTTCAACCGCTTTACCAGGTGCGGGAACGATTCTGTTTCATTATACAATGGAGCAACAATGGAAATCTGCGGGTCTGACAAAGGCGTAACAAAGGACGATTCTCTGCCCGCAAAAGTACGTCTTTTTGCCTCTTGGCCCACACTCACCGGGCGTTTCTCAAGGAATCGTTATTGTCTGGCTACTGAACCGCACGGGTTGTCCGGCGGATGGAATGAATAAACCGACCCGATACGAACCCGGTGCCAGCAGGCTGTTCACCACTTCGGCCCGCACATTGTCCGGGGATTGGTTCAGCCAGAAGGCCTTCGTTCCAAACGGCAGTTCGGATACGTATAAATACGAACGCTGCGGAGATTGCACCACTACCGCCGACGGCCCATTCACCGACAGTGTAGTGGGTGGCACCGTCTCGGCAATGTAGCTATAGCCTCCCCCCGACACGTTGACATGAATAAGAGAATCAGGAATGCGGGACTGAACCGATGGACGTAACGTCGACTCAAAAGCCGTGTAATAAGCAGCAGGATACTGATAGATACCTCGCTTAACCGCTTCGGTCATGGCATGATTAGCCAGGTCGGCGAAGGGGGTTCCCCAGGTCGGTCCTAAGCCAGTGCCATTATGTTTCTGGTTAAATGCACTGGTTAACAGCACCTGCTTGCGATAGGCTACCTTCGGCCAGCGGATAAAGTAGGAGATACTGAAAATGGCAATACTACTCAGTATACCGACCCTAACCCAGCGGTTCAGAGCCTCACTCCGGCGGTATTCACTCAATACGGTTAGGTAAAGAAGCGAAATCAAGAGAGCCGGGTAGATCATGTAATTACTCACGAGCATGACCGAGTACCCGAAGCGGGGCCGCAGAAAGGCCACAACGCTGGCATTCACCATCAGAAACGCGTAGCATCCGACGAAAAAATACTGCCGCTGCCGGTCTGGTTTGAATCCGTTACCGGCCGAGCGCGCATAGCGCGTGTTCGGACCCAGGAAGTTAGGAAGCAGGTTCCAAAGCAGCGCCAGCATAGTGGTAATTAACACCAGACCCGCCAGCGTTGGCAGGATGCTTCGCTTAACAATGTCGGCATCCGGAAAGAAATCGAACAAACCGCCAGTGAACGTAAAGAAAGCCGCGACAATCAGATACGGCTGCCGGATAAAAAACGAGAAGCTGCTTTCATTGCCCTGAGGGCTATGGAAATCATGGAAGTAAAACAGGATGGTAGCAACTCCGATGACAAGCCAGATTCCTAATCGATACCAATTCCTCTGTAAAGCCAGTACGACGGCCCCCGCAACCCAGCCAAACAGGCCATTACTCATCGAGAGCGACGCCAGGAGCTGTAAACCGGTTGCAACCGCGAAGCGGTTCGGACGACCGTTGGCCAGCATGTACAGTGCCGTTAGAATCAGACACACGACTACCTGGTGCTGCAAGCCCGTGATCGCCCAGATGCTGGTCAGGTAGTACTGAGGCTGAAGTACAAAAAAAGGAATGGGTACGAACGCCAGCAACGGCAGGTTGAGCCCTTTAAACACCCGGTAAAACAGCCAGACGATACCGAGCAGAAACAAGTACCCCGCCAGAATCAGCCACCGGAAATTCACCTGCCCGCTAAGGGTGTACAGGAGCAACGTAATGAGTTTGGCCGTCAGGATTCGGTGCTCATTGTTCGGCCGGAGCAGCCAGTCGGCTTTCTCCGCGGCCGTATCGGCATCGATGTAGCCTATTATGAAACTCAGGAACGCATCAATGTCGTCCATCCAGGGCACATTAACGGCGTAGGTTACAATCAGCAGGGTAAAGCAGACGATGGGCGCAGCAGCCAGCGCAACCGCCCCCCAACCTGATTTAACCGACATAGACGTTCTATACGTGGGCGTCCTTAATGAATTCATAGGTTACGGTACTTACGTTGAATCCGGTATAGTTCATACCACATCTTAAAGACATAGGTTGAGCTCAGGCGCGAGTCACTCTGCTCGATCCACTGCTGTAGAGGCCGCTCCGCCACGCGTTCCAGGATCGTAGGCCGACCGTGCTGCTCAATGAGCCGGGCCAGCAATTCCACGTCGAACAGCCAGGGACTAATAAACGGCTCTTTAAATAACACCGGTACGACCCGGCGACGAAACAGTTTTGCTCCGCACTGACTGTCGTAAACGGGCAGTTTAAGAATGGTACTGATGAACGTAGCGATTACCCGCCCGACGTAGTGCCGAAACGCATTCCGCTGAATGTCAGCCCCCATACGTTTGATGCGTGATCCCATCACCAGATCGAGGCTGACATTGGCGTCAAGAACGTAGGCGAGGTCGGTAATCGCACTGAGGGGGGTAGCCAGGTCGGCATCGAAAAAACCGACGTAATCAACGGATTTCTCGGCGGCATACTGCATACCCGCACGTACGGCACCTCCTTTCCCTTCGTTACGGGACAGCTTCAGCGCATCGATACGTTCAGGGTTTTGGTTCTTTAATCGCTCTAAAACGGCGTATGTGTTGTCCACGCTGCCATCGTCCACGAAGCAGAAATTCACATTCGGAACCTCCCGGATGTACGCCAGAAATAGATCGGCGGGTAACCGGGAGGCTTCGTTATAACACGGAATAATAATACAGACAGAGGACATGTAGCGAATGATAGTTAACGGCGGGCAGTGGACGATTGAGCGTCGAGTAACACGACTTTATGGCCATAATAGCCAGCCTGACAGCGATTCCACCAGTGGTCACTGTTGGTATGGATGTCTTCGATAAACAAACTGCGAGGATACACACTGATGGGGCTGAGCCGCAACGTATCGGAAGGCTGCAAAAGCCGCTGATGACGTTCGGTCATCTCCCGGTCGTAGGTTGCCGCGTTACCACTTATGAGGTCGCCGTAAAGCTGCCGGATTGTTGGACTGCCCCAGGCGCTGGCCAGTATCCAGATTCCCGCCAGCAGGAAAACAAAAGCCGGTAGCGGTTTGGGGTTCGTCAAAAAGCGACCGAATGAATTACCCCGACGTAACGCCCAGCCAATAAGGGTCGTTAATGCATAAAACCAGCCAACGATGAAAACGATATACACCAGGTTTATGACCCGGCTGGGCGGTACACCCAGACCATACGTAGAGGGGAACGTTAAAACGATCAATACACCCGCCAAAACCACAAGCAGTAACAGCGTAGGCAGTTGAAATAAGAAACGTACAGAACTGGACCGGTTATTGAGCCGAACGGCAACGGGCAGCCAGAATAGAGACAACGGAATAATAGGCGTTTGCCAGAGCCAGATAACAATGTATTTTACCAGCCAGCGCAGCGTGGCTATGAACGATACAAGTACATTCCCCTGGATTTCGTTGGCGTTTAACCGGATCGAGTTGCCGGGCGCACTGAACACCAACCAGGCCGATGCTACGGCCACGATCAATAAATAAGCGAGAAAAAAGTCAACCGTTCGCTGGAAGAACAGCCGGTAAGCCGCCAGTCCCAGCAGTAGCATGGCCAGCAGCAGCAGGTTCGTTTCGCCCGATCCAACGATGGCGAATACCAGTACCCCCGCCCAGATACTCGTCAAGGTTCTGAACCAGCCCGTCGGCAGGCGATACCAACGTAACAGCACGGCGACGAAATAAATCGTCAGGATGGTTGGCACGGTGTAAGAAGCTACGGCCGCCGTCCAGAAAAAGGCTTCGGCAATGCTTTGCAGCGCCAGAATAATGCCGAAAAACAGCAAAGCCGTAGCCGTAAGACGTCGTGTAATGGCCTGGTCGCGGAGAATCTCGCCCACAAAGGCGTACAGCGCGGCAACTAACCCAGTTGCGGCTACCGCCGGAATGACCCGAAATCCATTGTACCAATTCCAGACCAGCGGATTACCGTGCACGAGCATGTTGGAGAAATAGCGCCCGGTCCAGCCATCGTAATAATATTTCTGAGCTTGCCAGAAGCCATAGCGCACGGCCGTATCTGCAAAGCAATAATCATCGGCGGCCGAGGGATGATTGTGAACAGAGAGCACAACTAACGGTACGTACGCCAGCAAAAACAAGATTCCGGCGATTACGGTCACCAGCCGGTCATCCAACATTTCTTTCATGCCAAATCACCGGCCCAAGGGCCGGCGTGAATGGTGTTAGTGCTTCAGGGAACAACAGAATCCCCTTTAGCTGTGGCTACGGCCGATTGCAGCCGTATCAGGAATGGGTAAGCCAGCACGGCCGCCAGAATCACGAGTGTTCCGGCATAAAAGCCCGTTGTCATGCGTTCAGCATCGCCGAAAATCAGTACGGCCAGCAAAATTCCATACACTGGCTCCAAATTTACAGTTAAGATTGCCAGATACGGCGAAAATTTACGTAACAGGCGCACACCGACCGAATAGGCATAGACTGTACAGACCAACGAAAGGAGTAAAAGCCAGAACCACTGGATAGGTGTGTTCGGTACGTACTGCACCGCCTGCCCAGCCGCTACCGGATCTATGGCCTGCACCAGCAGCCACATCCCAAAAGCGCCTAGCGATGCTCCCGCCATTTCATAAAACGAGATGACCAGGGCGTCGTGCCGCTGGGTAAATCGGCTGTTAATAATGGTAAACAATGACGATAGCATGGCCGAAAAAACCGCCATGGCTAGTCCGGCCACTTTGTCGAACTCAAACCGGAAGATCAGGTACAGCCCACTCATCACGGCGACTCCCAAGAGTACCTCAATAAGCCGGATACGCCGACGTAACAGGATGGGTTCCAGCACACTCGCCCAGAGCGAACTGGTAGCCATACCGGCTAGGCAAACCGATACGTTGGCAATCCGGGCGGCTAAAAAAAACGTTACCCAATGCAGGGCGATGACCCCGCCGGTGGCGAGGAGTTTCCAGCGATCAGCTGCAGGTACCGCAATCGTCTGCTTGCGAATTCTCAGCACAACGCCCATGCCGACAACCGCCAGCAGCGTACGAAACAGCACAACCGCCGACGAGTCGAGCGGTTCGAGCAGTTTCCCAAGAATGGCCGTAAATCCCCAGATTAAGACGATAAAGTGAAGCTGGAGGTAATCGGTGAAGGCAGGCTTATTCATAAATAAAGAGCGAAAGAGTGAATGAGCGAAAGAGTGAATAAAGTAGCTACTAAGTATTCGCTCTTTCACTCTTTCGTTCTTTCGCTCATTAATTACCTCGGGATTGTATTGTACAACAAGACCCCAATGGCGGCAAAAATAGCGTTTGGTAACCAGACCGCCACAATGGGATTCAGATTACCGGACTCGGCAATCCCTTTGGCCAGCATAAAGAACAGCAGGTAGGTAAAAGCCAGAAAAAACCCAAGCGCCACCTGCCAGCCAACTCCCCGCCGGCTTTTACGCGCCGACATGATCACCCCGATAATGGCGAGGATGACGATGGCGAAGGGGCGCGTATCCCGGCTGTATTTCTCCAGCAAATAGGTTTCTACGCCATCGGCCCCGCGGCTACGTAACAGGTCGATGTGCTTGTTTAGCTCGGGTAGCGTGAGCGTTTCGTACAGGTTGAAATTTGAGCTGAAGTCGTCCGGTTTCAGGTTCAGCGCCGTATCCAGCCGGGTGCCGGGCGTAAGCGTTTCCTGTAGGCCGTTGATATCCCGGATCTTGTAATCGTAGACTGCCCATTTCTTTTTCTTGACGTCCCACTCGATCCGGTCGGCCGAGAGCTTTTGCTTGAGTTTGTTGCCTTCAATACGTTCCAGAGTGAACTTATAACCGGTGTTACTCAGGTTGTTGTAACTTTCCAGGTACGCATACGTATTGGGTGCAATTTTTATGTGTACGTTCCGGCCCGAGTACGTATAAGCCTCGTTGATGTACTCTACCTCAAAAGCAATGCGGGTTTTGTTCGCTTTCGGAATAATATAATTGACCATGAAGTAGGTCAGCACGGCCAGCACGGTAGCCCCCATAAAATACGGCAGCAGCAACCGCACAAAGCTCACTCCGCTACTCAGAATGGCAATAATTTCGGTGCGGGCCGCCAGCCGGGACGTCAGGAATACCGTGGCGATAAAGACCATCAGCGGGCTGATGTAGTTGGCCCAGTAGGGAATAAAATTCAGGTAATAGTCCCACAGAATCTTGCTGGCGGGCGCGTTATGTTTGTAGAAGTTGTCGACCTTTTCGGTGTAGTCGATCATCACAACCACTAGAACGATCACCAGCACCACAAAGACGTATGTTTGTAGGAACCGCTTCAGTATATACCAATCGAGTAATTTCATGTTGATGGTTTTGCGTACAGGTCACAGATGCAGCATGAGTAGCGCACCAGTTTTAGGGTCGTCGGGATACGCTGCTATCGTTACCAGCGCTTGTTCACTCAGTTGACTAACAGGTTTTTGGCAACTTCATAACTAACAAACACCAATCGGCCGTTTTCAATTTGCACAACTGCTGATTTGTCGAATGCATTAATCTGGGTCACCGTAACTGCACAGCCCAGCGTCAGGTTCGAGTGATCGAGGTGCTGAAGAAACTCCGTCGAGTGTTCCAGAACCGCCATCAGCCGTGCCTTCTCCCCTTCCTGCATCTCCGATAACTTTCGATATCCGGTTTCGGGCATCAATCCCGCTGGTGTTGGAATTGGATCACCGTGCGGATCAAACTGCGGGTGGCCCAAAAACGTATCTAAGCGGGTAACCAACTCCTCCGAACGAATGTGTTCAAGTTCTTCCGCGATCGCATGTACGGCATCCCACCCAAACCCGAGCTTTTCGACCAGAAAAACCTCCCAGAGCCGATGCCGACGGATAATTTGCAGCGCCACTCGCTCACCTTCTTCCGTCAGCCGGACACCCTGGTACTTTTTATAATGAATCAACTGTTTTTCAGCCAGTTTTCTGAGCATGTCCGTTACCGACGCGGCTTTGGTAGCCGTCATCTCGGCCAATGCATTCGTGCTCACCTCGCCCGCCTGCCGTGTAGCCAGATAATAAATGGTCTTTAGGTAATTTTCTTCGGTGAACGAATGCATAGCCGGTTACTGCTTACCGAAAACAGCAAAAAGAAGTCAAACAGTTTACCGACAAAGGTAGTTTTTATGTTAAACTTTCTAAAAATTTAGACTGGTCTAAATTTTTATTTAAACATTGCTTACCTTTGATTCGTTGATGGTCTAGTACGTAGAGAACTAATGAATACAGCTATAAAAGGGTGGCGCCAGGAGAACGAATCAAATTCACTGGGTGAAGTCCATGGTTCTGTCCACGTTCCCACTAACAGTGGTTTCTTTAAAACATTGATGGCCTATGTCGGGCCGGGCCTGATGGTTGCTGTGGGCTACATGGACCCCGGTAACTGGGCTACCGATATTGCTGGGGGGGCGCAGTTTGGCTACCGGCTCCTATCGGTCGTTTTGATCTCAAATCTTTTCGCGATTCTCCTTCAGCACCTGGCGCTGAAGCTCGGCATTGCCACCGGCCGCGATTTAGCCCAGGCCTGCCGCGATCATTTCAGCCGACCAGTGTCCATTCTTTTTTGGGTGTTAGCCGAGATTGCTATTGCAGCTACCGATCTGGCCGAAGTCATTGGTTCGGCTATTGCCCTGAACCTGTTATTTGGTTTACCGCTTACCGTGGGCATACTTATCACGGCTCTGGACGTCCTGCTTTTATTATACCTACAGAATAAAGGGTTTCGTGTGCTGGAACGTATCGTGGCCAGCCTGATCTTTCTGATTGTGGGGTGCTTCGGCTACGAACTGCTGATTGCCAAACCCGCCCTTAACGATATTATGGATGGGCTACTGCCCCGTCAGGAGATCATTACCAACCCGGGCATGTTGTACATTGCAATCGGTATTCTGGGGGCTACGGTCATGCCGCATAACCTATATCTTCATTCGAGCATCGTGCAGACCCGCAATTTCAGCCGCGACGATGCGGGACGTAAATCCGCCATCAAATTCGCCACGATCGACTCAACCATCTCTTTATTCCTGGCTTTCTTTATCAATGCGGCCATCCTGATGCTGGCAGCCGCTACGTTCCATACGTCAGGCAACCAAAACGTAGCGGACATTACCGATGCTCACCGCCTGCTCGATCCGATTTTAGGCGTTAAGCTAGCGGGACTTCTCTTTGCCGTAGCGCTACTGGCATCGGGGCAAAACTCCACGCTAACCGGCACGCTGGCTGGTCAGATCGTCATGGAGGGTTTTTTGAATCTGCGGCTCAAACCCTGGTTACGTCGGCTCATCACGCGTCTGATCGCCATCGTACCGGCGCTTATTGTGGCCATCTTATACGGCGAGAAAGGCACCAGTGATTTATTGGTGTTCAGTCAGGTAATTCTTTCCTTACAACTTAGTTTTGCCGTTGTACCGCTCGTTTCCTTCACCAGCGATAAGCTGAAAATGGGGAGGTTTGTCAACCCTGGCTGGGTAAAGGCTTTGGCCTGGACAGTAGCCGTCGTTATTATCAGTTTGAACACGTACCTGCTTTGGGATACCGTTCTTCATTGATAAATCTATAAGGCATACAGAACAAAATCGGGCGAGTTTATAAACTCGCCCGATTTTGTTCTGTATGCCTGTGTCAGGCTAATTTACGTAACGTATTATTGACTTTTTTAAAGTATATCGAGTATATCTACTACCAGACTTAATAATTTAACAATCAAATAAAACCAATTTCAAAACAAACAATAGTCCAAATTCCAATGCATTAAATCCTTATTTCGAGAAGAGACAAAAATAGAAATTAGTACTATATCTATAATTCAAAAAGCTGTTTGTATTATTACGCCCGGCCAGTGTGCTTAACGAATCGGGTCCTTTTTCTCCCACACCCCGCACGATAGTAAACACTCCTTATTCACTAGTAAACCGTCTTATTATGCTTGATTTTCTACGCAGTTGGCGTCCGGATGAAGTTCGTCGCTGGGTGCTGCTCAGCTTGCTTGTGCTTATAACTCACCTGAGTTATGCACAGACCGTTATCACTGGTACAGTAACTGATGCTGCCAATGGTGATGCACTGGCGGGGACAACCATCCAGGTAAAAGGAACCAATACCGGAGCAACGGCCGACGCCAATGGCCGTTATCAACTAACTATGCCAGTCGGCGAAAAAACGCTGATTTTTTCCTTCATTGGCTACCAGCCCTTCGAAGCAGCGGTCGGCAATCGTAGTGTGATCGATGTTCAGCTCACAGCCACGAACAACGCTTTAAGCGAGGTCGTCGTTGTTGGGTATGGCGTACAGAACCGACGCGACATCACTACGGCTATCGGCTCGGTTAAGGCGCGCGATCTGGCGAACCAGCCCGTTGCTAGTTTTGATCAGGCGCTGGCCGCCAAAATTGCCGGGGTGCAGGTAACCCAGACCTCCGGCGCCCCCGGAGCAGGCTTATCCGTCCGCGTTCGGGGGACCGGTTCAATCAGTGCTGGCAATGATCCGTTGTACGTTATTGACGGGATTCCGCTTTCGCGCGACACAAAATATGCGACCGGCAGCACCAGCACGCAGTTTCCGGACAATCCGATCAACGTACTGAGCACAATCAACACAGACGATATTGAAAGTATTGAAGTATTAAAAGATGCGTCGGCGGCTGCCATTTATGGCTCCCGAGGTTCCAATGGCGTCGTTCTACTCACCACCAAACGGGGGAAAGAAGGCAAAACGACCATCAATTACGATTCGTTTGTAGGCGTTCAGAATGTTTCGAAGAAGATTGACATGATCAACGCGTATGAATACGCTCAGCTAAGCTACGAAGCGAAAAACAATGCGTATCTCGACCGAAACCCGACGGGTAAACCGACTGACTCGAATGACATTCGAAACAAAGGCGTTGGTGCACCGAGTACGCTGATTCAGCCCGAAATCGTTCCTTACCTTTCAGGGCAACCGGGATTAATTAACACCGACTGGCAAGATGCTATTTTCAGGGCTGCTCCCATCCAAAACCATACGCTTTCGATCTCGGGCGGGAAAGATAACGTCAAATTTTACGTATCCGGTAACTACCTGGATCAACGAGGAGTGGTTATCAATTCGGGCTTCAAACGCTACAGCGCCCGAGCGAATGTCGATGTGAAATCCGGTAGATTGACCGTCGGCGCTAACCTAAATCCTACCTACTCCTACCATGACCTGATTAAGGCTGAAGGACCTTATTTGGGTGAAGGCGTAGTTGGTTTAGCCCTTCAAATGCCGCCTATCTTTCCGGTCTATAACGCCGACGGATCGTACAACTGGGGAGGCAATGCCTGGGGGTACGGAGCTACCTCTATCCTGAACCCGGTCGCCATTGCCAATCAGGTGAGTGATAAGTTGAGTCAGTTACGTGTACTCGGTAATGCTTACGCGCAGTACGAGATTTTCAAAGGCTTATCGTACCGCCTAAACGTAGGGACCGACATCAATAGCTTTCAACGTGATTACTACCGACCGTCAACGCTCGAAATCAGAGATCGTAAAGGCCCTTCTGTGCCGACAGGCTTTTCGAGAGCGCAGAATTTTATAAACTGGTTGGTTGAAAATACCCTGAACTACAATCAATCGTTCGGCGCACACACGGTCGCGGCATTAGTAGGTTTCACCTCACAAAAAGACCGGCGGGTTGCTAATGAACTTACGGCGACCAACTTTCCCAATGACCTGGTGTACACGCTGAACGCGGGGCAAGTATCTGCCGGGGCTTCTGATGTTCAGGAATGGTCGTTACTGTCTTACCTAGGCCGAGTTCAATACGATTATAACGGAAAATACCTGCTCTCGGCCGCCATTCGGGCGGATGGCTCCTCGCGCTTTGGCCGCGATAACCGTTGGGGTTACTTTCCATCGGTATCAGCGGGATGGAATTTGTCGCAGGAATCATTCTTAAAACCCGTTACGTGGTTAAGTGATCTGAAACTACGCGCCAGCTATGGCTTAACCGGAAATTTCCAGATCCCTAACTACGGATCAATCAGCTTATTAAACTATCAGAACTACATTTTAGGTCCCGAAACAGTTGTCAGTGGCCTGGCGCCGGGCAATTCCGCCAATGATAGGTTGAGATGGGAGAAGACGGCCATGCTCGATGTCGGTTTCGATGTTAGTTTCTTTAGAAACAAGCTGAATCTGACTGTTGACTACTACAACGCAAATACCTCTGACCTGCTCCTGAACGTACCGGTTCCGAGAACGTCAGGATTTAGCACAGAACTACAGAACATCGGTAAAGTAAACAACCAGGGGTTCGAGTTTACACTTGGAACCCGTCAGACGTTCGGCCGTTTCCGGTGGGACGCAAGCGCCAATATTGCGACGAACCGAAACAAAGTAATAGCCCTGGGGCCATCCGGTGACCCAATCATTGTAGCGGGTGGAGTCGCCGGTGCGCAGTTTATTACGCAGATCGGCCATCCGATTGGCGAATACTATACGATGATTTACGACGGTGTCTTTAAAAACCAAGCCGAAATTGATGCTTATCCGCATACGTCTACAACCAAACCCGGCGATTTCCGATTCGTCGACAAGAATGGCGATGGCAAAATTGACTTCAGCAGCGACCGCACCGTAACGGGCAGCTATTTCCCGAAGTACACGTTTGGGTTTACCAACAATTTCGCCTTCCGGGGTTTCGATCTGGGCATCGCGATTCAAGGCGTTCAGGGCCACAAAATTCTGAATCTGATACGTCGGTATATCTACAACATGGAGGGGAACGGCAATCTGTTCCGGGGGGCCTTGGACCGCTGGCAGTCGGCCGATAACCCAGGAAACGGATTGGTCAACCGCGCGAACCGACTTTCTACCGGATCGAACGGCGAAATCTCGACCTGGCACATTGAAGACGGCTCATACGTCCGTATTCGCACCCTTACGCTCGGCTATTCGTTGCCCAGCACAGTACTACAACGGTTGCGTCTAACCCGCGCCCGCCTATACGTTTCGGCTCAGAATCCGTTCACGTTCACCAAGTACCTCGGTTTCAATCCGGAGGTGAACAGCCGTCCTGACAGTGCCTTGTCTTCGGGCGAAGATTACGGAACCTATCCCTTACCACGTACCACATCAGTCGGTATCAATCTTTCTTTCTAACCAGCCATGAAAAAGCTCGCTATAGTTTCTGCACTGATCATCAGTCTGTCGGCTTGTCAGAAAGGCTTTCTTGATTTAAAGCCTCTATCGCAACCAAACGTAGATAATTTTTACAAGACGGCTAATGATTTCGGAAATGCCGTCAACGGCGCTTATGATGCACTTCAAAGTTCAAATCAATACGGAGGAGATTACAATACGTTAGTTGAAGCCAGGGGCGATAACGTACTGGACAACGATCCATCGTCCGGCTCAGGCTTACGGTATAATATCGATCGGTTTATTGAACCGACGACGAATACATTGCTGCGCGACACCTGGGGGAGTTTGTATGCAGGTATCAACCGGTGCAACCTTATTCTGGACAAGATCGACGCCGTATCGATGGATGCAACTTTGAAAGCTCGGTATAAAGGCGAAGCGCAGTTTATACGTGCCCTCTCCTATTTTAATCTGGTTCGGTTATGGGGCAAAGTACCGCTCGTGCTGAAAGCAGGCACTACGTCAGATGCTCGCTCGTACGTCCGTAATGAAGTAACGGATATTTATGCCGCCATCGAAAACGACCTGACAGCCGCAGCGGCAGGTCTACCCGCCAGCTATACAGGTAACGACGTGGGCAGAGCTACTTCTGGCGCAGCCAAAGGACTATTGGGAAAAGTTTATGTGACGGAGAAGAAGTACGATCTGGCAGTGCCTGTCCTGAGAGATCTCGTCAACGGAACTACGTATCAGTTACTTCCCAACATTGCCGATGTATTCGCCGTAACTAATAAAAATAACGCTGAACTTCTCTTCGCCGTCAAGTACAAGAAAGGCGGATCGCTTGGCGAAGGTCATGGCTCATGGTTTGGTACAAGCATTGGTGACATTATTGAACCCTCTCTACGAGCAGCGTATCCAGCAGGCGACAAACGGCTTCCTCTCACGGTGCAAGTACCGGTACCAAGCAGTATCAACGTAGTGCCCAGAAAATTCTATGATGAGCTATCAGGGACCAACGACGTCGGGAACGACTTTCCTGTATTACGCTTTGCAGACGTATTACTCTTATATGCAGAAGCATTAAACGAAGTGAGTTACCAAGCTGACGGCGAAGCGTTTAAAAGCCTTAACCGCGTACGGACCCGAGCAGGTGTTCCAAACTATACAGCAGCACAACTTTCAACAAAAGAAGCGTTTCGTACGGCTGTTATCAACGAACGGCGCCTTGAACTAGCCCTGGAGAGCGATCGCTGGTTCGATCTCATCCGAACGGGCACAGCCGTTGAAGCACTTAAAGTAACTGGCATTACTGTACCCGGTTATCGAGTGTTGTACCCGATTCCGCAGTCGGAGATTGACACGTATAATAACTCCACGAACTTCCCCCAGAATCAAGGCTATTAGCGGAGCCGGTTACACGATGAAGGACTACGTCTTAATAAGCATTAAGACGTAGTCCTTTTGTATTTGAAGCCATTTCACCTGTTTCTTCGTTCGTTTCACTTCTTACCAAACTAAACTTAATTCTGTATGGAACTGCCTGCCAATCAATCATAAATAGCTACGTCTCAAATATATACGTAAAAGTCTCAAAATCGGAAAGTGCAGTCAATAGGGTATGGCGTACTTAACCAGCTTATATAGATTCCATGCCCGTGTTCCACTATGAGCCTTTTACTATTGCCTGCTGACGACAATCGACTCAATAAGCTAATTAACAGTTAAGTCAGCTTTCTAAAAGTCAAAAAGACCCAAAATAATATTTAGGTTACCATTTGTTTAACCAGCAACTGGGGATGCAGCTTCATAAAATAAAAAGTTGCCCTTAGGCTGTACATATATACAGTTTTCCTACATATATTCACCCCATTAATTTTTGGATCTGGATTAGTATGGAACAGTCGGGCAGTGAATTCCTTCGGGGGACGTTAAAGACTATTGTTCTCAAGCTTTTAGCTGAGCAGGGACGGATGTATGGGTATGAGATTACACAATCGGTTAAAGAACGTACACAGGGCGAGGTAACGCTGACCTTTGGTGCCTTGTACCCGGTTCTGCACAAACTTGAACAGGATGGGCTGCTAATAACCGAATCCGTTGAGGTCGACGGTCGCCTACGTAAATATTATTCGCTCACCCCTACCGGCACCGCCACAGCTATCCGGAAAGTATCGGAATTCGAACGCTTTGTTGAGCATATGCGTACCCTTCTACAATCCTCTCCTGACGTAGCCCTCGGTAAATAACTCAACTCCATAAAGTCATGGAAAAGCTAAACCCGCAACAAGTAGCCCGGTTGTACGACCACCTGATCCAGCTAGGTACCAGTGATTCGCTCATCAGCGAACTGCTCGATCACCTCGCCTGTGAAGTTGAGTATTACATGTGGATTGGTCTCCCGTTTGAGCCGGCTTTCGACAAGGCCTTACTCGAAGCTAATGCTGGAAGCCTGCATCAACTCCGCAAAACGTACCAGAAAGAGCTTACTCTTACCGAAACCCAACTTCGCGAGGCAACCCTGGATGACATTGTCTTTCAGTTTCGGAATAAGGCGTATGGTGCCTATGACCTACGACGTACTTACCGGCAGACCTTACGGAATTCCATTATTATGACTCTGGGCATTTGCATGATGCTGATGGCCCTGGTTCAGATGATCAGTCGAGGTACCTGGTCGTATTGGAGTAGCTGGGGGGCAATTTGGCTGGTTGGTTTGATCGCCGTTACGTTCGCCGGATTCAGTTGGTATCTTCAGCATGAGCAGCAAAACGATTTGCCCGCCTATCAGTAAATACCTTTTCTTTTGAGGAATCCATTGGTTGCTATAAAATCACTTAGCCACTAAGGCTACGTACCCAAATCGCCTTAAAGTTAACTGCCAGCCAGCCTATAGGTTACTGGTAGAACAGGAGCTCCTGTTCTACAGACCGGGCTGTATATGGACTTACGATAGGTATTCAACCTGCTCCGCTACCCAGGTTACTTCTCCAAAAAAACAGGCTTACTTTTTGCACGCGACAGGTATAAAAAAGAGACGACCCGCTCAAGGAACAAGTCGTCTGCTAACACACCTAATTAAACAAAACTTAGTAGGTGAGATTGGTGGAGTTATACCTACGAGTGTAAGGGCAATTTGGTTTGCTGTCGAGGCATATCACGCATGAACATAGTAATGTACCTCAACAACTAAACCATTATCAGGTGCACGTAGTACGCCTTTTGGCAGATCGTAGCTCCAACTATTTTCAGTCAACCTGCTGACCAAGCAGTTGCCTACGAACAAGAGCGTCAATGGCAAAAAAGCCTTCGGAATACGTAGCGTGAGATCGGATCAGAATAGACCTGTTTAGCATTTTGCCCGGTCTTTTTAAGACGTATTCTGTGTTTTATAACTTTCCCGCAGCGCCACATCAAGGAATCCAAACATAGGCTATCTTTGCCCAGTTTTTACCCGCACGTGCAACAGTAAGGCGAAAGCCTATTATATGGAAGATAAGAAGCATTTAGACACCGTCACGGCTGCTGGCCTGCTGGTGGCAATGGGTATCATCTATGGCGATATCGGTACCTCGCCTTTATACGTGTTAAAGGCCGTCATTGGGCCTACCAAGCCTATTCAGGCAGAAATGGTGCGGGGAGCGCTCTCCTGTATTTTCTGGACAATTACCCTCCAAACTACCGTTAAATACGTCATTCTGGTTCTCCGGGCCGATAACAAGGGGGAAGGTGGCATTTTTTCATTGTACGCGCTGGTTCGTCGCCATGCCCGCTGGTTAACAATTCCGGCCATTATTGGGGGAAGTTCGCTGCTCGCCGACAGCATTATCACCCCACCGATTTCGGTATCTTCAGCGGTAGAAGGTTTGCGAATTCTGTACCCCAACATCGAGACGATTCCCATCGTCATTGCCATTCTATCGGTTCTATTTCTGATTCAATCGTTCGGTACGGGAGTTGTCGGTACGGCTTTTGGGCCCATAATGTTCGTATGGTTTACGATGCTCGGCGTGCTGGGGATTGTCAACATCATCGGTGACTTGAGCATTCTGGCTTCGTTTAACCCTTATTACGCGTATCGTTTTCTGACTGACTATCCCGGATCATTCTGGTTACTAGGGGCCGTATTCCTGTCCACAACCGGTGCCGAAGCGTTGTATTCCGATATGGGTCACTGCGGTCGGGGCAATATTCGCGCCAGCTGGGTCTACGTCAAAAGTTGCTTATTGCTAAATTACCTCGGCCAAGGGGCCTACGTTGAATCACTATCGGGCCAGGCGCTGGGCGAACGAAACCCGTTCTACGAACTGATGCCCGAGTGGTTCCTGATTATCGGCATTGCCATTGCTACGGCCGCCACCATCATTGCCAGCCAGGCGATGCTGAGCGGAGCTTTTACACTCATCAGCGAAGCCATCCGGTTGAATTTCTGGCCTAAGGTCAGGCTGCGCTACCCCAGCGTTCAGAAAGGTCAGCTCTACGTTCCCAGCATCAACTGGCTGCTGTTTTCGGGCTGCGTCGCCGTTGTCCTGTATTTCCAGGAGTCCTCGCGCATGGAAGCGGCCTATGGTCTGGCGATTACATTAACCATGTTAATGACTACAATTCTATTTAGTTATTACATGTACTCCCATAAGTACAATGCCTGGTTAGTTTTTACCTTCCTGATTTTCTACTTATGTATCGAAGGCAGCTTCCTCGTTGCCAACCTGGTTAAGTTTCCAGCGGGTGGTTGGGTATCTGTATTGATTGCCGGACTGATGGCCGCCATTATGATTATCTGGCTACAGGCGTTCCAGATTAAACTTCGTCTGACGGAATACGTCCGGATCGACCATTACATTCAGGCTATCAAAGAACTTAGCCGCGACATCAGTATTCCGAAATACGCTACCCACCTGGTGTTCATGAGCAACGCGGCCCGGCAGTCCGAGATCGAGTCCAAAATCATTTATTCCATCTTTCAGAAGCGGCCTAAACGCGCTGACATCTACTGGTTCGTCCACGTCGACACCACCGACGATCCATACACGATGGAGTATAAGGTAAACACCATTGCGCCGGACGACGCGTATAAAGTGACCTTCAAGCTGGGCTTCCGGGTTGAGCAACGTATCAATTTGTTCTTCCGGAAGGTGATCGAAGACATGGTGAAAAATAAGGAAGTGGACATCACCAGCCGGTACGAATCACTCAGCCGCCAGAACGTGATCGGCGACTTCCGGTTCGTGGTACTCGAAAAATTCCTGTCGTTCGAGAATGAGCTGCCGGTTCGCGAGCGATTCATCATGAACATTTACTTCACGGTAAAAAGCTTTACTACGCCCGAAGACCGCTGGTTCGGCCTAGATAGCAGCTCGGTCAAGGTCGAAAAAGTACCGCTGGTCATTCGCCCCGTCGAAAACGTCAAACTCAAACGAATTGCGAGTTGATTAAAGAGCGAAAGAGCGCAAGAGTGAAAAAGGGATATACCGCAACCGTTCACTCTTGCGCTCTTTCGCTCTATCACTCTTTCACTCTCTATTTATGAAAATTCTGATCACCGGCGGTGCCGGATTCGTTGGCTCATCGCTGGCCATTTCGCTTAAAAAGGACTATCCAACTTATCAGATTTTCGCCCTCGATAATTTAAAACGGCGCGGCTCTGAACTAAGCCTTTCACGACTGAAAGCCGTGGGAATCGAGTTTATCCACGGCGATATACGTAGCAAAGAAGATTTTGATGCGCTGCCCGCCGTTGATACGGTGATTGAAGCCTCCGCCGAACCTTCCGTACTGGCTGGCCTGGACGGCACGCCCGATTACCTGATTAACACCAATCTGTTTGGTACTGTAAACTGCCTCAACTACGCGCTGAAGCATAAGGCGAATTTCGTTTTTCTCTCAACGAGTCGAGTCTACCCGATCAAGACGATTGAAACGCTGGATTTCGCCGAAGCTGACACGCGTTTCGTCTTGACCGACGATCAACCCGTCGCTGGTGTATCTTCAAAGGGCATCGCCGAAAATTTCCCGCTGGATGGCGCGCGGTCGCTTTATGGCACGACCAAACTAGCGTCGGAGCTGCTGATCCAGGAGTACAATGAATTTTACGGACTGAAAACGGTCATCAACCGCTGCGGTGTCATCACCGGTCCGTGGCAAATGGGTAAAGTCGATCAGGGCGTAATGGTGCTCTGGATTGCCAAACATTACTTTGAGCAGCAGCTGGCGTACATTGGGTACGGCGGTACCGGCAAACAAACCCGCGATATGCTCCATATCGCTGACTTGTACCGGCTTATCGACTGGGAGCTGCACAACCTGGATACGGTCAACGGCGAAATTCTGAACGCGGGTGGTGGCAACGAAAGCAGTGCCTCCTTGCAGGAACTGACCAAAGTGTGCCAGGAAGTGACCGGCAAAACCATCCCCATCAAAGAGGTAACCGAAAACCGAGCCGCCGACATCCGGCTGTACATCACCGACAACACCAAAGTAATCCAACTCACCGGCTGGAAACCCGAACTCGGCATCCGCGAAATTGTGAGCGACATCCATGACTGGCTTAACGAAAACCGGGCCGCCCTGGAGCCGATTTTAAAGTAAGTTTTAGACGCCGGTTGTAGAAATGCGATCGGCGTTTTTATAGTCTATCACTCTTGTGTGTATACTCTTTCTTAGCTTAGATAAAATCTATCAATAGCACAGTTGACAATTTATTCAATCAAACAAGATAGCTCTTTCTTACAGTCTACAGTTGGTCTGAACCAGCAAGATGAACTACTTATTAAAAAATTTGAAAAAACCGGGTAAAAAGACATAGGCGGGTACTTTTATAAGATAAACTAGTTTGATCCTTGATACATGAATCAGTCAGATAACTCAATGTCAAATCCGAAACCGGCTGAAGGAGCGACCACCTCCCGTCGGCAGTTTCTACAAACCGGCGCTTTGGCAGCAACCAGTTTCCTTATTGTACCACGTCACGTATTAGGTGGCAAAGGGTTCATCGCACCAAGCGATAAGCTCAACATCGCGGGGGTAGGCGTAGCGGGTAAAGGTTTTTCGGATACCAATAACGCCTTCAACAAAGGAGCGAACAACATGGTAGCCCTATGCGACGTGGATTGGGGACGCGATCAGGTGAAAAAGAACTTTGAACAGCATCCGAACGCGAAGCGGTATAAAGACTTCCGCGAGATGCTCGATAAGGAAGGTAAAAACATTGATGCAGTGACTGTATCAACCGCCGATCATACGCACGCGGTTGTTGCCATGGCCGCTATGCAGCGGGGCAAGCACGTATACGTGCAGAAGCCATTAACCCATAATATCTACGAAGCCCGGATGCTGACCGAAGCGGCCCGCAAATACAAAGTGGTAACGCAGATGGGTAACCAGGGTTCATCGAACCCGCAGCAGAAGCAAATGGTCGAGTGGTTCGACAAAGGCCTGGTCGGCAATGTACATACTGTTTATTTGTGGACCAACCGCCCTGTATGGCCACAGGGTATACCAGTGCCTCAGCCTGTGGCCGAAGTACCGGCTGATCTCGACTGGGATCTGTGGATCGGACCCGCTCAAAAGGTAGGCTACACCCCTCAATATCATCCGTTCAAATGGCGCGGCTGGTGGAACTTCGGTGCCGGTGCACTGGGCGATATCGGTTGCCATATCATGGACGTACCGTTCCGCGTTTTGGGCCTGGGCTATCCAACCGAAGTTGAGACCAGCATCGGCCAGGTGTTCCTGAAGGACTGGACACCCGAATACATTCCGGAAGGTTGCCCACCTTCGTCGCACGTGGAGTTGAAATTCCCCGCGTCAGCGAAGAACAAGTCAGAGATTAAGATGGTGTGGATGGATGGCGGTCTTCGTCCGTTCCGGCCCGATATGCTGCCCGCCAACGAACCGTTCCCTGAAAACGGCGAGAACGGCGTATTCCTGATTGGTGATAAAGGGTTAATTGCCTGTGGTATGTACGGCGATGATCCAAAATTGTACACGAAAAGCGGACAGAAAATGGAAGCCGCGCCGAAGCCGAAGAGTGACGTGCCCGAGAATGGTCACCAGGTTCTCTGGACAGAAGCCTGCAAAGCTGGCTTTAACAGCAAAGAACATAAGGCGCTTACGTCGTCGTTTGACTTTGCGGGTCCGCTTACCGAGTCAGTGCTGATGGGTAACCTCGCCATTCGCAGCTACACGCTCCGTACGCCCAAAGCCGATGGGCGTGGCTTCAACTACCCCGGTCGTAAGAAGCTGACCTGGGATGGTAAAAATATGAAGATCACGAACTTCGATGAAGCTAATCAATTCGTGTCACGTAAGTACCGCGAAGGCTGGTCGTTAACAACGTAGTTTGCTCAGTCTGATCTGTAACTCCGACAGGAACGGTCTGCCGTTGCGGTGTCGGAGCTACGCAGGAAACCGCTCGAAAGGGCGGTTTTTTATTTTCTGCCTACTTGATAACTAGAATAAACAACGCCCGCGCCAGCCGGTTCTGTCTTCAAAATCAACGGATAACAGCATGAAGCGGATAGTGAGTTGGTTAGGCCTAGTTGGTATAATGCTGGCCTGCGGGGGCGAAAATACGTCGCCGAACGTATAAGTACCCGGCAGTGAAAAGTCTGGGAAACGAAGGTGATGGAGGCTGGCGCAGCGGCTATTCAGGATAAAACGCCCATTGGCAAGCTAACTATCTATCTCAACGGCTTTCCCTTCTACAACGGTCAGCTTAACGGACAAATGGAAGCCCATCATTATTGCGCTAAACTTAATGAAGACGTAACGCAGTGCCTCATCTATGACGGCAACGGCGACAGCGCCAAAATCATGGGCGTTGAACACATCATTTCCGAAAAGCTGTTCATGACCTTGCCCGCCGATGAGAAGAAACTCTGGCACAGCCACCGGTATGAGGTCAAGAGTGGCGAACTAATTGCGCCCGGCCTGCCCAAAGTGGCCGAACACGAATTGATGGAGCAGGTTGTCTCAACCTATGGCAAGACCTGGCACACCTGGCATACCAATCAGGATATTGAACTGCCTTTCGCCAATCCGGCGCTGATGATGGGCTTTACCAGAGACGGGCAACTCAACCCAAAACTCGTTCAGGACCGTGACAAACGCTTTAACGTATCAACCGAAGAAAACCGAAAGAACCGGGCCGATATACCCGATCCGACTCATCAACCCGGTGCCGATTCCTGGGAAACAGGCGAAATTATTCAGTTGCCCGCGCTAACCGGCCACAAACACCAGCACGTTAAGCAAGATAGCTTCAAGGACGAGAAACCGATGAAATAGACGGTCATTGCGGTAAGTAAAACGAGTGGAATACGTTACATGGTGAACGTGTTCCACTCGTTTTACTTACCGCACTTAAAGCGATACCATTTAGGCCCTTCTCACAAAAAGAGACCGCGCGAGGGTACGTAGCCGCTCGTGAGCAACGTAAGCCCAGATCAGCAGCATATACATCGAAAAATCCTGGTACGATACAGGCAGTGCGATGCTGTTGAAATAGTAGCGGGTAACCGTAAAATCGAGGGTTGGCGTGAAACCTACCAGGTTTTCATAACCTAGAATAAGGGTTAGCCCTAAGACATAGAACAGATACTGTGGTTTGCGAAATGCCCACAGGATGCCTACCAGTGCGGTAGCACCAAAGCCAGCGTAATGCTGCCAGGTTAAGGTTAAGTCGGTGGTTGACGCAATGTAAACTGAATAAGCCTGAACGGCGGCCAGGACTCCTAAAATAAGCCCGTAGCCATAGAATTCCTTTAATTGAGCACGCTGCATAAACGAGTTGATTGAGTAAAGAGGAGATTAAGCATGTTAAAAATACATGCAAAACCGCTAAATAGATCGGTTATATAGAATTATTTTTTCTTAACTCCCTCATTAAAAAATACTACCAGCCCATCCTTTCCAGCTACCACAAGGTCATTGCGGCCGGTTTTGTGCAAATCGGCCACGGCAAAGTAAATACCCGTTCCTTTACCTACGCCAGCGGGCCCGTACGTAATGTCGTGTTTTGTAAACTGCTTACGCGCCATATCCCAGGTAAAATAATACAAACCGACGGGGTCGTCGGCACCGGGGTCATTGTCGTTGTGCGCCCGGAATCGCTTACCCGTTATCAACTCAGGACGGCCATCGCCAGTAATATCAATCCATTCCAGACAGTGATATTGCGAGTTCTTATCGTCGATCAGGTGTTTCGTCCAGCCCCGCTGCCCGTTTGCACCCTGCGTTTGCTCATACCAGTGCAGGCCGTATCCGTGCCCCTGTCCAACAATGAGATCGTTACGTCGGTCACCATTGACATCCGCTACAATAACGGGTACGCTGGCCGTTCCTAAGGCAAACTCCCTGTGTAAAGTCCACGGACCGGCATTGCGGTCAACCGGTGCTTCGAGCCAGCCATCACTGACAATAAAATCGCCACGGCCGTCGGCATTGATATCCCCAAAGCCCAGGCCATGGCCCTGCGTAGGAGCTACGTTAACCGTCTGAAACTGATTAGGCCCGGTCAATTTCAGGTACTTTAAGGGATGATTTGGGTTATTGGGTACAATTTCGACTACACCATCGCCATCGACATCCCAGGCGCGGGTAGTCTCTACGTTCCCTACCTTAGCAATATCGTGCGAGGGCCACAGGCCTTTTTTACCCGGATTTTCGACCCAGCGTAACGTAGCGTTAAACCAGCCGCCCGTTACGAAATCCATCCGGCCGTCGGCGTTTACATCGAGCGGTATGGTTGAGAAATCATCGTAGTATTGGTCTTGCCGAACCTGATCGCTGATTAATTGTCGACGCCAGAAGCGAGGGCCTTTGTACCAGAAATCGCCGGAAACAACATCGAGGGTATCATCTTTGTCTACATCAAATACGCCAACCGATTCAAAGCTTTCAGCCGCAATAAACTGCCGATTAAAACGCACCGTAGGCTCCGGAGCCGGCGGGGTGAACATCGAAAAAGAATACAAAACAAACAGGGAGCCAATTCGCTGAGCTACGTTCATAATCAATAAGGTTAAGCGCGGGTGTTAGGCAGGTTAAACGTTGTTCGTGTTACGTTCTAACAATATTCACAAATCATCGATCAGGTACTTTCCTACTCTTTCCTGTTCATCAAGCGCTGCGAATAACGCATCAGACCGATTTAATCAGCACTGTACCTGATCCGGAAACGGCATACTGGTAATGCCCCATCCGTAACAAGTCAACGCTGGCTTAACTTACCAATGCCTTCCGGTAGGCGCTGGGCGTCTGTCCGGTTATAGCGCGAAACGTTTTGTTGAAGTGCGACAGATTATTGAATCCAACCGTGAAACTTACGTCAGCAACCGTTCGGGACGATTGCAGCAGCCGCCGGGCCTGATTGACACGGTATTCGTTGACAAAATCCGTAAACGTCAGGTGCGTCATGCGCTTGAAATAGCGACAGAAGGCCGGAACGGTCATGCTGGCCAGATCAGCCACGGCCTGGATGTTCACGGGTTCAGCGTAGTGCTGCTCAACGTGCTGACACACCCGGTTGATACGTTCCTGCTCTTTCGGATTCAGGTCAAACCGAACCCCGTCGGCATGTAATAATTCGGCATCCGAGGCATCGGCTAACTGCTGTAAAATTTGAAGCAACGTTAAAAACCGCTCAAAAGGCGGCTGGTTGGGCAATTGCGTCAGCCAGGCACCAACCCGTTGTTTGGTTTCCGGCCCGAAGACAAGTCCCCGATGCGCCCGCTCGAACAGCCGCCGAACCGTTGCCAGTTCCGGTTTCTGTAGAAAGGCATCGCCCATGAAGTCTTCCCGCATCTGCACGACAATTTCTTCGTACTGCCCTTCTTTACCATAGCTGAAATTCAGGTGCGGCAGGTTTGGGCCGATAAAAGCCAGCTCGCCCGATTCATAGCGCGATACGTTAGTACCCACCCGTCGCCGACCGTCTCCGGCGGGTATATAAACAATCTCGTATTCAGGGTGGTAGTGCCAGTACACCCCACAGGTTTCTACCTCTGTGTGATGGATAACCCGAAACGAGCTACCAGCCTCGGGTTCTATTTTCTCGAATTGCAATTTCATAGGCGTAACCCGGACGTGATCATCCGGTTATAAATACCGTTTAGAGCAATCTGAACTTGTCTACTCGGCCTGTAGTCTTGAAACCGATCTCAGTGTTTATACGTTTATATACTATCAACTTGCTTCAAATATTGGTATGAAACAAATTCATTTATATGTACTTAGCCTGCTCCTGCTGGCCGGTTGCGTTCAGGGTCAGTCGAACGACTACGCGTTTGCCAAACTTCCGGCTTTGAAACCCGGTGAGGCCGTGGCCACCTTTGCGGGCGGCTGCTTCTGGGCACTGGAAGAAGGCATGAACCAGCTCAAAGGCGTCCGCGAGGTGGTGTCCGGCTACGCAGGCGGTAATGTCAAAAACCCGACCTATGAGCAGGTTGGCACTGACCAGACCGGCCATGCTGAATCGGTTCAGGTTTACTACGATCCGAAGGTGATTACCTATGCCCAATTGCTCGACGCTTTTTTTGCGGGCCATGACCCTACGACTTTAAACCGCCAGGGCCCTGACGTTGGCCGTGATTACCGCTCGGCTGCCTTTTACCGGACCCCTGCCGAGAAAGCCGAAATTTTGGCCGCCATCAAGCGTACAAACGACTCAAAGCACTACGCGAATCCGGTCGTAACGGAAGTATTGCCGTTGACCGCTTTCTACCCAGCCGAGAATTATCACCAGAATTATTTTGCCCTGCACCCCGACCAGCCTTACATCCAGCGTGTGTCGTTACCCAAGGTCGAAAAGCTGCGCAAAGCTATGGCAGGGCATTTGAAAAATAATACGTCGTTAACAATGAAATAATCGTTCTAATCCCATAACGGGTAATAGAGCACTAGAAAAAGCCAATAGATTAGAAAAATAGCCGGTACGTACCGGCTATTTTTGTGCCATGAATACAACCGTTTTATTTAACCGACCACGCCGAAGTTTATTCATACGTAACCTGCTGACCATCTTCCTGAATCCACAGGCGCTGGCGGTCGGCCTGGTGTTTGCCTCAGATAGTATTTTGCTGGGTAGCTGGGTAGCCCACATTCCGTACGTAAAAGACAAGCTACACCTGTCGGACGCGCAACTGGGTTTTCTACTGTTTGCGATGCCGGTCGGTCTGCTGATTATGAATCCGTTTACGGGCTGGATCATTGCCCGGCTTGGCGAAGCGCGTTCCTGCTTCTGGTCGGCAATTGCGTTAACATTTGCCGTTTGCATTCCCTTGAATGCGCCAAACGCGATAATAATGGCCATTGGGTTATTCCTGATGGGTGTCAGCGCAGCCCTGATTAACGTAGCGATGAACACCAGCGCGACCAATCTGGAACGGGCTCAGGGGATTGCTATTATGTCGTCCTGCCACGGCATGTGGAGTCTGGGCGGACTGATCGGTTCAGGTATTGCCGGTGCCGTAATTGCACTGCACGTGTCTCCACAGATACATATTATGGTAATGGCGGCATTGATTTTAGGTCTAACATTCTTGTTACAGCCACAGCTAGCTAAAATTCCGTCGAGCAGCCGGTCGGAATCGGGTGAGAAAACAGGTTCATCGTTTGTAAAGCCCAATCTGGATCTATTGCTTATGATCCTGATTGGGTTAGCCATTGCGATGGGCGAAGGCGTTGCGTTAGACTGGAGCGCCGTTTACCTGCGTCAGACACTCGGAGCCAGCAGTCAGATTGCCGCTTTAGGCTTTGCCAGCTTCTCGCTAACAATGACCGGTTTTCGCCTGTTCGGCGACGCGATTATTCCTAAAATTGGAGGTAAACGCTGGCTATTTTTTGGTGGGCTGCTGGGCGCGGTTGGTTTGCTGGTAGCCATTGCGCTTCCCTATCCCGCAACTGCCTTACTTGGGTTTGCCTTGCTCGGTGCGGGCTGTTCACTTGGCGCACCGATTCTGTATGGAGCATCCATGCGGATTCCGGGCATTCCGCCAGCCGCTGGATTGGCTACGTTCGCTACGTTTAGCTTTATTGGCTTTTTGGCCGGGCCTCCGGTCATTGGTTTCGTCGCTGAAGCGTTTGGCCTGTATTACGGCTTGGCGTTTGTCGCCCTGATCCTCCTTATCTCTGCAGGACTCGCTCGACTTGTCAGCTTATTTTAACGTGACTCGCAGCTAGAAAGCTTACACGTAGCCCCGCTACGCCAGCAAAGTGATGGGTTATAAATCAATTGACTTATACCAATTTGTAATTCAGATTATTTTAAAACTTAGTTATTCGTTATTGACTGCCAAGGCCATCAGGTACCACGCTGCGTGTGGTAGCCATTGTTCAGCCCACCGCCAGTCAGCGTCTTTTCCCGTCATTTTGTAGGACAGGTTGAAATCAATGTCCTCTTCGTCGTGTAGTCCCGACGTAACGCCGTTGACAATACCGCCTGGCGCATTCGTGTACTCAAACGTACCAAAGAATCCATAAGATGGGTTGTTATGACCGCTGCCCTGTAGCATACAGGCATCGTACGGATTTAGTCCCAGAATCCAGTTCAGTTGATTGAGCGCAAAGTCTTCGAGTTTTGCCTGAAACGCCTTATCGTCACTGAACAGCGGAGCGCTCAAACGGGCGGCTGTGGCCATAGACGCAATACGGGCATTTTCTCCCTGCCACCAGGGCGAGGCTTCGCTGCCGTGCGGAAAGAAGAACGTAGTACGTCGTTTGCCAAGTGTATCCTGCACTAACTGCCGACTGTAGCCAAACGGATTTTTGACTTCCTGCGTTACCGACAGTTCATACGTCATAGATTGCCGGATGACTTGCCTAATCGCCTTCTGTTTGTCGGCGGATGCCAGTGGGTAATATTCTATTAAACTGGTCACGGGCAAACCGGCGTCGGACGGATGAAAGAACGGCCGATCCTGATCATCAGCCCGCCAATAGTTTCGATACGTTTTCCAGGATGCCAGTCGGTTCAATAAGTTCTGAGCCCGTTTGTCAGCCGCTTTCCGATACGTATCCTGCTGGGTAGCCCTGTATAGTTCCGTGGCAGCGGTCAGCGCGCAGTAATCATCCACGATATTTTCTTTGCCATCGTTGGTCATTGCGGGGTTCTCTTTCTCCAGAAACGCAAAGGCCTGCTCGGCGGCTCGCCGGTAATCAGCGGGCCCGAAATCACCCGTCTGATCCGGCGCATACGTAGCCGCCATTGCCAGGGCCGCAATGGCCATACCCCCACCCGACCGGTAACTCACCTGATACCGACGCCAGTTTGTTTCGTCAGCCGTAGTAGCTAATGTCTGGTCTTTCGACTGCTTGATCCGATAGGCTTTGTCTTCCGCCTGAATAACCCGATCTTTTGCCAGTTTACCCGGCCCCGGCGCTTTCACGGAGCGGTAAAAGGAGCCGTCTTTAGCTTGCATTCGTACCAGATAATCAGCGCCATACATGGCCTCATCCAGCAGTCGGCGGTTGAACTGCCGAAAGTCAGCGCCTTTGCGCTTCGTCAGTTGCGCGTAGCTTTTTAGTAAACTGTAAGCCGTCAGCGTAATTTGCTGCGGATTGAAGTAGGACGAAAACGTCAGGTGCGAAAGATGCTTGCCATAGTCGCCCGTGGCATCGTACCAGCCGCCGTGCACGTCGAGTGTATCAGTCGCGCTACCCGCCAGCACCAGCTTGCGGTCCGCTTTATCCAGCAGTCCGGAGCTTCGCTGCCCTTTAAAGTAATAGATTACGTCCGACAGCGTGTACTGCTCCAGTACGTTCCTGCCAATCACGAACGGATAAGATGATACGTTTTTACCCGGCGTTGTAATTTGTACCTGATACGTTCCCTCCGTAGTGTACGCGCTGAAATCGACCGTCCAGAACAGCCAGTTTTTCCACTTGTTGACTGGTCCGCTATAGACCGGCTTGCCCGAGTAAACGACTTTGCCCGTTCCCGTATTGATGAGCTGAAACGTTGGAATCGAGACCTGGCGATCCGCCATCACCATCGCCCGTTTGGCTTTTGCCGGTTCATAGCCCACCTGATTTGTCAGCACTTTAACGCCCTGAGCCCGAAGCAGAAACGAAGCCAGAACGAAGCCGACCAGACTAACTAATTTTAGCAGTTTTTTAAGCATCGTATACTATGGATAACACCTGAATCACAATGACATCGGCGTTCCGTTTAATCAGTAGATCAGTTGCCAGCACCCCACAATATGGCATTCCGGACGATTTTCACGAACGCGTCGTTCCTGAACAGAGTAGGGTCATGGCCCATAAAAATATAGACGTTACGAGCTTTCATTCGCTCGTTGGACCAGATCACCGGATGATCGCCCCCCATTTTTATGGTTGATTCGGGCGAATACGTAGTCTCATCGACGGTGGCCAGTACGTTTACATTGGGGCGAGGGCTTTTATCGTAGGTATACCACTCTTCTTTCTCAACCGCAAACGTAGCGGGCAAACCTTTCATCACCGGATGGCTATTCGCTTCGACATGCACGGTTGCTTTGGCGAAGGTAGCGATGTAGTTTTTATACCGGATACCGCCCATAAATTCCGAAAACCAGGGCCACATCGCGTAGCCATCGAACTCGCCCAGCAACGTAGCGTGATGAAAGCCGACCCAGCCGCCCCCTTTTCCGTCTGTAATATATCTGCGAAACGCTTCTTTAGCCGTATCTGTCCACATATACGGTGGATAATTCAGTTGAACAAATAGCTGATACCTCGCCAGAAACGCATCGTTGATCGGTTCCGTATTCTCGATGTACTCAACAGTAAAATTGTTCTCCGACGCTACCTGTGCCAGCCATTTTTTAGCCTCTGCAACGAAAGGAGCATGGACACCCCCACCCTTTTCGGCAAGGGCCACCACTTTAAATTGAGGCTTTTGCCCAACTACTGCGGACGTGAAGCCCACTAGAAATAAGAGGAGTAAGTAGTAAATCCGGCGCGGAACGGCCGTTCGATTTTGCATTCTGTCTTTCAATGTGCAGCGTACCTGTTTAGAGCGGTAAAAGTAAACAAGGAATGGCAGTTCGGTAAACTTGAAACTAACGATTTGAACGCTGGTGTACTCCCTGCAGACGAGGGTATGCTCAATACGTAAAATTCCAGCTGACGGAAGGAATGATCGAGCCAAATACCGAGAGTTGATAACTTCGGGTAGTGGTATTGACACGCTGAAAGTAAACTGAGTACGGGTTTTTGCGGGCGTACACGTTGTAAAACGATACTGACCAGTTGCTGTACCGACGCTGGCCGGGCGTTCGTCGACCGTCTTTCGTAAACGCCACATCCAGCCGGTGATAGCCGGCAATGCGGTCGGCGTTACGTTGTGAATAGTCGAGCACCTTGGTTCCATTGAGCCGGTAACTGCCATCAGGGTACGTAGTCGGCCGACCGGAGGTATAGACGAAGTTAGTGCCGAACGTCCAGCCGCGTCGCCACTTCCACTGCGTAGCGATAGTCAGGTTATGGGGGCGGTCGAACGTGGAGGGATACCAGTCGCCCTTATTAATCAGATCACGGACAAACGTAGTTGGTACCCGAGCCAGCGTTCGCGAATAAGTATAAGCCAAAAGGCCCGTTAGCAGGCCGCGCGTTTTCTGAATACTCACTTCTACCCCGTAGGCCCGTCCCTGAGCCCGTAACAAATCGGCATCCAATGTCGGATTCAACAGCAGGGTAGCTCCGTTCCGGTACTCGATCAGATTCGTCATGTCTTTGTGATAGACCTCCACGGACGTTTCATACTGATTGTCCTGGAAATTCTGAAAGTAGCCCACCGCCCACTGGTCCGCTACCTGCGGAGGTACCAGTGCATCGCTTACTTTCCAGAAATCAACCGGTGAAATAGCGGTTGTATTTGAGATCAGGTGCAGGTATTGGCGGGTCCGGTTATAACTGATTTTCAGCGAGCTGACCGGCGTTATATTTACCCGAACCGTCAGGCGGGGTTCCCAGCCGCCATACTGAGCCAGCGGCTGGCCAGCGCCGACTTGAAGGGTATCGGTAATGGTCTCGCGACTACGGGCCTGCCCTTCGGCATACTGGTACGTAACACCCGGCCCTACGTTTGTAAACTGTGCATAACGAATGCCAGCCTGTACCGACAGCCACCGAACTGGAGTGAATTCTTCCGATACGTACCCCGCCCACTCACGGGCCTGCTCAGCAGGTAACGTTTGCGCATTAACATTCGTACGCTCGCCAGTCGGCGCAATAGCTCCCGGCAGCAGACTATAGCCCGTGAGTGAACCCCCGAACTCCAGCCGATGTTTTGAGAGATTTTTTCCGGAAGGCGGAGTCCAGAGCATATCCAACCGGGCCTCGCGCTGGCGCAGGGTTGAGCGGTATCGATACGTGTTTGTCGTGTTCTGACCATCCAGATAAAACCGATAATCGCTTTGTGTGGCGGTCGCATTTACTGACAGATTTGAATTCAGGCGCTGGCTGTAGCGGGCCGTAATCAGTGTCGACTGGGTGGTATAGAGCGTATCCTGCGGAAATTTGAACGTATCAAACGATCGATACACCGTAGTCGTTAACTGGCTTCCGGCATTAAATCGGTAGGTTAGTCGACCGTTCAGGTCATAAAAGGAAGCTCGGTTCCGGTTAGTGGGGGCTGGAAACAGGCCGAGCAGCAGCGACGGGTACGCGATGCGTCCCCCCGCCAGAAATGTTAACTTTCTGTTTTTGATCAACGGTCCCTGCACCAGCAGCCGACTCGTGATCAGCCCAATGCCGCCGTTTATGCTGATTCGTTCGGTTTCACCCGATTTAGTGTTCATCAGCAGCAAGCTGGATAGCCGCCCACCGTAGGCTGCCGGAATACCGCCCTTATAAAGCGTCACATCCTGAATGGCATCGGCATTAAGGTTACTTAGTAAACCCAGCAGGTGACTCGTATTGAATAGTGGGGCACCGTCTAACAAGACCAAGTTCTGGTCGGTGCGGCCACCCCGGACGTTGAAGCCGCCTGCTCCTTCGCCAACCGTGCTCACACCCGGCTGCAAGGTCAACGCTTTGAGAATATCTACTTCACCGAAGACGACCGGAATGTTGCGCAGGTTTTTCATATCGAGCTTGACAATGCTCATCTGGGCTGCCGATACGTTGGCATCGGGTGCCCGGCCGGTTACGTTCACCTCTTCTAACTGGCGAACGTCGGGATTCATCTGGACATCGACCACCTCATCGGCCCGGCTCAGGTCTGCGTATCGGTTACGGCTATAATACCCCACCGCCGAAAAAGTCAGGTTGTAAAGACCGGGTAACACCGCTAGTCGGTAGGCACCCGTGCTATCGGTGGTCGTGCCAGCGCCCTGCTTTTTGTCCGTAACAGACACGCCCGCCAGCCCGCGCCCCGACGTACCGTCGGTTACCCGCCCCCGGATGACGTAACGTGTCTGAGCCAGCAACGGCAGCGACAGGATAGACCCCAAAAAAACGATAAGCAGACGTTGATACATACAAACACAAGGTAAACGCTATTTCCCGTATGTAAGCCAGTTGGTGGGACCGGCTGGTTGACTTTGATCTTGCGCCAGGCCCGGAACCACGGGTGGCGTGTTACTAAACAGAATCGGCCCATATCGGGTCACAAACTTGGCGTAATTCAACGTGTCGGTGTACATAACGATGCGCTGGCGACTAACAGCCGACGCGCCAAAGTAACCCAATGCCAGCTTATTCGTATCCGCCACCGACCTGACGTTACCTTCAATGCTGGCGGGCTGCGGGTCGAAAATCGTTCCACTACGGGAGAGTTGTTCCTGGTATAGGAGCCAGTACTGATAAGCTTCCCGCGAGAGCGAATACTGCCTGACTTCTGCGTATTGCGTGCCCAGTGCCACCAGCGGTGGAACCAGGACCAGCTGCCCCTCGATTCGATTGCCGTTAATGAGTTGATCACTTAATACGTTGGTGAGCGTACCATAGAACGGAGCGTACCTTCCCGGAGCGGATACATTATTATAAAAACCTAACGGGTCGCTGCCCCCCCAGATGGGCATATAACACATGGCCTGCCAGCGGTAGAAGTTACCGGAAGTGGCTGGATCACGGGTGTCAATTTTTACTTGAAACGTATTGAATTGTATCGTGTTCGGATCCGACTCCTGGTACTCAGCATACAGTCGTTCGATGGGAGGCACGGGTGCCATTAACTCAGGTCGGGAGACGTATTGACTTCCGTCGGGCAACGTAACGCGTAGGGTGTATAAACGACCCGGTACACCCCGCAGCCGTTCATCGCGTAGCCAGTAAAAAGCGGGATTCAGCGGATCCTGCAGCAGTTGGGCCTGGTTGCCGAGGTTATCCTCTACCGTAACGGAAGCTCCGTTAATAGCCAGTTCGTCTGGAATCAGCAGCGACCGGCTTAAATTTCCCGAATACGTCAGCTTTATGGGATAAGGAGGAACTTCATCGGTAATCAGTCCCTCCACGACCAGTCGTCGCTCCGTTTGGCGGATGGGTAAGTCCACCTGATCAACGCATCCCCACAAGATGCACACTAGCAGGCACCCGGCCGCCCACCGTCGAATGAGGAGAAGAAATTGCCTATTTATCATTACAAGATCAAAGTGTGTATGACTAGACTCTACTCAGCCAGGTTCAAAACTCCGTCTCATGGTGTTAGCTCCCACCAGTCGGTGCAGCCCACGGTGCGGTTAACTCCCGTATTGATCCGTTGCGCTTCGTAACCCCATCCCAGGTAGGCCCGTTCGGGCTTGGCTCCGTCGGGGGCACTAAAGACGGCCAGCAACTGGTTACCCTGACCCGGATAGTCGGTTACGTATTGCCAACGATCCGTAGCAGGATCATACTGCCAGATGTCACGAAGACCCTGACCATCGAGAGTCAGGCCCAGACCGAAATAGCCTTGACGGGCCAGCGTAAAGCCTGTACCCCGTTGCCGGAACGGACCAGGAAAATCAGCTCGCCTGGTCCACGTATCGGTTGTTGGATCATAGGCCCACAGTCGGATTGGCTCGCCCGGCCGCTGGTTCACCACATAGCCGATGTTGCGAATAGAAAAGGTAGCGAGCGTGCCGGGCGGCTCGGGCAAGGGGGCACGTACCGTCTGGGTGAATATGGCGTGGATGCTGCGCATAGCTGGTGAACCATTCTGAGTTAGAAAATAAGCTTCGTCAGTGGTGGTGAAAAAAGCCAGTTCACCATCTTCACCGCCATAGAGCGGTAAAACAGGGCTACCCCCTACTGGAAAAACGGCCGACATATCGCGGTAATAGAAATACTTGCTGGGTGCCCGCTCCTCGGTAACAAAGCCCAATCCGCTGAATAGGTACCGGTCTACACCCAGGAAAAATAGGTTGTATTGTATCATACCGTGGCGAGGTATTCGGTTGTCGACCGGATAGTATGGCCAGCTATCGGTAGCCCGATCGTAGAACTTCACATCCATGTAGTTCCTCTCCTGCGGGCTAGGGTACCGTAACAACTTCACCTGCTTACCTATATACGCGCCGATACTCGGGTTGCCACAGCCATTGTCTGGATTAGGCCCGCAGATGCCATCCATCGCCACGGGGTAACCGGTGTAGTCGCCCCCGCTGAAACTGACATGGGCCAAGCGCGTCCAGTGAAGAGCAGTGTTCAGCTTGTGCGTGTACATCCGTACCGCCGTGATCGAGTCCTGATCAGCAAAGCGAAAGGCCAGCCGGACTTGATAAGTTTGCCCGCTGCTGAGGCCACTCATTTTCAAGGTTGTCAGATTGAAGTCCTTCAGAGCTTTGGTTTCACTAGGCGTTATGGTGACGTTACTACCCTTATCGTCTGGTGAAACCGTGATGCGCCAGTCAGCTGCTTCAAGCCGGATGTCTTTTACGATAATCTCCGCCGAGCTGGCATCTATAGCCTGAACACTTACCAGGGATGCCTGAGAGGCCGTAACCGGATCGAGTGGGATGATGGGCGCTACTACATCGGTGGTTTGGCAATCTACCATGGCGAACAGTATACCGAAACCAGCAAACCATCGAAAAACCCAGACTAACCAGCAGGAGCGATTTTCCATAAACGCTTCACAATAGGCAACAACTTAGTAAATATTGCATTTAACTTAGTGAAAACAATCCAATTAAAGGATTTACGAGCTACTTACCTCTCGCCGTTGTATAAGGGCATGTTAACGTCTGTTCGTTACGTCCGTCGACTACCTACTTTCATCGATTCAGGTACGACCATCACAAACAGGGGTATTAACCAGGGGTTAGCTGATCTTCGTTTGAGTTAGGCAGCACTACCTCTAACTCCCGATTAAACGTACTTGGCTCTCCAACGAGCTAAAACAACCTCAATCAGGCGTTTTTAGTACAGATCCTTATTCAGCAGAAAAACAGGCAGCTAAGGCTTGATTATTTTTAGGTTCTGCCGCTGAGCCTGAACGCCATTACCGGCCTCACTTACCACTCGCAAGAGATAAGCACCTGAATTTTGCCCCTGCATGTCCCAGTCCACGAGCTGTACAGCCTCCGCCTGATCCCAGTGCTGGCGATGGATCGGCTTACCGCTTAGATCAACCAGTTCAACTTGTAACGAGCGACCCTCAGCACCGCGAACAACGGCCCGTAGTTTATCTTGCTGGATGGGGTTAGGCGCTAATTCTACCTGCAGCGGTCTCTCGAATTGGGCCTCTTCCCGAGCCCGGCAGTTAGCGTCAACCGCTAACCGATACGGACCGTAGACCTTCACCGCGCCCGAGCGGTCAGTGACTTTGACAAAGAAGTTGCCCTGGGTGTTACTCTGCGCGTTGATTAAGGTCAGGCTCGACGTAGCCGTACCTCTGAAAAGCTGGGGCGTCTCCATCAGCTTAGGACTCGTCAGGCTGTTCTTGTACCATTCATACTTCACCGGATCTCCATCAACGACTACGTTAATGACGGTTGTCGCTCCCCGGCAGGCGGTGGGGTTATTGCCCCCCAGCACCGTCGTGGAAGCCGTAGCCGTACAGCCATTGTCTAAACGGATAACGGTTACGGAGTAGACGCCCGTGGTGGTTACTTTAGCCGTGTTGCCGCCCTCCTGCTGAACAGCGCCAGTACTGAAGACATAACTGTAGTTGGGGCTGGACGTAGCCATCAACGTAACGGAAGTGTTGGTAAAGGATAAGGGACCGTTGTTGGTCAGATCGACCGTAGCGGCATTTACGTTGATACCAACTGTGGTAACGGCCGATGCTGAGCAGCCATTATCTCCCGTCACCGTCACAGTATAAGTACCCGGCTCGGTTGTCGTAGCCTTAGCGAAACCCGTTTGAGCGATTGTCGTTGACCCGGCAAAACTGTAACTCAGAGAGCCCGTAGTACTGCTGGCAGCAATAAGCTGGGCAGAGCGCTTCGCGCAGGTAATCGCTCCATCATTAGTTAAGGTTACATTTTGAGGAGCGGTCGTGTTACTCTCAACCGTTGCTGTTGTCGCAGCGGAGCAGCCATTAGCGCCCGTGACTGTAACCGTGTACGTACCACCTTCGGTGACGGAAGCTATGGCATTGGTACCGCTCTGGTTGAGGCCCGGCCCGGAGAAAGCGTAGTTGCTCTGACCTGATGGCCGCGCGGTCAGTGTGACCGTAGGATTCGCACAAGTGATTGTGCCAGAACTAACCAGGCTGGCGTTGGGGGCAATCGTGTTACTCTCAACCGTCGTGACTGCGGTGCTTACACAGCTATTGGCACCCATAACGGTTACGGTGTAGGTACCGGGCTGGCTTATCTGTGCAATACGCCCGGTGGCGCTTATGGCCTCTGGCCCGGAGAAGGTGTACGTAACATTTTCTGTGCTGCTGCCAGCCGTCAGGCTGACGCTGGTTTGGGCACAAGTCAGCGTACCGCTATTACCTAAAGTCACATTTTGGGGAACCACTGTGTTACTCAGAACTTCCGTAGTTGCGGTGGCCGTGCAACCAGTAGCGTTGGTCACTGTAACCGAATACGTACCGCTTGCCGTGAGCGAAACGGTTGGGCTGGCTCCACGCTGGCTGAAGCCTGGTCCGGAGAAAGCATAGCTACTCTGCCCTGATGGACGGGCTGTCAACGTAACGGTAGGATTCGCGCAGGTGATGGTACCCGAGCTGGCCAGACTGGTAGTCAAAGCCTCAGGTTCACTGATGGTGAACTGGCGGTTCATCTTGCAACCGTTAGCATCCTCCACTGTAACGATGTACGTACCGGCTGACAGCCCGGAGGCTGTGGCTTCTCTTCCACCCGAGGGTGACCAGTTGTAGGTGTAGCCCGGTGTGCCACCTGTTGTCGTAACGGTAGCGGAGCCATTGCTCCCCCCAAAGCACGTAACATCCTGCTGAGAGCCGCCGGTTTGCAGCAAAGGTGGCTGATTGACCGTAACCTGTTGGGTGAGAGTACAGTTGTTGGCATCAGTCACCGTCACACTGTAGACCCCTGCTACTAGTCCGGTGGCAGTAGCCTGGTCGCCCCCCGACGGCGACCAGCGGTAGGTGTAAACTGCTGCCCCCCCGCTGACATTGACCGTAGCACTACCATTACTACCCCCAAAACAGGAAACATCCACACCAGATGCGGTAGCCTGTAAGGGCTCGGGCCGTGACACGGTCGTGGTTGCCGTTGAAGAGCAGCCATTGGCTCCTGTCACCGTTACGGAGTAAGTGCCGCTTGCCGTGACTGATACGGTTGGGCTGCTCCCGCTCTGATTGAGTCCCGGTCCGGAAAAGACGTAACTGCTCTGACCCAATGGGCTGGCCGACAACGTAACGCTGGTCTTGTTGCACGTTAACGGCCCGTTGTTCGTTAACGTCACGTTTTGGGGAGCCGTCGTGTTCTGTTCAACAAGGATGGTTGCGGTGGCTGTGCAGCCAGTGGCGTTGGTCAGCGTGACCGAATACGTACCGCTTGCCGTGAGCGAAACGGTTGAGCTGGCTCCACTCTGGCTGATGCCGGATCCCGAGAAAGCATAGTTACTCTGCCCTGATGGACGGGCCGTCAACGTAACGGTGGGATTCGCACAGGTGATGGTGCCCGAGCTGGATAGACTGGTAGTCAACGCTTCAGGCTCACTGATAATGAACTGGCGGGTGGCCTGGCAACTATTGGCATCCGTTACGGTGACTGTATACGTATCGGCACGCAGGTTGGCAGCGGTTGCCTGGCTTCCCCCAGCCGGCGACCAGCTATATCGATAACCAGGTGTACCACCCAAAACATTGACGGTTGCCGAACCATTGCTGCCGCCGTTGCAACTCACGTCAGTCACGGAGCCATCGAGAGTCAAGTTGGTCACAGTTAGAGGAGTCACAGCAGTACTGGTCTGGTTGTTGGCAGCTACAGTGAGTGTATAACTCTGGCCCCCCGAACCGTTCGCTACGAGGGTCTGATTGAAGGGGCTGCTGTTGGCGGTGCCATTAATCGAGCTGGTGCCATTCGTGAGTGTGTAGGTATAGCTGCCCGTTACGTTGCTCAGGTTGGCCGTGAACGTAGCAGGGCTACCCGCACAAACCGTACCTGCGCTTGCAGCAAAATTGCTGATAGCAGGCAAAGCAGCCGTGACCGTCACCGGTACAGTGGCTGGCTGGCTACAGGTCCCTCCCTGGCTTACTACCACGGTGAAGGTCTTGACGCCCGTCGTAGTCAGCGTAGCCGACACCACAGCGCCGGTAGTACTGCTCAGCTGGGCACCTACTGGAGTCATCCATTGGTAGCTACTACCTCCGGCTGTACTCAAACTAACAACACTACCTACGGCAGCCGTCGATAAACTGGTGGTTGCGGTGGCAACAAAAGCATCACCCCCCTGCCCTGTAGAACAGAAAAGGCTAAACGCAGCGGCACTGCCCCCATCGGGCAAGCCCGCATTATTACTAAAATCTTTGTTCACAACCCTACACAGGGCCGTCAGGCTGGCCGGGTAACAACCACTCAACTGATTTTGGTAGAGGTATAGAATTTGAATATTGATCAGACTGCCCAGACTCGAAGGGAGGCTACCACTCAACTGGTTGTTGTGGAAGGCTAGATATCTCAGATTGGTCAGGTTGCCCAGGCTCACAGGAATACTTCCGCTCAACTGGTTGTTCTGGAGGGCTAGGATTCGCAGGTTAGTCAGATCACCTAGACTTGCAGGAATACTTCCACTCAACTGATTATCGCCGAGAGTTAGATTTTGCAAGTTGGTTAGGCTACCCAAGCTCACAGGAATACTTCCACTCAACTGATTGGTGGAGAGAAGTAGAGTTTGCAGATTAGCCAGACTACCCAGGCTCGCAGGAATACTCCCACTCAACTGGTTGTTGCCGAGGGCTAAAGTTTGCAAGTTGGTCAGACTACCCAGGCTCGAAGGGAGGCTACCATTCAACTGGTTGTATGGTAAATCTAAACGAGTCACTCGTCCGCCTAAGCAGGTTACCCCATACCAGCCACAAGGGTTACAGTTAGTGAGCCAACCCGTCTTGTTAGCCCAGTCTGTGCCATTGGTGCTGTTATACAAATCCACCAGGGGCTGGTAGTCGGGGTGGCTGTCCACCGTCAGGTTGGTGCTGGCCTGAGCCATCTGCCCGTTGTTACTTACCGTCAGCGAGAAGCTTTGACTACCTGCCCCACTGGCTAGCAACGTCTGACTAAAGGGATTGCTGCTGGCGGTGCCATTGACCGAGTTAGTGCCATTCGTGAGTGTGTAGGTATAGCTGCCTGTTACGTTGACCAGGTTGGCCGTGAACTGAGCCGTCTGACCGGCGCAAACAGAGTTGGCACTGGCCGAGAATTCAGTAATAGTAGGTGTAGAGACGCCCAATTTGACGATCCAATAGTCAATTGTACCCTGATTTCCGGTCACATCACCATCATTGGAGGCTGTATAGCCTGCGGCTACATACTCTCCATTTGAGGTTGGCACAATGCCAGCTGCCAGCTCCGCCTGTGAGCCACCAAGCGACTTTTGCCAGACCAGGTTGCCCGATTCGTTTAACTTCAACACCCATAGGTCAAAGTAGCCACGCGGATTAGTTATATCGCCATTGGAAGAATTAGTCGTACCGATTACAACGAAGCCGCCATCTGGGGTAACTTTTATATCTTTAGCACTATCGCTGTCGTCTCCACCGTACGTTTTCTGCCAGACCAGGTTGCCCGCACTGTTCAGTTTCACAATCCAATAATCAGCTCCCCACCTCTTACCCAATAAATCACCGTCCTCAGATGCCGAATAGCCAGCAATGACAATGCCGCCGTCGGGGGTAACCACCAGGCTATTTCCTTCTTCGAAATGGGTTCCTCCTAACGACTTCTGCCAGAGCAGATTACCCGACGCGTTCAGTTTGGCAACCCATAAATCATCAAGCCCATGATTGCCGGTCACCTGACCGTCGGCGGAGTCAGAGCTACCGGCCACGACAAGGCCCCCATCAGCGGTAGTTGTTATGGCATAAGCTCGATCATAACCACTTCCCCCCAGTGCTTTCTGCCAGAGCAGATTACCCGCGCTGTTCAGCTTGAGTACCCAAAAGTCAATGTATCCGTGATTATCCGTTACATCTCCATCAAAGGACATGGACGACCCAACAACTGCGAAGCCGCCATCTGGCGTGGAAACTATATCCTGGGCTACGTCATTTAAGGAACCACCGAAGGTTTTTTGCCAGACCAGACCACCCGCGCTATTTAACTTAACTATCCAATAATCGGTTGTCGAATGATCGCCCGTTACGTCTCCGTCACTGGAGGAGGTTCCACCTGCAATCACAAAACCACCGTCCAACGTAGTAGTCACCGCATACGCGTCGTCACCGCTGCTGCCCCCCAACGCTTTTTGCCAGACCAGATCACCCGCGCTATTCACTTTAACGACCCAGACATCAGCCCGCCCATGATTTCCGGTAACATTGCCATCTGTAGATTGTGCCCGTCCTACCGCTACATAGCCCCCATCCGGTGTAGCAACAATATCATTTGGAATATCAAGAGCTGATCCTCCCAACGCCTTCTGCCATATTATCGAAGGAGCCTGGCTAACTCCAGGTAATGGTAAGCTGAGAAAAAGTAGAGTGAACCAAAAGCCAAGTGCATATCGAACTGACGCTATCAGAGAAATACGGATGGGTTTATGTCGCTGGTTTATCGAGAGATAACGCTGATCGGGAAGAGAGTAAAAACAAATCATATATGCGTTGAATTAACTGTCAAAATATTAAGTACTACTAGCGGCCATAGGGTACGCATGCATTTGAGGAAGCGCTCATATACCAGGTCAGGGGTCTGGACAGGCAGCAAGAAGGGTTATTGCAGGCAAGAACGAGCTAAAGCCGCTTGCTGGAGCGGTCGAAGAAGCGCTGGAAGTTACTATCATTGAGAACAGACTGCCGTATCGAAAAGAGGTCAGAAACGGCGGTGTAAGTTTAGAGGACAAAAAATCAAACGGGGTGGACTTCCGTTCGAAAAAGGTGGACTCTTGTTCAGATGGGGCGGAGAAGCGGAAAACGAGCGGCTGAAACGGTGAATGCGGCTAAAATCGACGCTGGAAAGAAATAATGAGTTGTCGCCAATGGGCCGACCGTTCAGTTGTTACTTGAATGATTGAACGGTCGGTCCATTGGTTACGCCTGCTGGGGCAGCAGAATCGTCATGCCGTGTTCGGCGAAGATCTGAGTGATTCTGGCCATGTCGGGTTCACCGGGTGGCAAGGCCGCCAGCTTTTCAAAAAACGCTTCGAAGCTGCCCGCGTTCTGAAAACCGTGGGGTACGAACCGGGGAAAGAAGATACGGTCCCCCGCCTGAGCCACAAACTGCTGATCTCCTATCATAACTTCCAGCTCACCCTCCAGTACATAGATCAGTTCATCTTCCCGTTCGTGAACGTGGGGCGGCAAGCTCAAACCTGGTGGGGTAATCAGCTCAAAGACGTAGTAGTTTCCTTCGGTGGTATGTTGGGTAAAGAGAGCCGTAATGGCATGACCCAGCACGTTAAATTGTTTGCCTTCGCCCTGACGGACGACCCCGCCGGTGGTAGTTAATGACTGCATGGTTATGGTTGTTTTATCACTGTAGAGGAGGTGTTATTTACTGAACAAAGCTATCTGCCGAGCAGGGCGGGAATCGTTCACCTAGGTTAAGAAATCAGGGCCGGCCCTTACTTTTTTACGGCTGCAGCTTGGCAACTGAGATTTGGTTGCGACAATCCACCATCCACCACCAGGCATAGCATCGAACGTAGGTGTACGCTGCTACAAAACGATACGTCGACGGGGTTGCGTCACAATCGGTCCAGCACTCTGATGGATCAGCCGGCTTTCACCGGTTCCAGCCCATGCTGCTTCATAATAGCTAAAACCCGCTGCATATCTGGCGGTCCACCCGCATTGATCACCTCCGCCAGTTCGCGGAAGTAAGCCGGGCCAATACTGCCCGGCGATAGTGTGCATAAAACCCGGGCGTCGTGGGGGTGATTGTTGGAAAACCCGTGCACGAGCCCGCGCTTAATGAATAACGTATCACCTGGATTTAAGCGCAGGGTTTCTGGGCCATAAAGCATTGTCAATGTCCCCTCCAGCATGTAGAGCGTTTCGTCGACATCGACATGAAAGTGCGGAGCGGGGACTCTGGCGTTAGACGGAACCAGCATCTCGAACATCACCAGGCTACCATCGGTATCCTGACCATCGACCAGGAAGTTTAACTGCAGGCCACCAATAGTGATCTGCTCTTTATACGTAGGAAACATACGGGAAAGGTTTACTGAACAAAAGTACCGGCGCGGGCAGCCGCCAAACGTTCACCCAGGTTAAGAAATCAGGGCCGGCCCCATGATTTTCTTGCGAATTCGGCTCAACGATTGGGGCTTGATGCCAAAATAGGAAGCGATGTAATGCTGAGGGATTTGCTGCACGATGCCAGGGGCATCTTCATGCAGTCTGAGGTACTTTTCTTCGGCCGATAGGGTCTGCCATTCAATGAGCTTGCGTTGGGCCGCTTCGAGCGTTCGGCGGGAGTGAAGCCGGTACCAGGCCTCCAGAGCGGGGATACCCTCCATGGCTTCCTCCCAGCCATCTTTATCGAAATACACGATTTCTGAATCTTCCAGCGCATGAATACTATAGCTGGAAGGGCGATTCGAGTACAAGCTGGTTTTATCGCCTGCCCACATACCGGGAAAGGCAAAAAACACGGTGAATTCGTCCCCCGCATCGTTGGTATGAAAGGCCCGCAAACAGCCTTGATTGACGTAGGCGACAAAACGGGCATGCTCGTTTTGCAGGTTAAAAAACTCTTTTTTTCTTAGCTTTTTCACTCCCAGATAACCCGCCAGCTGCTCAAACTCGGCGTCGGTAAAACTATGATTACCCGTCATGTCCAGAGTACGGCGCAGGGAAAGAAATTTATCAAGGTTTTCCATGTGTATAGACAATTGAAGAGGTAAAACGTTGGGGTACGTAAGGCCAGTTACCGGGCCTGAAATCTCTTCACAAGTCTACTGGGATGCCGCCACAAAGAGGTGGATTCCCCTTCGAAAAAGGTGGACTATTGTTCGGATCAGCCACAAAACCGGACTTTGGCGGGTGAAATACCTATTTTTCTGAAAACATCTGGTAAAATGCCCCCAGTGATGAGCAATAAAAAAGCCCACCTGAGGTATATGTTGGTCATCAACATCCCCGGTGGGCCAGACTATGGCTACGTAGCAATAAGCTAGTTTGTTGCCTGTAGTTTTGTAATTAAACCCGGTCCGTAATACAATACGTAATACGTATCCCGATTCGCATTGCTCAACAGAATATCGACGGGGGTGATGGCCGGAGTGAACAAACTCATTGTGGCATCGTCGCCACTGGCAACCCGTCCGGGCGTTGAAAAGCCGAACTCCGTCACCAGAATTTTGCCACCAGGAGCCAACAAAATATCGGTTAAGCCCGAGAAGCCATCTTTCTGAACGGTTACTGTGCCGGTTGCACTCACTTTATAAATTTTCGAAAGTCCCGTAGGAAATGGGAAGCCGGTCAGTGTGCTGACCAAGAAGTTGGTTCCATCGTACACAATACCCGTGGGCACAGCATCGATCGTCGGCGGCCCCACCGTTGGAAAACTAGGGTTGGGGACATCAGGGAACGTAGCGAAAATACTCAGACTTCCGTCGGTTTTCTTCCGGCGCACAATCGCATTCCCACCTGCGTCGACAATGAACAAATCGCCATCGGGCCCGAATGTCAGATTGTATGGATTTGAATCGGGGGTATCGGGCGCATTAGGATGCTTAGCTTTCACAAAGCTGCCGATGTCTTCACTTTTCAGGGTGCTGAAGTCTACGGCTGGCGTTACACCGGGCACAAATCCCGCCACGTTGGCTATGTATAATTTGTCTTCCGTAGCATGCAGGATGTATAATGTTCCATTGTCATACAACAAATGGTTCAGCCCTTCGGGAGAGTTTTCGGGGCTCAGGGCCGACGGGAAACCGGTGATAACCGGATAGGTCGAACCCGATGGAGTAATTACAGTAACCTGCCCGTTGTTTACGGTTCCGCTACCGGCTTCGGTTACCCACACATTGCCTTTCGGATCTTCAGCTAATCCAATCGGAGACTTGAGCCCGGTTGCCAGTGGGGGGCCCTGCACGGCTACTAACCGGGTAGGAGCCGGAAACTGGTGGTCTAAGATAGCACATCCGGCCAAACCGAACAGAAAAAGACTGGTCAGCGCAAACGGCTGAAATAAACGGGAAACGTAACGGTTTTTGAACATAATTGTACGAGTTGAAACTAAGTGTAGGAAAGATCCAAAAATAAGGTGTGGCTATATCTGTTTCATAGTCAATACAGAACTATTATAAATATTTTTATTACACAGCAAATGGCGTACTACTCACTTACAATGTCACTATAGCTATTTATCGCAAATTTGGTAACATCCATGTTTGTATGTGGGCAGTTGATTACCTGTGTTCCCGTAACTTACCCCAGAAGGGCAGAAGTGTCTTCCTTCGTGATAAGGGCCGGCCAATCTGGCCTCCATTCGTGTTTTTTGAAAGCTCTCATACACACTGAAGAATTGGCTTGTCCGGCAATAAGTCATTACACCATTCGCAATCAGCGCCTACATGCGCAGCGAGAAACGCGTGAGGGCTAAAGCAGATGCCCGCAAGTTTACAGGACGAACTTCAACAGGATGCGATTTTTTTAGTGTGTGGTTATCACCAGCAGCAACGTATAAAATTAGAATCCGATTCGTCGTTGTCACTGTCTGCATCGTAATTCTGTCTATATGATAAATCGAGCAATGTTGCTTGCCGTCGACAGAAATCGTAAAACAGGAACCTGCATAGTTTTACGGTTACAAATGACTCCGCAAGATTACGAGAGACTCGGCAGAATCAGGTGGAGAATTGTTCGAAAAAGGTGGACTATTGTTCAGATTGGACCGAAAGGCGGAACTTGGCGGGTGAAACGCCAAATTCTTCTGAAAACACCCGGCTGAAATACTTGGGATCCTCAAAGCCCACTGCATAGGCGACCTGAGAAATGTTCAGGTCTGTAGTAACAAGTAGTTCCCTGGCCTTAGTCAGCCGCAGTGCTCGCACGTAGCGCGTGATGGACATCCCCGTCAGGGCGACCAGCTTCGAATGGAGAGTAGTGCGGCTCATTCCCATCTGCTGGCAAAGATCGTCAATCGACAAATCGGTATTGGTCAGCTGCTCATCCAGCGCCGACCGCAGCTTCAATAAAAATTCAGCTTCGGATGAAGCCGTTTCCTCCGGAAGCGGCAGCTCGGGCGGGGCGCTGGCCAGGGCCAGTTGGCTGTAGTGCTGCTGGAGCAAACGCCGGGATTGAAGCAGGTTACTCAGCACTACCTGCAGCTCTTCCCGGTGGAAGGGCTTGGTCAGGTAAGCATCGGCCCCGCGCCGGAGCCCGGCAATGCGGTCGCTGGCTGCGGCTTTGGCCGTCAGCAGCACAACTGGAATATGGCTGGTGCGTGGGTCGTTTTTTAGCTCGTCACACAATTGAAACCCGTCTTTGAGCGGCATCATTACGTCGCTCAGAATCAGATCCGGTATGTTGTTGACAGCCAGGTCGACGCCAACCTGTCCGTTTTCGGCCCGGATGGCCTGGTACTCGGCTTGTATGCAGGCGAGAATATAGGCAGCTACGTCTTCATTGTCTTCCACCAGCAACAGTACCGGTTTTTTGCCCTCAATATCAGTTGTCGGTTCAGCCTCTTCCAACCTATTCATATACGGGCTAACGGGCTCGGCAATGGGTACTACTGCCACCGGGGCCTGCTGGGTATGGCGCAACAAGATAACAAACTCAGCCCCCTCGCCCGGCCTGCTCCAAACAGCCAGACCGCCATGCATCAGGGAAACGAGTTCGCGCACCAGCGAGAGTCCAATACCCGTTCCGCCGGCTTCAGAGACCGGATGCATACTGGCAGCATCGGCAGACCGCTGATAAAATCGATCGAAAATTCTCGGCAGGTCATGAGCGTTGATACCGGAGCCGGTATTACGTACCCGTACGGCAATCCAGGGAGAGCTGCGGTGTTGCGTCGGGGCAATCGCTTCATGATAGCCTTCGGGCAACGGAATCCATTTCTCGTGGGTGCTTACCTGTAAGGAAACGCGTCCATCGGCGGGAGTGAACTTAATGGCATTGGTGAGCAGGTTGGACAAAATATCCTGCAGTTTATCCTTATCGAAATCAGCGTCGAGAACCTCCCTATCCGATTGAAAATGCAGATGAACTCTTTTCGCAGCCGCTATCGTATGGAACGACTCGGCAACGTAGCGGGTGAACCCGATCAGGTCGGCCCGGATGGGCTGCAAATACATCTCCCCCGCTTCGAGTTTGGAGAGATCCAAAATCTGGTTGATGAGCCGCAGGAGGTTGCGCCCGTTACGTTCGATCAGTTCCGACGACCGTTGGATCCGTTGCGTCAGTTCGACTGGATCATAGCGTTTCAACTCCGAGGTCATGCCTAGAATAACCGTCAGCGGAGTACGAAACTCATGCGAAATGTTGGCAAAAAACCGCGATTTCGTTTCGTTGAGTCGATGAAGCAGTTGAGCTTGTTGCTCGATGAGTGTTTTGTCCTCTTCAATTTGAGCGGTAGCCTGCCGAATTTCAGTCTGGAGTCGCACTTCAACCCGCTGATGCGACCAGATACGCCACTGCATCCAGGCCCAGATGCCACCCATCAATGCCAGAGCACTCAGCAGTAAGAACCAGATTTGCAGGTAAAAAGGCCGCTGAACCTCAACCTGAATGGTCAATGTATTGGCCGACCATTGGCCGTTGGCAGCCTGCCCTTTAATCAGAAGCTGATGCGTACCATAGGGCAGATTACTCAGCCGCAGCGATGACTCGGTCTGTTGCGTCCACGACTCGTCGAGGTCTTTGAACTGATAGGCATACATGTTTTTTTCGGCGTCGGTATAGTTCAGCAGTACAAAATCCAGCACCGCCGTCTGGTCGTCGGGCCGAATCGTGATCGTTTGTGTTTTCGCTACGTCCCCGGTTTTGTCGACAAGCTGCCGAAGCCCCGGATCGAACTGCCGAAACGAAACCAGGCGCATCAGCAGCGGAGCGGGTGTTTTTTCCGTCTCAAAATTGCGGGGGTCAAAAGCAGTAATGCCGTTCAGTCCGCCGAAATAAATCTGACCATCTTTGTCCTGAACATGCGAAATTCGATTGAACTCGTTATGCGTAATGCCATCCTGCACAAAATAGGTCTGTGTGGTTTGCCGGATTGGATCGAACCGCATAATCCCGTAGTCGCTGCTCATCCAGAGGTTTCCCCGCCGGTCAGGGTAAACGGCATAAATATTGTCGTTCGACAATCCCTCGCTACGCCGGAACTGGCGATACTGATTTTGTTTACGATCCCAGCGGATCAGACCGGCATTAGCCGTTGCCAGCCAGTATACGCCCTTCGGGTCCTGATAAAAGTGTTGATAACTATCGGCGGGCAGGCGAAACCCACCCTGCCCGCCCGTCCAGTAACGGGCCGTAATGCCTTTTTGCGGATCGAGCGTGTATAGACCGGTGTCTGAGCAAATCCAGATGGTTCCGGTACGGTCGGCCCCGATATGCAGTACGTGCGACTGGGCCAGCTCCGTAAATCCATTGTACTGGGTGAATGGAGCAGCCTGCCCGGTTGCAGACCAAATGTACCAAAGTCCCATACGGCCTCCAGCGATCAGCTGGGTTTGGCGGTAAGGAGCCATCGTCCAGACCGTTTCGTTGGTCACCGGATTTTTAGGCAGGGAATCTATCAGTGTATAGGGCGCTGTGCGGCTTGGTAAAATAGATTGGTTGTACTTCCCCGTTTTAAGATCATACAGGAGCAACTCACCTTTAAGACTAACGTATAGCTTTCCCGCACCATCCGCCCGCAGGCCAGACATCCCGGCAAACGCCGATTTTCCGTACAATTTTTTTGGTGCGCCCCCTACCTGGCTGCTAGTGTAAAGCCCAAATTTCTCCAGATTTGCGAAAACCTGATTGTCAGTTACTACGATACCACGGATGGCAGCAACCGTTTCACCCGAATTTGATTCCGTATAAAAAAACCGACGAAAATGGTTTCTGGCGATTTTTACCTGATAAACCCCAAAACTGGTGCCCAGCCACATCCAGCCATTTCGGTCACAGAGGAAGCTTCGGTTGGTGATTGCCTCGCCCGACAACTGATTTGTAACGTCCAGCACGACCTCACCGGCTGAATTCCGCAGTCGTATCCCATCCCATATCAATCCCGTTGTGTCAACTGAGTAGCGAACCGGAAACAGGAGTTGTTGAGTTGATTGCGACTCCGGAAAAGCCATTCGATGCTGATTGCCGAACTCATCTATTCGAAAGAATATCCTCTCATTAGTAACCAGATTGGTTGTAAAAAAGAAAAGCTCAGTACCGGCATTTCGCTGACTAAAACACGGTACAACAGTAGTCCCCTGATGTTGATAATCTTTAAGAACATGTCCTTCTGCACTTATTTCAACCAGGTGCTTCGTATCAGCGATGGCCCAAACCGTATTGCGGACAGTAACCTGAATGACCGACAGTGTCTTAAATCCAGATAATGAAGCATGCCGAAGTCCGGTTTTTGGGTGGTAAGTAGTAAGGTGGGCGGGTTGACAACTCGCCAGGAAAATAGTGCCGTTTTCGCTATTCAGAACACGCAGGGGTGGGTTTATGCAAGTAGCTACCAGTTTCTGGTTAAATTTTTTTTCAAATGAAACAGCGGTATTCGTCAGGGGATTGAAAATTGTAACTTGTGATTTGCCGTACGGCCCCATTAACCACAAGTTTCCATCGGCATCCTGAGCAATGGATTGAATATCATCAAAATCAAGTCCGCTACGCTCTTTGGTGAAGGTAGTGAATGTCTTACCGTCGAAGCGGTTCAGGCCGAACTTGGTACCAAACCACATGAACCCCTGCCGATCCTGAAAAATGGCGTTGATTTCCCGGTGCGACAAGCCGTTTTCGGGTCCGTAGTGTTTTACCCAGGCGACGTAGGGCTGCGCTTTAGCCAATGTACAGACCCAGACGAGTAGGCTTATGAGAAGACTTGTAACTTTCACTATCGTCGATTCAGGCCTGCGAAACGAAAAACAAACTTTCATTACGTTTGAACGAACCCAGGTACTGATCAGACTGCTCTCTGAATGGATACGTTACGTTCGTAAATATACCCCATAAATGAATCAATGCGGGTACTTCATTAAGTTCATGTTTGTTCGTGCTGGCTAAGCCTCCTAACGGATTGCGTTCATTTCAAGCTGTCTGCCCCAATCTTACAAAACAGGTCCAGATGCGTTACCGATCTAATGAGTAAGCAGGAGAAAGGCATTGTCTGTCGAAACTTTATCGCCCTGAATGCGTAGACAAACTCCCCTGATTAACAAAAATTACCCTGTAAGGAACTCACTACCTCCCAGTCTAATCAATCAAGTAATTTAACTTTTGTAAAAGCTATCGGGCAGGATCGTACCGGGCGGCATCGATAATCGACCAAAGGTGGATAATCCATCCCATCAGAATGAACCACAGGACGCCCGCCAGGACAAACTGAACAATGGCCATGAGTAGCCGTCCCTGTAACAGCTGACCTAATCCCGGAATGAAGAAACTACAAAGAGCCGCTAATACGTTGCCACCTGATCCCTGACCTGCCATTGTGCTGTTTTTTCAATAAAATTCGCTTTCCCTGATTGGTTTGCCAATCAATTTTTGATGTATGCCGGTCTGAGCGTACTAACGGTCAAACTAATTGATAGCAGTCGATAACGTAATTCATTGCCTGTAAATCTGACGTACTGAACTACTATTTACAGGCTCGCCGTTTACAAACACATACAATCAAAAAAGCCCCGGCACTTATGTAGTGGACCGGAGCTTCTTATCAGTTGACTGTGCTGTCGATTACAATCCTAATACTTTCTTGTTGAAGCTTTCATCGGCACCGGTTCCGGCAAAGTCGTCGAACGCGCGTTCGGTGACCCGAATGATGTGCTGTTCGATGAACGGTGCCCCTTCAGCCGCCCCCTGTTCAGGGTGCTTCAAGGCGCATTCCCACTCCAACACGGCCCAGCGGTCGTAGTCATACTGAGCCAGTTTAGAGAAGATGCCCGAGAAATCAACCTGACCATCGCCCAGCGAACGGAAGCGGCCCGCGCGTTCAACCCAGCCCTGATACCCACCGTACACGCCTTGTTTGCCCGTTGGGTTAAACTCAGCATCTTTCACGTGGTACGCATAGATCCGCTCGTGGTAGAAGTCGATGAATTGCAGATAATCAAGTTGCTGCAACACAAAGTGACTGGGGTCATAGTTAATGCCCGCCCGTGGGTGGTTGTTCGTGTGCTCCAGGAACATCTCGAACGTAATGCCGTCGTGCAGGTCCTCACCGGGGTGCAGTTCGTACGCTAGGTCAATGCCTGCTTCGTCGTAAGCATTCAGAATAGGCAACCAGCGGTCGGCCAGTTCTTTGAAACCCGTTTCGACCAGACCCGCCGGACGTTGCGGCCAGGGATAAATGAACGGCCACAGCAAGGCACCCGAAAACGTAGGGCTAGCCTGTAAGCCAAGATTTTTGCTGGCTTTAGCGGTCATGATCAGTTGGTCGGTAGCCCACGCCTGCTGCTCTTTTGGCTTACCCGCCAGTTCGGCCGGGCCGAAGCCGTCGAACATCGAACCGTAAGCCGGATGAACGGCTACAAGCTGCCCTTGCAAGTGTGTAGCCAGTTCGGTAATTTCTACGCCGATGTCGGCGAGCTTGCCTTTAAACTCATCGCAGTACGTCTGACTTTCTGAAGCCTGCTTCAGGTCAATCATACGCGGGTCCCAGGTTGGAATCTGGATGCCTTTATAACCGAGGTCGGCCATGTATTTGGCAATCGTATCGAGCGAATTGAAAGGGGCTTGGTCACCCAAAAACTGCGCCAAAAATATGGCCGGGCCTTTCATTGTCTTCATAATTCTGTAGTTGGGTTTGAAGGAGTTGAGCCGGAATAAACCAGCAGACACCCTTTTTTATCATTTGCTATAAAAAGCGATAATATCACTAGCTTGATCAATAAAGAGAGATACAACCGCTTGGTTGCTCAAATAACCCGTACGTAGCCAAATGATCTTGGGTGGGAATCCTTTAACGGAACATATGGCTGGAGTATCTTTATCGAAAGTCACAACTGTATAATTGTTCTGTAAAGCGTACTCCCAAATCTGATAATCGTTGGCGTTGTAAAGTCCACATTCCCGAACGCCTATAACCTCCGAGAACATGGTCTTCAACTGTTTTACCACACGAAACGAGATATTTTGATCAAGCAACAGTCGCATCACGCAGCGATTAGCATTGTACCGTTATCACGATCGGCAGCAAACAGTAACGCGGCTTGAATATCTTCACGGGTCAGCTCGGGAAAATCATCAATAATTTCTTCTACTGTTCTCCCGCCACCTAACCATCCTAAGATATCACCAACGGTAATCCGCATTCCACGAATACAGGGCTTACCTCCGCGCTTGCCAGGTTCAATTGTAATAATATTGTTGTACTTGGCTTGATACTGCATGACTTATACTAAATTAATAGTCCTGATCAAATAACATGTTTACACATCCACCCATGCCTGCTGGCGGTTGCTTTCCAGGATCTTCTCGCAGATAAGCAACTCGCGGTAGCCGTCGGCGAAGGTTGGGAACGTTGGGTTCTCGGGCTGTTTTCCGGCCGCGATGGCGTCGTAAACTTCCTTGAACAGCTGCTTCGACGTGTCGGGGAAACCTTCGTTATGACCGCCGGGAAACGAAATGACCGAGCGAGCTTCGGGATGAACCAGAGCCGGATCGCGCATGAACGATTCGTTAGCACCGTCGCGGTTACCGATCCACATCTCGTTGGGGGCCTCCGAGTTCCACGCAAATGTTTTCTTCGATCCGGCAATCTCCAGTTTCATCTGGTTCTTGCGTCCGGCCGACACCTGCGACACTGTAATCACACCCCGGTTGCCATTATCGAACTTGAGCAGTACGTTGGCGTGATCTTCGGTATTGATAGGGACGTCGGCATAATCTTCCGGTTGCAGCATCTTGCCCGAATAGGTTTCAACGGGCTTCAATGGCTTCTTCCGTACTTTATGAATCGTGTTGAAGTCAGCCATAACCGCTACTGTCTTCAGACCTGTGATGTACTCCAGGCTATCCATCAGGTGCGAACCAATGTCGGCAATAGCCCGTGAATCGCCCGATTTGTCAGGTTCCAGACGCCAGTTGTAATCAGTATCGTAGAACAGCCAGTCCTGCAAATAGGAGCCGATTACAGAGTACACCTCGCCCAGATCGTCTTTCTCCCGCATGGCCTTCATCTGACGGACCAGCGGATAGTAACGCAGGTTGAAATGCACCGCGTTGACAAGGCCCGTCTGAGCCGCCAGTTCCACAAGTTCTTTCGCTTCGTGGAGGTCTTTGGCCAGCGGTTTTTCGCAGACGACGTGTTTGCCCGCCAGTAAAGCCGCTTTCGACTGTTCGTAGTGCAGAAAGTTTGGCGTACAAATGTGTACAACCTGGATATCATCCTGTTTGAGCAGCTCATCAAACGTATACGACCGTTCGATACCTAACTGATCCGCTTTCTGACGAGCCAGTTCAGCGGTTACTTCGCAGAGTGCGACTACGTTCGTATTGGGTAGGCGACGCAGGGCTTCGATGTGCGCAGGTCCGATGAATCCGGTGCCAACAACACCGACATTGATTTTTTGCATGAGGGTTAAAGAGCGAAAGAGTGAATGAGTGAATGAGTGTGGAGCCGTTTCAATTTCTTTCGCTCTTTCACTCTTTGTCTCTTTCACTCTTTGTTTCAGTCGCTCACTGTTTTGCGGGATTTAGTTAAAATTCTTAATAATCAATATGAAAATTAATGTTTCGAGTCTTTGAGAATGTATCGCATCGCTCTATCACCGCTCCGGCGGCCCGGTCTTTCGCTCATTCACTCTTTAAATTTCGTCCACTTGGTAGAGTCATCCTGGCTTGAGGCAATAACGGTTTCGATAAACGCCAGTCCACGAACGCCATCTTTAGCCGTCGGAAAGTCATAGACAGGATCAGGCTCCTGACCATTTGCGCGGGCACGGATCGCAAAGGCAAAATTGCGGTAGATATTAGCGAACGCTTCAAAGAACCCTTCGGGGTGGCCGGATGGAAGGCGAATGTGAGCCTTGGCCGCAGCCGAATTTTCGCCAACGTTCGGCCGGATGATCCGCTGACCTTCCTGCGTTTTGTATTTCAACGTATTCGGCTCCATCTGATGCCACTCCAACCCACCCAGTTCGCCATAGACAAAGATTTTCAGGGCGTTTTCTTCACCATTACTGATTTGACTGGCATGCAGTACCCCTTTGGCTCCTCCTTCAAACCGAAGTAATACGTTTCCATCATCGTCGAGCTGGCGACCGGGCACGAACGTACTCAAGTCGGCACAAAGCTCACTGATTTTAAGTCCCGTAACGTACTCAGCCAGGTTTTCGGCGTGGGTGCCGATATCGCCCATGCATCCGGCAGCACCCGACTTGGCCGGATCAGTCCGCCAGATGGCCTGTTTGTAGTTGTTGTCCTCTTCTTTTTTGGAGAGCCAGCCCTGCGGGTACTCAACGACCACCTTCCGAATGGCTCCCAGCTTGCCGTTACGTATCATGTCACGCGCTTCTTTCACCATCGGGTAGCCCGTGTAGTTGTGAGTCAGCGCAAACACCAGTCCCGACTTTTCGACGATTTCAGTCAGCTCTTTTGCCTCCTGCAGATTCAGCGTCATCGGCTTGTCGCAGATGACATGAAAGCCGTTTTCAAGCGCCATCTTGGCCGGTGGAAAGTGCAGGTGATTGGGTGTAACGATCGATACAAAATCCATACGTTGGCCTTCGGGCAGGGCTTTCTCCCGCTCAATCATCTCTTCAAACGACGTGTAAACGCGGTCTTCCGGCAGATAAAGGCTATGGCCGGTAGCTTTGGATTTTTCGGGCGACGAGCTAAAAACACCACAGACCAGTTCGATTTCACCATCAAAATTAGCGGCCCGGCGATGAACTGCCCCAATAAACGCTTCGAGGCTTCCCCCTACCTGGCCCATTCGCAATTTTCTATGCATTGTGCTTTGAGTTGAGTGTTTGTTAACGATACTTACAGTTGACTATGAACGACTTGGTACTCCAGAAATTGAACCAGCGTTGCCCTAAAGCGAATTTAACGTAGCAAACCCAGAAAGTCCAACCGGCCAGACGCCCTAATGTCAAGAACAATGCTGGCGGAACCTACTCTAAATTTTGCGGCCGGAAATTAGCGGTTTTACTTTTTTTTCGGAAATTTTGCACAAATACGACGTATAAACGGGGAGTTTTAGCCCGCCTATCGTCTTTTGTTCGTTGAACTAACTATAACCACTAAATCCCTTTTGCAGAAATGAACCCAACCGTTAATCCTTCGCGGCTGTTCTTGGCTAGCTGTCTTGCCATTATCACCACGGCCTTCTCCTTCAGCATCCGGGCGGGCATCCTGCCCCAGTTAGGCACTGAATTTGGTTTAACTGCTGAGCAATTAGGCTTTATCAACTCGATGTTCTTTTTTGGCTTCCCTATTTCGATGGTGATTGGTGGTATCGTATACCATACCGTGGGGCCCAAAATCATTATGCAGGTTGCCGTCGTTGCCCATACATTGGGAATTTTGCTGACCATCTACGCGGGTGGATATACCGGTCTGCTGTTCTCGACGTTCTTCATCGGCTTTGGGAACGGTTGTACCGAAGCCGCCTGTAACCCGATGATTGCGGACATGTATTCCAGCAATAAGCTGAACAAAATGCTGGGCCGTTTCCACATGTGGTTTCCGGGCGGGATCGTTATCGGCAGCCTGATCTCTAAGTTTATGACCGATGCCGGTTTCTCCTGGCAGGCTCAGATTTGGGTGCTTATGCTGCCGACGGTAGTGTATGCGTTCCTGTTCTTAGGTCAGGCTTTCCCAAGACCAAAAGTAGAAGGTGTTACGTCGCTGGCGAAAAACTTCCAGGCGATGCTAACTCCTTTATATATTGTCCTGTTCTGCTGCATGGCGCTGACCGCCATTACTGAATTTGGTCCTAACCAATGGGTAGCCGTAGTATTGAGCAGCAGTGGAGCCGATGCCATGCTGGTGTTAGCGTTGACGTTCGGCGTCATGACGCTGGGTCGACTGTTCACGGGTCCGGTTGTTGATCGGCTGGGTCAGACGGGCGTATTGCTGGGCGGAGCCGTTCTGGCGGCAATCGGTATTTACATGTTTAGTACTGTTACGGGTCCGATCGCTTATCTGGCCGCCGTTATATTTGGTCTGGGCGTATGCTTCAACTGGCCGACTATGATTGGTTTTGTGGCGCAGCGGGTGCCATTAAGCGGTGCCTTAGGCATGTCGATTATTGGTGGAGTAGGAATGTTGTCTACATCAATTTTTCAGCCGATCATTGGCCGGTGGATTGATTCCGATCATGCCGAAGCTTCAGCTAAAGGTCTAACCGGATCAGCGCTGGAATTAGCTGCTGGTCAGGCTACGCTGTCGACCATGATGACCTTCCCGATTATCCTGATTGTTGCGTTCACCGCGCTATGGTTCTGGGCAGGTAATCAGAAATCATCAGGCCACGTCGATGAAACACTAGTAGCCGAACAGCCACAACTCTAGTTCCTTACGACTAAACCCTGTTAACGAAAATTCCCCATCTCGGAGGAGATGGGGAATTTTCGTTAACAGCCTCTTTAAAACCACTGCCTTTTAACGTTCCTAGTAGTTCATGGCTTGATACGGCGTATTCCAGAGCCTGTAGCTTCGCCGTTGCCGAATTAACCGCTCACTAAAAACCAGTAGACGCGCTGCTGCATTACATCCCTTCGGCCGGATAAATCGCTAACTTTCAGTATAGCTTACTCTGAACGGCCATGAAGCGCGTCTACTTGTATTCTCTCCTGCCAGCCTTTTTACTGGTGATAATGATTGAGCAGTTAACTGTCCCCGACAATCGATATTTTTCAGATCGTCCGGCTAGTTACTCCGTTTCAGCTATTCCAGTTTGCGGTGTAACTCACGTAGGCAATATTCCCGCTACGTTGCTGCGGCAGCCGGTTGCGCTTCGGTCAGGTATTGGTCAGTTCCCAACGCCTACCTCCGCAAAAAGTGATAAAGCTCAGGCGTATTTCGAACAAGGTATGGGGTATCTGCACGGTTATGCCCTCATTGAAGCGGCCCGTTCGTTTCACGAAGCACTACGTAATGATTCAACGCTGGCCATGGCATACGTTGGGTTGAGTCGGGTGTACATGGAACTAGACGACAAGCCAGCCGCCAGAAAAGCTGCGGAAAGGGCCAAGACGTTGTCGGCTTATGGGTCTGATCGGGAAAAAGCCCACATTGACCTGCGATTTTCTCAGCTAAAAGCGGTCGACTCGCTCAGCAATCAAAAGCTGTTGAACGAGTACCGCTCGGCAGTTAACCGAGCGGTCAGGCGATTCCCGCAGGATATGGAATTGTGGCTGATGGCTGGTAACGCCTATGAACGTCTGGCATCCGGCCGAGGTCAGGGATCATCTTCAGCCAGCATCGCCATTTATGAAAAAGTGTTACAGGCTTATCCCAATCATCCATCGGCGCATCATTTTCTGGTCCATGCCTACGAGGGTATGATGGATTATAGCAAAGCGCGTGAACACGGCGAAGTATACGCCCGGCTGGCTCCGAACCTGGCCCACTCGCTGCACATGTACGCCCATGACCTAATGAAAACCGGCGATGTGGATGAAGCGATTGTGCAGATGAAGCGGACCGATGCCATTGAACGGAACCTCTACAAATCGGACCAGTACGAGTCGATGTACGACTGGCATCACATTCATAACATTTCGTTACTGGCCCTCAGCTACCAGTACCAAGGCCGGTTAAAGGAAGCAGAGGAACTGGTTAAGGAGCGCTTCGAGACCAGACGTCCGACGAATCCGCAGCAAACCTTTTACAATAAGATGGGCTACCCGGCCTTACTCATCACTCAAAACCGCGATGCCGAAGTCATTCCGATTGCTGGTGAGCTGATAAAAGCCAGCACACCCGGCGAACGCGTCATTGGTAATTGCCTGATGGGTTTAGTACAACTGCGAAAAAACCAGATTAATCAGGCGCGTCTGTCACTAAAAGTGGCAAAAAGCGAATTAAATGAGGCTATGAACGGCGACGCCGACAATAGAGAATGGCTTAACGCCTGGCTCGCTCCGCAGCCTAAATTCTTAGCGGCCCTGATCGCACTCTCCGACCCTGCCGAGCGCGAAACAGGCATAGCGCAGGTACGTTTGTTTCAGGCAGGTGCCCGTGAGCAATTTGGCCCTGACCCCTGGATTGAAGCCTTGTTTCAACTGGAGACAATTGCCCAGGTCGCCTGCCAGCTAAAATTAACCGACTTCGCGGAGGAGTCGGCCAACGTACTGGCGGAACACGACCCCGCTTATCCCGGCACGCACTACGTGCTGGCGCGTGTTGCCAGCCTGAAAGGCGACGCAGCTACGGCCGACCGCGAACAGAAACTCGCCCGGCAGGGCTGGGCGAAGGCCGATCGGGCATTTCTGGCTCAGAATTTTGAAAAATAAGAGCCTGACTTTTCTGAAAACGGTTGCCGGTTTATTTACGCAGCATCAACTCAGAGACGGGCTTAAAAGCTAATCAAATCCGATAGGTTTATCAGAATCTCGGAAAACACTGCTGGTTTTGTACGCAGGCGAAAGCCGGTTGCTTAGGGAGATTAATTTTATTAGCCAGCTCCATACTGTACCAGCTCAAGCCGGTAGATATACCCTGAACGTAGCGCCCTGACCCGGCTGACTGCTGGCGGTAATCGCTCCGCCGTGATTAGTCACAACCTTTTCACAGATGGCCAATCCAATGCCCGTACCCTCATACGCACTTCGGCCATGCAGCCGCTGAAAGACCTCAAACATGCGGTCCAGGTACTTCTCATGGAACCCGATGCCGTTATCGGCCACTTCAATTAAATGATACCGACTTGCTTTCCGGAAGGGTTTGATGCCCGCAGGCAGGTCTTCAGCCGATACCCGTTTGGCGCTTACTTCAATCAGAGGGGGCACTCCCTCCCGCCGAAACTTCAAGGCATTGCTCAGCAGATTCTGAAACAGCTGACCCAGTTGCAGGCTATCCCCCATCACCGTTGGCAGCGGCTCAACGACAACCTGGGCACCCGTCTCTTCGATAATTAAATCCAGATCGCCCAGAACCGTTCGCACAATTGGCTCCAGCGAGACCAGTTCACGACGCTCCTGCTGCGTTGATATGCGGGAGTAATTGAGCAGATCTTTGATCAACGTCGACATACGGCTGGCCGCCGACTGCATCCGATCCAGGTAGTTGATGTTCTCGTCAAATGCGTCGCCATGCCGTTTCTTCAGCAAATCGCCAAAGGATTGAATTTTACGTAGGGGCTCCTGCAAATCATGCGACGCTACGTAAGCAAAGCGCTGTAGGTTCTCATTCGAGCGCTGCAAGAGCTCGTTGGATTCGGAAAGCTCCTCCAACGTAGCGGCCAGCTCTTCATTAATAGCCGCATATTCTTCATTGGTCGCCATCAGTTCCTCGTTGGTGGCGGCTAGCTCCTGGGTACGCTCCCGAACCTGACGTTCAAGCTCCCGCTGCAACTGCCGTTGCCGGGTAACGTCCTGAGCCGTTCCTACCAGCTTATAGACTTCACCCTGTTCGTTAACGAGAACTTTCCCACGGGCGTGAATCACTCGCTCCTCGCCCGTAACATATCCCGAGAGCCTATATTCTGCATCATAGATACCTTCCGAACCGGGCCGCAGTGCTTCCTGAATGGCCGCTACTACCTTTGGTTGATCATCAGGATGAATGGGAGTAAGCAGTTGGGGATAGTCAACCGACAACTGATTATAACCTAGCCAGGCTTTGATGGTATCCGAATAATGAAGCTGGCCCGTCGCTACGTCCAGTTCCCATGTACCCAGTTGAGCCAACTCGATGGCCCCCTGCAGGTTAGCCTGCGCTTCTTCCAGTTGCTGGCGGGCTACCACCTGCGCGGTCACTTCGCTCGCCGTTACAATAACCCCATACCGTTCACCGGCGGAGTTACTCAGGGCTTTGTATATGTACTGAAAATAACCCGTGTAGGGCTTCCCAAACCGGATCAGGTTGAGTTTTTCTTCGGGCTTCGTAAACGTCTCTCCTGTACTAAGCACATGGCGCAGGCGATCCATGAGTGGGGTGTCGATCCATTCAGGCATCGCTTTCATAAATGGTTTACCCACGATGGACGCATCACGACCCAGTATTTGCAGCATGTTCTGATTAATCCGCTCAATGACCATGTCCTCGCCCACAAACACCACTTTGGCTATAGGTGAATGGTCAATAATGCTGCGGGAGAACCACTCGCTTTCTTCCAGCTGGTGGTGCGCCTTGACCTGACCGGTAACATCGACAGCCATATTTAAAATGGCGTACACTTCCCCGGCTTCGTTACGTAACGGCTTGTAGGTAAAGTCAAAGTAATACGTATCCAGCACGCCGTCCACGACCAGATCAGCGCGCATACCCTGCGCGATATAGGGCTCACCCGTAGTAAACACCTGATCCAGAATAGCAAAAAAAGGCTGGCTTTCGAGTTCGGGTAAGGCCTCAGCCAAAGACTTGCCAACGACCGATGGTCCTTTACCCCACAGGCCGATCATCACCTCATTCGCCAGCTCGATGCGCAGTTCACGGCCCACAAATAAGCCAGTGGCCACGGGAGCTTCCTCAACCAGCGAACGAAACCGGGCCTCGCTTTGTCGCACAGTCTCTTCGGCTAGGCTGCGCTGGGTAATATCCTGCAAGGTGCCATTGAAGCGGTAGGCCCGCTGCTCCTCCGTAAACCAGGCCCGGCCTTTAGCCCGAACTCGTCGTGGCTGGCGCGTGTGGGGGTGAACAATAGTGTATTCGGTATCATAGCGTCCGCCCGATGCGTAGTCAAGCGCCTGCTCAATTAAGGCGGACACCCGCTGCTGATCTTCGGCGGCTATTACGTTTACAGCCTGCGAAAGCAATACCTCGTCGTCAGGTCTTAAGCCAAACCATTCTTTCAGGCGAGCGTTGGCCCGGAATTTACCCGAACTGGGGTTCAAATCCCAGGTACCCAGTTCGGTGGCTTCAATGGCAAAGGCGAGCTCCTCATTGCTTTCGGCTAATTGCTTCTGGCTTTCAACCGCCTGGGTGGTCTCGGTACAGGTTACTAAAACACCTTGTATTACCCCCTCATCGTCGGTGAGCGCACTAAAGCTATACGTCCAGTAGGCATATCCCATCCGACCATCCCGATAGATGGGCAACTTCTGATCTTCAAACCAGACCGCTTCTCCGCCCGCCAGAATGCTGTTAATCATTGGCCCGATAACCGGCCACGATTCGGCCCAGCTTTGATGAGCAGGCTGGCCTAACGAAGAAGGGTGTTTACCATTACTGCCCAGACTGGGCCGGAAGGCATCATTGTAGAAGGTAATCAGATCCGCTCCCCAGAAAACCACCATGGGAAACCGGGACCTGAGCATCATACTGATCACCGTACGCAGACTCAGAGACCATTCCTCAAAGCCGCCAAGAGCGGTTGCAGACCAGTCGTAATGGCGGGTTAGCTCAGCCATCTCTCCTCCTCCGTTCAGGAAGGACGAGCTAGTAGTATCAGTAGGTTTCAAGCAATTGGTTACGTAAGATGAGCGCAAGTTATAGATAAACAAAACAAGGGGCTTATCGGATGCACGAGAACCTCATTTATACGTACCGCTACCGTGCCCTACCCGCTTGCAGATCTGCTAGCCTGCACTCCTTTATAAGATTCATGTTCGATAAACACCTACCCCCTTGGCCTATTTATACCGATAACTAACTCATCATCAATACACTAATACAAGCCAGACATCCAAACGCAGGCCTCATCCCCGATTCGGTTTGATTCAACGGATCTGAGTTCTGATTTCCGAAAGGAAATTCACAGATTGAGGTGATTTCCCGGTTAATATTGAATTCAATCTGCTTTTGTGCATTGCTGACGGCTATGAGACGCCCCTCTATCCGAACGGGTATAAGTCAGTTCGTAAGCGGTACCTCCAAATACGCGATAAACCCTTAATTTCCGGCATGAAAAAGCTGTTCCTTGTCCTCTGTGTTACGTTTCCCCTTATCGCTTCCGCGCAACGGCAGCCTGCTTTTGTTGCGGATAGCCTCGATGCCTATGTTAAGCGGGGCATGACCGAGTGGCAGATACCCGGTTTGGCCATTGCCATTGTTAAAGACGGAAAAGTTGTCGTCTCCAAAGGATTCGGCGTTCGAGAAGTCGGGAAAAATGAGCCGGTTGACGAGACTACGTTGTTCTTCATTGCCTCGAACTCGAAACTGTTCACCGGCTCGGCCATGGCGAAACTCGAAGACGAGAAAAAGCTATCTCTGAACGATAAAGTGACGAAATACCTGCCCGATTATAAACTGTACGACCCGGCCGCTACGCAACTGGTTACCCTGCGCGACCTGCTCTGCCATCGACTGGGTACGAAAACGTTTCAGGGCGACTTCACCTTCTGGGACTCGAACCTACCCCGTACCGAAATCATTCGGCGAATGCGGCTCTTAAAACCCACGGGCGAATTTCGGCAGGATTACGGCTACTGCAACTCCGGGTTTGTCACAGCGGGCGAAGTCCTGCAAAAAGTAACCGGACAACCCTGGGAGCAATACGTCGAAAGCAGCTTCATAAAGCCGCTGGGTATGACCAATACGTATATGCTAACGGCTGGGGCCGAGAACCGCCCTAACATCGCCCGACCGTATACGACCAGCTTCGGCAGCCTGAAACGCATTCCGTATGATAATATCGATAACCTGGCTCCGGCCGGCAGTATGGTATCATGCGTGAAAGACCTGAGCAGGTGGCTCATGATGCAGCTGAACAGCGGACGCTTCGGTGGTAAGCCCATACTTCCCTGGTCGGTGGTTCAGAAAACGCGTGACGCCAATACGTTGCTCGGCAGCCGCAAATCGGGCGCGTTTCCGACGCATGTGCGGACCTATGGCTTAGGGGTATTGATGACTGATTACAACGGGCGTCAGGTCTATTGGCACACGGGTGGCGCGTTTGGCTTCGTGACCAATACCTGCTTCGTACCCGAAGAAAAACTGGCCATTACCATCCTGACCAACCAGGACAATCAAAGTTTCTTTGAAGCCCTGCGTTACCAGATTCTGGATGCGTATTTGGGCGTTCCTTACACCGACCGCAGCCGGTTGTTTCTGACCGGTGCCAAACAGGACGACCAAAAGCAGCAGCAGGAGCTGGAAGCAATGGCCGACCGGGTTGCCAGACGTACTAAACCCGAGTTGCCGCTGACAGCTTATACCGGTACGTATCAGAACGAACTATACGGAACCATTTCTATCAGGCCCGATGGGACCGGTTTGAAGGTAACGTTCCAGAATCACCCCAACCTCTCCGCCCAGCTCGATTACATGGACGACAACACGTTCCGAATGACGTATTCCAATCAGGCGTTTGGCGTATTTCCGACCAAATTTGATGTGGCTGGTAAAACGGTGAAAAGCGTAGTAATTAAAGCCAGCGATTTTGTGGAGTACGACCCGTACCTGTTCACAAAGACGGTACGTAGTGAATAGGCTCTTTAGGACGTAACGAGCGCCTGGAGCGCCCGGAGGTGTTGTTCCTTACCCGGCTGGCGGCTGGCAATGGAACTGGCTGTCCAGTAGCTGTGACCCTCCAGAAACTTAATCTGCGTCTGGTTCCAGGTGGCTTCATCGGCGATAACTCCTCGAGCAAACAATTCGTCATACAATGAGCGGGCAATAGGCGTAAAATCGTCGCGGCCCAGGTAGTCAAGATCAGCATCGCACAGGACTTGTTCGAGCTTGGTCTGCGGAAACTGGGGAACGCGGGTAGCCATAATCATACCGCAGATAACATCAATCTGCGCCGGAGTATAGTTAAAGCGCGGTAAGACGTCCCGCACATACTGGCAGCCCCATTCTTCGTGGCCATTATACGTAGCAATGAAGCCAATGTCGTGAAAAAGGGCGGCAGTTCTGAGCAGATCAAGTGATTCGGCATCCGTAATTTGTTCAGCCTGCGCAATTCGACTGGCCGCTTCCACTACGTCGAGTACGTGATGAAGCCCGTGGTAAAACAGCGTTGGCGAAAGCCCGGCGGCTAACGTCGACAAGGCAAACTGCTCGGCTTCCGCAACGTTCATAACTCAATCGATTACAACTAAATGGTATCGACTAAGTACGAAAAGAAAGTTTGTTTTATCAAAATCGGCCTCAAAAAAGACGATCTGCACAACGGTTTGTTATGCAATGCCTTATTCCAATAAACAGCGTGTGGCCTTATAGAGCTATTACGATTCCATAAGGCCACACGTCAACAGAATGCCCTCTTAATCCTTCTTGAAATCAGCCAGGGTACCGCGAACTGTCGTGTTCATCTGACTATTACTGAACATGGGGTTATCGTCCTTACTGACGAGCTTACTCTTGAGTGTAACCAGAAAAGGAGTATCCTTCTTGTCGAACAGCATTTTAGGCACAAGACCCAACGTTTTGCCCGGCTTCATCGTGACCGGAAATACGACGGACGTTGTTCCCTGCGCTTTAATCAGCACTGGTTCCGGCTGGTCGCCTTCGGCAATTAGCTTGCCATCGATTGAGACGGTGTAATGCGTATCGGTGAAGGAGAACGGAAATTTGTTCTCATTGGTGATGTTCACTTTGGCGGCTACATCGGTCTGCTTCAGGCCAAGTTTGCCGAAGTCAATATCGTCGATTTTCACTTTCGGGACGTAGAAAGTAGGTAGCCGCTTCTCGAACGTCTGGGTAAACGTCCGGTCCCCAAGAATCGGTACGTCGAGGTCGAAGGCGGCCCGAACGCCATAGGTAGTGCTGTCAATATCCTTTCGATCAAGCGTTTTCAGGACTGTATTTAGCTGCTTGATATATAGCTTGGCCGGTATTGTTATCAACGTACTGTCGCCCGATTTGACTTCAATTGCCTTGTCATACGACTCTTCCATAATAGGCGTTTTGGCCATATACACCGTATACCGGAGTCGATTGGCCTTGAACCCAACCGGCAGCGGATTGTCGATCAGCATTTTCAGGTTCATGGTAACCACATCGTCGTCAATGTTGGTAATTTCTATGGTGCTCATTTCCAGCCGGGGCTTGAGCGTATCGTCATACGCCCCGCCTTCAGCAGCTGCGTTACTTTTCAGTCGGTTATACCAGACATAAGCCCCTATGGCACCCAGTACCAGCAGCCCAAGTGCAATGATCCATCCCTTTTTCATACCGTTGTTGTGTCGTGATAAGTAACCATAACAGTTGCTGGTAGACGACTGTTTTTAGTTATGAGGTAACAGTACCTCCAGTGCAACCGGCTTATTTCAGCGTATCGTTAAACCTTTCCAGCCAGGCTTAACCTATATGATAATTAATCCGATGCGTTTAACAACCGAAAATCATGCGGACTTCCCTGCTTTTTATTTTCCTGCTTATCGCCAGCTGCCGACGGCCATCGAAACAACTGGCTGCTACGTTAACGCCCATCGCCGAAAAATCGACGGCGGCTTCCGTTGCCGATTATACCCGTTTCCTTAAAGCAGGCGATGAACTGGTGGCGCATGGCGAAGGCCCCAACTGGATGCTGACCATTAACCCCGGCAAAAATGAGCTTCAGTTTAAATCGGGCAGCGAAGAACCGATCAATACGTCGGTACCTGAACGAATAACCGATTCCGACGGCTCGTTTTACTTCGATATACCGGTCAAAGCGGAACGAATGAAAATTACGTTTGCCCCCGACAGCTGCATTGACAAACGGTCGGGTCAGCGGCTGGATTACCGGGTTCAGGTTGACGTTCGGGCAAAACATTACGTTGGCTGTGGCGTGTCGCTGCGGCAACTGGCCTTGTTGCAGGATATCTGGGTATTAACTGACTTCAAAGGCAAACGCATCGCGGTTCACAGTGGACAAGGCGAAGCACCCCGTCTGGAAATCCGGCTCACCGAAGGTCAGGTTACCGGCACAACCGGATGCAACCGGCTTACGGGCCGGATTCAGGCCGACAGCCGCCGGGTTTTGTTTGGTCCGCTCATCACAACAAAGATGGCCTGTGCGGGCGACGTAGGTACTCTGGAGGGGGATCTGCTGAGTGCGCTGAATGAGCCGCTATCCTACCGCATCGGCGACGCACGGCTGACCTTGCTGCGGGGTAATGAAGCCGTCATGGCATTCAAAAAGGTCGACTAATCCAAGCAGAGACCGGCTGAGCTATTTGGGATTTACCGGATCAGCATTCCACCAGAACACGGGTACGTACCGTTGTCGACAACTGATGGGCTCTAAACTTCGCTTTGCCTCTGTTTTTCCCGGCGAACCGGCACTGACGGATTATAAAGCTTCGCCACAGGTCTATTTAGAAGAATTATTGTTTCGGATAGACTAGCTTTTTTGCTACATTTGTTTCTTGTTTAATGCCTATCGCGCATTAAAATAAGTCAACGTTTTTTGCGCAACCTGTAAGCTTAATTTCTCGTTCCCATGAAACAATTCATGCTTCCCACTCGTCCTCTTTTACTGGCGGGTGTGTTGGCCGTATCTACGCTCGGTACAACCTGGGCGCAGACGCCTGCGAAGCGGGCTGTAGCCGCTAAGTCCGCTACAACTCAGTCAGCAGCAACAAAAGGCGAACCCACTGCCCTTAATCGGGTGCTGGTGTTCTCTAAAACAAAAGGGTTCCGGCACGCATCAATTCCGGTCGGTCGACGCGCAATCATGAAGTTAGGCCAGGAGAACGGCTTTGCGGTTGACACGACAGAGGACGCATCTAAGTTTACGGAAGATAATCTGAAGCGTTACGGGGCCGTAATCTGGCTGAGTACCACCGGCAACGTACTGGACGACGCGCAGCAGGCCGCTTTTGAGCGCTACATTCAGGCCGGAGGAGGTTTCGTTGGTGTGCACGCAGCCGCCGACACCGAATACGACTGGCCGTGGTATAACCAGTTGGTAGGCGCTTACTTCCTGCACCACCCGAAACAGCAGAACGTAGACATTAAGGTGCTGGATAAAAGCCACCCCTCTACCCAAATGCTGCCCGATGTCTGGAAACGCTTCGATGAGCTATACAGCTACAAAAGCATCGTTAAAGACATCAAAGTCCTGGCAAAATTAGACGAAAGCACCTACGAGGGCGGCAAAAACGGCGACAATCACCCGTTCATCTGGTACCGCGAATTCGACGGCGGTAAGTCGTTCTATACGGGCGGAGGCCACACCGACGAGTCGTACAGCGAACCGCTCTTTATGCAGCACCTGCTGGGCGGTATCAAGTCGGTGATGGCGAAAGACCTGAAGTATAGCCAGGCTAAAACGCAGGCTTTCCCCGAGGAGAACCGCTTCATGAAGAATGTTCTGATGGAGAAACTCGATGAGCCGACAGAACTGGTTGTGCTGGATAACGGTAAAGTCTTGTTTACCGAGCGCAAAGGTGCCGTTAAGATGTACGATACGAATACCAAAACCAGTAAAGTGGTGGCGAACGTACCGGTACACTTTGACCGCGAATACGGCCTGATGGGGCTTAACGTCGACCCGAAATTCAATGAGAATAAATGGGTATATCTGTATTATTCAGCCGTTAAGCCCGATTCGAACAACCGGCTGGTGCGGGTCAAGTGGGACGATGCCAAAAACGAACTGCTGCTGAATACCGAACAACTCCTGCTGACGGTAACCGAAAATCGGACGTACGACAAAGACGACTGCTGCCATACAGGAGGTTCAATTGCCTGGGATAAGCAAGGTAACCTGTACTTGTCCACTGGCGATAACACCAATCCGTTCTTCTCCAAAGGTTTTTCGCCGAGCGACGACCGGAAGGAGCGGAAGAAGTTTAACGCATTATTGTCTGCCAGTAATACGAACAATCTACGGGGTAAAATCCTGCGGATCAAGCCACGTACTGACAGCGGTTACGATATTCCGGATGGTAACCTGTTCCCAAAAGGTACGCCAAACGCCCGGCCTGAAATCTACGTAATGGGTAACAGAAACCCATACCGTATTTCTGTTGACCAACGTACTGGCTTTCTGTACTGGGGAGAAGTAGGGCCCGACGCTGGCGAGAACAGCGACAAATATGGTCCTCGTGGTCACGACGAAATGAACCAGGCACGGAAAGCTGGCTATTTTGGCTGGCCTTTGTTTGTCGCTGATAACAAGCCGTATCGTCAGTTCAATTTTGCCGACAGTACGTCTGGTCCATACAATGATCCAGCGAAGCCCATCAACTATTCTGCCCATAACACGGGGTTGAAGGAGCTTCCACCAGCGCAAAAAGCGTTTATTTATTACCCATACGCTGACTCGCCTGAGTTTGGTGAGATTGTGGGTAAAGGTGGCCGTAATGCTATGGGCGGACCGGTTTATTACTACGACGATTACGCGGACAGCCCGGTGAAATTCCCACGTCATTACGATGGTAAGTTTTTTGCCTACGAATGGATGCGTGGCTGGATAAACCCAGTGACGATGAACGAAAACGGCGATTTCGTGAAGATGGAGAAGTTCATGCCGAACACCAAGTTTGACCACCCCATGGACATGCAGTTTGCCAAAGACGGCTCACTCTGGATGCTCGAATACGGTACCAACTGGTTTGCGCAGAACGACGACGCCCGGCTCGTTCATATTACGTACAATGCTGGTAACCGTCAGCCAATTGCTGCAGCCAGCGCGAATAAAGTGGTTGGAGCGGCTCCACTCACCGTGGCTTTCTCCAGCAAGGGAACGATGGATTACGACGGAGACGCCATCAAATATGAATGGACCTTTGGTAAAGGAATGCCAAAGAGCACGCAGGCGAACCCAACCATTACGTTTAGCAAGCCCGGCATCTATCAGCCTACGCTGAAAGTAACGGACGCCAGCGGAAACGTATCGACGAAGACGATGGAGATCAAAGTCGGTAACGACGCGCCAAAAGTTGAGGTAGCGATTAAAGGCAACAAAACCTTCTATTTCGACAACAAGCCAATTGATTACGAAGTAAAAGTAGCTGACAAGGAAGATGGTACGCTGGCAGCTGGAAAAATCAGTCCCGAAGATGTTACCGTGACGGTTAACTACCTCGAAGGCTTCGATAAGGCGATGCTGGCCCAGGGTCACCAGATCAACACGGGCTTCGCCACCGGCCGACGGCTGATCGAGCTGAGCGATTGCAAAGCCTGCCACAGCATCGACAAGAAATCGGTTGGGCCTGCTTACGTAGCAGTAGCGGAGCGCTACGCCAAAGAACGCCGGGCGTCTATTGTGAACCAACTGGCCAAGAAAGTTATCGCGGGTGGTGGTGGCAACTGGGGAGAGCAGGCGATGAGCGCTCACCCACAGTTGAAAGAAGACGAAGCCAAAGAGATGGTGAGCTACATTTTGTCGCTGGGCGATAAGAAGAAAATCGACAAGCAGCCCCTCAAAGGCACGTACGTAGCGAAACCAAAAGAAAAAGACGGTTCGTACATTTTCACCGCCAGCTATACAGATAAAGGCAGTTCGGTTATTGGTCCGCAGACTGGTTCGAACACCATCGCGCTACGTTCCTCGACCGTGAAAGCCGTTACAGCGGATGTTAAGCAGGACATTTATCAGGCAGACATTCCAAAACTTGGCGCAGCCGCCATTGGACTCAAATCAGGCAGCTATCTGGCCTTCAACGATCTGGATCTGACCGGAATTCAAAGCATAGCGGCCAATGCATTCAGCGCCGACGACCGCACGGCGGGTGGTAAGCTCGAAGCTCGTCTGGATTCCCCAACGGGAACACTATTGGGTGAAGCCGACGTAAAGCAAGGCTCATCCGGACTGGTTACGATACCTTTCCGGCAGTCAGCCAGCGGTATGCACAAAGTATATTTTGTCTTCGTCAATCCTGGTGCGGGTCAAAAGCCACTCTTCGCCGTCGACAAGCTTCAGTTTATGGCTCAGGGAGCCTCTGCCAGTTCAGGCAGCAGCACTGGTCAGGGCAAATAAATTGTCTTTATCAATACGTAAAAAGCCCCGGCAGTCATGTCGGGGCTTTTTACGTATTGATAAAGTTATACCGACCGGCAAACAGTCTGACTAACGTAATTTACGCTCTAGCCGTTAGCCAGTTACAATCAAAACTCGGATACGTATCCAGACTGTGGACGTTTTGGGCTAGTTAGTAGATTATTATCTGATCCGCTATCTTCTCCGTTCTTGCTGGTAAAAATTTGGGCGATTTTCTTCAAAATGACGTTCACGCCAAACGCATCAAACATCCAACGAGCCCAGCTGGCTAGCACTTGAAATATATCCATTGCTTCAAAGTTGATTATAGAACAACAAGAGAAAGGAACCACATTGTTTGCATTAAGCCTAAAAAGTCTGCTGTTTACTCTAATTCTACGTAGCCTGTCCTCTATCAATATCGAATAGCCCAGTAGGGGTTACGATGAGCCGTCATACTTTCGGCAATGTGCTGCCTAATCAGGGCGTCATAGGCAGCATCATCAATCTTCCTGCCTTTTAATTTGGGTAGCTTAAGATCATCGGGTGTCAGTTTTCGGAAGGCGACTCCGGTTGCCTCAATCACTACGTCATCGTTCAGGCTTAGTTCCATGATCAGGCCCGGCAGACCGTTGTAACGTTCCGGTCCGGCAGGTACCGGAATATCCTGCGCAAACCAAGCCGTAATTTTTTGCTTCTTAATCGGGTCTTCCGTTTCCGCCTTCATGCAGATGTAGCCAGCGACTTCCTTGATCTGATTGCCAATTTTCCAGACTGGTGTATGCAGCGAATCGTCGATGACGTACGTTTTCCCCAACATTTCCATAATGTCGATCTTTTTGTCTTTCTCAAAATTCCGGTACAGCTTCAGTTCTGAATTACGCCACGAATAACTCCCATCGTCTGTTTCGCCCGATTCACTGGCGTAGGTGTACAAGCTTTCGTTGGGGTTAAACGCCAGCTTCATCTTCTCGGCGTTATTTTCCTCCTCGTAATTCTTCCAGGTTTGGGCCGCCCGGTCTTTCTCTTCCTGGCTCAGGAAGGTCATCCGGCTAATGATTTTAATCCAGTGCGTTCGGCGCTTATAGGACACGACGCCTTCGGTGTTCTGAGCGATGGCGGTTGTACCGACCAACCATCCGCTAATGAATAATAGTAATACCGATCTCATGAATACGTGAATTAGTATAGACCTGAATGCTTCGTTGAAACGAATGAACAATTAATAACCTTCCCGGCGCATGTTCGCTTTTACCCCGCGCATGTTGTACGAGAAGCTCAGCAAGAAGTAGCGTGCCAACGTTGATACACGCTCATCCTGTACGTAGTTCTGACCCGCGTATTGCGTTACGTTTATATTCCGGTTCAGCAGATCAACGGCCGACAGGCGTATCTCGGCTTTTTTGGCTTTGCCCAGAATGCGATAGGCGGAAGCATTCCAGAGTGGAATTCGCTGGTCGAAGCCAAACCGATCGTTTTTGTACACTCTGTAATTAAGACTCGTACTGATGTAAAAATCGTGGGGGAGTTTCAGGTTCATATCCCCACTGAAGTTGTTATTGATGATCGTCTGGTTCTGACCCGAGTTGATGGAATAGCGCGTATTGCTAACGCCGATGTTGGCATTCCCGTAGAACGTAAACCACTCGGTCGGCGTCAGGTCCAGCCGCGTACCGACGTTCACGTTCTGGTTATTCGTTACGTTCAGGACGTTGTTGACATTGGTTAGGTTACGGCCAAAATTCAGGTTAGTATTCAGGTTGAGTGTAACCTTGGTTTTCTTGATCGGAAACCCAAAACTGGCATACGAACCCACGTTACGCCCGCCCGTCAGGTTTTCCGGGCGCGTCCGGGTAATGAGCGTTTGCGGATCAACGAACTGGCTGTACACAATCTGATTGACGTAGTACGTACCGTAAATATTCGCGAAGAAGTTCGTAAAGCTACCTGGATTGAAATAGCTGAATCCCATGTTCAGATTGTGCTGCAACTCGGGGAGCAGATTCGGATTTCCTTCGTTGATAAACAGCGGATTCGTATTGTTGATAATGGGCTGGAGATCCCGCGAGGATGGAATGCGTACGTTGACATCGTACCCACCGTACAGGTATTTGTTATTTTTCATGTCGTAGTTCAAGGACACATTGGGAATAAAGGCGGTGAACGTACGGTTAATGAAATTGAACGCCGTTGAGGTCTGGTCGGCCGCGTATCGCCCATCAAGCGTAAACTGTTGCCCCGCCAAACCCGCCGACAGATTCAGCCCTTTGTAGGAGTACCGAACGCTGCTGCCAAGCCGATTAAACAGATAGTTGTTTTTGTAATACCGGCTGAGCGAATCGTTACGTACCCGGCTTACGTCACCCACATTGAACACATCGCGGTCGACCTCATCGTAGCGCAGGCTGAAATTGTAAAAGCTTTCCCAGAAAAATTTCTTGGCAAACGGCTCTACATACAGCAGACTGGCTTTGTATTCATTGCGAAGGCTATTCGTACCCTGATCCTGCCGAATAACCCGCAGCTGATCGTTCACGTTGGTGGCTTCCAGAAATTCGTTACGGGCGTTCAAGGCCAGGCTGGCATCGTTGGTATTAATCTGGTACGACGCGCTGGCTGCGAATGATCGACCTTTCTTTTTAAATTTCAGCCGGTAAATAAGCGAGTTAGCCGAGCCGAACTGCTGCGAGTTGTTGCGATTGTCCGTTGTATTCCGGGTAGACGGTACTTCAGCGGCCGTGGACCCGGTACCCGCGCTCCGAAACAGATTCTGCCGCGTGAACAGACTGGCATTGCCGTTGTTTAGCCGACTATTGTTCACAAACACAAGCGTATTCAACGAATCGAGTGCCTTCTCAAACCGCAGGCTAACGCGGTGATTGCCGTTGAAATTAACCTGATTGCTGGTTTCTTCGGTACGAAACGATCCGCTTTGCAAAAAATTCCGGCGGTTACGTAACGCATCGAGTTCCAGGCGGGTCTGGCTGTAGTAATAACTTGTGCTCAGCTTCGTTTTCTTCGTATCATAGTTGTAGTTCGCCCCGGCCGCTACGTTGTTGGAGAACCCCCTTCCGGCCCGGCCATCAACCGGAATACCCAGGCTTTCGTCGTCATCGTTGCCGAAGTAAATAAACCGCCCACCACTACTGAAGCCAAAGTCGGCGTTGTCGTTCCAGTTGAACGAATTACTGCCTCTAAAATCCTGATAGTCGTTGAACGATAGGCCCTGCTGGTTGGTATTGTTCCCCAACCCAATCAGCGAAAGCTGCTGCTTGGAATCAAACTTGTTGTAGTTCCCCTTTACTTCCATGCGAGCGGGCAGGTTGTTGGACGCTGGTCCGGCCGAAGCGGTAATCTTGCCAAAACCACCTTTTTTAAACTCCTCCTTTAGTTCGAGATTAACCGTTTTCTCTTTTTTGCCATCTTCAACACCCGTCAGCTTGGCCTGCTCGGTTTTGTCGTTATAGACCTGCACCTTCGTAATAGCTTCAGCCTGCAAGTTCTTGGTAGCCAGCTTCGGATCGTTGCCAAAGAAGTTTTTACCGTCTACGGTTACCTTCTTCACCTCCTGCCCCTGCGCCCGAATGTTGCCGTCCTGATCGACCTGAACGCCGGGCAGTTTACGTAATAAATCTTCGACAGTAGAGCCGGGTGGCACCTTAAACGAACTGGCGTTGTACTCAATCGTATCGCCTTTGATTGTCAGGGGAGCTTTCGCTGTTTTGACCACCACTTCGAATAGCTCTTTCGTAATTGGCTTCAGTTTCAGCTCGCCGAGGTTTACCGCAGCCTCTCCATTGGGGCTTATCACCTGATTGTAAGGGATAAACCCAACGAAGGAAATCTTCAACAGATACGTACCGGCTTTCAGATTTTTGAACGTAAAGGCACCTTTGTCATCCGCCCGTCCAAAATTGACCAGCGATGAATCTTTCGGATTGAGCAGCATCACCGTCGACGATGCCAGTGGAGCGGCTGACGTATCGACTACCCGCCCCTGTAACGTAAAGCGGGTGGGTGCCGATGGACTTTGGGCAAAGAGCGCAGCCGTCAGCAGACTTAGTACGACGACTAAGAAAAGGTTTTTCATGAAAAGAGAAGGTTTAGGTAATGGATGATTAAGGGCAAAACTACAGGCAAAACGATTGCACGATACCTGATTAACGATTTTTAACTAAAAATATAGTAGTTATTTTCGTAAGTGGATTAACTCACTGATTTAAAGGCTTATTTACTTTTTAATCATTGCACACATACAGACAGAGAGTCTTTTTTGTCTCAAATTCCACAAGCGTTTACCGACTATTTATTTTAAGGAAGTCCAGCTTCGCCGTTACCTCTTTTTTAGTACATTTTAATAAACCGACATAAATACATAGAGTTGATAGGTTGACAATACGATGTCGACTTAAACACAACGTTTCAACTATGAAAAAGACAATGGCAATGCTGTCGGTGGCCTTACTGCTGGCAGGCTCGGTAATGGCCCAGCAAGGAGGCAGTAGCAGCAGTAACCGGAGTACCGGGAATTCCGGCCGGTCGGGCAGCAGTTCAACAACAGGTTCCGGCTCAACCGGTTCATCGACTTCCGGTTCAACCATGAATTCCGGATCGTCGGGGTCCGGCTCCATGCGCAGCGGCTCCGGCTCGACAGGCAGTACGTCGGGCTCAAAAGCGATGCACAATGGCTCATCAAAAACAGGCACAATGAAACGGTCCGGAAACGGCTCAACGTCAAACGGTTCCTCATCGGGCAGTGGCTCCTCAGGTTCTGGTTCTACGAGCAACCCACCCCGGTAGTCGCCTACATACACATACCAACAAACCCCACTAACTGTCTAGTTGGTGGGGTTTGCTGTTGAGATCGTTACCCGTTTCAGCCGAGACGAATTGGATTAATCCTTGCTTTCCAATACGTTACGTATGGCCTGAGCTTTCAGCAAACACTCTTCCCATTCCTGAGCAGGATCGGCATCATACGTAATGGCGCTGCCTACCGAAAACGATGCGTACCGGCTCGTGGCATTGTACAGTAACGACCGGATCACCACGTTAAAGTCGAAATCACCGGCTGGCGTTACGTAACCAATGGTACCTGAATAAAGCCCCCGGCGGCTCACCTCCAGCTCATCGATTAACTCCATCGCCCGAATCTTAGGAGCGCCGGTCATGCTGCCCATTGGAAACGCGTGACGAATGGCATCTGCCCACGTCACCCCCGAACGTAGTGTAGCCGACACCGTCGAGATCATCTGGTACACCTGCCGAAAGCCATAGATGCCAAACAATTCGTCGACCTGCACCGAACCCGTTTTGGCGCTCCGGGCCAGGTCGTTACGCATCAGATCGACGATCATCAAATTTTCGGCCCGCTCCTTTTCCGACCGGAGCAACTGCTCCCGAAGCTGTTGATCTTCGGCCGGGGTCAGTCCCCGCCGGGCGGTGCCTTTAATGGGCTGCGCAATAAGTCTTGGGCCTTCTTTCTTAAGAAAGCGCTCCGGCGAAGCGCCTAGTACGTACCGGTCGCCTACCTTCAGAAACGACGAAAAAGGCATGGGCGACTGCTCGGTTAAAGCGTAATATGTGGCCAGAGGATCTAACTGAGCCTGCTCTACAAAGAATTCGATGCAGTAATTCAACTCATACACATCGCCCTCCCGAATGTGCTCCTGGATGCGCCGGACAGCAGTCTGATACGCTTCGGGCGACACCCGGCATTGCACCAACTGCGGCTTCAGGACGGGCGGGGTTTTGATGGGTTCCGTGTTATTGATCGCTTCAAGAACGGCCTCTACGTCGCCTTCGCCGTGAATACATACAGCTCCGTCTTCAAACTCAATTACCCAGGCTGGTTCTACAAAATAAGCTTCGGGAAAGCCCAGCCGGTCGGGGTTACGACTGCTCAGGTGTTCGAGCCGGTTCTTTACGTCATAGGCCAGGTAGCCAACCAGATAGGACGGCTGCTGTTGATGAACCTTGTACAATTCCCGGAATAAATCTTCATTTGAAAACGAAACAACCCGTTTCGCCCCGACAAATAATCGGTCTGGAAACGGGTTGTCTGGGTACTGAATGCCGTTGTTCGCTAGAAAAGCGACGAATCCGGCGTCATCGGCTTGCCGGGCAACGGCCCAGGCCAGCGCCCGCCAACGCCAGGTGTCACTATTGGGGATTGAAACGCGTCGGCTACTCATCGAACCACTACGTCGTTCTTAGGCACGTAGCAACCGCACATCGACCGCAATGTCCTTGCCTTCCGCATTTTTACCCACGCTAAACTCGACCTCGTCGTCAACTTGTAGTTCGTTAAAGTCCGTGTCGATCAGGCTGGTGTAATGAAAGAACAGGTTATTCGGCGGGTAATTGACAAAGCCATAGCCTGTTTTCAGACTTCGGATGGTGCTGATCTTACGTCCCTCCGGGTCGCTATCGTCATCGGACAGATTATAAGTAAGCGGATCGTGTGCGTACGCGTCGTAGGTAGTATCGGTATCAAAATCACTATCGTAGCCGTTGTTGAATCCGTTGCTGGTCGTTACGGCCGTAAATGCGGGCTTTGCCTGCTGCTTCACGAACAGGTTCTGAATAACCATGTCGTTCTTACGGCTCCGTTCGTCAATCAGTGCATGCATGGCCACAGGGTACGAAACCTCTTCCAGCAAATCCTGCGACGTGCGGGTTACCTGTTTTTCACCCTGCTCATTGAGAAATTCGAAGTCCCAGCTGAGCACCATAATCCGCGAGCCGAGCGTGTTCAGTTTCCGGATCAGCGGAACGTAATCACCATCCGACGTAATGAGCACCACAACATCGAATTTCTTGTACTGTGCCAGCTCAAATGCTTCGAGCGCTAACCATACATCAATGCCTTTTTCCTGGCGGTACCCTTGGTACGTTTTAACGGGCAGGTAGTGCGTAACAACGCCTTCCGACATCAGAATATCATCGAAAAGCCGGTCATAAAAGAGCTGATTGCCGCGCTGATTGGCCTCGTGCGCGTTGAGCCGCCCCCGAAAATAATGGGCATCAACAATCTGACATAACCGCTCATTAACTCCTTCTTCTTCAGCAACCTGACGGCGGATAAAAGCGTGCAGTCCTGAAATACTGATGCGGCTGCGTCGCTCGTGTGAATAATTATAATAGTTACTTACGTGTAGAAAATAATTACCGTCATAAAAAACCCCAATACGGGTCAACCTGGATGCTGCTGGCATAATTTACTGGTAGTTTATAAACATGTTTTTTTAAGAAAAATGGCGTCGTTCCTTTAGCTTTCTGTAAAACAGCCCGTACCCGGTAGCACTGCTCGGATAAGCGGCTGCGCATTAATCGATAATCAGTCTTATATACATACGATTGTCTAACCAGCCCGGACGGCGGAAAGAAAGACTATTATTAAGCGAGTGTGAATAGATAAATCAGGAAGTCAATAACGAATAAATTACGAACAGGCGCTACTACAGACTATATATAAACAGCTATAAAAAGAACTACCGCGCAAAAGTAGTACATTTTCGGTTGCAACCGTACGAGACCGTATCTTTGTCGATTTACAATGCTTCTCTATGCAAAAACTGTTGTTTGTTGACCGCGACGGAACGCTGATTGTTGAGCCCCAGCCCGACCAGCAGGTCGACTCGCTGGCCAAACTCGATTACGTTCCCAAAGCGATTTCGGCCATGCGCCGGATTGCCGAAGAAACTGACTTCGGTCTGGTAATGGTTACCAATCAGGATGGGCTCGGTACGGACTCGTTCCCCGAAGACACCTTCTGGCCCGCTCACAACAAGATGCTGGCCACATTTGCGGGCGAAAATATTCACTTTACAGCGGTTCATATTGACCGCCATTTCCCGCACGACAACGCGCCTACCCGTAAGCCCGGAACCGGTATGCTGACCGAATACTTCGGCGACACGTATGACCTGGCGAACAGCTACGTGATTGGCGACCGATTGACCGATGTGCAGTTAGCCGTAAATTTAGGCGCAAAAGCTATTCTGTTTCTGCCGCCCAACGGTCTGTCATCGGTGCAGAACGCGGATGTCGACGGGCTGACCGAAACCATGAAGCAGGCAATTGCCTTCACGACCGACGACTGGGACAACATCTATGAGTTTCTGCGCCTGCCCGCCCGTACGGCTACGGTAGAACGGAACACGAAGGAAACCCAAATCCGGATCGAGCTGAATCTTGACGGACAAGGCCGGGCCGACATGCATACGGGTCTTGGCTTTTTCGACCATATGCTCGATCAACTCGCCAAGCACTCAGGTGCCGACCTATCCATTCGGGTCATCGGCGATCTGCATATCGATGAGCACCATACCATCGAAGACACTGCGCTGGCGTTGGGCGAAGCGTACCGCCGGGCACTTGGCGATAAACGGGGGACTAACCGGTATGGGTTCTTGTTGCCCATGGATGAGGCCCTGGCGCAGGTAGCGATCGACTTCTCGGGACGACCCTGGCTCGTTTGGGAGGCCGAATTCCGGCGCGAAAAGATCGGCGACATGCCGACCGAGATGTTTTTTCATTTCTTCAAGTCATTTTCGGATACGGCGCAGTGCAACCTGAACGTCAAAGTGGAAGGCGATAACGAACATCACAAAATCGAAGCGATTTTCAAAGGATTTGCGAAAGCGATCAAGATGGCCGTTCAGCGCGACCGCAAAGCGCTGGATAACCTTCCCAGCACGAAAGGCGTTTTGTAATATCTACCCCAGTAAGGTGCTCATTTCAGCACGTTTCGTATTTTTGCACTCGATTTCAACCGAATACTGACATGGATTTATCAACCCCGTTGACAATTTTATTTTACGTCGTTCTGCTGGCAGCTTCGTTTATGACGGGCAAGTGGTTGGAGCGTAAAGACCGGAAGTATTAATTCAGGCAACAGGTAACCAGGAGCAGTCAGGTTTTCTGCTCCCGGTTACCTGTTCCAGCTTATAACATGCTCGGTCTGTTCACCCGTTGGTTATTTAAAGTTGCCGGCTGGCGCGTAGTTGGCCCGGTTCCCACTGTCCCGAAGGGCATCTGGGCGGTTGCGCCCCACTCCACAAACTGGGACTTCCTGATTGGCCTGGGCGTTCGGCCAACCATTCATATCTGGATTCAATACCTCGCCAAAAGCTCGCTTTTTACGTGGTACGCTGGTTGGCTTTTTCGCGTGCTGGGTGGCGTACCAGTATACCGTGACCGGTCAACCAACATGGTAGATGCCATCGTCGACGTGTTTAACCGTACTGACCAACTCCACATCTGCATTGCTCCGGAGGGCACCCGAAGCAACGTATCGAAACTGAAAACAGGCTTTTACTTTATAGCCTTGAAGGCCAACGTTCCCATCATTCCCGTAGTCTTCGACTGGCCGCGTAAACTCGTTATTTTAGGCGATCCGTTGTGGGTGACCGGAAATTACGAGCAGGACATGCTGCCCTTCTACCAATTTATTTCCCAGGGACACGGTATCAAAAAGGATTGGTTGCTGAAGTGGGAGAAGACCGGAGTTATTGAGTAAGGTTCTGGAATCTGGTGACCCGTTCAGAAGCTTTTACTGTCAGTTTGACCGGCTATGTCCATTACATCACACATCGAATTTTTAGGGATCAAGAAAATCAGCCAGGTGGTTGGCATAACGCTCAAGGAGATGCGTGAGTATGCCAGACCTGGCATGACAACCCGTGAATTGGATGACTATGGCGGCCAGATTCTTGAACGGTATGGCGCGAAATCGGCCCCCCGGCTCGCTTATGGCTTTCCCGGCTGGACGTGCATCAGCGTCAATACTGAAATTGCCCACGGAATCCCGTCGCCGAATACGGTACTTAAGGAAGGGGATTTAGTGAACATTGACGTATCGGCCGAATTGGATGGCTATTGGGCAGACAATGGAGGATCCTTTGTGTTGGGAGCTGACTTCTATCACCATACTGATCTGGTTGAAACCTCCAAGAAGATTCTGCGTAAATCGATTCAGCACATACGCGGTGGGGTAAAGATTGCCGACATCGGCCGACTCATCGAAACCGAAGCAAAGCGGTCGGGCTACAAGGTTATCCGCAACTTAGCGGGGCATGGTGTTGGTAGGAGTTTGCACGAAGAGCCCACCGAAATTCTCTGCTGTTATGACCGGTCCAATACGTACCGGTTCAAGAAAAACTCGGTTGTAGCCATTGAAACGTTTATTTCGACTCGCGCAACGTACGCGCATGATAAAGGCGATGGCTGGACACTGGTAACGCGGGATGGCAGTTACGTTGCCCAGCATGAGCACACAATCGTAGTAACTGACGGTCAACCCATCATTTTAACCGAAGCCAACCAAATCTGGGCGTAGCGCCGGCCTGATATGTTGGTTCTACGCACGATTGCTGCCAACAGATTCAGTACGTAATTCGTCCACCATCAGTCGACCTGCCCGTTCAGACGCGCCAGGGTCACCCATTTTTTTCTGCACCTCGGCATACCCGGTCAGCATTACGTCCCGGCTCGAACCGCCCGGTACGATTTTCGTTAACTCGGCCGCCACCCGATCCGGCGTAAGCTCGTTCTGAATTAATTCTTTTACCACTTCCCGGCCAGCAATCAGGTTGACGAGCGAGATAAAGGGAACGGCAATCAGTTGTTTGGCAATGGCGTAAGATATGCCGGTTGTTTTGTAGCAAACCACTTGCGGTACGTTCAGCAGCGCCGTTTCCAGCGTAGCCGTCCCCGACGTAACCAGGGCAGCCACCGCTATATTCAGCACGTCATAGGCCGCATCCGACACACGCTTAACGGCGGGATAGTCGGCCAGCAGGCTGTCGTATAACGCGTCAGGCAGATTGCTTACCGTACCAACCACAAATTGATAATCAGGGAAGTGACGCGTTGCGGCCAGCATGACCGGAAGGATAGAAGTAATTTCCTGGTGCCGACTGCCGGGTAATAGGACCGCAACCGGACGCGCGTCGAGGCCTAATCGCTGGCGAAACGTCGGGTCAGGTGTAAAGTCAGCCAGCGCGTCGAGCAGCGGGTTGCCAACGTATTCGACTTTGTAATCGTATTTAGCGAAGAATTCGGTTTCGAACGGTAAAATGGTGAACAGCCGGTCGACGGTAGCTTTAATTTTCAGAGCCCGGCGCTGATTCCAGGCCCACACTTTCGGCGAAATGTAATAAAAGACCCGGATGCCGTGCTTTTTTGCGAACCGGGCCATGCGAAGGTTAAACCCGGCGTAATCGATCAGGATCAGTACGTCAGGGCGGTTTTTGAGCAGATCAGCCTGGCACTCGCGCATAATCCGGCGGATGGTACCCAGGTTTTTAATGACCTCCAGAAACCCCATGAACGCCATCTCGCGGTAATGCCGCACCAACGTAGCACCGGCCGCTTCCATTTGCTCACCCCCGTAGGCCCGGCAACTTGCCGAGGGGTCCTGCTTCCGAATGGCCCGGATCAAATTACCGCCGTGTAAATCGCCGGAACGCTCACCGGCTATCAGATAATACGTCATTGCTCGTTATTCGTTGTCATACAGCGTCACTCATTGTTTTGACCAGCAATGACGTTGTATAACAACGAATGACGCTTATTCTCTATTCGCCAAAATAATCGACAAAGTTTTTCGGTGTTTCATACAGGCGAAGCTGGTGCAGATGCGCTTCGGTAACGGGTTCCAGAGCGCGCTCCAGAATCTTCCAGATCTCCATGATGAAGATTTCGCAGCTTGCCATCTTTCCCTGCATGAAGTCTACGTCGAGGTTCAGGTTTTTGTGATCAACCTTATCGATAACCTCCCGCCGGACAATATCACCCAGCATTTTTAGATCGATAACAAAGCCCGTGTCTGGATCAGGTTCGCCTTTTACGGTTACGATCAGCTCAAAATTATGGCCGTGCCAGTTCATGTTGGCGCACGGGCCAAAAACTTCTTTATTCCGCTCTTCCGACCAGGCTGGGTTATAAAGCCGGTGGGCCGCGTTGAAATGTTCGATTCTGTTAATATAGACCATTTTTCTGGTTTAGATAGGGCGGTTGCCAGAAACGCCGGGTATGAAATTAAGCGGCAAAGGTACAAATTCTCAAAGCGGGATAAAAATGACAATTGTTCTGTAGGCGTGGTTGTCATACGAGTCTACATATCAGAAAAATGCAAATTAATCCCTAAAAACGCTATTCTATAGTCCAATCGAAAAGCTGTATCTTTACAGCCAATTTCACTTCATTTCACCTGATTCCTACCTCTTTATAGCAATAAACACGTTTACGACTACCAATTTATGATTATCGTTACGGGGGCCGCCGGTTTTATCGGAAGCTGTTTGATCAGCAAGTTGAATCAGGAAAATTTCAATTTTGTCATTGCCGTCGATGACTTCTCGAACCCACGTAAAGAAGCGAACCTTACGGGGAAACGGATTCAGGAGCGGGTCGATCGGGAGGTGTTTTTTGACTGGCTCGATCAGAATTACCAGGAGGTGGAATTTATTTTTCACATCGGTGCCCGCACGGATACGACCGAGCAGGATTACCACATCTTCGATCACCTCAACGTCGAGTATTCCAAACAGATCTGGAAACGATGTATCGACTACCAGATCCCTCTGGTTTATGCGTCTTCAGCCGCCACGTATGGTTTGGGGGAGTTCGGCTACGATGATAATGAATCGGTGATTCCGCACCTGAAGCCGCTGAATCCGTACGGAGAGTCGAAAAACACCTTCGACATCTGGGCGCTGGAGCAGGAACAGAAGCCGTTTTTCTGGGCTGGTCTGAAGTTTTTCAACGTCTACGGTCCGAACGAATACCACAAAGACCGGATGGCGTCGGTTATCTTCCACGCCTATAACCAGATCTGTAGCTCAGGGCAGATGAAGTTGTTCCGCTCGCACAATCCGGATTTTGCCGATGGCGAACAGATGCGTGATTTCGTATACGTAAAGGATGTAGTGGAAGTCTGCTTGTTTCTGATGCATCACCGACGTAACGCCGGCATCTACAACCTCGGTAGCGGCAAAGCCCGCACCTTCCTCGATCTGGCCACTCTCACCTTCCAGGCCATGGGGCGCAGCCCTCAGATCAGCTTCATCGACACCCCATCCGACATACGAGACAAGTATCAGTACTTCACCCAGGCCAGTATGGGAAAGCTTCGTTCCATTGGCTACGATAAACCGTTTTCTTCGCTTGAAGAGGGCATTTCTGATTACGTAACGAATTACCTGATGAAGGGCCAGTACCTGTAATCGTTTGCCCGTTAGCTTACCATTTCTTAAAAATAAAGAAGACCGCCACCACGATAAAGAAGAAACCTACGAGGTGATTCCAGGCTAACTTATCGGTCTTGAAGAAATAAACGGTGATGATTGTAAACACCGTTAGCGACACAGCCTCCTGAATGGTTTTGAGTTCAAACAGCGAGAAAGGCCCACCTGTCTCGTTCGAGCCGATCCGGTTGGCGGGCACTTGAAAAATGTATTCGAAGAACGCCAGCCCCCAGCTTAGCATGATAATGCCGAACAGCGAAAGTTTCGCCAGTGTTGGGTATTGCTTAAGTTGAAGATGACCGTACCAGGCCAGAGTCATAAATACGTTGGAAAACGTCAGCAGCAGAACGCAATAAATCCCTTTCATTCTAGAACCAGCAAGTTCGTCTGATCAATCTATTCCCAGATTACCTCGATTACTTCTTTTTTGAGGTCAACTGTTGTTTGTTTCTCGTTATTCTCCCGACGCAGCGTCAGCTTACCCGCGTTGATTTTCGTAACCTCCTGCTGCAATACGTGCGTAGCATCTTTCTTATGGAAGACCGATACGGCCTGTTCACTGGTGGTTACAGGTAGGGTGAAGGTTTTTCCGGTGGCTTTTACGGAGCGTGCGCTGGCTGACAGGGGTTCGTTTCTAAGCAGCGTCAATGCCCGCGATGCCTGCGGAACTCCGTACCCAACGTAGTTATTTCCGTAGGGATACAGATGCGACGACTTTTCAATAATGTCCATTAACTGCTTGTTGGTCAACTTTGGATTGGCCTGCATCAGACAGGCGGCAAAGCCCGTAATTACCGGTGCCGACAACGAGGTTCCATAAAGCGAGAAACATGATACGTTCGGTTTCAGGTACGGCAGACTTTCCGGTCCGATGCTGCTGTAACCAATGCGGTTCCAAAGCTTGTTGTTGGTCGCGCCGATCGCTAACACCCCCTGCGCATCGGCGGGGGTGCTAATGATCCGCCAGGAGCGGTCGTCGCCCTCATTACCGGCCGATACAATAATCAGGATTCCCTTTTTATCAGCGGCAATCTGAGCCGCCCGACTAATCAGGCTGGTATGCCCGTCCATCTGCCCTGGCTCGTAGTTCTCTTTGGGATTGCTCATGCCTTTGGCGTAGCCCAGCGAGGTATTGATCAGCCGCACGCCCAGACTGTCCATCCACTCCATAGCGGCTACCCAGTTGTCTTCTTCACCCCGATACTCCCGATTTCCCTGGTCGGTACGGGCGAGGTAGAACGTAGCATCGGTGGCCAGACCGTACTGAATATTTTCGGTTGGGTCGCTGCCCGCGATGGCGGCCAGCACCTCCGTACCGTGCGTATCCGAAAACGTTTCCAGCGTACGAAACAGATTGTTGTGTGTTTTCTTTTCGTTCACGTAATCCCGAACGCGTTTTACGCCCTCGCGGGCGAAAACGTGCTTCAGCGCATTGGCGGAGTCGGCTCCGAAAAAACCCGCGTCGATGACGCCGATGGACACAAATCGCCCGGTCAAACCAGCCTGAGCGAAGTCGTTGGCCTGAATCTGGGTCATAACGGGGGCCAACTGCAGCTTGGCCGGAACGGGTTCGTCGGAGCGATTCAGGGACGTAATCACAATAGCCGGGTCAATCGCTTTGATTTCCTTAACGAACGGCAGGGCCGCCACCTGCACGTGTTGCTGGGCTGACAAGCGGGCCGATACGGCATTTAACCAGCGCGATTGACAAACGGGTTGAACGCCAAGCTGCTTCAGCTGAGTAAGGTACGCCGTCGAAACGGGCCGATCGGTATCGTCGATGGACAGGTTCTGAAGTTGGCGCTGCGCCAGGGCCTTCGGCGACAACGAGGGAGCCAGGGCCTGATCTTTTGCATCCAGCAAGATCCAGTATTTGGGCGACTGCTCAGCAACGCGGTTTGGTTGCGCGTTGCCAGCCAGCGTTAGCACACACAACAAAGAAATCAGGCGAACCTTCATGAACCAGTTTAGGTAAGTGTTAAGCGTATTTGCTACACGTGTAAACACGCAAATACTGAAAAACTCTTTCTGCTTTTTAGCTTTCTTTGCAAACGAATCAATTTTGCAGCCTGAATTTACTGCTGTATGCGTTATTTACCAATCGACAATCAACTCTTCGTTCAAAACCGCCAGCGGCTCACCGCTTTATTAAAGCCCAAATCCATGGTGATCGTGAACGCGAACGACATCATGCCCACCAACGCCGATGGCACCATGATGTTCCGCCAGAACAACGATTTGTTTTATCTGACGGGCGTCGATCAGGAAGAAACCCGGTTTGTGCTGTTTCCGGACCATCCCGACCCGAAACTCAGGGAAGTGTTGTTTCTGCGCGAGACCAGCGAGCTGATTGAGATCTGGGAAGGCCACAAACTCACCAAACAGGAGGCCGAACAGGTTTCGGGTATTCCACAAAAACAAGTGTACTGGACCCACCAGTTCGAGCAGGTCTTTGGCCAGATGGTGTTCGAAGCCGAATCCGTTTACCTGAACACCAACGAACATACCCGCGCCACCGTCGACGTACAAACGCGCGACGCTCGTTATATTGAGGAGTTCCGGCAAAAGTACCCCTTGCACCACCTGGAACGGCTATCCCCCCTTATGCACTTCCTGCGGGCCATTAAGCAGCCGCAGGAAGTGCAGCTGCTCCAGACGGCCATCGACATCACCGATAAGATGTTTCGGCGGTTATTAGGCTTCATCAAACCAGGCGTCTGGGAGTACGAGATCGAGGCTGAGATGATGCACGAATTTATCCGGAATCGCTCGCGGGGAGCCGCCTACTCACCCATTATTGCTTCGGGAGCCAACGCCTGCGTATTGCACTACATCGACAACAGCCAGCAATGCCAGGACGGCGACGTAATTTTGCTCGATATAGGCGCTGAATACGCGAACTATAATGCCGATATGACCCGGTCAGTGCCCGTGAATGGCCGCTTTACGGCCCGGCAGCGGGCGGTCTATGACGCCGTGCTACGGGTTATGAACGAAGCCAAACAGATGCTTCGGCCCGGCAACCTTTGGGACGACTACCACCGCGAAGTCGGTAAAGTGATGGAATCGGAATTGATTGGGCTGGGTTTACTCGACCGCGACGAAGTAGCCAGACAGGACCCTGATCTGCCGCTGTACAAGAAATATTTCATGCACGGTACGTCGCACTTTTTAGGGTTGGATGTTCACGATGTTGGCAATAAATACCGCAACATGGAGCCGGGAATGGTATTTACCGTTGAGCCCGGCATTTACATTCGCGAAGAGAAGCTGGGTATCCGGCTGGAAAACAACGTACTGCTTACCGAAACGGGTAACATCGACCTGATGGCCAATATCCCGCTCGAAGCCGAAGAAATTGAAGCATTGATGAACCGATAAAAAAGATTGACGTAGTACGATTTTTGAGGACGCACCCAGAAATCGTACTACGTCAACCGAACCGGCCATGCATTACTTCGCTTCGGCATGTTTTGCCGTTTCGCGTTCGAGGGCAATATTTAAGCTTGAATAAATTCGGCGAATCGCTGTTTCCAGACGTTCCCAACCGGCCTCCGACCGCAGATCAATGTCCACAACATGATCGCGCTGGCTGCTGGTCAGCACCAGGTACGTTACCGCCGATATCATCAGGCTGGTGATTGCGATCGGATCGTAATCAGAATAAGGGGCCAGTCTGTCAACCAGGTTTTTATAGGATTGATCCCTAAATTCAGCCAACCGCCGGGCCAGTTCCGTTTCGCCGTGCGTCATCTCCCAGCGAATCAACTCCTGCGACGGTTTGCGGGCACGAAACTCGCGCATAAACTGAATCGTATATTCTGACCATACTTTACTCCGGTTTTCGGCGGGTAAGTTATCAGGTACCGATTCGAGAAACTTTTCATTGAACATCGACAGGAAAAATCCGCGCTGAACATACGCTTCCAGCAAACCATTCCACCCCCCAAAGTAGCGGTAAATCAGTACTTTATTAACGCCAGCCCGTTCGGCAACGGCGTTAATCCCCGCCTTCTCAGTCCCACGCTCGGCCATTACGTCCCCCATAGCACGTAGAATACGCTCCATGGTCATCTGGCGATTTCTACGCTTGACGACTTTCATATTTGTAACAATTTTTAATTAGGTGTATGAGCTCTGTAAGCCCTGACAACTACAATAACTCTACTGAAATTGTAGTCTGGGTACAAATATGAGTATTCTAAGCGGTGTTACCAAGTGGTAACGTTAACGACGTACCGGAAAATTGAGAAACTGGTCTACCAACTGGTCGATCGCTTCGGCCAGTTTCCGCTTCGAAATGACTACAGGCAACCAAAATGGCGAGAACGGATCAGTGTGCCAGTCGGGCGCAATTTCGAACGCTAATTTAATCTGAAGCAGAAACTCGTCGGAATCCGCCGACAGGCACTCAAAGCTAAGGCAGGGCTCACTAAACAGCAGCCGCGACTGAGGCCGCCCCGTGGCATACAAATGGCGTAGCCAGCCAAGTAATACGTCAATTTCGTAGGTGTGGAGAATCGCTGCCGTTGAGGTAGACTGATGATGCTGCCAGCCCGATCGAACGGCTACCCACAACAAATTACGATCCGATGATACGGTCGCATCCGGTGCATGCTCGTAATCGAGAATGTTCAATTCAAAAAAACTCCGCTGACCGATTAGGAGCATAGTCGAAGAGACAGTTTACACTAGCTAACGCTTACACTAGACATAAACGCAAGGTATATACGTCGGCAAGGTAAGGCTCGGTTGAATAAAACACAAATCCCGGCTTATGAACCATAAACCGGGACTGGGTTGGGGTATTTAGCGCTGGTTAACGTTCTGGGTACGTATCAAGCTGCCGGGATAAATCGCCAATGGCTTCCTGCAACTCACTTTTGGTGAGCACAATATCCATTTCCATCGGAAAATCGGGGTAGCGGTGCCAGGCAGGCGTGAGCGCATGGTCGAGCTGAATTTGCAGGCGGTAACTGTCATTGGCCAGTGCGCTAGCTTCCACGCTTAAACCGGGCTCCGAAAAACTTAGCTGAATGCGGTTGACCAGTTTACTGGTCAGCGAGCGGAGGCCGGTCACTATCCGGCCAATCTCCCAGGTTTGCAGCGGAAGCGACTGCGTGTCACGCTGCTGACTCCAGAACGTTGAGAACCGGCACTGCAACTTATTACGTTCGCGCCAGTTTGTCGTTTTTTTACTGTAGCCGAGGATCGAGAGCTCAAAAGAGCCAGTAGGAGATATAAGTTTCATAACGAGGATGGCTGATAATCAGATTTATCTAGTAAACAAATATACTATTATTTTGTTTAGCAGCCTGTTTATAATTTCTACCACTGCTGATCAGCGATCTGAAGGATCTCTTTACCCAGCTTGCCGACTTTCTCTATCTTTGCGAGCAAAATAACGATCACCAACTAACGAACGTAGACTACATGGCAAACGTGCTCATTGTTGGAGCAGGTGGAGTTGGCAGCGTCGTAGCGCACAAATGCGCGATGAACAGCCAGGTTTTCACGAAGATTATGCTCGCCAGCCGCACTAGAGCGAAGTGCGATCGAATTGCGGCTGAGATTCAGGAAATGCACGGCGTACAGATTCAAACGGCACAGGTTGATGCTGATGTGGTCGCTGACATGGTCGACCTTATTCGCGCCTTTAACCCCGTATTGGTCATCAATGTAGCCCTCCCCTATCAGGACTTACCCATCATGGATGCCTGCCTGGAAGCGGGTGTGCATTACATGGATACGGCCAATTACGAACCCAAAGACGTCGCTAAGTTCGAATATAGCTGGCAGTGGGCCTATAAGGAGCGCTTCGAGCAGGCGGGCCTGATGGCGCTCCTCGGCTGCGGCTTCGATCCGGGTGCTACGCAGGTGTTTACGGCTTACGCCAATAAGCACCACTTCGACCGGATGGATTACCTCGACATTGTCGATTGCAACGCGGGTAATCACGGGAAAGCCTTTGCCACGAACTTCAATCCGGAGATCAACATTCGTGAGATTACCCAGCCGGGCCGGTACTGGGAGAACGGTGAATGGGTCGAGATTCCGGCGATGAGCATTCACAAACCGATTGAGTATCCCGAGATTGGCGAGCGGGAATCGTACGTATTGTACCACGAAGAGCTGGAATCATTGGTCAAGAATTTTCCGACCCTGAAGCGGGCCCGGTTCTGGATGACCTTCGGCCAGGCGTACCTGACTCACCTGGACGTGCTGCAAAATGTGGGTATGACCCGTATTGACCCCGTTAAATTCAACGGGATGGACATCGTGCCGCTCGAATTCCTGAAGGCCGTGTTACCCGCTCCCGATACGCTCGGCGAAAATTACACCGGCCAAACCAGCATTGGCTGCCAGATTAAAGGCGTTAAAGACGGCGCCGACCGGACGTATTACATCTGGAACAACTGCGACCATGCCGAAACGTATCAGGAAGTGCGCGGTCAGGCGGTTAGCTATACGACGGGCGTACCGGCCATGATTGGTGCCATGCTGATGGTTACCGGTGTCTGGATGAAGCCGGGCGTCTGGAACTGCGAGGAACTGGACCCCGATCCGTTTATCGACCAGATGAATAAACAAGGGTTGCCCGTTAACGAACGCGTGGATATCCCGCTCCCGCACGAATACCCGGCTTAATTTCAGACCGAATAAAATTACCAATCCCGTTACGTGACGTAACGGGATTTTTCGTTAGTTAGGGTAACAAACCCGACGTAAGACTCCATGAAAACCCTTATTTCCACACTTATCGTAGTTGCTCTGGCAGGTAACGGATTAGCTCAGATTCGTCAAAATCCCGACTCAACCAAAGCGACCAAGCCGATTAATCAGCCGTTTAACCCCAATACGCAGCGAAACGGCTATGAGACGTACCAGTCAACAAGCCAGATTGTCGGTACGGGACCATATACAATGGTGAACACCATCGACAATCGCTACGAAGGTCTACGCGGAACGCCGTACTTTCTGCCCGAGTGGAATAAAGGCAGAATTGACATGGTTGCCGGTCAGAACTACAAAGACGTTCCGATTAAGTTCGACGCCTTTCGGCAGCAGCTGATTTTATTACGTACCTGGGTAGGCAACGATTCGATTATTGTCAATGCCGATCAGGTGAAGGCTTTTCAATTCCAGAACGCAGCCGGCCAATCGTACTTGTTCGAGCGAATTCCTATGGCCAAAACCGACGATCAGGCGGCTAAAAATGGGTATTTCCTGGTGCTGTATAAAGGAAAATCAGCGCTGTTGAAACGCATTGTGAAACAGTTTAAGAAAGCGGATTACAAAGACCCGTACTCCAATGACGTCCGGTACGATACCTTCAAAGATGCGTTCGCTTATTACGTCCTGAAGCCCGACCAGACGCTGCTGAAAGTAAAACTCTCCGAAAAATCGCTGATCGATGCCTTAAACGACCGCCAGGATGCCCTCAAAGCCTTTGCGAAACAGGAGAAACTAAGCTTCAAAACGGAGAACGATGCCATTACGTTAGTGAAACAGTACGACAATTTGTAGGCTGGCTTATGGAATAACAGACCTGGCTACATCCATGCGGTATACACCAAATCCGCAAAAGCCATGTTTGTAGCTACCACCGCCGGGCGTACGTATACTAAGCTAATTTTTGCTCTGGAGTAACACAACTCACTTTATCAACTCCAGACGCATGCCTGCTTATCTTAACCGCAGCCGTCAACCAATATTCGTTTCTGCTCTAGGCTTAAGCCTATTTCTAATTACAGTAACCGACTGTTTAGCCCAATCTACCGATCAGCTCGACCGCGAGATTTTTACCATTGTCGAAAAGCCACCTGAGTTTCCGGGTGGTATTGAGGCCATGTGGGCTTATCTGAAAGAAAATATCCAATACCCATCAGCAGCGGTAAAAGCCAAAATCAAAGGCCGTGTTTTTGTTTCATTTGTGATCCGGAAAGATGGCCGACTCACCGATCTTCAGGTAATGCAGGGCTTAGGTCATGGATGTGACGAAGAAGCAATACGAGTGGTAAAAGCCATGCCCTTGTGGAAACCAGGTAGCCAATCGGGCAGATTGCTGCTCGTTAACTATACATTACCGATACTGTTTGGTATTGACTATCCACGACCTAAAGGCCATTAGTTTCGTACCTTTGCAGTATGAATACGACCTTACAGCAACACCTCCATACAACCATTCCATCGCCTTGCTTCGTGCTGGAAGAAGCTAAACTTCGGCGGAATCTCGAATTGATTGATTCGGTACAAAAGGCGGCTGGAATAACCATCATTCTGGCCTTGAAAGGCTTTTCTATGTACAGCGCGTTTCCGCTCGTACGCGAGTACCTGAGCGGGGCAACGGCCAGTTCACTCAACGAAATTAAACTGGTGAACGAGTACATGGGCGTAAAAGCGCATAGTTATATTCCCGCTTATCGTGAAGATGAATTCGATGAAGTCGTTGAACGTAGCAGTCATTTAACGTTCAACTCCTGGAGCCAGTGGGAGCGCTTCAGCGGTCGGGTGGCCGGCAAAGGGGTTTCGTGCGGCATTCGGGTGAATCCGCAGTATTCGGAAGTGGCGACGGATATGTATAATCCCTGCGTACCGGGTTCCCGGCTAGGCGCTACCCGCGACCAACTGCCCGATCAATTACCAGCAGGTTTAGAAGGGATTCACTTTCATACCCTTTGCGAAAATGATTCGTTCACCCTCGAACGCACTCTTCAGGCCCTGGAAAGTCGTTTTGGCGATCTGCTGCATCAGGTTAACTGGGTGAACCTGGGTGGCGGCCACCTGATGACGCGTGAGGGGTATGATACCAATCACCTGATTACGTTGCTGACGGCCTTCCGGCAGAAATATAACGTAGACGTTATTATGGAACCGGGTTCGGCCATTGCCTGGCAAACGGGCGTACTGGTGTCGACGGTGCTCGATGTACTGAACAGTCAGGGAATTGAGGTTGCCGTACTCGATACGTCCTTTGCCGCGCACATGCCCGATACGCTGGAGATGCCCTATAAACCCCGGATTATCGGCGCTTACCACGAACCCGTTGCCGATAAACCCACGTACCGGCTCGGCGGCATGACGTGCCTGGCAGGCGATTTCATGGGCGACTACTCCTTCGATCAGCCCCTCGAGATTGGGGATAAAATTGTGTTCGACGATATGATTCACTACACGATGGTGAAAACAACCACGTTCAACGGTGTCAATCTGCCCAGCATTGGTATCTGGAAAGAAAACGATACGTTCCAGCTCGTCAGATCCTATGGCTACGAAAGCTTCAAGGATCGGCTGAGTTAGTCAGGCGCTTGGGGTATAGCGCCCTGATTTTTTTGAAGTATATAAACAAAAAACCTGCGCACAAGAACGTTCGCAGGTTTCTGTCAGACAGCTAAAGGTGTACTGCTCTAAGGCAGTTCCGAGGTAAATTTACGAAGATTTTTAGCAATACAACATCTGCTTATCACTGCTTTACGAATTCGCGGTGATAAGCAGCCCGGTAAAGCTCTTCGTCGGGCAAACTCTTAAAATATTCATACGTAACGCGCAGTCCTTCAGCCCGCGACACTTTCGGCTCCCAGCCTAGAATGGCTCTGGCCTTCGTAATGTCGGGCTGCCGTTGCTTCGGATCATCTTTTGGTAACTCTTTGAAGATCAGCTTCTGCGACGTGCCCGTCAGCTTGATGATTTCCTCGCCAAATTCTTTGATGGTGATCTCGGACGGATTGCCGATGTTGACCGGATATGGATGGTCGCTCAGCAACAGGCGATAGATCCCCTCAACCAGATCATCGACGTAACAGAACGAGCGCGTCTGGCTACCGTCACCGAACACGGTTAAATCTTCGCCCCGCAGTGCCTGGCCAATAAAGGCGGGCAGCACCCGGCCATCGTTCAGGCGCATGCGGGGGCCATACGTATTAAATATCCGTACGATCCGCGTTTCCAGGCCATGATACGTGTGATACGCCATGGTCATCGCTTCCTGAAACCGTTTGGCTTCGTCGTATACACCACGCGGGCCCACCGGGTTTACGTTCCCCCAGTATTCCTCATTCTGCGGGTGAACGGTCGGGTCGCCGTATACCTCCGACGTAGACGCGATCAATACACGGGCGTTCTTCACCCGCGCCAGTCCCAGGCAGTTGTGAATACCCAGCGACCCAACTTTGAGGGTCTGGATCGGAATCTTCAGGTAATCGATCGGGCTGGCGGGCGAAGCAAAGTGCAGGATATAATCAAGCTCACCCGGTACGTGGATAAATTTCGAAACGTCGTGGTGGTAAAACTCGAAATTCGGCAGGTGAAACAAGTGCTCGATATTGCGAATGTCGCCCGTAATCAGGTTATCCATCGCAATAACATGATACCCTTCTTTAATGAATCTGTCGCACAGATGCGATCCCAGAAAACCGGCACCACCGGTTATTAAAACTCTTTTCATGGGTTAAACGGTATAATGAACACTATACAATGGATACGAGCAGCGGCTGCTACTCGTCATTATACATTATTTAGTGACGGATTGCTCAACGGGTGCCAGAACGGCCTCGCGACCAATGCTGTAGTACGTATAGCCCTGCTCACGCATGGTGTCGAGTTCGTATACGTTGCGTCCGTCGAAAATGACTTTATTTTTCAGCAGCAGATTCATTTTATCGAAGTCCGGCGTGCGGAACAGCGGCCATTCGGTAATGATTACCAGCGCATCAGCGTCATCGAGGGCCGCGTACTGCGTATGCGCGTACACAACAGCATTGCCGATCAGGTTCCGCACATTTTCCATTGCCTCAGGGTCATAGACGGTCACCTTGGCACCAGCATCGAGCAACGCCCGGATGTTATCGAGGGCGGGGGCTTCGCGGATATCGTCGGTATAAGGCTTGAAGGCCAGCCCCCAGATCGCGATGGTTTTGCCACGCAGATCGCCCCCAAAGTGGTCCAGAATGAGCGGCATGAGTTTCGTCTTCTGCTGGTAGTTGACGGCCATTACCGACTTCAGCACTTTAAAATCGTAATCATAATCTTCAGCCGTTTTGGCCAGTGCCTGAACATCTTTAGGGAAGCAGCTGCCGCCGTAGCCAATACCGGCAAACAGGAAGCGTTTTCCAATCCGGCTGTCGGTACCCAGTCCCCGGCGAATGTCGTCTACGTTCGCGCCAGCCCGTTCGCACAGGTTCGCGATTTCGTTCATGAACGTAATTTTCGTAGCCAGGAATGCGTTGGCCGCGTATTTGGTCATCTCGGCGGAACGTTCGTCCATGAAAATAACCGGATTACCCTGACGCACCAATGGGGCATAGAGTCGGTTCATCACGGCCTTGGCCCGCTCCGACCGGGTTCCAATCACCACGCGGTCGGGCTTCATGAAATCTTCAACCGCCACCCCTTCCCGCAGAAATTCGGGATTCGAAACCACGTCGAAATCAATGGTTGCGTTATCGGCAATGTGCGCGTGCACCTTTTCGGCCGTACCGACCGGCACCGTGCTCTTATCGACAATGACCGCGTACTGACTCAGAATTGGTCCTAAGTCGCTGGCTACTTTCAGAATATATTTCAGATCAGCGGAGCCATCCTCACCCGGAGGAGTGGGCAACGCCAGGAAGATTACTTCCGCGCCTTTAATGCCTTCTTCGAGGCTCGTTGTAAATGACAGTCGACCTTCCTCTACGTTCCGATGAAACAGCGTTTCAAGACCCGGCTCATAAATGGGAACAATTCCGTTATTCAGTTTTTCAACTTTCCGTTCGTCAATGTCAACGCACGTAACCTGGTTGCCGGTTTCGGCAAAGCACGTACCTGTAACAAGACCCACGTATCCGGTTCCAACAACAGCTAATTTCATAAATTGAACAGTATAAAGTTGCGTTCTACACGTATTGACGGCGTCTTAAACAGCCGGTCACACAGTACAAAAATAGGAGTTTTTTAATAACACGGCGGTTAAGCCCGACAATACTGACTTAGCGGCTATGTCCAGCGCTGCCGCCGGAAAATAAAATCTTGCTCACCACCTCGTACGCGTTCTATCGGAAATTACCAGCTTATAAGCGTGTGCATTACGGATGCGTTACTTTTTTAGCAACGAATTTAACTTATTCAGTATCTATTTTGGCTCAATTGTGGTTAGATAAGAAGATATTGTATGCAACCCTTATCTAAACAACTTCATCAATAAATCACTCCGGTGAACAACGGAAACTATGGTCAGTGAAATTGTAGAAAACCAAGTAAGTGCTTCTGAGCGGGCTGCCGTTGGGGAGCTTATTGTCCAGTCCGTACGTGATCTGAGCGATCGACTCATTCGCCCGAACCGGAGACAGTGGGACGAGGAGCAGCATTTTCCCGCAGATCTGTTCCGGCAGTTGGGCGAGCAGGGTCTGATGGGTATGCTCGTGCCGCTCAATTATGGCGGGGCCGGTTTAGGTTACCGCGAATACGTATCAGCCATTGTTGAACTCTCCCGTGTCGACGGAGCGGTCGGTCTGTCGATGGCCGCTCACAATTCGCTGTGCACAAACCATATTTTATTGTTCGGGAACGAAGCCCAGAAACAGGCATATCTCCCCCGCCTGGCGAGTGGCGAATGGATTGGGGCCTGGGGTCTTACCGAACCGAATACCGGTTCCGACGCGGGCAATATGCGCACAACCGCCGTTCGCGACGGGGATGACTGGCTTTTGAACGGAGCCAAAAACTTCATTACCCACGGCATAAGCGGCAACGTAGCAGTGGTCATCGCCCGAACGGGTGAGCCCAATACGTCCCGTAATGCCACTGCGTTTGTGGTTGAACGGGGTACGCCGGGCTTTTCGGGTGGTCGTAAAGAAGATAAACTGGGAATGCGGGCGTCGGAGACGGCCGAAATGCTTTTTCAGGACTGCCGCATTCCGGACAGCCAGCGCCTGGGCGAGGTAGGCGAAGGGTTTGTTCAATCGCTGAAAGTGCTCGATGGAGGACGTATTTCGATTGCTGCGCTCAGTTTGGGTATTGCTTATGGAGCTTATGATGCCGCCATTGCTTATGCCAAAGAACGCGAGCAATTCGGTCAGTCCATTGCGAAATTTCAGGCGATCAGCTTTAAGCTGGCCGACATGGCTACAGACATTGAAGCGGCTAAGCTGTTGACGTATCAGGCCGCAGACCTGAAAGATGAAGGAAAAACGGTTACAAAAGAATCGGCCATGGCCAAACTGTTTGCTTCCGAAACCGCCGTTCGCGTGGCGAATGAAGCCGTCCAGATTTTTGGTGGTTATGGTTATACGAAAGATTTTCCCGCCGAAAAGTATTACCGGGATGCTAAGCTGTGCACAATCGGCGAAGGGACCAGCGAAATCCAGAAAGTCGTGATTTCGCGGCAGCTGCTGAAGTAGTTCCTTACGAACGTAACAGGCAGCAAAACATGAAGGGCAGTCAGGTAATTTACCTGACTGCCCTTCATGTTTTGCTGCTAATCGTCTTATACCGTCCGGCGTGAGCCTTTGATCAGAGCGGCAATACCCAGAATAATAACGGCCCCGACAAATGAAGTCAGGATTTGATCGAAGACACCACCATCGCGGCCAAAGATCCAGCCACCAACAAAACCACCGGCGATACCAAGCAGAATTTCGGCGAATAAGGAGAATGAAAACCGTTTGAACACAAGGTCAGCCAGCCAGCCGGCGACTGCACCTACCAGAATTGAAACTAAGATTCCCATGATCGTATAACGTTGAGTTGAATGTTTGAAAAACAGGTATATAACGACTCAACTCTACATTTTGTTTAAGGTTTTATTCCGATCACGGCCAACATACGTCCGGTTTGGCCTTGTTCAGCCCGGTAGGAAAAATAGTCCTGGTTGTTCAGGACGGTTGAATAAGCCGATATGGCAATTTGCGCGGACGGAATACCGAAATCCGTTAACAAGCTGGCATTAGCGGCTTTCAGGTTGGCGCACGTTTTCTGCGTGAACGGGTCAACACGTTTGAAAGCTGGCCTGAACTGCTCAGCTACTTCGGGGCCGATCTCAAATGAAGCTTCGTCGATGCAAGTCCCGACATACGCAAAGCACGACTCCGCCAACGTACCAAACTGCTGCTGCATCGCTTCGAGAGTTCTGGTCACAATGCCACCAACCGTTCCGCGCCAGCCCGCATGAACAGCCCCAACGGCTCCATTGACCGAATCATAAATCAGGATTGGTACACAGTCGGCAACGGTTATGCCCACCAGCAAACCCGGCCTGTCGGTTATGAGTGCATCGTAGCCCTGGTAACGACCTGGCTCGGTAGTGTATAATACGTCTGCGCCGTGCACCTGATGCGCTGACGCAAACAGAGCACCCTCAGCACCGATAGCGCCCAAGAATCGGCGTCGGTTCTCGTCTACGTGTGCTGGATCATCGTTTGTGTTGATACCCAGATTCAGCGACGCAAACGGAGCCGGACTTACGCCACCATGCCGGGTGCTTTCGGCGGCAATCAGTTGGTCAAACTGGCGAAAAACGGCCGGAGAACGAAACAAAGGAGATAAATCGGCGGAAGTTGATACCATACTGAGTCGAGAATAATAAACAAATCTGCACCGAAAACAGGCGTTTTCCAATAAACCATTCGCTCAGTCGCATCAGTTTCCTGCCACTCATCCAGACGTTCAACCGTTCAAGTACTTTGTAATGCACAGTACCAAGTTTAGCCTGCATCTTTGTTTCACCAATCGGGACACACCCGACGAAGACAACCAAAAATCAAAAGCCATGAAAACCTACATCAAATCCCTGTTCGTTGCCCTTTCTATCGGTGTCGTTACGTCTGCCAATGCTTTCAACACGCCTAATCCCATCATTCGTCCAACAGCGGCTGCCAGTTACAAAACCGGTATCTACACCTCAAATACGGGCAAACTGAACATTGCGCTGGACAAACAAAAGGGCGGTACCGTCGATATTAGCCTGAAAAATGCCGAGGGCAAAGTTTTATTCAGCAAACACCTGAGCAAAAACGAAAGTATGTACCGCAGCCGCCTGAACCTGGATGAACTGGAAGATGGTGTATACTACGTCGAAATCTCGAACGGGGTTGAAACCACCCGCCAATCGGTTACAATCGCGACCAAAAAACCAAGTACGCCCGAACGCACCATCGCCATGACTACACCTTCAAACCCGTAATTTTATGAAGCACGTATTGTATCTGCCGGACCGATTGATCGGTCCGGCTTTTTTATTGCTGGGCTGATCGGTCCAGTGTTACGTTTGGCTAAGTTGTCGGTAACATCACGCGGTGGCATTTGTTATAGGTTGAAGGAATTCAAACATTCAGTCTGATAAACACGCGTTACGTCTTCTTAACTGATGTACTACCCACTACGCTATGACCTCAGTAAACACTTTAACGGCTCAGACCAACTGGCCTGAGCTGGCTCACGATACAACGTTCTGGTCGTCTTTAGCCGAAACCTTACTGCCGACCTATGTCAATACATGTCGCTGGTTTGCGGGGAAGGCCCGGCAGCAAACCGGCTTTGTTATTCGCACGGTGCACACGGTTCCCCTCGCCGATGGGGATGTGACGTATCTGCTGATTCTGGAAGCGACCTACGCGGATGGCGTTCCTGAAAACTATCTCCTGCCGCTTTCGTTCATCGCCGATCACATTGCCCATACGCTGCCTTTTCAGTTGGCCGACATCCCCGACAAGGGACGTATCGGTGAGGTCATCCTGGGCGGCCAGCCCGGCGTGCTCATCGATGCGATTTACGACGACCGGTTTCGGCAGGCGCTGTTCACGTCGATCTACCAGAACCAAAGCTATCCTCAATCGAATGGCCAACTGACCTTTCAACGGGGTAAAGGCCTCGACGAAGGAGACGAGAACTTGCCTTCTCAGGTGCTGCCGGTCGATTCGAGTAACTCAGCCATGACCTTCGGCGGCAAATATTTCATGAAACTGTATCGAAAGCTGTTTCAGGAAACCAACCCCGAAGTAGACATGGTCGCCTTTTTGACGGATGTCGGCAATTTCGACCATATTCCGGCCTTTGGAGGCAGTATCATCTGGGAGCAGACCGACGATCAGGCAGGAAGCCGCTCGACCGTAACACTGGGCATGGTTCAGCGTATGGTGCCGAACGATAAAGATTCCTGGGCGCAGACCGGCGATTACCTGAACGATTTTTTATACGCTGTTCCAAATCGCCTGTTCGCCATTCGCGAAGACGTGTTCGATAAGGTCGAACTGTTGGGAAAACGTACCGGCGAAATGCACTGCGCACTCTACAAACCCAGCCGCGAAGGAGCCCCGACCGAACCCGCCTTCGCGCCCGAACCTTTCTCGGATGATTACCGCGAGTTTTTGATCAAGCGGCTGGAAGACTTGCTGGAACGCCGATACACGCTCCTGATCGACAACTATACCAAACTCGACCCTCAGGCGCAGCGGCTGGCGTGGGTGTTCATGGAGGCCAAGGAGATTATTGATACGTTCATCGACGATTTTCGCTCTCGGCCGCTCGAATCACAACGGATTCGTATCCACGGCGATTATCACCTCGGCCAGGTGCTGGCTACCGGCAGCGATTTTGTGATCATAGACTTTGAGGGTGAGCCGGAAAGCAGCATCACCGACCGGAAAATCAAGCACTCGCCCCTCAAAGACGTAGCGGGCATGATCCGGTCGTACCACTACGCCGTTTCGGCCAAGTTGTTCAACTCAGCCGAAACCGAAGGTTTAGATCCCGAACATTTGCAGCGCGTATCGGACCGGTGGTTTTACCTTATCCGCGATACGTTCCTGAATGCATATATGGACACGTTCGGCGCTCCGCATCCGCTGTTCAAAAACAACAACGAGGTCAACTTCCTGCTCCAGATCTACCTGCTCGAAAAAGCGGTCTATGAACTGGGCTACGAAATAAGTTACCGGCCCTCGTGGGTGAAAATTCCGCTGAAGGGAATTATTGACGTGGTTCGGGATATTGAAAAGATACGACTGAGCGATGGCGACGTGAAACCCGGCGTTCCGATGCTGCAGACCAATCTGCTTCAGGCGAAACCGGAATAAACCCGAACTATCCTTATTACCATCCCACCGGGTGTAAACCGTTGCCCGGCGCGATGATTTCCTGAACCTACCTTGCCTCTACCCTTCTATGCATTCGTTTGAAAACACCACCGTAATTATCACCGGCGCAGGCTCAGGCATTGGCCGTCAGCTCACTATTCAGGCCGCCGAACAAGGTGCCCGTGTCGTGGCAACGGACATCAGCGAATCCGGTCTGGCCCAGACCAGACAGTTATCAACTGGCGACGTAACCACCGCTCACCTCGACGTTGCCGACGCAGCGGCTATCGACCAGTTCGCTCTCCATACGCTCACTACATTGCAGGGCCAGCGGCTGATTCTGGTTAACAACGCAGGCGTTGCCCTCGGCAGCGGTACGTTCAGCACGACTGACCTGACCGACTTCGAGTGGTTACTCAACATCAACCTCTGGGGCGTTATCCGCATGGCAAAAGCCTTTTTGCCGTATATGCTCGATCAGAAACAGGGACACATTGTCAACGTATCGAGTGTGTTCGGACTGGCCGGAGTCATGCACCAGTCGGCCTACTGCACGGCGAAGTTCGGCGTTCGGGGCTTTACGGATACGTTACGTATGGAACTGCTCGGGACCGGCGTTGGCGTTACGTGCGTTCATCCGGGCGGTATCAGAACAAATATCGCCACGAATGCCCGCGTTGGCCGGGGTGCATCGGTAACTGAATCGATGCACAAACAGGCAGCCGTCAGCTTCGAGAAAGCCGCCCGAACCACTCCCGAAGAAGCCGCCCGTCAAATCTGGACTGGGGTTCGCCAGCGCAAAGCCCGCGTACTGATCGGGGCTGATGCCCGGTTAATCGATCGGGTGACCCGCTTATTTCCGACTCGGTACGTAACGATGATGCGGGGGCAAATTGAAAAAGCGTTTAGCACGCAAGGGTAAGTTTTTTCTAACTTTCCGGCATTGATCGCGTTCAACAACGTAGCTACTCCGTCTTAACCAATGGCAAAACGCAAACCTACGACACCACCGACTGGCCCTGATTCGTCGACTACTGAACAGTTGGTACAGTCCATAGTCCCTCAGCAGGCACCCACCGAAACCGCTTCGGCAGTTCAGTTGGATGCTTATTCCCGCTTTACTGACTTTGATGTACACCTGTTCCGGAGCGGGACGCATTATAAACTCTACGAAAAATTCGGCTCCCACGTTGTTGAGCACAATGGCGTAACGGGTACGTACTTCGCCGTATGGGCACCATCGGCCCGCTACGTATCGGTGATCGGCAACTTCAACGGCTGGAACAAAGGCAGCCACCCCATGAACGTTCGCTGGGATTCGTCGGGCATCTGGGAAACGTTTATTCCGCATACGGGCCGGGGCGAAGTCTATAAGTATTTCATTGTGCACGAAAGTGGCCGCGAACTGGAAAAAGGCGACCCTTACGCGCACCGCTGGGAAGTTCCACCCCTTACGGCCTCGGTGGTATGGGATACGTATTACGAGTGGCAGGATCAGGAATGGATGGCCGGCCGCCATGCCAAAAATGCGCTCGACGCCCCCGTTTCCGTCTATGAGGTGCACATGGCTTCCTGGCGACGCGACCCGAGCAACCCCGAGCGGGAACTGAGCTACGGCGAAATTGCCGATGCACTGGTCCCGTACGTGCAGGATATGGGCTTCACCCACGTCGAGTTCATGCCGGTCATGCAATACCCGTATGCGCCTTCCTGGGGGTATCAGATTACGGGCTATTACGCCCCCAGCAGTCGTTTCGGCACCCCGCAGGATTTCATGCGGCTGATCGAGCGGCTTCACCAGGCGGGTATCGGCGTTCTGCTCGACTGGGTGCCTTCCCATTTTCCGGGCGATGTGCACGGTTTATACGAATTCGATGGGTCTCACCTGTACGAACACCCCGATTCGCGAAAAGGGTATCACCCGGACTGGAAAAGCTATATTTTTAACTACACCCGGCCCGAGGTACGTTCCTTCTTACTGAGTAATGCCTTGTTCTGGCTCGACCGCTGTCATGCCGATGGCTTACGCGTCGACGCGGTCGCGTCTATGCTTTACCTCGATTATTCCCGCAATGCCGGGGAGTGGGAGCCCAACATGTTTGGGGGCCGCGAGAATCTGGAGGTTATTACGCTCTTTAAAGAACTCAATCAGGCCATTTACAAGGAGTACCCCGATGTGCAAACCATTGCTGAAGAATCGACCGCGTTTCCGGGCGTATCGCGGCCGGTATATACGGGCGGTCTTGGCTTCGGCATGAAGTGGATGATGGGCTGGATGAATGATACGCTCCGCTACTTCAAAAATGATCCGGCGTTCCGCAAATACCACCAGGATGAGCTAACCTTCAGCACCGTCTACGCCTTCACCGAAAACTTCATGCTGCCTCTGTCGCACGATGAAGTGGTGTATGGCAAACATTCGCTGATCGGTAAAATGCCGGGCGATGAGTGGCAGCGTTTCGCCAACCTTCGTCTGCTGTTTTCCTATATGTTTACCCACTCCGGCACTAAGCTCTTGTTCATGGGCGGGGAGTTCGGGCAAACGTCCGAGTGGAAATTTGACGCCAGCCTGGACTGGCACCTGCTCGACTTCGCTCCGCATAAAGGCATGGCGGCCTGCGTAAAAGCGCTCAATACGCTTTATCGAACCGAGCCCGCCCTGTACGAACGCAACTTCTCGGCCGATGGCTTTGAATGGATCGACACTACCGACCGCGAAAACAGCGTGCTTACCTACGCCCGTAAAGGCAATAATCCGGACGAGGACCTGTTGATTGTCTTGAACATGACGCCTGTTCCCCGGCCGAACTACCGCATTGGCGTTCCCTCGGCCGGAACGTATCGGGAGGTTTTCAACAGCGATGCGGCCGAGTTTTACGGCAGCGGAACAGGCAATCCAGCCCCTGTGCAAAGCGAAAACGAGAAGTGGCACGGTAAGTCACAGTCAATCCGCATTACCATACCGCCACTGGCGGCTATTGTCTTGAAGAAGAGCTAATCCGTAACTGGATCAGGTGCAGTAGATGAGCCAGGTGTTCGTCTACTGCACTTCCTTCACTATCTTTGCCAGCCTGAATAACCTGATTCGCTTGCATGAAGTACGTACTCATTACGTTATTGACTTTCTTTTCTGCATATACCTTTGCTCAATCACCGGTAGCCGCCCGACTAAGCAGTGGATTTGACCTGGGGATGGGCTATTCTACAAATAATTACAACCCCTCCATTGCGTACTACCAACTGCTGAACATTGGCGAACGCAAGCTGTTTTCTGTTGGCTGGACCGCCCGCCTGGGCGCTTTCTACGGCGATAACATCAACTACTACACCGCACCTGCGCGGCTCACGCGCGGCAAAACCGGGTTCAATGCCTTATCGGCTCCCCTGATCGAAAATAATATTGATACGGTACGGTACGATTACGTGACCATGACTTCGTTCAATGTGGGCGTTCGGGCGCAGCTTAATCTGGGCATAGTCGAGATCGGGGCCAGCGCCGATGTGCTGGGGTTAACGCTTGGTAAATCACGCACTGGCCGATACCGCTCTTCAACGGGTGCCTTTCAGGTCGACTCAGCAGCGACGCGACCTTTTCGGGGTGAGGACGTTTTTCAAAAGGCCCGTCCCAGCACCCTGAACGCGCGGCTGCTAGGCGACAATGACATTGGTACCTTATCCACTGAGGTCTATGCCCGCGTTCGCATTAGTCAGCGCTTTGCCATTAAAGGTGGCTATCAGTGGCTAACTACCGAAACAACGATGAGCAACCGGGACGTAGTGGCCGATAATAATCGGTTCCGTAACCGGGCTGGCCTGGCTTACCTGGCTATTACGTTGCCTATCTTTTACTGATTGCGGCTGACAGTTCTATCTGACCAGTCCTGACTTCGTATACGTAGCATCGTTACAGGACAGAATTAAATTTGCTATTGCCATCTGGTGTAAGACTTGTCAGCTTTGCCGATTTGCCGATTGGCAAAAAATAAGTTTGCCTATTCAAATTCTAATTCAGGCTACTCGTCTTTATAAAAGACAAAACGTTCCCTAATAAGTAGCATGAACCGGCGATTTCTGGTATCTTACGGACATTCTCAACTCTGACAAGATTTTATTTATGAACTCCCCTATCACCTGCTTTCTGATCGACGATGACGAGGACGATCAGGAAATCTTCGCGCTGGCGTTGAAGCGGGTGAGTTCGTCTATTTCCTGCGCTTTTGCAGACGATGGCAACGACGCGATCCGGAGGCTTCAACAGGATGAGACATTCGTACCCAGTTACATCTTTCTGGACCTGAATATGCCGGGGATGAATGGAAAGCAATGTCTGCGGGAACTCAAAAAAATCAACCGCTTACAATACACCCCCATTATTATTTACTCGACGTCTTCCGAAATCAGAGACGTTCAGGAAACCCGGCAACTTGGTGCCAGTGGGTTCATCACAAAGCCGGTTCTGGTATCGACGCTGACGGATCAGTTGATTCAATTGCTGCTGGATTCCCCAAGCAGCTAAGGCCTGTTTATCATGGAAACGAATCGGTACGCTAAGATATCGTCTGCTTTCCCGAGTGGAGGTGGCGAAATGGGCGAACGCATCCGTTCGTATGACTGGTCGACGCATCCGCTGGGGCCCGTTGAGCACTGGCCGCAGCCCTTGTGCACTACCCTGAATCTCGTGCTAAATTGTCCGCTACCCATGGCGTTATGCTGGGGGTCAGATCAGTTTTGTTTCTTTAACGATGCCTACCAGCTTCGTCTCGGTTCAGATGTGGTCCATATAGCGGCTCCTGGGCAACCCATCGGCCCTCATTCACCTGATATCTGGCAACCGGATAACTCGTTGCTCGATGCGGTGTTGACTACCGGTGAAGCAGTTTGCCAAAGCGATCAGCGGGTTACGGTGTATCTGCACGGTGAGCGGAATGAGCTGAACTGGACTTTCAGCTATAGCCCAGTCGTTGGCGAAACCGGAAAATCAGCGGGTGTGCTCATAACCATCGTTGAAACCACCGAAAAAGTTAAGGCGTCCGGCCGTCGGGAAGCGCCCCATGAACCAATACAGCGGGCTGGATACATTGCCCAGCTTGCCCTCGAAGGAGCTGATGTCGGAAGCTTCGTTATTGATTTAACCGACAACAACCTGACCCACTCGCCTACCCTGGCGCGGCTTTTTACGGGTCGTGAGACTGTAAACTTAACGCGCGCTCAGTTGCTTACGTACGTCCACCCCGATGATCTATCCATTCGGGAGAAAGCGTACCGGGAGGCTGCTCGAACGGGTCGGTTAAGCTATAAGGCACGCCTTGTCTGGGACGATGGTACAATTCGCTGGCTGAAAGTACATGGCACGTATTTACTGGATGAACAGGGCGTCAGAACCCGGTTTTCGGGTATTGCCCAGGATATAACCGAAGAAGTACAGGCCCAGCACGAACAGCAGAAACTTTTGTCGCTGGTTGAGAACAGCGCCGACTACATTGCAGTATCGGATACGGAGGGGCGGCTGACGTACCTGAACCAGGCCGGGCGAGCGTTATCAGGCCTGGCGGATCAGCCCCTGGACAATCTCCGCATCCAGGATTTCACGGTTACTTCTGCGGACCAGCTTCCGCATCTGAATGACCTGTTAGGACCTACCGGCCACGATCGGCTGCCGCAGCTTGTCGATCTACGTCACCTTCAGACTGGCGAACTTATTCCCTGTCACGCCAATTACGTTGCCATTACTGACCCCATGAACGGGCAGTCTATCGGGCAGGGCGCTACGTTACGTGATTTACGACCGGAGCTAGCCTCCCGTCAGGAGCTGATCGAGAGTGAAGCCAAGTTACAGAAAGCGAACCAGCGGCTTGAGATGGCCCTGGACGCAGCGCGTTTAGGATCATACGAGCTGGACTGGGCAACGGGCCGGATGACGTGCAACCCGCAATGCAAGGCTAATTTTGGCCTGCCAGCTGACGCTCGGTTCGATTTTCCTGATTTGCTGAGCGTAATCGTGCCCGAAGACCGGAAACGGGTCGAAACGGTGGTTCAGGAGTCGATAGAGACGAATGGCGTCTATAGCTGCGAATACCGCGTCACCTGGCCCGATGGCTCGCTCCACTGGGTACGCGCTTCGGGGCGTAGTACGTATGACGAAAGCGGCAATCCGTTAAAGATGGTTGGTGTTTCGTTGGATATTACCCCGGAGCAAGTAACCCAGCTAAAGCTGGAGCGGCAGGTCGAAGAGCGAACAAAAGAACTGAAAACAGCGAACCAGGCGCTGCTGCGCACGAACAACGAGCTTGAACAGTTTGCCTACATCGCCAGTCACGACCTGCAGGAGCCATTACGTAAAATTCAGAGCTTTGCTTCACTTCTACAGGAGAGTCAGCAGAGTGAGGAGTTGACCGATTTGTATCTCGATAAGATTACAAAGTCGGCCCAGCGAATGTCAGCACTGATCAAAGCGGTGCTTAACTATTCACGCCTGTCTAAAACCGACGATCAGTTTAGACAAATCGACCTGAACGGCATCCTGGAAAGTGTCCTGACAGATTTTGAGTTATTGATTGACCAGAAAGAGGCCCATATCCAGTTCGACAGGCTACCGACGGTACTGGGCATTCCGCTGCAGCTTAATCAACTGCTGACCAACCTCATTGGCAACTCGCTTAAGTTCAGCAATACCGGGGCCCAGATTAGTATTTCGACCGGCCCAGCGACCGCGGACCAGATTAGCCAGCAGCCGAACCTGAACCCAGCCCTATCGTACGTATGGATCGCTGTGCAGGACAATGGCATTGGGTTCGACCAGCAATACGCTGATCGTATATTTACTCTGTTTCAGCGGCTTGGCAACAGCAAAACCTACAGCGGCACCGGTATCGGCCTGGCCCTTTGTAAGCGCATCGTCGACAATCACAATGGAGTCATTACGGCACACAGCATCGTTGGGCAGGGCGCTACGTTTACGGTATATCTGCCCACGACCCAGCCTTAGTCAACCCAATTTCTTCTGCCTACGCTTCAACCGGTTTCAAATCGAAATAGGTCTGAAAGATTGCCGCCCCTACTTCATTGGCCCGTGTCTGGAAGTTATCGAGATACTGGTGCAGGCCAGCTTTAAAAATATCAGCGGTTTCGGTAAACTCTAACTCGGCCCGCAGCTTTGATAACGTCCGCTCGGCACCATTGCCGAATCCGTGCGTGATGTTGTTGCCAGAAACTTCGTAGAGCGATAACTCAGCCTGCCGGATGCAGTGGGCTACCGCGCGGGGAAACATCTTATCCAGAATCAGAAACTCGACAATGCTCGACGGCGTCAGCATCCGGTACTGCTGGCGGTGCATATTGTAGGCACTGACCGACTTCAATACCGCCGACCAGATCATCAGATCGAGCGTCGACCCAACCGAATCCACTTCGGGCAGCAGAGTAAAGTATTTCACGTCCAGGAAGCGGGACGTTTTATCGGCCCGTTCCAGAAACCGCCCCAGTCGACCAAAATGCCAGGCATCGTTGCGGGTGATGGTTGCATCGATGATTCCGTAAAAAAGCTGCGTACCATTCCGAATTTCGGTAAAGAAATTCTGGGTCTGGCTTTCGCCCCACGGCTGCTTGGGCGACGTATCGCGGACCATCAAATAAAACTGATTGAGGTGCTCCCACATCTCTTTCGAGATAGCCTCCCGAATGGTGCGGGCGTTCTCGCGGGCATTGCTCAGGCAGGAAACAATCGAGTTCGGGTTGCGCTTATCGAACGTCATAAATTGAATCACGTTCTCGCGGGTGGGCTCGCCGTAATACCGATAAAACAAGTAGTTATCGGCCGTAGCAATCAGCAACGGCTCCCACTGCTGATCGACGTTGGGGGGCAAGTCGAGCGCCAGATTAAAATTGACACTCATAAAACGAGCGTAATTTTCGGCCCGTTCGATATAGCGGTGCATCCAGTAAACAGAGTTGGCAACGCGACTCAGCATAAGGTACTAGTTTAGAGTAAAGCCGTGGGTGACTAACAAAAATAGGACTTCGCTCGTGTTTTACAAGTAGGGAATGACTTGTCCGGCGTTTTTAGCTATGATTCATCTTAAAAAGAGTAATTTACCAACCTGTCTTTTTTATAATTCAACTATGTCTAAACGGTATCTAGTTCTTACGTTCGGTTTACTCTTCAGTGCGCTTGCCTTTGCAAACCCAACGCCGGTTAAACCTGTTTCCAGCGAACCTACGGCAAGTTCTAAGTTCTACGAAGTACGGATCTATTACCCCACGCCGGGTAAGTACGCCGAGATTGTCGATCGTTTCCGGCAGTATACCCTAAAGATTTTCGAAAAACACGGTATGGAAAACATCGGTTACTGGACTCCGACCGATACGACCCGCAAAGAACTTATCTATATTCTGGCGTATCCCAGTCGCGAAGCCCGCGATGCGTCATGGAAAGCGTTTGGCAGCGATCCGGAATGGAAAGCCGTGGTCGCCAAAACGGAAGCCAACGGCAAGCTGGTCGATCACGTCGATCAGATTTTCATGACCGAGTCAGATCTGTCGCCCGCCATTAAAGTCAACCAGCAATCGCCCGAACGGACGTTTGAATTACGTACCTATACGGCTGCTCCCGGCAAACTGAATGATCTGCTCACCCGGTTCCGCGACCATACCCGAAAGCTGTTCAGTAAGCATGGCATGACGAACATCGGCTATTGGATCACCCAGGAAAAAGATCCGGCGGCACAACCCAAACTGGTGTACATTCTGGCCCACCCGAGCGAAGCCGAAGGCAAACAGCATTTCGACGAGTTCCGCAAAGATCCGAAGTGGGTAAAGGCGAAAGAAGAGTCCGAAAAGAATGGCCCGCTGACCACAAAAGTGGAATCGGTTTACATGAAACCAACCGATTACTCACCAATGAAGTAACCGGCAACAGCCACGATCATTACTTGCTTGTTACGTCAAAAACGCAGAAAGACGCTGAGTCAGCGTCTTTCTGCGTTTTGCATTAATGGGGCAGCTAAGATCACTCTTCGGCACGACGTTGTCGCCGTTCAGGATCAGGCTCCTGCCAACAGTCGCCCATCCCCAATAAAAGCAGCTGAAACGCAGTGCGGCATCGCTAAAGCTCTTTAGCTAAGCACGTTGCGTGGTAGTCTAACAACTACCATTCGTGGAGTGATACGACCCTTCAACCCAATGAACGTATAGAGTAAGTCGGACACTTGTCTTTGAGGCATCCATTTCGTTTCAGATGCAATCGCTAACCTCCTCAAAACCCAAGTCCGATGAATACGTTTTTTGGCCTCCTGCTTATTGCCCTTAGTCTTAGCTCGGCAACCGCAGCAACTCCCGACTACCAGGGCTACGTACGCAACCCTCATCCGACCCGGCTTGCCCGTTACCAGATGTCGGCTTATTTATCGACAAACAACACGAAGCTTAACGTAAACGTCGATAAGCAACTAGGCGGACAAGTATACATCCATTTAAACGACCGGAGTGGCAACGTGCTCTTTGAGCGAATCGTAAATCCAGTAGAAACTAAAATTCGTTTAGCATTAGATTTAACGGATCTGAGCGATGGCGATTACCTGTTAACGGTATCGAACGGACTGGACACGATGGTGCGGGAGATAAAGATTGCTACCCCAAAACCCGTCGATAAGAGCCGGTCGATAACCGTAGAATCCTCCATGTAAAGCCGTTCCAACCCCAGCCTGCTCATGCAGTTCGTCACGTCAGAACGGTAAACACGTTTCTGTTTATCCTATTTGAAACGCGCATGCAGTCCGTTTACCGCCAATCGGACTGCATGCGCGTTTTCTGTATAAATTATGATGTCAAGCGAATCAAACAGTTCGAATATACCAGATGCGATACGTTTAACTGACGGGCTAAAGGGCGTAATGACACGTAACGTCGGCTACTTCGCGACAAGAGATACAGGTAATTGCTGTATCTGACGACTGTATCCGGAATCGACAAGTACGTGTCGTAAAACGGCCTGATAAAGGAAAATGCGCTATCAAAAAACCTTCCTTCTTTATCCAGTAATACTGTTCGTTACGCTGGCTTTTGTCGGATGTCCCAACGAAGCCTTACCGCAATCTGAACGTAAAAGCGTACCGAAACGGATCGTGATCTGGCCTTACCTACGAGCAATGGCCGCCCTCAGCAAAAATCAATCACAAACGAATCTGCTGATGACGTATCATCAGCTAGTTCCGAAGCCAGATCCTGGGGCAAAATCACCACTGGGAGACTGCGGCTCTAGTCCCTGGGACGATCCCTGTGATCCAGCCATTTTCGACGATCGAGATATTACCTCCGCACGATTAGATATTCCGCTCGTATTCGACGACGAGACGTTGTGGTTATCGATCAGCTTAACGTACCGACTCAGGACAGGACAGATTCTACAAACATCATCTTCCATTCGGGGCAATACCAGAACAACAACCTGGACTACTCTCAATAAAGGTTATCCAGTTGCGCATATAGCCCAAGGCAAGGCCACCATTATTACGTACATGGTATACAAAACCCCTATCAATGTGACCCATACATTTGGTGCGGGTGGGTCAGGTCGTGGCGAGGTTAGTGGCAGAGCGATTCAAATTAACCTGGCTGATGGGAAAGAAATAGAACAGACGCTAACCCAAACCGGTATTTTGGACAGTCGCATCGACATCGATTTATCAACAGTCAGGGGGGCTGGCTACATCCAGATGAACGACCTTAGCAGTCCAAAACTTACCTACCAGTTTAGCCCCGACAACTGAACAGCGCAGAGCTAACAAGTTTAACGTCACCAGAATAATAATCGCGTTACATATTTACGCTGGCTTACAACAGGGCCCGATCAGCACGTGCTGATCGGGCCCTGGTATGTTTGACCACAGCCGTTGAGCGGCTGCGCCGAACCTATTCAGCGACACGTTGCGAAGTTGTTTACAAGGCACTTAGTGGCCCGGCTTAGCTGGCCAACTGCTGCTCACACATTCGATAAACCTTATCCCGGCTTCGCTTGAGTCTCATTTTTACGGCGCTGGGGTTAATATTATACTGCTCCGCAATGGCATCAATGCTCATCCCCTTCTCATATTTCAGTTGAAGCATTGCCTTTTCTTCCATCGATAGTTTCGACATGGCCTGATTAAGCAGATGTAAGGTTTCCTGCTGCATCAGAGCGTCGTCCGAATCGGCCAGATCGTGGTCATCGTCGGCGTCGAACGCAACCGTATTCCGCCGTTTGGCAACCCGGAGTTGATCTAAACAATAGTTGGATGATATAGCGTGTAACCAGGTAGAAAAGGTTGAACGCTCTTTGAAGTTGCCGAGTTTGCTGAATACCTTGATAAAGATGTCATGCGTAAAGTCCTCAGCGAGTGCCGAGTCCTGCGTCATGGACAAACAACGTCTGTATACCTTAGTTACGTAGCGATTATACAGGGTCTCAAAACATTGACTGGGGTCCTCCGACAGGTATTGACGAATCAATTCTTCGTCGGTCAGGGTAGCGGCCATGGATGTTAATAAAATCGTGATTTGGTAGGTTAGTCGACAACTCTTTTGAGTTGTATTTACTTTAGACTCAAAAAGGTAAATTTAGATTCAAAATATTTACTAAACGGTGGTCATCAATGTAATGCTTTTATTCGCTACGCCTTGATTTATAGTTTCTATCATTCACGAGCTTATTGCAATACTTGCTGATAATGAACCGATTAGGTACATATTTAGCGCATCCGAATACAACAGATTTAAGTCACAACAATTTTTAGTAACTCCTGAATTTATTCCCGAGAAGGTAGCAGCGCATTGGCTTTTTCGCCGGTAACGGTTGCTCGTTCCACCTTGCCAACCAGGAATATGTATGAGCAGGCGCCAACCAGGCCCAGGGCCCCGATAAACACCAGCGCCGGTTTAAAATCACCGTCTTTAGCCAGATAGCCAATAACAATTGGAACCACGATGGACGCCAGGTTACCCATGAAGTTGAAGACGCCCCCCGTTAAACCGATCAGATGGCGGGGCGACAGGATGGAAACGAACACCCAGGAGATCAGGGCCATCCCTGAGCCAAAAAAGGCCAGCGCCATAAAGAAAATGATCAGGGCGGTATCGTTGCTGTAATTCGCACCGATGATACTCACCGATAACAGCAACCCGATAATGATCGGCGTCTTGCGGGCCATACCCACCGACCGCCCCTGCTGAACCAGCCGATCCGAGATAAATCCGGATAAGAGCAAACCGGCACACGCAGCCAGAAACGGCACCGACGCCAGATAACCCGATTTAATGAAGTCCAGCCCCCGGTATTTAACCAGGTACGTCGGGAACCAGGTCAGGAAGAACCAGAGCGTAGCGTTAACCGAAAACTGACCGATGTAAACACCCCATAACGTCCGGGTCGAAAACACCTGCTTGAAGTTATGCCAACTCCATACCGAAGCCTGACCCGGTTGTTGCTCTCTGGCGCGAATTAGTCCTCCGCCTTCTTCAATATAGTCCAACTCGGCCTGGTTCACCCCGTCGTGGTCCAGCGGATCGCGGTAGAAAAAGTACCAGACCAGCCCCCAGACGATACCCACCAGACCAGTCGTGATAAATAACCCTTTCCAGCCTGCGTAGTATTGAATTGTAGCCAGCACGGGCGTCAGAAACGCCAGTCCGATAAACTGCCCCGACACATACATGGCAATGGCAGACGCCCGCTCGTTGTCGGGAAACCAACTCGTTACGACCCGATTATTAATGGGGTATGAAGGCGCTTCGAACGTACCGGTGGCCAGCCGAAGCGCAAATAAACTCAGAAAGCCACTGGCAATAGCCTGAGCTAGTGTGGCAATCGACCAGGTTACCAAACAGAACGCATACAGAATCCGGGGGCCAAACCGATCAGCAATCAGCCCGCCCGGAATTTGCAGGGCGGCATAGGCCCAGCCAAACGCGGAGAAAATATAGCCCAACTCAACCGTGGACAGTTCCAGGTCTTTACCCAGTGCCGTAGCAGCCACCGAAATATTCGCCCGGTCCAGGTAGTTGATGGCTACGTTTACAAAGACGAGCGCCAGCATTGCGTACCGGACGCGAGTGGGTTTGGTTTTCCCGGTTGTCTGTTCCATACTAAAAAAGGGTAGGTAATACGTCTGGTGGTTTCTGAATATAGCCGAACAGTTAGCGGGCCGTCCAGCCCCCGTCGACAGTGAGCATGGAGCCAACCATGTAACTTCCGGCTTCACTGGCCAGAAAGATAGCCGCGCCCTGAATCTCACGCATCAACCCCCACCGGCCTAAAGCCGTAGCACCAACGACAAACTTCTTGCCTTCTTCAGTGTCGGCAATGGGAGCATTCATCTCCGTCAGAAAGGGGCCCGGACAAATTGCATTGACATTGATGTTGAACGGGGCCAGTTCCAGCGCCAGCGCACGGGTCATCTGCACCACGGCTCCTTTGCTGGCGGTGTAGGGTGTCCGATTCGCTAAACCCACTAAGCCCAGCGTGCTCGCCAGGTTAATGATGCTCCCCCGGCCGTTCTGTTTCATATAAGGCGTAACGGCCCGGCAGCACAGCCACGTACCGTTTACGTTCACCGTCAGCACCTTGTTGAACTCGTCGGCGGTCAGTTCATCAATAGCACCCCGAATGTTGATTCCCGCGCTGTTGATGAGAACGTCGATCTGCCCGAAAGCCGCTATGGCTGCCTTAGCCATCGCTTCGGTCTGGTCCTGCTGCGTAATATCGGCGGGGAAGGAAATGGCGTTGATGCCATACTGCTGGCTTAGCTGCTCGGCGGCTTTAGCCCCTTCTTCGGCGGTGCGGTTCACCAGCATCAGGTTCGCGCCGGCCGAGGCCAGGCCAGCGGCCATGGCATAGCCCAGTCCTTTCGATCCGCCGGTAACAATGGCGGCTTTTCCTTTTAAATTAAATTGGTCAATGCCCGGAAGGGTTTCGGTAGTCATGCAGGTACTAAATAAAGTGTTCACTACGTAGCCCCCGTAGCTACGTGATTTAGTTTCGGTAAATGAGCTTGTGTTGAATTGCCCTGGCAGTGTTTACCGGAGGGCTAATCGGTCTTTGCTGTACGTAAGGCAGGAAACGATATTTTTCTCCTCGGCAGCCAGCCGATCTTCGGGTCCCAGCTTAGCGATTCGGGGTAAAGCGGTTGCAGGCTTATGGTGGCGAACCATCTGCAATGTCCGGGCGAGATCGTTGCCCGGTACATCGCTAAACGTAGCCCAGTAGTCGTCTTTCAGACACGGAATTTCCAGCGGGTCGCGGGTGATCATCTCCAGATTGAAGGTCACGTTGGGATTATGCTGTTTGCAGAGCGCAATCATCTTCGGCAGGTCCAGGATTCCCTCACCTAAGGGCACCTCCGACAGCAAAAAACCATCGGCATACTCCTCCACACCCATATCTTTCACGTGGGTAGATACTACGTAAGGCACCAGGGTCTGCACCACCTCCATCGGATTTTCGAGCAGGGCGATACTGTTGCCAAAATCCAGCGTCACGCCAATCCACTCCGAGTTGAGTTGCTTCATCATAGCAGCTAGTTCCTTCGCCCGCCAGTCTTTATGATTTTCGACGGCCAGTTTGACCTTGTGTTTCCGCAAAACGGGTTCGGCCAGTTGAAGCGACGCCAGGGCATTTTTCTTTACCGTCTGAAATTCTTCGGCCGAGTGGTACGTCTCGTAGCGACGACCGCTGGAACAAACGGTCCGCAGAATCTGCACCCCGGCCTCTTTGGCGTTAATCACTTCCTGCTCGAAGCGGGCAACATCCCCGGCATTTTTCGGCACGCCGATTGACCCTTCGAGGTACAGACCGAGCTTTTCCCGTCGGTCGCGGACTTTCTTGGCGAAATCAGTCGTCCAGTTGCCGACTACCACCTGCGCTCCCCCTGCACCTAACTGGTGGCAATGGTCAATGAGGTCGATGGCATTGGCAAAAGCGGGATATTTACTACTTTCCACTTTAGAGTTCCAGCGCATACCGTACGAGTGTACGACAATGCCCATAGGTACGTCTTTAAAAAACCCCGGAAATTCTGGAAAAGAAAGGGCGGCTACACCTACAGAGGCCTTCTGCAAAAACGCTCGTCTGTACATTCGAGTAAGGGTTAGGGTCTTGTTTAGTTCGTACCAAAACTGAGCGGTTACTTTCCGCTGGTTGCTTTTGCCTCTACGACCTGCTTATTTAATTCTTTGGCCGTCCAGGGAATCACCCGCCCCTGCGACGTAACGCGGGTCATACCCACCAACCGTTTGCTGATCGGACCAGCATCGTTAGTCCAGGCGTTGCGGATGTACATTAGAATCGAGGAAATAACCGCGTCGTCCATGGTGGAGTGCGCGGGCATAACCGTCAATATATCCGGAGCATCGTAATGCTTGCCTGCTACGTCGATTGGCCCTTCCATACCATGCAACAGAATGAGGGCCAGTCGTTTTTCGTCGCCGGTTACCCAGTCCGAGCCGTTAAGTGGCGGAGCAAACCGCTTCAATCCGTTCCCGTCGGTGCCATGACAACCCGCGCAGGTCGTGAGGTAATGCTGCCGCCCCAGGGCAAACAGCTTCTGATCGTCGGGCCCCAACTGATTTTTTTTCACTGCGACATTAGCTTTGGCCGTATGACCCGGCCACTCGAAGAGCGTAGTCAACGGCATCAGTTTCGATGGCTCTATCTTGTTCGACGAGCGGGTCATAATCGCGGGGGCCGCAGCTAGTTTTATCGGTTTAGCTTTTTGATCGGTTCCGGTTGTGATGCCGTTCAACAGAGCGTTCTGCCGCCAACCGAATGATTTCCGGTCGCCATCGAGCATCGTCAGCAGGGCCGTCATCTCGGTTGGATTGCGCTTACGTACCACCGCCGTACTCAGCATTTCCAGAAAGATTTCTTTGTTGGCGTCGTTCGCCTGCCACTTCGGCGATGCCCACAGGTGCTGCAAAAAAGCAAATTCCTGATTTTGCAGACTACTCAGCGCGGCATCGCGGATCAGTGCTATGTCGCCATACCGCTCCACGATACCTGTTAGTAAAGGCTGAGCGGCTTTCGGAGCCAGCGCCCGGGCCGAAAGCGCCATTTGCAAAATCTGCTCAACGGGCGCTTTTTCCCAGTTTGCCAGTAAGATCTCTCCTACTTTAGCCTGCACCTGCTTATCGAGACTGGCGATGGGTTCGAGCAAACGCAGGGCTGTTGTCCGAACCAGGGCGTTTTGATCCGTAAGTAAAGGCATCAGCACCTCAGCCCGACTCAATTTCAGACCGTCCAGCGTCCACAAGGCATGAAACCTCCCCAACGGATTATCGCCTTTCGTAGCCAAGTCCGTAAGCGTCTGTTGTACGCTCTTATCGTTCCGTTCAACCAGCAGCCGCTGGGCCATATCCCGGTACCAGCCGTCGGGGTTCGACAAATAGCCGACCAGTTCCGGAGTTGAGAGTTTAGCTAATTTTTTAGGGCTAGAAGGCTGCCAGTTTTCGGGCACGATGCGCCAGATGCGGCCGCGGTTTACCGGCAGCACCAGCTTACGCGCCAGGGTCTGCTCGCGCAGGTAAGGCGTAATGTAGGCCCCGTGCTGCACCAGCCCCCGGTACATATCCGCTACGTAGAGCGCCCCATCCGGACCGGTGGCGAGGTTTACGGGCCGGAATCGTTCATCGGTTGAGGCCAGGAACTCCCGGCCGGGATGCGGGTCGCGGGCGGTAATCAGCACGCCCTGCTCATCTATTACGTTCCGTTTCACAAGATTACCGGCGGGTTCGCACACAAAGGCATTGCCGTAAAAATCCGCAGGCAGGGCTTTACCTCGATAGACCAGCGGAGAGCAGGCCGCCGTAAATTCCAGTAAACTGCCTTTGCTGTCCAACGTACCAGGAATGTAACCCCGGTTAACCGCCGGGTTGGGACGTATCGGATAGATGCGCCGGTCGGTTGTGACGCCGTAATCGATGCCGGTCGTTGGCGTATGGTTTTTATTGCGGGATAAATAATTCGGCGGAACCAGGTCGGCGTGTAGCTGCGACCAGTTGTAATTATAAAACAACCGGCCTTTGTCGTCGTGGCTAATGCCCCACTGCCCCCGAAACTCGGTAGAATCGCGCTGCCATGTTCCGGCTTCGGTCAGGCGGTACCGCAGGCGTGACTTGGCGTTGTAGTACCAGTTGTCCATACTCCGCCACAGCCCATTGCCGGCGTGTTCGGGTAGTCCTCCTCCGGCGTATTTCTGATCGATCAGGACTTTCGTATCGGCTTTCAGATCGCCGTTCAGGTCTTTGGTCAGCCAGAGGGCTTCGTTCTCAGCCACCAGCGCTCCGCCCGGAATCAAAGCCAGCGCCCTCGGCATAACTAAACTATCGAGGTATACGGTACTGGCATCCATAACGCCATCGCCGTTCTTATCTTCCAGAATTGAAATGCGACCCACCCGTTCCTTTTCGCCTTCTCCGTCGATGGTCGGCATAAAGCCTCGCATTTCAACCACCCAAAGCCGGCCGTCTTCATCGAACGTAATGACCACGGGGTCCTGAACCATCGGCTCAGCCGCAACCAGTTGTATTTTTAAGCCGGGTTCCAGTTGAAACGTAGTTAATTCCTGAGCAGGGGTGAGCGGGGGCGACGGCCCATCGTCCAGGGTTTCTCCAAACTTTGCCGTAAAGCTCAGGAGGCCTAAAAGGCAAACTCCGAGCACATATGTATACTGAGCAGGCTTAACCATGATACGTCGTTTCGCTATAGGCTAGTATCGGAATGTTTACGATTTATGTTTGTCTTCGTTGGTATAACAAAGCGGTTGAGCGATGGCAATTACTCCTACCGCTTCGTTAATAATTGCTATAACGATTGAGTAAGCCGTTACGTTGTTTTGGCTTCTATAGGCTGGCTACTTGCCTGCTGCGACCGAATCGTTGACAATCAGGTCGGCAATCACAGTCCTATTTTCAGGCATCCAATGTGCCAGAACCAATACGTTAATCCATCATTACAAGCGCATTTCGTTTATGTCAGAACGATTTATAAACCAGGTTGCGGTGATTACGGGCGGAGCCGAAGGCATCGGAAAAGCCATTGCGGGCCGACTCGCTGCGGAAGGTGCCCTTGTCGTGTTGATCGACATTAATCAGGCGTTACTGGAACGTACCGTCGGCGAACTCACCCAGCAAGGGTACGTCGTGTCCGGCCACGTAGTTGATATAGCGAAGGAAACGCCGGTTCAGGAGGTTATACGGGCCGTTGAAAAGACCTATGGCCGTCTGGATATTCTGGTCAACTCCGCCGGAATTGTGGGCCCGACCAGCACCAAAATCACCGACTATTCCGTAGAGGATTACGACCGGGTTTATCAGATCAATCTGCGCGGGGCTTTTCTGATGACGAAGTATGCCATTCAGGCGATGGAGAAGGCAAACTACGGCCGAATTCTTCACCTGGCATCCATTGCCGGTAAAGAAGGCAATCCGTTTATGGCAGGGTATTCGTCTATGAAAGCAGGCGTTATTGGTCTGGTGAAAGGCATCGGGAAAGAGTACGCCGAAACCGGCATTACGGTAAACGGACTGGCTCCGGCCGTAATCAGAACCGCCATGAACGAAAACACCGCGCCAGAACAACTGGCTTATATGACCGCGAAAATTCCGATGAAACGCCTGGGCACCGTAGACGAAGTAGCGGCCCTGGCGGCCTGGATTGTCTCGGCCGAAGCGAGTTTTACCACGGGCTTTATTTTCGACCTGTCCGGCGGACGGGCTACGTATTGACCTTAGCCGCTGTAAATCCACTTAAGGCGGTTCCGCCGTTTTGTACGGCTGGCCGACCTTAAATCCGTCACTTGACAGTCAGCAAGAGAGCAGACAAATAATAATTGTGTGTATCAATATCTCAACCACTAACTGAAAATAAGACACGGGCCCCCGTTGCGGTTGATTACTAAGATGGCAATACAAGACAGTAGCCATTTTCCAGGAATATCATTGTTTCGGGAAAACGGGCGTTTGGCGAGATGGCAAATTAACAAGAAATCAACCAGCCAAAGCGTCAGATTAAGTCGAGATTACTACAAGTTATCTCACATCAATCGGATACTGAAGCATTCTCAAGCAGTCCACAATAGCTTCTCTAGTCGCTGCGCGTCATCGCCATACGGGTACTTTGATGTAGCTGCTGTTGTACCACTTTATTTGCAACGGCTCTTTACCATCCAGTATAGTTTCCGTACTTACCTCTTTTCCTGTTCCATAATTCAGTTGGGAAAAAGGATTCTTGTTGACGTTGACGGCCAATACCAGCCGGCTTCCTTTGCTTATCTGTTTACTAACCAGATGCGTGTTTGAAAAATCAAGGGTCGTTCGTTCACCTGGCTTCAGCAAAGTTCGTTTCGTCATATCTTTTGCATAACTCGCCCGACCAATATAATAGGACAAATGAAAATACTTGCCACTCGGCGTTAACTCATATAGAGTCATGCCAAGATCTACATCTTTTTTATTGATACTGATGCTGAGTTGACCGAGGAATGAGCCATTCACCAGCAGGCGTTCCGGTAAGGGCTCACTGACGAATACAAAGCCATTGCTCGTGTCGACTTCCTTTCGCTCAATCGGGTCAGGATAATAGTCATTATTACTAGTTTGCCGGTCAGAGAAATCGACCTTTTGGCTTAGATAACCTGTTTTTGATGGCTTTTTTTGACTTAATGAATAGAATGCGTTTGTTTTTTGGTCGGTCAGGTAAAACGTTAAAAACCCATTGTTCATTTTAGCGAGCGAAGGAGCACTGCGCCATTCATTCGCACCCATAACCTCATAGTTGATCTTATCTTTCAACATGGCCGGTTTCGGGCCGCTTTTTAATACATAATCAAGCCACTGATAAGTTACTTTCTTAATGTCGAACAAGGCTACCGAATCCACCGGGTAACCGTTAACCACGCGTTCTCCGCCGATCTGGGTGCCAAAGTGTCCATAAGGGCCAATTACCAGGTAACAAGGTATTTTCGGATTGTATTTTTGAAGCTCTTTTAGATAATACAGACTCGAGTTTTGTGAATCATTGTAGTAGCCGTCAAAAGCCAGAACAGGAATGGTGATTTGTTTAAAGTCGCCTTCATAGGGAGCCATCGCCTGCCAATACCGGTCAAGGTCAGGATGGCTAATCCAACGTTGAAACCATTTGTTTGGTGCTCCGTCTATGCTGTCCATTTTATTATAGGCCGCTCCGCTTCGCCACCAGTCAAACATCACGTTTCGGAAACGCTTTCTATCCTTTCCGGTAAGGGTATCGAGGTACTTATTATTGCCAACGTAGAATGCCCATTCGTAATTAGGGTTTACAAATACGTTGTTTTCCATGGGTAATCCCATTCCCGGCCTGTTGGCGACATACGGCACAATAGTTTTCAGGGCCGGATGTAGTTTTTTACAAGCCGCCCATTGCGAAAACCCATTATAGCTACCACCAAACATGCCCACGCTGCCATTGCACCACGATTGTTTACTGATCCAGTCAATCACATCATAAGCATCGGCCGCTTCATGTTCGTAAGGGTATATCTGGTTAGGGCTGAATCGTTTCCCTCTTGTGTAGGCAATAACGCCCACATATCCGTTATCGGCTGCTTCTTTCAACGACTCAATATCTCGTCCAGAATCGCGCACATAGATGGTAAACTGAAAGACCACGGGCAGGGGCTGGGTTACTCCTTTTTTTCGGACCATCATAGCCGAGAGGGTTGCGCCATCCTGGGTTTTTATCAAGATGCTATCCTGTACGTCGTAATTACTTTGGGCCTCCTCTCTTTTCGTCCGGAGGGTCTGTTGGGCGTAGGTGAACCGAGCTACCAATAGAAAAAGGGCAATCCAACTAAGTCTTGTTGTGTTTATGGCATTCATACTTTTGACGTACTGTTATTGACTAGCAAGCGCTTCTGCTACTTCGTTGAATCAAGCCCGTTTCTTCAGGCCATCGGGTTTCTAAGGACAGCAACTGGTTGTTTTTGTTGCATACTAAAACCAATCCGGCGAAAAGTTAAAACAAGCCCTAGAAGTTACAAGGCCTCGCCAAACCCTCCCGAATGAGACAAATCAGTATTCATGTATCCGCTCATTAATTCGGGCGTATAAAGCGACATAGGACCAGCAAGTATTTAGCCAGGAAAGCGGCAGGTGAAGCTATAACAGCTGTAAGTAACTCCTTTCTAGACATCCTAAAGTTAAGCTTGGATAATCAGTTTTTGGATTTCTCTGAACTGAAGATATTGTCTTCCTGATAGCGCTGTGATAATTCCTGAACGTACCGTAACTGTTTATGGAAGAAGCTACCAATCTGGAACATCCGTATTGTTTATATGCACTCCTATTCTTTTCGATAAATTTTTGAAGCCAGGTTGGATGGGAAACGTCAGCCTGTTGCTCAGCGATTCGCCCTGAGGACCGCGTCCTATCAAGCGTCGGCGGGGACCGTGGCTAATACCCCTTTGCAAGGCCTAGAGGGATTACCCTGGAAACACCGCTTTTTTTGTTAGATGTACGGCAGATACATCGAAAAAGTAGCCCCTTTTTCTACCTGAGTGGTGACCGTAATGGCTTCGCCGTGATTCGTTACTACTTTCTCACCAATGGCCAGGCCAATACCTGTTCCGGCAAATTCACCTTTACCATGCAGCCGTTGGAACACCTGAAAAATGCGGTCCGGATCTTTCTCCTCAAACCCAATGCCATTGTCCGTAACCTGGATTAGGTAATAGCTTTGTGCCTGCCGGACGGGCTTCACCGAAGGGGGTACCTCCTCTAGGTGTATCAGCTGCCCATTCCAAAATGAATCGGTTAGTAGGCAAGCTAAAGGTAATCGACCAAGCCGGTCTACACGCTGGAAGGAGCAGGATAGTATTACGCTTCCCGTTCGTGTAAACACAAACGACGCGGCAAGGGTAAGCCCTTAACGAGATTACTTAGATACCGGCAGACCACCCAGTCTTTCCGTCAGTCTGTTCTCTAAGCTCCCGATTGAGGTCGGCATGATCATCCGCACAATCCGCTGTTGATAAGACCTCGCAAAATGGGTGTAGCCGAAAAGGTGCCCTTTGGGTACTACCTTTTTATCCGTACTGAATGGAATTGTGGACGGATGGCTGACTATTTCAATTTAAACCGTAGGAGTGGATTCAATTCAGTATCTTTGACTAAAAGCACCTAGTAGTAGGGTAAAGCTTATAGGCAGTATACCGTAACGATGACCCACTCGATTAGGAACCGCTACAACATTACAATCACCGGTAACGGCACCCAGCCGATTTTATTTGCCCATGGCTTTGGGTGTGACCAGACTATGTGGCGTTACGTGGCCCCCGCCTTTGAAGAAAACTATCAGGTCATTCGATTCGATTATATCGGCCATGGGAAGGCTTCCCGGGATGCCTATAACCGCGAACGCTACGCCAGCCTGCAAGGCTATGCTCAGGACGTACTCGACATCTGTCAGGATCTAGCTCTTAAAGAGGTTATTTTTGTAGGTCATTCGGTCAGCAGCATGATTGGCCTATTAGCTTCGATCCAGGAGCCAGACCGCTTCGAGCGGCTGATTATGGTAAGTCCCTCGCCCCATTATATCAATGAGAAAGGTTATACCGGGGGGTTTGAGCGAGTCGATATTGAGGAACTGCTGGACACGATGGACAGCAATTTTTTGGGCTGGGCAACTGTCATGGGGCCCGCTATCATGGCCAATGCGGAACGGCCTGAATTAGGTCAGGAACTCACCCAACGCTTTTGCGCCACGGACCAGGCTGTAGCGCAGCAGTTTGCCCGGGTCACTTTCCTGGGCGATAATCGACTGGACTTAGCCAAGATCGGGCATCCTGCCTTGATTATTCAATCGATCGCCGATGATATTGCCCCCGTTGGCGTGGGCGAATACATGGTGCAACACATGCCTCAGAGTACCCTGCGGGTGATCCAGGTCCAGGGACACTCCCCTCACTTAAGTGACCCGGCTGAGACCATTGCAGCTATCCAGCACTACCTGCAATCCGTCAACTAAGTCGTCTATGCCGGAAATAGCGACGCTGATGCCGGGGGGACTGATCACCCTGAATGTCCAGCATGAGATTATTTACCTGAATCCCTTTGCTGAGCAGTTGCTGGGTTACGGGCCGGGCAGGCTGGTAGGGCAACGAATGGATGTGGTGTTAACCCGGGCGAGTCGAATCTATTTTCAAACGAACCTGTACCCCTTGATCGCCTTGGGTAAGCTCGCTAATGAACTCTACCTGACCCTACAGACCCAGTCTGGCGTGCGCATTCCGGTTCTGCTCAATGCCATTCGGCAGGAGGATGCATTGGGAGAAAGCTTTACCTACCTGTGTCTGATGCCGGTTTATCAGCGTCGACAATACGAGCAGGAGCTGCTCGCCAGTAAGCAGGCAGCCGAGCAGGCGCTGCAACGAAATGAGGAGTTAATAGCTCTCCAGCAGCAACTGGATCAGCACCAGGCCGATATGGACCGCCAGGTGACTTACCTGAAGCAGCGGAATGACGAGTTGGAGCAATTCGGGCGCATTATCGCTCATGACTTACAGGAGCCATTGCGCAAGATCAATCTGTTGGCCAGCGCACTAAACCAGGAAGATACCAATCGGTTGAGTTATCTTGGTCAGCGGGGAGTAAATGGCATTGTTCGGGCTAGTACCCGCTTGCGCCAGCTTATTCACGATTTGCAGGTATACTTCACCTTTGAGCCAATCCGATCGGCGGATGAATTGGTCGATTTAACGGCCTTAGTGGAGCAAGCGGTGGCCGCGTATAGTGCAACGGGTATTCGGTTCGAGGTAGCCAGTTTACCAACGATTATGGGTAACCGAGCCGAGTTACTGAGTTTATTTGGTCATCTGTTAGACAATGCGGTGAAGTTTCGTCGGCTGGAACTGCCCTCGGTAGTGGTCGTCAGCGGTAGTGTGGTGAGTCAGAATCGGTACCAGACCACGCCCGACAAATACCAGTACATTGACTATGCCCGAATTCTGGTGAGCGATAATGGGATGGGGTTTAACAATCAGTATCGGGAGGAAATCTTTGGCATCTTAAAGAAACTAGATCCGCACACGCCAGGGATCGGGTTAGGGCTCTCCTTAGCCAAAAAGATTGTGGAACGTCATCATGGGGTAATCCGGGCCGATTCCTATGAAGGACAGGGCACGACGATGACTCTATTTTTACCGTTGACATCCTAATCGTATGTTTTCTCGCTCGTTCGGAAGGGGCACACCTATTATTGGGTTGTCCTGTCTCATCGGTGTGCCCCTTCCGAAAGTTATTGGCTATCAATACCCGACTGCAGCTGTCAATGGTCAACTTACCGTAGGGGTTTCAACATCTCACAAATCGCTCTATAATCGATGAATTCGACCGTGAGCGTGTGAATATCCATGGATTAGTAGCCTCCAAAATCCCAAAAAGCATGGTTTTAGTATCTTCAGAGTCTAATTCTACTTCGGCTACCGTAGGATTTTTATTGGATAAAGCTTCTTCATATCGGAAAAGTGACCAACCCCAGTTCGTTAGTGAACTCGTCCAGATGGAAGTGCCCGTCCTGCTGAAAGCCACGTTTGGCCAGCCCAATCTGCGGGTGTTCATCAATGCCGGTCCGGTCGCTACGTATGCAATCAACGGCACCGTTTCAGCGCAGGAAAGCGGCCAGTCGGGTTCTCAGGCGCTCGACGTGACCAACGAAGGTCGGCTCGCCTACGGCGCGACGGGTGGCCTGGGCATTGCCTTGCAGGCTGGTCCGGGTAAGATTCAGCTCGAAGATCGGTACAGTTACCTGGTGTCGGGGCAGAACGACGGGGGATCGCAAACGAAACCGCAGAACACCATGCTATCCATCGCTTACCTGCTGCCGCTCGGCCGGTAGATTCCCCATATTTATTCCGTTTTCATAGAAGGCTGCTGATTACCGTTCAGGTAGTCAGCAGCCTTTACGTTGTCCGGAGCAGCCTGCTGCTGGTCTTCCTGAACGATCTCCTGATCTGATGCTTCAGTAGCCGCGCGTGGTTGAATGTACTGCCGACGTAACCAGCGGCTGAGACCATCCAGGCCCGGGAATAGCACACGTTCGTTCACATTCGCCTGATCTAATTTGTCCCGGATTTCCCACTTGAGTCTGTGGTCAATAACGATCCGGCGAAACATATCTGGGCGCGTTTCCAGCCATTGACTCATGCCTATTGCCGGATTGGACACTACCGAAAAAAGCGCGTATTGATTGATAATCCGTTCATCAATGGAAGGCGGCTCAAAGAAAAGCGCGAACGAATCATCGGCCAGGTTGTCAAACTCGCGCAGGGAACGCAGCTGGCTCAGCATATCGACGGTGAACACGTCGGCACCTTCTTCTTCAAGCAGCTTACTTAATGAGCGTGGCAGTTCGCGGTGAACCTTTTTGTAATCAACGCACCAGATAGCGCCATCGCGGTCGTAGAGCTCCAGAGCCGCCGTTACGAAATGGAGTGCTACGTAAGGTGAGAATGTCCAGTCCAACAACCGCGTTGGCAATCCATGGTGCTGTGCTACGGACAGCCAGTACCAGAACGAGTCGCGTTCGGCGACGTTGTTGAGAGCGTATTTTTTAAAATTACGGAGCAGGTGCCCTTCAATAGTTCCGCACTCGTCGCCCATCCGCATCAGCGACGTATCGAGCGTAAAATTGACATCGGCGAGTCCGCGAAACGCAAACGACGGTCGAAATCGGCCTAGTTCGGGCGTCCAGGCGTTTTCGTACAAATAATCAATCAACTGAACCCACGACGTGGCGCGTGTCTCATCCATAGCTGCTCACAGTTAAGGCAATTGGCCAGTGGGCCACATCAACTGTCCTGATCAACTCTTGTTAGGAACCAGAGTTGCCTACAACCCCAGTCTGGCGGTAAAAAGTTAGGCTACTGTACAGAACGGGTCCAATACTCTTCAAGAGACACTGCGGACTTCCTGCACTCCCTTCCCCAAACGCTAGTTCTGCTGCCCCCCTCCCAACCTCTCCCCGAAAGGCAGGAACAGAACCAGCCGGTTAAAACTCCTCCTCTCGAAGGGGAGGCCGGGAGGGGTAACTAACCGCAGTACGTATCTGAAACTGGTATATGTTGATCTAATTTACCCTTCTCTTACCGGGAGAAAGGCAAGGGGTGAGGGGATGGAATATACGCAAAAAAAATGTCCCAAATAGCATACTGCCAGTTGGGACAAAAACCGTTACTTCTAACGTATTAATAGCGTTCGTTTCCTTCTTCCTCGTCTTCGGCGAGTTCGGATATTTCCTGATCCAGCTCATCGTCGGAGAGGTCGTCATCCAGCAAATCACTGGGCAAATCGTCCATATCTTCGGCGTTCGATACTTCATCCGTAGCATGGCGGGCCGTAGCGGTATCGGTATACAAAAGCGTATCGATTGCTTCATCGTCGCCCCGATTCATTACGTCGGGGTCGTTGTTTACGCCTAAACCAGCGTACGCAATTACGTCCTCTTCGTTATTGTTTTCGGGCATATTAGTATGCTGGGGCGACATACCTTCCAGGGGGCCACCCGTATTTTCATCTATTGGCTGCTGATCAGCATTGTTTATATTTTCCATATAAAAAACGACTTTCGGCGAGTAACCGCCAAGGTTAGTAATACGTAAGTAATGACCTGATGCCTGCCCCAATAACGGGGTTCACCGGCAGGCAATGCGTCAACAGTTCACTAACCACGAATCCGGAAAAGAGTTTGCCGTTATCGCCAGACAACTACTTTCTGCACCTGCGCCGGGCGGTTGTCGGCCAGCAATCTCAGAATATACGTACCGTCGGGCACACTGCTTAGATCGAGTACCGTTTCTGCCTCCGCCCGAACCGCCTGAACGGGTAACATCGACTGACCCGACAACGAAATCAACTCCAGGCGACCCTCGTAAGGCGGACGTACCGTGAGGTACCGATCCGTTGGATTCGGGAACGCCCACGGACCAGTCGGCTCTTCTACAATACCCGTCACGACGACCTTTTGCGAGGTGTTTTTGAGGTACCGCAGCCCACCCGTCCGGCTCCCCAGCATCAGGTCGGGCAGTTGATCGCCGTCGAGGTCGGCGGCAGTGGCAATCAACTCCAGACCGGGCGTTCCGATGGACACAAGCGAATCGAGCAGGGTCAGCGACTGGTCGGGCCGGTCGGGGAACTGGTACACACGTACCTGCCCATTCTGCGTAGCCGCGATCAGTTCGTTTTTCTGATCGCCGTTCAGGTCAGCGACCACCAGCGACCGCGCCTTCGTATCGAACGAATTGGCAACCGTGAACCCACCAAAATTCTGATTCTGCAGTTGAAAAACGGGGGCGGTTGCCGTTCCGGCATTGCGGAAATAATGGATTGTTCCGTCGGCTTTTCCAACCAGCAGATCCGGCTTTCCGTCCCGGTCCACATCGACCACCGTCGGCAATTCGCTGAGCTGCACCCGATCGGGCGTGGGCCACTTGGCCGCACTCGCTAAACTGTACTGAACGGCCGCTCCTTTCGGCGCTGCATTGAACAACACCCGAATGTCGAGCCCCTGGCTGCCGTTTCCGGTCAACACCAGATCGACGCTGCCATTGCCGTCGACATCCGCAAGCGAAGGCACTACGTTGCTTAAGGCAATGGTTTTACTGATACTCAGGTAATCGGTGGTTACGAGGGCGAAAGCTGGATTCTGAAGGGTACCCTTATTCTCAAAATGCCATATACCCGCCCGATATTCCTTGCCAACGGACGTACCACTATAGCCGACCAGCAGATCCATATCCCCATCGCCATCGAGGTCAGCCAGCGCGGGAGCCGCCCGTTCGCCCAGGTCGATCATGTCATCCTGCAAAAAATTCTTCTGGACCAACTGAAAGTCCGGTTTCTGATTCGTGCCTGTATTTTTGTAGTACCAGGCCGAGGCTTTAAAATCGTAGGCCAGCCCATCATTCAGGTCGACATTAGGCGAGGCCAGTAAATCTTTTCGTCCGTCGCCATCGACATCCTCCCAGAACGTAGCGGGAAAAGCCGGGAAGCGAATGGGCTCGCGGGCTGGGTACAGACTATCGAAACTCGTGAAATTGGCTCGTTCTGAGTTGGGGCCCGTGTTACGTAGCAAGGCGGTGTTTTCGCAGGCGACAAAGCCGAACAGCAGGTCTTTGGTTCCGTCGCCGTTGGCATCGATCGCCATGAGCGTATTGCCCGTATGCTGAGGCCGGGCTCCGCTCGGTTTCGGATCAACTCGGCCCGCGCCCGTACCTGTATCGCACTGAACGCCGAAGGTAAAGTCGTTGCAGAACTCTTTCGTGAAGTGTCCCCAGCAAAGGCCGCCCATGCGTTTGAAATCCGAAATGTCTTTTTTGCCAGTCGTTTCAATGCTCATATTCTGCTGATACGACACCAGATTTCCGCTCGGATCGAACGTAATGATGTCGATATCGCCGTCGCCGTCATAGTCCGTGATGGCGGGCATATCTGTTCCTCCTACGTACAAAGGCAGCTTTCCGTTGAATCCCTCAGTAATGAGCCGGTCACTGACGAGCCGAAACAGAGGCTGGCCGTTCTGACCTTCGTTGCGAAAAACGCGTACCGTACCTGTTCCGTAGGTAAACATGTCTTTGCGTCCATCACCGTCGTAGTCGACCAGGAGCATCCAGCTGTACACAAACGGAAATGCCGCTTCGTATTCGGGGGCGTACTGCCAGGCGGTGCCGGTACCGGTTGGGTTATCGATGGCGACGAACGTATGTACCTTGTTGATGGTCCGGTCGAACACAACCAGATCGTCGCGTGAATCGTCGTTCAGCCGCATGGTCGAGTATTGAGTTGCATTCAGGCCACCCACCCACGGATTCAACACGGCACGCCCGTCAATGCTGACGGTGGGCCGCTGATCGTACCGAAACGAAATTTTTCCGCCAGACTGCGCCTGAGCAACTACGGCCAGCAGACAACCAACCAGCGTAAACGCCTTTTTCATCTATATTTGAGGGATTCTTATCATCATCCGGGGGCCCTACTGACAGGCTCTTGACAAGTTGGATGATACTCTTACCAAAGAACGAAGAAGCCCCGCTTTTGTGATGCTGTCTACCGAACAACTATACCATAAATTTCAGGAATGCCTCGGTGTATCGACGGATACCCGCCGGATTACGCCCGATTGCCTGTTTGTGGCCCTTAAGGGCGCGAGTTTCGATGGTAATCAATTCGCCGAACAGGCCCTGGCCGCAGGCGCTCGCTACGCCCTTGTCGACGATCCGGCCGTTGCCCACCGTGATCGGCGCTGCCTGCTCGTTCCGGATAGTCTGACGGCCTTGCAGGATCTGGCCCGCCATCACCGCCAAACCTTTACGTTCCCGGTCATTGGCCTGACCGGCTCCAACGGCAAGACCACGACCAAAGAACTGATTGCCGCGGTGCTGTCGAAAAACTACCGGACTTATGCCACCGTCGGCAACCTCAACAACCACATTGGCGTACCGCTTACGCTGCTGTCGCTGAATGAACAGTGCGAGCTGGCGGTGGTGGAAATGGGCGCAAACCACCAGAAAGAAATCGAGTTGCTTTGTTCCATCGCCCAGCCTTCGCACGGCCTGATTACCAACGTCGGTAAGGCGCACCTGGAAGGCTTCGGTGGAATTGAAGGCGTCCGTAAAGGCAAGGGGGAACTCTATGATTACCTGGCTCAAAACGCCAGAACAGTCTTCATCAACTCCCGCGATACGGTGCTAACGGCCATGTACCGCGAACGGCTGAAACGCATCCGGTCAGAAACTACGTTTGCCGAAGCGATTTTTTACCCCGGCGACCCCACCGAACTGCTTCAGGAATCGCCGGTGGTTAAGTATCGTGACGCGACCGGCGAAGAAGTCACGACGCACTTACCCGGCCGACACAACTTCGAGAACATCCTGGCCGCACTGGCCATCGGTCAGTATTTTGGTATATCACTCCAGGACGCGAACCATGCCGTGGCCGACTATAATCCAACCAATAATCGGTCGCAGATTGTTGCAAAAGGCACGAATACCGTTCTGCTGGATGCGTATAACGCCAACCCCAGTTCGATGGCCGCGGCTATTCGGCAGTTTGCGGCCATGCCCGCTAAACGCAAAATGGTGATCCTGGGCGATATGTATGAGCTGGGCGACGAAAGCGAAGCCGAACACGCAGCACTGGGTAAGCTAATCGCCGAAGCTAAATTCGACACCGTTATTCTGGCAGGTAAAGACATGAAATTCGCCCTAAACTATCTACCCAAAGCGTATTACTTCCCCGATAAATTTTCGTTGCATAACTGGGTGATGGACAACCCTATGACTGACACCTACGTATTAATAAAAGGGTCGCGGGGCATGAGTTTAGAGACCGTTGTGCCTTTCATATAACAAGCGAGTAGGTAATTGATGACGCGGGGATATGCATCAGCAACTTCTATTCCGACCATCTGACGGGCCGCTGACACGGCCGGTATTAAATCAATTAATATGCATTACATGATTCGGGTTGTTAACGTAGTCTTGCTGGTTTTCGTAGCCGGGTTCACCCAGGCCCAAACGCAGCCCCGGTATGAGCCGGAAATTCAGGCATTCGAGAAATCTGACAAAACGACTCCTCCCCCGCAGCACCCTATCGTATTTACGGGCAGCTCATCCATTCGCCTATGGTCCAGTCTAGCGACCGATTTCCCCAACAAACCCGTGTTGAACCGGGGATTCGGTGGTTCGGAGCTAAGCGACGTGATCCGGTTCGCCGACCGACTCATTGTCAACTACCAGCCGAAGCAAGTGGTGGTGTATGCCGGTGAAAACGACATTGCATCGGGCAAACAAACCGGCAAGCAGACGTACAAGCGGTTCGTTACGTTGTTCCGTTACGTTCGCAAAAAGCTGCCCGACGTTCCGTTTACCTTTATTGCGATCAAGCCGAGTCCCTCGCGCCGGAAATATTTTGCCGAGGTTGATGAAGCCAACAAGTTGATTCAGCGTTTTCTGGCCCGCAAATCAAACACAAGTTTTGTCGACATCCGGCCTACGATGCTCCAGCCAAACGGGCAGCCCATCCCCGAATTGTTCAGATCCGATAGCCTGCACATGACCGAAAAAGGCTATCAACGGTGGACCCAGGTACTGGCCCCGTACCTTAAGTAAAGCGATTTGTGGTCAACGATAACATCACTTACACGTAGCGTCTTGCTGGTGCATAGCGTCGCCACGGCAAGCTATTAAATTGACTTATAAATTTATTTCCATTCGGATGTCGGCGCGGGCGTAGGGGGTTTCTACACGGGGAACCTCCCGAAAGCCAACGTTCTGGTACAAGGTTAAAGCAGGCGTTAAGCGCCGGTTCGATTCGAGCCAAACCGTTTTTATGCCGATCTGACGGGCGTAACTGAGGGCAGCTTCGCAGAGCATCCGGCCAACACCCCGCCCCTGAGCTGTTGGCGATACCGCCATTTTCGCAAGCTCAAAACCCGATGCCCCCATATTTACCATAGCGACGCAACCTACGATTTCCTCCTTCGTCGGTCCATTACCGGATTGGTCAGACAAGCGTTTGGCAAGAAAAATTTGTCCCTGATTAGGCAGCACATACCTCTCCGGGTGATCCAACTGCTCTAAGTCATGGGGTTCGACTGTGAAGTAGTGCGAGATCCATTCAATATTCAATCGTTTAAAATCGGGTTGATAATCGGCTGTATATGGAATAATTGAAATGGCGCTCATGCGTAATTAAATAATTGGGTCCACTAATTCGCATACACTAAGGCATCGTTGTCATAAAACCGAAATCCAGACCAGGTAATTCATTACCAATCGCTCACCTGCTCAACAAACGTATTGACAAAATCGACGCGGCCATACTGAACACGTAGTAGATTGTACTGTTTGGGTAATTTACAGCCCTTATTTCAAGAGATACGATCCTCTTGTGTTAATCGGCAGGGGCATTCAGGGTGTATCCGATACAGATTCCGGGCTTGAAATTGAAGCGATTGCCTGATTAAATCACCTCTGGTGGAGTAAACGGTTAGCCTTTCTGAGATACGCCTTGTAAATTTGCATTTTAGTAAGAACTCAAGCCGGTTTTGGAAGATCAGTCCGATCGCTCTGAAACCGAAAACGAAAACTATAGTATGGAAACCTCCACGTACGTCCCCTACAAGGTTAAGGACATCGCGCTGGCCGAATGGGGCCGCAAGGAAATCCGGCTTGCCGAAGCCGAAATGCCGGGTTTGATGGCCCTCCGCGCCGAGTATGGACCGTCGAAGCCGTTGGCGGGTGCTCGCGTCGCCGGGTGTCTGCACATGACCATCCAAACGGCCGTTTTAATTGAAACGCTCGTCGAGCTAGGGGCTGATGTCACCTGGTCGTCGTGCAATATCTTTTCTACGCAGGATCACGCGGCTGCCGCCATCGCTGCGGCTGGTATTCCGGTGTATGCCTGGAAAGGAATGACCGAAGAAGAATTCAACTGGTGCATCGAACAGACGTTGTTTTTCGGCGAAGATCGCCAGCCGCTCAACATGATCCTGGACGACGGCGGTGACCTCACCAACATGGTCTTTGATGTGTATCCTGAACTGATTCAGGGTATAAAAGGCCTGTCGGAAGAAACAACAACCGGCGTTCACCGACTGTATGAGCGGATGAAGAACGGTACGTTGCATCTGCCCGCTATCAACGTGAACGACTCGGTAACGAAGTCGAAGTTTGACAATAAATACGGCTGCCGTGAGTCGCTGGTCGACGCAATCCGGCGGGCAACCGACCTGATGCTGGCGGGTAAAGTAGCGGTTGTTGCCGGTTATGGCGACGTAGGCAAGGGATCGGCCGAATCGTTACGGGGTGCCGGTTGCCGCGTGCTGGTAACCGAAATCGACCCAATCTGCGCCTTGCAGGCCGCTATGGATGGCTACGAGGTTGTTCCGATGGATGAGGCTGTTCCCCGCGCCCAGATTTTTGTGACGGCGACCGGAAATGTTCGCATCATCAAAGATCGGCACTTCAAGGCTATGAAAGACAAAGCCATTGTCTGCAACATCGGTCACTTCGACAACGAGATCGACATGGCGTGGCTGAACGAAAACTACGGTCATAGCAAGAGCCAGATCAAACCACAGGTCGACATGTACGAAGTCGACGGCAAGGAAATCATCGTCCTGGCCGAAGGTCGTCTGGTGAACCTGGGCTGCGCAATGGGTCACCCTTCGTTCGTAATGTCGTGTTCGTTCTCGAACCAGACACTGGCGCAGTTAGAGCTGTGGGCCAACTCGGACAAGTACGAAAACAAAGTATACGTACTGCCCAAGAAACTTGATGAGAAAGTAGCTGCCCTGCACCTGGCCCACGTTGGAGCCAGACTCGAACCGCTGGAGCAGGAACAGGCTGACTATATCGGCGTAACGGTCGAAGGTCCATTCAAATCAGAGATGTACCGGTACTAATCGTCTGAACCGCACGGGTCACCCCGTGCGATCTGGATTTACGCGCGGCTCTGGAAACGGGGCCGCGCTTTTTGCATTATATTTGCTTAGGTTTGGTGTTGAACGTATTGATTTACAATTGCCTCACATCACTACCTTTGTGGACGTCCTTTCCCTCAGAACTGGTATGAACCGACTGCTCCTGATGCTACTGTTGTCTCCTCTCCTGTGCATGGCGCAGCAGACGACAATTGATACGCTGCACTGGAGCGCTGCCCGTCGACTTGAACTGGCTGATTTTCACGCACCCATTCAACCGGGCCTGGGTGGATCAGAATTTTATTACCAGATCGGCTACGAAGTACGGCCGACATCCATCTGGAACCCGCCCGCTATCGACGCCTTCTGTTTAATGTTCCGGAATTTGTCGTGGGTATCCGAAACGGCACGTAATCAACGGACGCTGGCGTACAATCAGGTGCTGTTCGACCTGGTAGAAGTGCATACCCGGCAGATGAAAGCCAAGCTGATTGCGCTGGGTGCCGACCGACGATTTAAACAGCAGGCCACGCAGATTCAGTACCTGACCAATGCTGAGCTAGGGGCCGAGGTTAACCGGTTCCGGGCCGAAACCGGTGGGGGCGATGATGCGGCCGCTTTGCAGCGCTGGCAGAAGCAGGTCACCCAGCGGCTCTATGATGTGCCCGATCTGGTCACGACGTATCAGGCGTCGAAAATAGGCTACGGGGTATTTTTCGGGGCCGGGGGTGCCTTGCCCGTTGGTCCGCTGGCCAGTACCCTCAACCCACCGGCCGGCGTGGTAATCGGTCTCGATATTGCGTTTAATCGTACATTTCTGCTATTACATCCTACGTTGTACAACGGCACCATCCGGGCGGGATTTTCGTATCATAACCAGAGTTGGGAACGAGGTATGGGAGCCAGTACGGCCTTATTTGAAGTAGGCGTAGGTCGTGCTGCCCACGACTCGCCCCGCAGTCGGCTGATTCCGTATGTGGGCTACCGGCTCCTGACTATGGTTCCCCGCGACCGGAACGATGAACGCTACAAAGGGTATTCTCTTCTGAGTCATGCTCCAGCCATAGGGCTTATTCTTGACCTTAAGCTAGGCGATAATAGCCGACGGCCCGACCGAACCGAAACCAGCTTCTGGTTCATCCGCACAAAAGTATCGTACAGCCCGATGATTGATACCAAACCCTTCTCGGGTGGCCTGCTCAACGTACAGATTGGCCTGGGTGGTTTCGGGCGCGTCCGGAAAGTGAGCTACCGCCCCGAGCCTACGGTCATTCTCTTACCTGGTAGTCTGATTTAAAGCCGGTAAAGGTAAGGGTTCATAAAGCCCACGAAATCCAGTTACTCGTCTGACTTCTGCTCTAGAAAAATCAGCAGTTCCTCGGCGTTTTTTCGGTGTAGACAACGGAACAGATACGGTAAAAAGTAGACCGTACAGAATCAGCGTATTCTTCAGGACGTGATACGTCTTTCTTTGTCTAAGCGAAGGAAATAGGAACCAACCAGCCGGTTCCGATTGTAACTTTGTTACGTTGCCTGCTTCAGCAAAGCGGCTTCTGCTTACGTCTCTATGCGTCTGTTTAGCCTATTATGTTGCCTGCTCACCGCTTCCGGGTGGGCACAAATCCCTTCACAACCGTTTTCACACGCGGATTCGCTGCGCGGGAGTTTACGCCCCGAACGCACCAGTTATGACGTTACGTTCTACGACCTGAGCCTGAGCGTTGATCCGGCCACCCGACGTATTGAAGGCAGCAACACCATCCGGTATAAAGTTGTGAAGCCGTTTCAGCGGATGCAGGTCGACCTCTTCGCCAATATGCAGGTGAAGTCGATTACGCAGGGGAACAAATCGGTAGCTTACACCCGCGATGGCAACGCCATGTTCATCACCCTGAACGAAGCGCAGCCAACCGGCCAGATTCGCGAACTGACGATCACGTATGCCGGTAGTCCGCAGGTGGCCAAGAATGCGCCCTGGGATGGGGGGTTTGTCTGGCGTAAAGACACCACAACAGCTGCAAACGCCGATTGGGTAACGGTAGCCTGCGAAGGAGCGGGCGCTAGTTTGTGGTGGCCCAACAAAGATCACCTGTCCGACGAGCCCGATTCCATGCGCATTCGCTGCCGGGTACCCAAAGGCCTGACCTGCGTCTCGAACGGGAAGTTTGTGAGCCAGCAACCGGCGAACGGTGGTCGGCAAACGGAGTGGACCTGGTACGTGCAGTACCCCATCAACAACTACAACGTAACGCTCAACATCACCGACTACGCCCATATTCAGGATACATACATCGCGAACGATGGCCAGAAACTAGCGCTTGATTATTTCGTGCTGCCGGGTAATCGGGAAAAAGCAAAAATCCATTTTGAGCAGGTAAAGCCCATGCTGGCCTGCTACGAAACCCACTTCGGCAAATACCCCTTCTGGCAGGACGGCTACAAACTAGTCGAGACGCCGTATTGGGGCATGGAGCACCAGAGTGCAGTAGCGTACGGCAACAGGTACCATAATAATTCGTCCGGGTTCGACTTCATTATCATCCACGAAAGCGGCCACGAATATTTTGGTAACAGCCTGAGCTGCGCTGACCACGCCGAGATGTGGATTCATGAGTCGTTTACTACGTATGCCGAAGCCTTGTTTATAGAGTGCACGCAGGGATTGCCCAAAACCGCCGAGTACCTGCGAGGCCAGCGTAAGCTTATTCAAAACCGATTTCCGATGGTTGGACCGATGGGCGTAAACGCCGATCAGAAAGACACGGATATTTATTACAAGGGCTCCTGGATGCTGCACACCCTTCGCCACGCGGTCAATAATGATGCGAACTGGTTTGCTGCGATTAAAGCCCTGGCGACCGAAAAACGGTTGTCCATCGTTTCAACCGAAGAAGTCGTTACGTTCTTATGCACCAAAACTGGCCTTGACCTCAAGCCATTGTTCAATCAATATCTGTACACGGCTGCCTTGCCCGTTTTAGAGTATAAGGTAAACGCCACAGGCAGCAATGAAGTCGAGATTTCGTACCGCTGGGCTGCCGATGCAGATGGCTTTAATCTGCCGGTTCAGGTACGGGGCGGATCAGGGAGCTGGCAAACCCTTCAGCCTACCCGCCAATGGTCGACGACCAAACTCAAATCGGCAGCCGACGCCGTGACGATCAACCCCGATTATGGCCTGTTCGACCTACGGGCTATGACGGTTAACTAACGATTTGTTGAAGCGGGACCGGACTTATTTTCCGAACTTGCAGTACGTATGAAAAAACACATTTTATGGATAGCTCTGGCGAGTTTAACAGCCTGCCACTCCGGCTATCACCTCACCAACCGAACGGCTACCCGGATTGGGGTTGATTCGGTAACGGCGCAGGCCGACAGCAGCGTGGCCAATTTTCTAAGACCGTACCGGCAGGGCCTCGACAGGACCATGAATGAGGTGCTGACACGCTCCACAGCCAGTATTGAAAAAGCCCAGCCCGAAGGTCCGCTGAATGATCTGCTGACGGATGCGCTATTGCAACAGGCCGCTAAACGCTACGGCAAACCCCTCGACTGCGCCCATTTGAACTACGGCGGCATTCGGAATAACTTACCGGCGGGGAACATTACAACGGGCTCAATCTTTGAAGTGATGCCGTTCGACAATCAGCTCGTTATTCTGACCGTTAAAGGCGATATGCTGCTGCAACTGCTGAACCACTTCGCCAACGGCAACAAACTGGTGATTGGTGGGCTACGTGCCAAAGTCCACAACGAGCAGGTGCAGTCGGTTCAGTTTACGAACGGCCGGACGCTTCAGCCCAATGAGACGTATACCGTCGCCATGAGCGACTACGTAGCCGACGGGGGCGATAACGCCGGTTTTCTGAAGAATCCTGTCAAGCGCGAAACCATTAATTACCTCATCCGCGATGCCTTGATCGATTATTTCCGCGAACAGGGCAAGAGTGGTCAACCTCTTACTCCAGCTTCCGATGGACGCATCAGCATCGAATAGACGCCAGTTTTTGAAACTCATCGGCACCGCAGCCGTTGTCGGCTCGGTTACGCCCGATCTACTGGCAAATTCCCATGTCGCCAGATCAACATCGCTGACGATTCTGCACACCAATGACGTACACAGTCGGTTGGATCCGTTCCCGATGGACGGCAGCCGCAACGCCGGTAAAGGGGGCATCGCCCGCCGTGCTACGCTTATTAGGCAGATACGTAACGAACAGGTAAACGGCAGTCCGCGTCAGGTGCTGCTGTTCGACGCGGGCGACATGTTTCAGGGCACGCCGTACTTTAACCTCTACAAAGGCGAGCCCGAAATTCTGGCCATGAACCAGCTCAGCTACGATGCCGGTACGATTGGGAACCACGACTTCGACGGCGGTATCGACAATATGGTTACGCAGTTTGGCAAAGCCAGTTTCCCGATCCTGATCGCGAATTACGACTTTAAAAACACCGTACTCGACGGGCGAACAACCCCGTTCAAAATCTTTGTCAAAGACGGCATCCGGATTGGTGTGTTTGGGCTGGGGATTCAGCCAAACGGCCTAATCCCGAAGGACGCCTACCGGGAAACGAAGTACCTCGATCCGATCGAGGTCGGAAATGATATGGCAGCCCGGTTGCGGAACGAGAAAAAATGTGATTACGTTATTTGCTTGTCGCACCTTGGTTTCAAGTACGAAGAACCCACCGTTTCCGATAACGTACTGGCGGCTAAGACCCGTAATATCGACCTCATCATTGGAGGTCATACGCATACGTTCCTGAATGCCCCCGTTGCCGTGAATAACCTCGATGGCCAGCCCGTCTGGATCAATCAGGTGGGGTTTGCGGGCATTAACCTTGGTCGACTTGACCTGACGTTTGAGCGGGGTAAGGCCAGCGTATCGGGGCAGTCGGTAGAAGTGAAATAAACTCAGTACCTTTGTAATAGCTTAAAGAGCGAAAGAGATAAAGGGTGAAAGAGCGATTGGTTCTTTTTTCGCTCTTTCGCTCTTTCACCCTTTCATTCTTTATCTCGTTCTCCCATGAAATTTGGCGTTGTAGTTTTTCCCGGCTCTAACTGCGATCAGGATGCAGTGGACACGCTGGAACTGATGGACCAGGAGGTCGTTAAACTTTGGCATAAAGACCATGACCTGCAGGGCTGTGATTTTATCATCCTGCCCGGCGGTTTCTCGTACGGCGATTACCTGCGCACGGGGGCTGTAGCGCGGTTTTCGCCCATTATGAACGAGGTAATTGCCCACGCCAACCGGGGAGGTTATCTGATGGGGATCTGCAACGGCTTTCAGATTCTGGCCGAAGCCCGACTCGTGCCGGGCGTGTTGCTGCAGAATGCCAATCAGCAGTACATCTGCAAAAATATTTACCTGACGCCCCAATCCCCCGACGCCCTGCTGACGGCTGGTCTGGATCGCCCCGCTTATAAAATTCCGATGGCGCACGGCGACGGTCGGTATTTCGCTGATGCCGATACGCTTAAAGAGTTGAATGATAACGGCCAGGTCCTGTTCCGCTACTGCGACGAAACCGGTGCCATCACCAAATCGGCGAACCCCAATGGCAGTCTGGAAAATATTGCGGGCGTCACCAATAAAGGCAAGAACGTATTCGGCATGATGCCGCACCCCGAGCGGGCCGCTGACCCGGCGCTCGGCAATACCGATGGCCGACTCATTCTGGAGCAGGTACTGAAAACTGTGTTAGTATAGATTATTTCGTACAATCAGAAAGCCCCAACCTGAACAGGCTGGGGCTTTCTGGTATCAGGACGTTACGTTCTAAACAAACGTGGATTACGGACAAATAGCTGACGTGTGATCCCGCCACGGCGGACCACACGTCAGCAACCTCTACTTAGTAGTAAATTAAACCTGAGCCGGAGTCGTTTCCAGCACCGGATAATCGGTATAACCTTTTTCGCCGGGGGTGTAAAACGTCGAGAAATCGGGTTGGTTCAGCTCAGCAGCCGTTTTTAAGCGCTCAACCAGGTCAGGGTTGGCAATAAACGGACGGCCAAAGGCAACCAAATCGGCCCGTCCACTTTGCAGGGCGTCTTCGGCCCGATCTGCATCGTAGCCGCCACTCAAAATAACAGTGCCATTAAAGGTACTGCGGATGGCTTCCACAATAGCCGGATCAACGGCCGGAGCACCCATCGACGCGTGATCGACCAGGTGTACGTACACGACATAATCCGACAGCTTCTCCGCTACGTAATGATAAATAACATCGTCTTCGGGTGAGTACGGCATGTCGTTGAAAACACCATAAGGCGACAGGCGAATGCCGGTCCGATCCTTTCCAATAGCGTTGCTAACGGCTTCGGCTACTTCGAGGGCGAAACGGGCGTTGTTTTCAGCCGAGCCACCGTATTCATCGGTGCGTTGGTTCGAACTCGGCCGCAGGAACTGCTCAATCAGATAGCCATTGGCTCCGTGCAGCTCGACGCCGTCGAATCCGGCTGCAATGGCATTCTTTGCCGCCTGTACAAACTCCTGAATCACTTCTTTAACCTCTTCGGTCGACAAAGCGCGTGGTTCGGCATGGTCCTGCATACCGTGCGTATCGGTATAAATCTGCCCGCTGGCCGTAATGGCCGAAGGAGCGATCACCTGGCTGTTTTCGTGCATATTCACGGGGTGGCTGATACGTCCCGTGTGCATTAGCTGCGCAAAAATCTGTCCATGTTTCGCGTGTACGGCGTCGGTTACCTTCTTCCAGCCTGCTACCTGCTCAGGAGTATAAAGGCCCGGCACCCGTGCGTATCCGTTACCATTGGGCGAAGGAGCAATTCCTTCAGAAATGATCAACCCGGCCGAAGCACGTTGTTCGTAGTAGGTTGCCATGATGTCAGTTACGCTGTGATCCGTGGTCGCCCGGTTCCGGGTCATTGGGGCCATCACGATGTGGTTCTGGAGCGTTAGGCTGCCCAGTTTTGCTTCCGAAAACAGTTTTTGTGCCATGAGCTGTGTGCTGTGTTGTCGAGATTTGTATTGTGAGATCGAGCAGAGAACGCAGCCATTTATTTAAAAGTTTAAATGTATTGAAGAAAAAACTCAGGCGAGTTTTTCCAAAAAGCCCGAAAGCTGCTGAAGCGATTCTTTGTTCAGCGATAGGTGCAGGTTTCGTCCTTCTTTCTGAGCGTTCACTAATCCACTCTCTGTCAACTGCTTAACATGGTGCGAAACGCAGGGCTGCGACAATCCGGTCATCTCCTGAATATCCGTGCAGGTCAACGTACCTTTGCGCGACAACTCCATTAAAATTGATAATCTATATTTATCAGCAATAGCACCGGTAGCTTTTTCAACGAAGCGATGTTCCATACAAGTGGTGAGTTAGCCGCCGAAGCGACCGATCTGTTTACGGTTCCGTTCACAAACCTAACAAAAGTTGGCGATTGAAGGTGCCAGGTCTGTTTCTGTCTTGTTTTAATGGTATTTTTATGTAAAACCTGAAATCTGTCTAATTCTACCTATGCGATTTCGTTTTGTGTGGTTATTGCTCGGCATCAGTACGTTCCCATTATCGTCCTCTGGTCAGTCGTTTACGGCATCTGCTCTGCCCATTATTCTGATCAACACAAATGGCCGGAACATTCCCGACGAGCCCAAAATTGTAGCCGACTTACAGATCATTGACAACGGCGCTGGCAAAGTCAACAACCTCACCGATAAACCCGCCTTTACTTGCCGAATCGGCATTGAAATGCGGGGCGCTTCGTCCCAAGATTTGTTTCCGAAAAAACCATACGGCATCGAACTGCGCGACAGCACGGGCGTAAATTCGGTGAACGTATCGCTGCTGGGTATGCCCGCCGAAGCCGACTGGGTATTGAACGCTACGTACAGCGACAAGACACTTATCCGGGAAACGCTAACGTATGACCTGAACCGGCAGATGAGTCCGTATTACACGCCCCGATACCGCTACTGCGAAGTCGTGTTGAATGGCCGTTACGACGGCATCTATATCCTGTTTGAGAAAATTAAACGGGACAAAAACCGCGTCAACATCAGCAGCATCAAGAAAACGGACGTGGCGGGTGACGCGCTGACGGGTGGCTATATTTTCAAAATTGACAAGACAGAGGGGTCCCCCTCGCGGAGCTGGCTATCGCCCTATACCGGTCCAAGGGGTCAACCTATCCTGATTCAGATTGACCGGCCAAAACCGGAAGATTTGGCGGAAGAGCAGTTTCAGTACGTAAAAAAATACATAACTGATTTTGAAAATGCCCTTCGGGGCGATCAGTTTCAGGATTCGGCGGTTGGGTATCGCAAGTACATCAACGTCGATTCCTTTGTCGATTACATGCTGCTGAATGAGGTTAGTAAAAACCAGGATGGCATGCGCTTGAGCGCGTTTTTCTACAAAGACCGGGCGTCGAAAGGCGGTAAACTGACGATGGGCCCCATCTGGGATTTTAATATCACCTACGGCAATGCTGACTATTGCAATGGCAACTCACCACAGGGCTGGGTCCACGATTATAATACGATCTGCCCCGCCGATTCCTATCAGATGCCATTCTGGTGGAATCGACTGCTGAACGATAAAGCCTTTGCCAATGCCGTTCGGACCAAATACCAGACACTGCGCAAAACGGTGCTCAACACCGAACGCATTCAACGCTACGTCGATTCGGTAGCCGTCGTCCTGACCGAACCGCGCACCCGTAATTTTCAGCGGTGGCCGGTCATTGGTACGTATGTCTGGCCGAACGGCTACGTTGGCCAAACGTATCAGCAGGAGGTCGACTACCTGAAAGAGTGGGTTCGCCAGCGGCTAAACTGGCTGGACACGGCCATGCTCTCGCTGGGAGCAATGCCCTTAGCCAATGAACCACAGGCTCAGTTCGAGTTGATCATTCGTCCAAACCCCTCCTCCGGTGACGTTACGTTACAATACCGTTTACCCCGTCCAACCAGCCTGCGGCTAACCCTGACCGATGAAACCGGGCGCATAGTCCGTCAGTTCGACTGGCCAAACCAGCCAGCCGGTGAACATCAGCAAACGCTTCGCGACCTACCCGCCGAACCCGGTGCCTATATCCTACAGATTGAGTCAGAGGGCCAACTGCTCAGCCGCAAAGTGCTTCGGCTGTAAGGTCAGCTTATTCAGTTAAGACGTAATACACAGATACGCTCTCAGCCAACGTACGGCGCAACGACCATAGCTTACGTAACGCAGTACGCTATATTCTTGACGCCGACGCTTATTTTTGCTTTTTCTACCTGATCTCTTGCCCCGTGACGTTAAACTTTACCAGGTCGATTTTCAGCAATTTAAAATTTATAGTGGGCGTTTATGCCGCGCTGGCTCTGCTGGCGAGTATTAAACTTGTCTTTTTTGAAGGTTCGGGTGTTTACAGCATCTTTTATTATTCCCTCTACCATCTGATCGACGGAAAAAGTCTGTATGCCAGTTACCCCGCTGAATACGTTGACCACTACCATTACGCCCCTACGTTTGCGGCTCTCTTCGCGCCGGTGTTCGCCCTCCCCTACTCAGTTGGTCTTTTTCTGTGGCAGCCCATGTTTGCAGCCGTCTGGGTGTACGCGATCTACCGAATGCCGTTGACACATTCGCAGAAAGTGGTTGCTTACTGGTTTTGCCTCCACGAATTGTTTACGTCCCTCGTCAACAGCCAGACAAATCCGCTTATCGCGGCTATCTCGCTATTTACGTTTTTATGTCTGGAGAAAAAGCAACCGCTATGGGCAGCTTTTTTTATCATATTGGGTGCCAATATCAAGATCTACAGCCTGGTAGCCGGTGGCTTGTTTCTTCTGTATCCGCAGAAGGTCCGCTTTTTACTATATGCCGTATTGTGGGCGGTTGTCTTTGCCTTAACTCCGCTCCTGTTCACGCCTGCCGACAAGTTAATCTGGCAGTACGGCCAGTGGGTTAATCAACTGCTGATCAAATCCGATGTCGATAAGTGGGTCAATACGTCGATTCACCGCCTTGTTCACCAGACTATCTCACCCGACATTTCGACCTCCGCGATTATTGGCGCGGGTGTGCTGCTGTTCTGCACGGTTTATGTTCGTATCAACCGGTACAAAGAACAGACCTTTAGGCTGCTGATGGTGGCCTCGGTCCTTTTGTTTCAGGTTATTTTTAATCCCGTGTCTGAATCACCGACGTACATTACGGCGGTCACGGGCGTGATGTGCTGGTGGGTCTGTAGCCCGCAAAACTGGCTGGACCGCCTGCTGCTGGCGAGTTGCTTTGTGTTTACGGTCATGTCGCCGAGTGATGTGTTTCCGGCTGTGTTACGGGAGCAGTTTGTCAAACCATACGTACTAAAAGCGCTCCCCTGCGTGCTGATCTGGTTTCGCCTTATCTACCTGATGCATGTACCCTCCCAGTCTCAGTTGGTGTTACGTTCTGCCCAATCGTAGCTAAAAGTTTCGGGATTACATCGACCTTTGCAACGGCTTATACCCGTAACACGGGCTTATTATCTGTTTTCAGTCACCATGACAATCAGCGGTTTTTCATACGTACGTAACGGAATTCAATACCAATATCCGTTTTTAGAATCGATTCAGTCAATCCTGCCGATCTGCGACGAATTCGTTATTGCGGTGGGCGACTCGCACGACGGAACTCGTGAAGCGATCGAAGCGCTCAACAGCCCGAAGATCAAAATTATAGATACTGTCTGGGACGATGAATTGAGGCAGGGCGGGAAAATCTTTGCCCAACAGTCGAACCTTGCTTTAGCCGCTTGCCAGGGTGACTGGCTCTTTCATATCCAAGCCGACGAAATCATTCACGAAAACGATTTGCCGACCATTAAAGCAGCCATTGAAGAAGCTGACGGTGATCCGCAAGTTGAGGGCATCCTCTTTGACTTCTTCAATTTCTACGGAAGTTATAAGTACCTCAACGGAAGCCGCTACCAGCATACGAAAGAGATTCGCATATTCCGGAATGGGCTGGATGCGTTTTCGTACCGCGACTCACAGGGGTTTCGACGTTATAAAAACGCAACTCAGCGGGCGAGCGGCCATAAAGGCGAAAAACTGCATGTGCGCTACATCGGCGTGCCAGTGTACCATTACAGCTACGTTCGGCATCCAGAAGCTATGCTTCAGAAGACCCAAATCTTCGCCCATTACTACATGGACGATCAACAGTATGCCAAGGTATTTGAGGGCAGTAAGGCGTTCGATTATTATCACATCGAGCGAATTATTCCGTTTACGGGCACGCACCCGGCCGTTATGTCGGAACTTGTCAAGCACGGCAACTACGATTTCGATCCTAACAAAATCAACAAGGATATGCCGCTAAAAAAACGCGTCGCCTATTGGTTGGATAACCTCTTAGGCCGACGCGTTGGCGAATACAAAAACTATAAACTTATAAGGGGTTAGAAGCGAGGAGACAGGAGCGAGAATTTATCAAGCTGGTCTTTTTTGCGCCAGTCTTCTCACTCCTGTCTGCTCGCTCCTATCTACGCTAAAAGCTATACATCACACAGCAGTACCGCTTCTTTAAGGCTGGTTAGCGGATCACGTTTCGGAATAAACTCCTGCGATACGTAGCCTTTGAAGCCGGTATCGACAATGGCTTTCATAATGGCGGGGTAATTCAGTTCCTGCGTCTCGTCGATCTCGTTGCGACCGGGATTACCGCCCGTATGGTAGTGACCAATGTATTTATTGTGGGCGCGGATGGTCCGGATGATATCGCCCTCCATGATCTGCATGTGGTAGATGTCGTACAGCAGCTTGAAGTTCTCGGAACCAACGCGTTTGCACAGGTCTACGCCCCAGGCCGTGTGATCGCACATGTAATCTTTGTGATCCACTTTGCTGTTGAGCAACTCCATAATCATCGTGATTCCGTACTTCTCAGCGCTGGGCATCAGTCGTTTGAGGCCTTTCGCACAGTTTTCGAGCCCCTGCTCGTCGCTCATCCCCCGCCGATTTCCCGAAAAGCAGATAACGGAAGTAAGACCCGCTTCTTTCAGTTTTGGGAAAATGGCTTCGTAGCTGGCGACCAGTTCGTCGTGGAACTTCGGGTCGTTGAACCCATCGTTAATACCTTTGCCCGCACCCTGGGGCAGCGCACTGGTCAGGCCATATTTCTTTAAAACAGGCCATTCGTCGGGACCGGTTAGCTCAATGGATTTGATGCCAATGTCTTTAGCAGCTTTGCAAAGGTCTTCCAGCGGTATTTTACTATAACACCACCGACAAACCGAGTGATTGATGCGCCCCTTCAACATAGGAGCGCCCGATTCAGTGTGCATCATAGAGCGGGCAAAGGAGTCAGTGAGCACCGGCAGTGTGAGTGCAGTGCCCGTCAGGGTTTTTAGAACGTTTCGACGTATCATAATGAGTGAAAGAGTGAATGAGTGAAAGAGCGAATGAATAGATGAAGACTAAATTCGCTCTTTCACTCATTCACTCTTTCACTCTATTAATCATAGTTCGCGGATCCGGATGTTACGGTACCAGACTTTATCGCCGTGATCCTGCAATGCCAGATGACCGGTTGTGTACTTGTTAAAGCCTTCCCACCCCTTAAATTTACTCTGAGCGACCATGGCATCCCATTCCGGACCGCTGGCGGTGTATTCCGCGATCTTCTTGCCGTTCAGGTAATGCTCTACTTTGCCGTTGTTGATTACCAGACGCGCCTTGTTCCACTCCCCGGCGGGTTTGGCCGCGTTCGGCGTAATTGGCTTTTGCAGATCATAGAGCGCCCCAGCCGTCCGGTTGCCATCGCGGCCCTGCTTGGCGTCCGGGTGGCGTTCGTTATCGAGCACCTGCATTTCGGGGCCGGTCTGATACGTGGCTTTGTACTTCGGATCTTCGTGCACGTGATAAATAACACCGCTATTACCTCCCTCAGCAATTTTCCACTCCAGTTCCAGCTCAAAATTACCGTATTCTTTGTCGGTCACCAGATCACCGGCTCCACCAGACGCCAAATGAATAGCTCCGTTATCAACTGTCCACTTATCGGAAACGGGCTGGCCACTTTTCAGATACGTATGCCAGCCGCTTAGTGATTTCCCATCGAACAGCGATTCCCACTTCCCTTTTTTGGGCTTAACGGCCGACCCGTCCGATCCATCAGTGCGGGTTACTTTTCCCGGATTAGCGTAAGTAAGGCTGAGGTTGCAAGTCAGTGCGAGGGCCAAAAGTCCGGCCACGGAAAGACGTTGGTAGTTCATTGTCGAGAAACGTTAGGATTTTGTCGGGACAATACTAACGAAAAAACCGATAGGCAGTGCGTTCACAAAATATTTAAGCGCTTCTGTAAATTCAGGCAATTTTAGAGACTATTATTCTGTTGGATTATTGCAACATCGATTTGGGTTGCTCAACGAAGACCAGTATGGAAGCGACGACCTTGATACCCGCCGAAAAACAACGCTATCAGAAACACCTGAATCTGCCGGAAATTGGTACAGAAGGCCAATTGCGGCTCAAAAATGCCCGTGTGCTGGTGGTGGGTGCGGGTGGATTGGGCTGTCCCGTTCTGTTGTACCTCACGGCCGCTGGGGTGGGCACCATTGGCCTTATTGACCCGGATGTTGTCGACCTCAGTAATCTTCAGCGGCAGGTGCTGTATACGACGGACGAAGTAGGCAAGCCCAAAGCGAAAGTCGCCGTTAGCCACCTGAATCGGCTGAATCCTGATCTGACGTTTGATACGTATACCATGGCGCTGGAGATCGGAAATGCCCGCGCCATCATTGAGGCTTATGACATTGTCGTCGACTGTACCGACAACTTCAAGGTTCGGTACCTGGTCAATGACGTGTGCGTACTGCTCAACAAGCCGTTTGTGTACGGTGCTATCCATCGTTTTGAAGGGCAGGTGGCCGTCCTGAACGCTGACCTGGGCGATGGCCGTCGCGGGCCTACGTATCGCTGCCTGTTTCCGGAACACCCCAACGAGATCGAAATTCCAAACTGCAACGACACGGGCGTGCTGGGCGTGCTTCCCGGTGTTATCGGTACGTATCAGGCCAACGAAGTCATTAAACTCATCACCGGAATTGGCCAGTCGCTGAGCGAACACTTATTTATGGTCGATCTGCTGGCGATGAGTCAGCAAAAAATTAAGATTAAACGCCAGGCCGACGCGCACGAACTGGCCCAACAGGGGCTGGCATCGGCCGGTACCCAATCGGCGCGGGTTAACACCGCTCCTCAAAAGATGTCGGTTCACGAGCTGGCTGACCGGCTGGCACAGGGCGAAAACTTATTCCTGCTGGACGTTCGTGAGCGGCCTGAATACGAACTTTGCCACCTGACGGATGCCGTGCTGATTCCAGTCGGTATGATTCCCAACAACCGCAAACGGATTCCCACCGACCGGCCCGTGGTTGTGTACTGCCACCACGGAATTCGGTCGGCGAACGTCGTGCAGTATCTGTACACGCAGGACGGGCTAACGAATCTGTTCAACCTCGACGGGGGCATTAATGCGTGGGCGCGTGACATTGAGCCCGAAATGGCCGTGTATTAATCCCGGAACCAAGCCTTGCCCCGCACTGTTCTGAGGGCAATCACGGATCAATGAGCCGCCCGTAAACCGGTTCTGAACCGTGCGTTCCACCTATCTTATCATGTTCGTCAACGTACTTAAATCGAAACTCCACCGCGTCAGAGTTACGCAGGCAGAACTCAATTACGTCGGAAGCATCACCATCGATGAAGACCTTATGGATGCGGCTGGCCTGTTTGAAAATGAACAGGTTCACGTCGTCAACAATAACAACGGAGAGCGACTCATCACGTACGTCATTAAAGGCGAGCGGGGGTCAGGCATTATCTGTTTGAATGGAGCCGCGGCCCGACGCGCTCAGGTCGGCGATATTGTTATTATCATTTCGTACGCCATGATGACGCCCGAGGAAGCAAAGAGCTTTAAACCAACCGTTGTGTTTCCGGACGATGCCAACCAGCTCGTGCGCGTTTAGCCGATTCATCAATTGATAACCCCGGTATCATGGAAACTCCGTTACTTTGTGGCGGAGTTTTTTGCTTGGGTTCGTTCAGGGCATTCCAGTATCCTGTTCGAGCGCTACCAAAGACGGCTTACGGGCTGCGACTGTGTATGAATCTGAAAAATATCGTTAAATACCTCGTTTCATTAGCCATTGCGGGTGGGCTGCTTTGGTTTACGTTTCAGCAGAGTCACCTTGATGCCGCCGACTTATGGGCCAGGATCAGCGCGGCCGATTACCGCTGGGTACTCGTGTCAGCGGTGTTAACCATTGTCGCTCACTGGAGCCGGGCCGAGCGCTGGCGAATTTTACTGGAGCCCGTGGTGCCCCAGCGGCCAACCGCAGTCGATGCCACCACCAGCGTACTGACCGGCTATCTGGCGAATCTTGCCTTACCCCGCGCCGGTGAAGTAGCCCGCTGCGGTACGTTGTACCGACTAGCCAACGTACCGGTTAACGTAAGTTTTGGGACCGTGGTCGCCGAGCGTTTATTCGACGTACTCATGCTGCTGATCTTACTGGCGGCTACGTTTATTTTGGAGTTCGACCGGCTGAGCCAGTTCTTCATGGAGTTTTTAGGTGGTAAGCTGCCCAAGGGGTCAAGCGGATCGGGCTTACTGATTCTGGCGGGTGCTGTCGTATTGGGAGTTGGCCTATTAGCCTGGTTCCTGTTCAACCGGTACCGCGACGCCCTGGGCCGACATCCGCTTTATCAGAAAGTCAGTGCGTTTCTAACCGGTTTACTCGCAGGGCTGCTGAGCGTCCGGAAACTACGTCGGCCCGGTGCCTTCCTGGCCCATACAGTCCTGATCTGGACTTTGTATTACCTGATGTCCTATACCTTGTTCTTTGCCATGCCCGCCACCGCGAACCTGGGCCCATTGGCCGGGTTGACCATTTTAGTGGTGGGATCGTTAGGCATGGCCGCTCCTACACCGGGCGGCATCGGATCGTTTCACCTGCTGGTGGGCCAGGTTGCCCTGCTATATGGCCTGACCAGCCAGGACGGTCAGGTGCTGGCTACGTTCATCCACGGCGTGTCTACGCTCATGATCATCATTCTGGGAATAATCAGCTTACTGGTTGTGCTGCTCCGACGGAATAAAGCCACCCAGGAAGCCGACGTCTTAAACGACCCCAAAGCCATTAAACTAGGGTAACGTAACGTATGACCGAGTCAAAGATTCTTTCCCGCGCCGAGGCCATTCGTCAGGCAGATCAGTGGCGAGCCGAAGGCCAGCGCATTGTGTTCACCAATGGCTGCTTCGACATTGTTCACCTCGGCCACATCGATTACCTGGAGAAAGCGCGCAGCCTGGGCGACCGGATGATTTTGGGGCTCAACACCGATGCTTCCGTTAGCTGCATCAAAGGACCACTGCGGCCCGTTGTCAACGAATATGCCCGTGCCCGGCTCATGGCTGCTCTTCAATTTGTCGACGCCGTTACGCTGTTTAGCGAATCTACTCCGCTGGAACTGATTGAAGCCGTTCGGCCCGATATTCTCGTTAAAGGTAATGACTATACAATTGACACCATCGTTGGAGCTGATTTTGTGCTGGCACGCGGTGGTAAAGTCGAAACTGTGGCGCTCATACCTGGCTACTCGACCACCAGGCTAATCGAACGTATCAAACAAAGTTACTAGCTCCGGTTGACGCTACGACCTCGTTTATTGCTGATCGGTCGTTTGCAACCGGTCTCGGAAAAACAATGGAAAATTTATGCAGTATGGCCGTTTAAAAAGTTTAGCCTACAACTTCAATAGGATTTAACAATTACGCTTCTTATTTTTAAGTCCCTGTTAGGCAACTCAGCTCATGTTGCAGTGGGGTACCCATTGAATTAAGTTTAACTATTACGTCGATAATCCAGTTTTGAGTAGTAGTAAATATAGTGTTATCCTGTAAACCGGCAACGTAACAATGATTAGGCAACTACACCGAAGTCACATATGGGCGTCTCTGTTCTTCCTGATCCTGTGGCCAGTATCTGGACGATCATCAGCTGACCGCACGGGCGACCAGATTCTGGGTCGATGGCTGTTTCCTTCCAAGGGCTCAAGCGTAGATGTTTACCGGCTGGGTAGTCATTACTTTGCCCGGGTCGCGGAGGTTGACCAGGCAGGTCAGAGGAACTATGGCCTGGCCAAAGATAAAGTCTTGATCAGCAATCTGGCGTTCAATGGTCGGGTGTGGACCGATGGTGAACTGATTCATCCGAAAACGGGCACGGCACTGGATGTTGAACTGCGTATGTCGGATCAGCAGACCATGACAGTAACCTTGTACAAGGGCATCAAACTTCTGCATAAGAAATTTGACATGACTCGAAAATCGACCTTATAACCATCCTCTTTTCTTACCAAAAACTGTCTAGCCTGATCTATTTATATAGGTCAGGCTAGACGATTTTTGACATGTCAAGTGGTTTCCAGACTTGATAAATGGTACATACAGCGGGAGACTTTTTCGATTGAATAGTTGTTTTACTAGTAACCGGGCTCTAAGTTGCCCACTTTACGCAAACTATTAACCTGACCAACGATGATTTGGATTATCATGATTGTGATCTTCGGCGCCAGCGCTTTTGTGAGCTGGCGATTGCGAAGTAAGTTTAACGAATACTCTCAGGTTGGCTTAAGCAACGGCATGAGCGGTGCGGAAGTAGCCCAGACGATGTTACGTCAGAATGGCATTTACGACGTACGGGTTATGTCCGTTGAAGGAATGCTGACTGACCACTATAACCCGCAGGATAAAACGGTTAATCTGAGTGCCGATGTGTACTATGGCCGGAGCGTAGCCGCTGCCGCCGTAGCCGCCCACGAATGTGGTCACGCCGTTCAGCATCAGGTAGCCTACGGCCCTTTACAGTTCCGTTCGGCAATGGTGCCTGTATTAACCGTATCATCGCGTTATATGCAATGGGTGCTGCTGGCGGGTGTACTGCTGCTGAACTCTACGCCCATTCCGTTAGCTGTCGGCGTAGCGTTATTCGCGCTGACAACCTTGTTCAGTTTTGTTACGTTACCGGTCGAGTTTGACGCCAGCCGCCGGGCGCTGGCCTGGATTCAGACGAACGGGGTCGTTAACCAACGCGAATATGGACTTGCCAAAGACGCGCTCTGGTGGGCGGCTATGACCTATGTCGTTGCTGCATTGGGTTCCTTAGCTACGTTGCTGTACTACGCCAGCCTATTGATGGGTGGCCGTCGGAGCGACTAAGAAGATTAACGTATAAGCCAAAAAGCCCCATCGGTGTCGGTGGGGCTTTTTTAGTTTGGGGTAACCCGGTCAACTGAGCCGCAGCGATGAAAGCATATTCACTACGTACCCTGATTCGACCATCTCCTGGGTTGGTGCCGAGCGGTCAATCAGTGTGCCTGCAACGGCTACCGCCAGGGCAATGACCAGAGCTGGCCAGAAGCCAACAATTGTGAAACTATCCAGAAAGCTGTCGATCAGTTTGAGCAGAATTGCCGTCACGACAACCCGAATTACGCCCGTCAGCAGAAAGAACGTAATCAGATTCAAGGGAAACCGGATAATCCAGCCGATGAAAAAGTTCAGTAAACCCAGCAGTACCGCAATCAGCAGAGCGGTACCAAAGTTTTTTACATCAATTTGGGGCATCAGGTAGGCCAGCCCGAAAATAACGGCGGCATCCAGCAGCAAGTGCAAAATAAGGTTCATACAGTCGTAATACGTAGTCAGTTCGTTTGAACAACTGTTTCAGCGATGGATGGTTTATAAAGTTGTTACCGAAACGGTAGTATAACCTTATGGCTCAACAAACTATTTACGACGGATACACACTAACGAACTGCTCTTATGCACCGGATCTGCATTGTTTTTTTGGTATTACTCACAGCTTGCGGCCAGAGCGCATCGCAGCAACAGGCAGTACGTTCGTCTCCTGCGGATTCCGCCAAGGTTTATCGGTTTGGTGAGGCCAGCCGCGATGGCATTGGCAAAATCTATCAGGGACGGGAAATTGCGCAGGTCATGGGTCATCTCGGCGCTTCCTGGCTCGACCGGCCCGAACGGGAACGCGAAGAACGTACCGACCTACTGCTGGACGCGCTAGACCTGAAGCCCACGGATGTAGTGGCCGATATCGGCGCGGGGACCGGTTTTTTTACCTTTCTGATGGCGCCCAAGGTGCCGCAGGGCAAGGTACTTGCCGTTGATATTCAGCCTGAAATGATCGACTACCTGAACGCGGGAAAGACGAAACGAAACCTTACGAACGTACAACCCGTGCTGGGTACCGAATCGGACCCCAAACTAGCCGCCAACCGCATCGATCTGGCCATACTAATTGATGCGTACCATGAATTCTCATATCCGCAGGAGATGATGAAACACATTGCCTCGGCGCTGAAGCCAGGCGGCCGAATCGTTCTGGTCGAGTACCGGGCTGAAGACCCGAACGTACCCATCAAGGAACTGCATAAATTAAGCGTAGCGCAGGCCACCAAAGAAATGAAGGCCATTGGCCTCCGACTTCTCAAAAACGACAAGCGCTTACCTCAGCAGCACATCATGTTCTTTGGAAAATAACCAAGTGCAGCTAGTCCGTGCCTGCCTGTCATTTCCGTTTATAGAAATACAAAACCTGTGGTGTCCACCAATTCAACGCTTCCGAAGTGGTGTAATATCCGGCTTTATGGGCGGACCAGGTGATTGCCTCGCCCTGGGGCTCTTCAGCTAAGGGTTCAAACACCGGAGGGCGTTTTAAGGCATCCACCACCGACTCGTCCTGATTCCGCGTGTAATAAAACGCGGCTGTGTATGTCCGAATCAAAAGTTCGCTCCCGTCGGGCGAAAAATCAGCCGCCGTTACGCTTCTGAACGGAATTGCCAGTACACGCTCCGGCCTGGTTGGCGTTGATACCGATTGTGGATAAGCCGCTTTGTACACAACGCACTGCTCGTCTTTGGAGAGGATATACAGGTCGCGCGACCGTGGGTCTACCAGTATGGCTTCGGCATTTTTAGGTCCGTCGGGCAGTTGAAAGCTCAGCCTGTCGGCTCCGGTAATACGTCCGACGAATGGTAGTTCACGCCCCTTCAGCGTCGGCTCCGGAAAGCGGTAGATGATTTTTTCGGAATAACGTAATCGATTGTCGCCGATGTCAGCTACGTAGATGTACGACTGCCCGGCAACCGGTCCCGGTCCCACGGCTATATCCTCCCAGTCGCGGTTGGTGGCTCCTTCAATGATGAACCGGGCCACAATGGTCCCGTCCTCGCTCAGCAGAAAAATCGTGTTGGTGTTGCCGGAATCAGCATGCGTCCATAAATAACCGGGATTCTGCTGGCTGGGGGCTAGTCCCGAAGTTTCTTCTAAGTCACTGTCGTCCAGAATAGCTATGGGTTCCGGCTCGGCAAAGTGCATGGTATCTGTCCGAACGTCGGCCAGTGAGTAACTCACCCACGGCAGCTGGGGCTGATTGGCCACCACCGCAGGCTCCGTAGCTGGCGAGTCCGGTGCCTGATGACAGTTTATCAGCAGAGTCGCCAGACCTGCCAGGATAAATCGGGTACAGTTCATGATGGGTAGCGCACGCAAATCCCGCTCCAGCTTTTAGCGTAACGTAATAAAGGCGGCTATATCGTCAGCGAATCGGTTAGGGGGTGACTAGTTCTTTAGGTGCCAGCTTACTCTTACGAAATCCGTACGAGAAATAGATAACCAGCCCGATTGCTAACCAGACCAGAAAAATGGCCCAGTTCGTGATGCCCAGCTCGGTCATCAAATACAGGTTTGTCAGGATACCCAACACGGGCAGTAGAGAAAAATTACGCTGAAAACCCAGTACCGACAGCACCGCCCAGGTTGTCCAGAACACGAACAGCAGCGGCTTTTCTTCGGCAGCGTGTAGCATTCCGCCCGCGTAGACCGCATAACTGAATACCAGCAGAAACCCGATACCAATCAGGTACTTGCCATTGACGTACGGCACCCGAAACTTCGACTGTTCGGATATTCCTTTCGCATCCAGATAAAGAATGCCCCCGCAAACCAGAATAAAGGCAAAGAACGTACCTACGCTGGTGAGGTCGATAAAGAACTGCATATCCAGAAACAGCGACGGTACTGCCACCAATACGCCCGTGATAATGGTCGCGAACGATGGGGTACGATATTTTGGGTGAATTTGCGAGAACTTAGGCCAGAGTAACCCATCGCGACTCATCGTCATCCAGATGCGCGGCTGACCCAGTTGATACGCCAACAAGGCGCTGGTAATGGCCACAACGGCACTCACCGAAATGATACCAGCCATAAAATTCAGATTCAGTTTCTGGAATACGTAGGCCAGCGGATCGTCGACACCGAGTTCCTTGAAATTGACCATACCCGTCAGCACGAGCGTAATCAAAACGTAGAGAACCGTGCAGATGACCAGACAGTAGATCATGGCGCGGGGCAGATCGCGCTGCGGGTTCCGGCACTCCTCGGCCGTCGTTGAAATGGAGTCGAAACCGATAAACGCAAAAAACACCGATGCTACCCCGCTTAGTACGCCCCCTACCCCGTTCGGTGCAAACGGCGACCAGTTAGCGGGTTTTACGTAGAAAGCGCCAACGGCAATGACAACCCCGATCACCACCAGTTTGAGCACCACCAGCAGGTTACTGGCGTTACGTGATTCTTTAATACCGATATACACCAGGGCCGTAATCAACACCGTGATCATACCGGCGGGTAAATCCAGAATCAGCCGTAGGCCACCCAAATCAGGGGCAACTTCATAGGCGCTGGCCAGTGCCTTTACGTTTTCGGGCAGTGAGGAAGCTCCCACCCCGGCGGCCTGTACCTGCTCGTAGGCCCGATGCGCTGACCCATAATCCGTTGATAGCCAGCCGGGGAATTTAACCCCAAAGCCAGCAAGCATTGACGTGAAGTATTCGGACCAGGAGATGGCGACCACCATGTTCGAAACCGCATATTCCAATATCAGGGCCCAGCCGATCACCCAGGCAAAAATCTCTCCGAACGCTACGTAGGCGTAGGTATAGGCACTACCACTTACCGGAACGGTACTGGCAAACTGGGCGTAGCTAAGGGCGGTAAATACACAGGCAATCGCCGTAAACACGAACAGTAACGACACTGCCGGTCCGCCATTGAAACTAGCCCGGCCAATCGTACTGAAAATTCCAGCGCCAATAATGGCGGCAATGCCCAATGAAGTCAGATCCCGAACGCCCAGCACTTTCATTAGATTCGATGCGTTGTGTTTGTCCGCATCAGTGACCGCCTGCGTCACGGTTTTTCTACGAAATATTGACATGTATAAATGGCGAAAAGCAGTGTCTATTGATGTTAAACCGCTAAAAATAGGGATACTTTCCCATACTTTGTGTGTTACTTTCGCATTCGCAATACGCCAATTAGCGATCGTTACGCGTTACTGATTTACTATCCTTCGTACAGCATGTCTATTCGGGTACAAAACCTGACTAAAGAATACGGGAATCAACGGGCTGTCAATCAGATTTCCCTGACGGTACAGCCGGGCGAAATCGTCGGCTTTCTGGGCCCCAACGGCGCGGGCAAATCGACGACGATGAAAATCGCGACGGGCTATCTGCCGCCCACCGACGGTACGGTTGAGGTCAACGGTTTCGATGTGCGGACGCAGCCAATGGCCGTTCGCCGGAGCGTTGGCTACCTGCCCGAGCACAACCCCCTGTATCTGGACCTGTACGTTAAGGAATACCTGCGATTTGCCGGTTCGTTGCATGATCTACGGGGTACTAACCTCACCCAGCGGATCGCTGCGATGATTGACCTCGTTGGTTTAGAGCGTGAGCAGCACAAACGTATCGGGCAGCTATCCAAAGGCTACCGGCAACGGGTGGGATTGGCCCAGGCGTTACTGCACGATCCGCCGGTGTTGATTCTCGATGAACCCACAACGGGCCTGGACCCGAATCAACTCGCCGAAATCCGGCAGGTAATTCGGGAGGCTGGCCGTAACAAGACCGTTCTGTTCTCTACCCATATCATGCAGGAAGTCGAGGCCATCTGCGACCGGGTGATCATCATCAATCGCGGTCAGATTGTGGCCGACAGTCCGTTGAGCCAGCTACGTAGTACGTCGGCGGAAGAACGCGTGGTGGTGGTGGCTGAATTTGAAAGTGAGCTAATGGCTCCTGAGCTTTTATCAACCGTACCCGGTGTCGAACGGGTTGAATCATTGGGTAATGCTCAGTATCGCATCACGGCGAGCCCGAATACAGACCTACGAGCCGCTATTTTCCGGCTGGCGGCCGACCAACGCCTTACACTGGTGGGCTTACGCCAGCAGGAAAGCTCCCTGGAAGGTATATTTAAAGAGCTGACGAAGTAAATACAGCAAAAACTGGTGAATAGCTAAGGAGCTGCTCGTTGGCCTTCCCTTATCTATTCACCAGTTTTATACTCGGGACCAGAAAATCTACCGCGCCGTCGCCATGAGCGGATACTGGTCGAAGATCGATCGGACGATTCCTTTGAAGTAATTATTCTTGAAGTTCTGATTCCGCATCATCTTGGAGGCATATCCTTTCCAGATAACCTGATACGACTCGGCATCGATCAGCGAGATCATCAGCGTGCCTTCATCCAGATTGTAGTCAATGCGCTTGTAGGTCGCATCATCGTCTTCGCGGACAACCCAATCCTTGATAACTGGCTGCTGATAGCCCCGGAACCGCAGGTCAGACCGGAAGATGTTGTATGAAATGAGCAGATTGGGATTTCGGTTACTTACGCGATACCCCCGCGCTTCCATCTGATGCCGGATGGCATCCTGAATATCGGAGCAGAGCAACGTCGAGTCGACAAACTCGCACTCTAAAAAGTTAAACGATTCGTAATTCTTGAAGTGCCCTTCGTAACTATAATCATGCTCGACAAATAACCGACTGGGCGAGCAGCCAGCCATGGCAATGACCGCTACCGTAAACAGAATTCCAATGCACTTTTTCATACTCCAGTTCGTAAAAGTTTTCAATGAATAACTTATCGTTTAAATGAATAGTAGTGCTAAGCTTCCCGTCGAACTCAAATATAAACGCAAATGTTTGGCAAACAATAGTGTAGCGCCAAATTTTATTACTTATTGAGGCCCCGGTAGAACTCCAGTCCACGGCGCATTTCGGCGGCTGTTACGGGCACATCGAACGCGCAGTTTCCGGCCCCTTCCAGCAACGCCATCCGCACCTGATTTCCCCGGTTTTTTTTATCCTGTAGGGTTAAAGCCAGAATGGGTTCCAGGTCCGAATCGGTTAGTCGTACATTTCCATATACGGAAAACAAATACTCTTCGATTTGTGCCAGCAAGATTTCGTCAATCATCTTTTTATGGTAAGCGATAAACGCTTCGGCAACCATCCCGACGGCAATGGCTTCGCCATGCAGGAGCCGCTTGCGGGGCTGGGTTAAAAAGTAAGTTTCGACTGCGTGACCCAGCGTATGACCGAAATTAAGAATCTTCCGCAGTCCTTTTTCGGTTGGGTCCTGCTCAACTACCCGTTGTTTCACGGCGACCGAGTGGGCAACCAGTTCGCGCCAGTCCTGCTCGTCCAGGTCGCGTCGGCGAATTTCTTCCCACATGGCGGCATCGGCAATCAGGCAATGTTTAATCACCTCAGCAAAGCCCGAGCGGAGTTCGCGTTCGGGAAGCGTTTGCAGGAAAACGGGGTCGATCAGTACGGCGTCTGGATGCCGGAACACGCCGATGTGATTCTTGAACCCTCGAAAATCGATGCCTAATTTACCACCCACGCTGGCGTCGACCTGCGACAGTAACGTTGTCGGTAGTTGCGCGAAGGCGATACCCCGTTTGTACGTAGCGGCACAGAACCCGCCCATATCTCCAATGACCCCCCCACCCAGGTTCAGCACCAACGCATGCCGGTCGAAATTAGCCCGCGTGAGCGCATCCCAGATCAGTTCACAGGTAGCCAGGTGTTTCTGTTCTTCACCGGCTTTGATGCGCACCAGCGTATGCTTGGGCAGCAAGGATTTAAGCTCAGGGTAGCAAAACCGAAGCGTGTGGTTATCGGCAATGACGGCAATAGCCGAAAAATCATGGGTAGCCAGAAAAGTAGGCAGGCTCTCGGCCAGCGGGGCAATGTGAAGGGTAGACATGCAACAAAGTTACGGAACGCGGCCGGTTCACCGATAGTGGATGAAGCGGGTTTGCCCAACTCCGTGCAACAATGTTTATCTGATCAATCGCGATGCCTAAGTTCACGATTGAACCGCTTATCTGTAAATCAATAAATGCTGACAGGTAATATATAGAAGCGGGGAAGTTAGCGTGCGAAAGCCTGCGAAAATGAATTAGCAAACCTCATCACGTCAACCTCCCCGCTTCTGATAACGGGTTTAAGAAACTATTTTCAGCCCTTCGGCGAAAGCCTGCATCTGCGGCATAGTACCGAGGCTGACGCGGCACCAGTATTGTCCGTCGAACTTCCACTGCCGGATGCTTACACCCTGGCTCATCATCTTACTGACGAAATCTTCGCCTTTCATCCGGATCGGGAACAGCACAAAGTTTGTACCCGACGGCAGATACGTATAGCCGTTGGTCTTCAGCGTTTCGTATAGATATTCGCGGGATTCGAGGCCCTTCGACAGCGAGTACTTGATAAACTCTTCATCTTTATAACAGGCTAAGCCCGCCCGCAGCGTAGTCATGGTCAGTCCGCCGGGGCCACCGCCCCACTTGCTGATGGCTGCCAGCGTATCGGGTTGTCCAACCAGATAACCCAGCCGCAACCCCGCCATGCCGTAGATTTTGGAGAAGGTGCGGGCCACCAGGACGTTCTGACCTTTTTTCACGTTTTCCAGTACGGTAAACTTCGCCGGATCACTCGTGTAGTGAATATACGCTTCGTCGACAAACACGGGTTTCTTCGCCGATACGCGATCTACGAACGCCCGCAAAGCCACCGGATCAATCGTTACGCCGGTCGGGTTGTTGGGGTTGTTTACGTACACCAGGCTGGTGTTGTCACCCATGCGTTTTTCCATCTCGGCGAGGTTATGGTCGTAGCTGCCAGCCGTCAGCGGCACTTTCTCCCACTTGGCCCCGTGCTGAACAGCTGCCCGCATGAGCTGTTCGTAGGTCGGATCAGCCGAAATGATTGTGCCCCCCGGTTTCGCGTAGCTGTAGTGCATGGCAGCGGCTACGAGCAGCGAACCGGAGCCGGGAGCTAGCAGAATCTGCTCTTCGGCAACGCCTTCCTGCTCGGCAATCAGTTTGCGCAACTGCGCCCCGTACTGCATCGGGTACAGATACCCGTCCTGCGCAGCTTCCGTAATGGCTTTCAAGGCCTTTGGCGACGGGCCATACGGATTTTCGTTTGCTGATAACCGGGCTTTCAGCATGCCTTTCGGTGGGTCAACCGGAGCCGCTGACGCATCCAGCCAGGGTTCACAGTAGCCAGCCTGCGCAGTGGCCAGACCTAATCCAGATAACACGCTGGCCCGTAGCCAGTCACGACGATTGATAGACATTTCGTTGCTTATTGATTGGTTATTAACACGAATAGACGTAATGAATTGAATAGCCACTAGTTAACGGCCTGCACCCGCGACAGTCGGCTGAATGCCTGCCCTTTGTATTCGCCTGTCCAGGTGAGCAGTACGCTGCTTCCTGCTTGCGGGGACGTAATACCCAGCTCAGCCCAGCTTTTGGAGATACTGGCTTTGCCAGCGCCATCCGTTTTCAGTTCGGCCAGGGCGGTTCCGTCGCGTTTGGTCAGTTTGATCGCCAGCGACGTAACGGGTATGGAGTCGATACCTATTTTGTTATTGAGGATACCACTCTTGTCGAGTTCGTAAATTCGCACGGCCAGCGTAACTGGACCGCTGCTTTTCTGGGAAACGACCGGTTCGGCATTTTGACCACCGCCATCGCCGGTTGCATTGTCAATTACCACTAGAACCGGAGCCGCCACCCGGTCGACGAAGGGGTCGGCTACTTTGGTGCAGCCGGCCAGGCTCGCCAGTACCGCTGCACTGCTGATTAATAGCTTATATCGTTTCATCACTTGCGTTTCGGTTAATGGAACAGGTTACTTTTCAGCCCACCACAGTTTGGTTTTCATGCTATCGTCGCCCCCGTTCAGGGTTACGCCTTTCCGAACGTTAGCGTCGTTGAGCGAATACTCCGAGGTGGGATACTTAATGCGGGTGGGTAGCACACCATCATTCTCGAAAATGGATCGGGGGTCTTTGGCGGGGAATACGGGCAGGCCGGTTCGGCGGTACTCGGTCCAGGCTTCAATCCCCTGTCCGAATAGGGCCAGCCACTTCTGCTCCATAATTTTCTCCTTGGAAGCTTTGCCTACCGTCTTCAGGTAATCATCTGTGACTTTCAGGCCGTACTGATCGAACGAAGCCGCAATGCCTTTTTCGAAATACCCCTGCGCGTCGCTGGTAATGTCGCCATCGAAGGCCGCTTCGGCCAGTGTCAGATTCAATTCCGCGTAAGTCATCAGCACGCTGGGCGTAGTTGGCTGCATGAAATAGGTACCCAGCATCGAACTCGTGCCGAGATACGTGGTCGCAATGGCATCGGGCAACCCATTGGCGTGACCCACATATTTGCCGTCTTTGTTGGGCTGGGCGTAGACCGTTACGCGGGCATCACCCAGTTCATTCAGCTTGTCGATCAACGTCTTGCTCACGTTCCAGTCTGTCCGGCTGCCGAATACCATCACCTCATTCCACTCATTGTTGCTGGGTCGGGTGGCAGTATGCTTAAGCGTCGCATTATCGGCGTTGCTGGTGAAGATGGGATACGTAGCGGCATCGGCCAGAATTTCGGCCAGGATGGCTTTCGACTCCGCCGGTTTTTTTGCAGCCTGTCGATTCGCCAGTCGGATACGTAGTGAATTGGCAAACTTTTTCCACTTCAGAATATCCCCTCCGTACAGAATATCACCCGAAACGGCCGGTCCCGTTACGCTTAGTTTCTCGTTAGCCGTTTTCAGATCCGCCAGCATACCGGCGTACACCTTGTCCATCGTATCGTAAGCCGGGGTGTAAATGGGCGCATCGGCGGTTCCTTTAATGGCTTCTCCATAGGGTACAGCTCCGTATACGTCCGTCAGCAGCGAATACACCCAGGTGCGCATCACCAGACCGATCCCTTCGTAGTTCGGGTTGGGGTACTTGCCACCTGCTGCGGAGAGCGTAATGATCCGCTGGAAATTCACCAGCCCATCGTTGTAAAAGCCTTTCCAGTTGTTGTTGTACAAAGCCACCGATACGCCGTAATTATCGCCCTCATTCGAGTAGATGTTCCGGGTCAGGTACTGCATCCAGAGCATAGCTCCATCGAGGTTTAGTCGCTCGAAGCGGATATTGCTGCCCCAGTAGCGGTCAATGGACGCTTCCAGCGCGTACGGCAGCAGGTACTGCGGTCCTACGGCAGTAGGGTTATTGGGGTCCACATTCATCGTGTCGAATTCCTTTGTGCAGGACCCAACCGTCAGAAGTGTGGCTATAGAGAGAAGAATGATTCGTTTCATACGGAATGCGATAGAATGACGCGTTAGAATCCCAGATTCAGGTTAACACCCAGGCTGCGGCTACTGGGCAACTCGCCGTACGCGAACCCTTGCGAGTTGGCTCCGAACCGGTCGGCTTCGGGGTCGATGTGAGTTGTATTCTTGAACAACATGAGCACGTTACGTCCCACTAGTGAAATCTTTGCCGAGCGGATCTTAACCCGATTCAGCAACGTAGCGGGCAATTGATACCCCAGTGTTACCTCGCGGAGCTTTACATAGCTCGCGTCAAAAATGGCGGCTTCGTGGTACCGGCGGGGGTTGTTATAGCCATAGAGTGCGCTGGCGGGTACAATCGTGGTGTTGGGAACGTAACGGGGCTGCTCGGCACTACCGACGTTAACGACGCCTTTCCCGATAATACCTTCCTCGCGGCCAACGGCGGTTTCAGCATATTGACCTGTCCAGCGGGCCGTACCCGTCCCCTCATCGAACAGGCTCCCACCCGACCGTATGTCGACCAGCGCCGACAGCATAATGCCTTTGAGGCTGAAGGTATTCTGCCAGCCGCCCGTCCAGTTCGGCTGAATGTTGCCCAGCACGCGGGGAGTTGACGACACGACCGGATAGCCGTTGGCCCCGTAGATGACTTGCCCGTCGGGCGCGTGTTCGAACCCGATGCCAAACAACGTACCGTAGGGCTGACCGACACGGGCTTCCGAGTTCAGGCCCTGGCGACTGTAGAGGACGTAGGTAGTCAGCCCCTCGGCCAGTTCAAGCACTTTGTTGCGGTTGCGGGCAAAGTTCAGCGCCGTTTCCCACGTAAAGCCGTTGGGCAGGCGAACCGGCGAGCCAGTCAAAACAATTTCAACCCCGGTGTTCGCGATTTTTCCGGCGTTCAGGATGCGGGAATCGTAGCCGCTGGCTTTCGAGATTTCGACGCCCAGAATCTGGTTCCGCGACACCTGATTGTAATACGTTACGTCAAGCCCAATCCGGCCTTTCAGAAATCGCAGATCCAGCCCCAGCTCAGTACCGGTTGTGATTTCGGGCTTGAGCGTCGAATTGGAAATCTTTTTGTTCTCGAAGAACTCAGGCACGGAGCCGTTCCAGGAGCCGTTCGCCCGGAAGGTTTGCAGCAGCTGATACGGATCGGCATCGTTTCCGACCTGTGCCCAGCTAGCGCGTACCTTGGCAAACGACAATACCCGGCTTTGCAGGTTCAGCAGCTCGCTCAGCACTCCGCTCACCGATACCGACGGATAAAAATACGAGCGTGCTTCGGCGGGTAGTGTACTCGACCAGTCGTTGCGGGCTGTTGCGTTCAGGAACAGCGAATTCCGCCAGCCAAACTCAGCCGACCCGAACAGGCTGTTCACCTGCGACTTCTCGATGGCGCTCTCGGCCGTGTTCTGACTCGGGTTGGCGTTCCCCGCGTTATACACCCCATCGACAACCAACTGACCAACTTTCAGGTAATTCCGCTTGTAATAATTGGTCCGCTGAATGCCCCCCGCCTGAGCGTTGATCGTCAAATCGCTCGTAATCGCTTTGTTGAACGTATACATGAAATCGCTGTTCGTTTCCTGCCGACGTAACACTTCTTCCGAATAGGAACCGGGCGTACTGTTTCCGTTACGTACCCGCTCGAAGTTTAGCACATTGATCCGCGTATCGGTCCAGACATCCGTTCCCGAACGCAGCATCAGGCTCAGAGACGGCAGAATCCTGTAGTTCAGCGCAATGTTGCCAACCAGCCGATCTTTATCGTTCCCATACGGCAGTTTCAACTGGGAGAAATACGGGTTGGTGAAGAAGGTGTGCTGCCAGTTCGGCGGATCGGTGTCGGCGGGTTTACCCGGCAAAGCCCGGTTGATGCTGATGTTCTGATACGCTTCGTAGTCGCGCAACCGGGCCCACGATACGTGCCGGTGCGACCAGATAAACTGCTGCCCTTCGGTATATCCCCGGTTGTCGGAGCCCGACTTGATGTATTCAGTCGACAGACTTACGTTCAGCTTCGGAGTGAAGTTATAGCCGGAGTTAAATTTGAAATTATTCCGGTGAAAATCGTTGTAGTACATGATTCCCTGCTGGTCTAACCGCCCGATACTCAGCCGAAAATTGCCTTTGTCGTTCGCGCCCGAGATCGCAATGTTGTTGGTAAACGTTTTGCCCGTTGCCCAGTATTCGTCGTAGTTGTTAGGTTGTGGAGTCAGCGGGGCCACCCCGGTACCGGTCCACCACTGGCGTACCAGCCGCCCATCCAGGGGAGCGCCCCAGCTTTCGTCGGTCCCTTCGGTGCCACTTAGTGGTGCATTCGGTCCGTAGGCCGCGCGGTACTGGCTCACTTCGAGTGGATCAGTTATGGCTCCGCTCCATCCGTCCGTATACCAGGTTCGGTAGCCGTTGCCTCCGCCGTAGGTATTCTGAAAATTGGGTTTTATCCAGGGCCGCTCGAACGTAGTGTTCGAATTGATTTCGACCCCAATGCCTTTAGTACCTGACCCGTTTTTGGTAGTCACCAGAATAACCCCGTTGGCCGCCCGCGACCCGTACAGCGCAGCCGCATTCGGTCCTTTCAAGACGGTTAGTTCCTGAATATTATCGGGATTAATTTCCGATAAGCCCGAGCCGAACTGCTTATCGAACGTCTGCTGAATGGGCACGCCATCAATGACCACCAGCGGCTGGTTGTTACCCGATACCGACGACGCCCCCCGAATCTGCACCGTTGAGCCACTGCCTGGCCCACCATTGCTGCTGATGCGCAGTCCGGCCACTTTACCCGACAAGCCGTTCACTACGTTCGTGGCGCGGGCTTCGGTTAGCTGCTGCCCTTTGATCTCCTGCACGCCGTAGCCCAGCGATTTTACTTCTTTTTTGACCCCAAATGCGGTTACAACCACTTCCGAAAGCGCCCGCACATCGGGCCGGAGTGTAAAATCGAGTACGCCCCGACTGCCTACGTTAACTTCTTCGGTGGTGAACCCAATTGAGCTAAACGTCACAACGGCTCCGTCGCCGGGCACACTGAGCGTATACTTTCCTTTTGCGTCGGTGGTTGTTCCCAGGGTTGTCCCCTTCAGAACTACGTTCACCCCCGGCAAAGGGCCCTCTTCGGCCGAAACGACCGTACCGGTCAGCAGCCGGTTTTGTGCCTGAGCCGCCAGCCCTACACAACACCAGACGAACGCATAAATCAGTAGCCTTTTTCGCATGATACGTTAGATTAGGTTATGACAAATACGTTGCTCCCGGTTGCCGGAACAGTGCCGAATACTGGCCGCCCGATCCGAACCGCCCGAACGAACCGGGCGCAACGCAACTGCCCTCGCAGGCTTTATGGCCTACGGGTGAACTACAGAAATAAATGCAGACAAAGAAGACGTACTCTGATTGCTCCGGCGGATAAACTCCAGCCAGGCAATCGATTCAGGGTGGGTTACCAACCGGGTGTCGCCTATAGGGCGCTGACCAGCTATGAACCCATTCTTCAGGCCGTTGATGATGGATAACGGTGCTGAAGAGCGACTACCTACTCCACAAGTGCGGCCAGTGAGCAGGTAGATTATGAAGTTTGTTCTGTTGTACTATTTTAGTGAATCAAATATAAGTAGTTTTATCAAATGCCAAATACTATTTTGAAGAATTTCCATTGAACATTCTAAAAATTTTACTTAACTATAAATAATCAAAATATAATACTATTCGATGCGTAAATTAAATCTTGATTAAGTACAAACGAAAATTGTTTCTATAGTTCAGGTCGATTAGTTGCTTCTTTACTCGTTTCGGGGCAATTTTGAATTTATTTTCGTCTACTTTTTAACTAAACCACTCCTCTGCTTATGCAATTAGTTTTACGAAGTATGTTTCTGGTGCTGTTCAGTCTGGCAATGCACCTGGCAACATACGCTCAGAATCGCACAATCACGGGTAAAGTCATCGCTGTAGAAGACAATGTCGCCATTCCGGGAGCCAGTGTAGTGGTTCGGGGTACCACCCGCGGTACCACTACCGATGCAAACGGGAACTTCCGCATCCAGGCCGATAAAGGTCAGGTCTTGCGGGTTAGCTTCATCGGCACCACCACGCAGGACGTAACGATCGGCAACGCCGACGTCATAAACGTGTCCCTGAAGCAGGAAGCCAACGCCCTGAACGAAGTGGTCGTAACGGCACTCGGTATCAAGCGGGAAAAACGTCAGCTTGGCTATGCCGTAACCGAAGTAGGCGGGCAGGAGCTAGCCCAGACCCAGCGCGACAATTTCCTGAATGCCCTGCAGGGCCGCGTACCAGGCGTACAGGTGGCGACCACCAGCGGTCTGCCGGGTTCGTCGTCGCAGGTCGTTATCCGGGGGATCAACTCCATCAGCGGTAACAACCAGCCCCTGTTCGTCATCGACGGAATGCCCATCAGCAACCGCACGGCGGAGAGCAATAACTTTGTGGCCTCGAAAAACTCCAGTACGTCGTTTGAAAACCGGACGGTTGATTTCAGCAACCGCGCTGCCGACCTGAACCCGAACGATATTGAAAGCATCACCGTCCTGAAAGGTCCCGAAGCCGCTGCGCTCTACGGCGTTGAAGCCGCTAATGGTGCCATTTTAATCACGACCAAGAAAGGACGTAACGGGCAGGGCCGCGTGAGCTATACCAACAGCTTTACCTGGCAGCAGATTACCCAGAACCGCCTGCCGCAGGTACAGCAGGTGTATTCGCAGGGAACGAACGGTACCGCGCAGAACAACACATTCAACTACTTCGGACCGGCGTACCCCGAAGGCACGCAGTTCTACGACAACGTCAACAACTTCCTGCAAACGGGTTTCGGTCAGCGGCACAACCTGTCGTTCGACGGCGGAACGGATCGCTACACCTACCGGCTGTCGGCGGGGTACACCAGCACGAAGGGCGTTATTCCGACCACGCAGTACGACCGGCTGAACCTGACGCTGGCCGGAACGGCGAAGATCAGCGACAAACTGACGGCTGAATCGACTATCCAGTACATCAACACCGCGAATACGAAAGTGTCGAAGGGCCAGAACAGCTTTCTGCTGGGTATGCTGCAGTGGCCGGCGAACAACGACATGAGCAACTACCTGAACGTAGACGGGACGCGCCGACGCATTACGGGCAGCGCTGAAATCGAGAACCCGTATTTCGACGTAAACAAAAATCAGCTCACCGACCGGGGCGACCGGGCCATCACGAACATCGGCCTCAACTACGCAGCGACCGACTGGCTGACGTTCAACGGCCGGGTGGGTCTGGACGTGTACTCGACCCAATACCTGATTAAGTACCATCCCGAATCGAACCGGGCGGGCGGCACCATCGGCGGCTCGCTGGACCAGTCGACGGATAACAATCGGACGCTGACCGTGCAGTATTTTGCTACGGCGAAAAAGCAGTTCAACAAACTAAGCACCTCGTTCCGGGTTGGGCAGGCCATCTACGATTACCGCTACAACGCCCTCTCAACGCGCGGTGAGAAGTTCCTCGACCCGAATTTCACGAGCATCAACAACACCGACCCGCTCACCCAGAAATCGCTGTCGGCTCTCCAGCAACGGCGGCTCATCGGCGTGTTTGGCGACCTGACACTGGGCTATAACGACCTCTTCTTCCTGACCGTAACCGGCCGCAATGACTGGTCGAGTACGTTCCCGAAAGAAAGCCGCTCGTTCTTCTACCCCTCGGCTTCGGCCAGCTTTGTCTTCACTGAACTGGTACCCGAAGGCCGTTTCCGCAACGCACTGAGTTACGGTAAATTCCGGATTTCGGCGGCTCAGGTCGGGAAAGAAGCACCCGTTTATGCTACGTCGCAGGCCTACGAAAGCCAGACAACTACGGGCGGTGGTTTCAGCTACGGCTTTACGGCTCCCAATCCGTTCCTGGTGCCGGAAAAAGTAAACTCGTTTGAAACGGGTATCGAACTGAAGTTCTTCAACGGCCGGCTGGGCCTCGACGCGGCTTATTACTGCACCAAGAGTACGAACCAGATCATTAAAGACCTGCGCATCAGCTACGGCACCGGGTTTATCCTGAAAACCATCAACACGGGCGATCTCTGGAACGATGGGGTTGAGATTTCGCTGAACGCCGAGCCGGTTCGGAGCGGTAACTTCAACTGGAACACCACCCTGAATTTTACCAAAACAAACAGCCGACTCCTGAGCCTGCCTGTGGGTCTGACCGAATTCTACAACTCGGATACGTGGGTGTATCGGAACATCCGCAACGGCGTTCGCGTGGGTGGGCCGCTGACATCGCTCACTGGCGATACCTACGTGCGTAATAACCAGGGCCAGATTCTGATTAACCCCCTGACGGGCCTGCCATATATCGAAACCGCCTGGAAACAGGTCGCCAACCGGAATCCGGATTTCGTGCTGGGTTTCCTGAATACGTTCACCATCAAGAACAACCTGTCGCTGAGCTTCCTGCTGGACATCCGCAAAGGTGGCGACGTATACAACGCGACGGAAGAATTCATGTTCCGCCAGGGGCTGAGCAAAAACACCCTCGACCGGACAACGCCCCGTGTGATCAACGGTGTGCTGAAAGACGGGCTGGAAAATACGGCTACGCCAACCAAAAACACGGTTCAGCTTATTCCGTATTACAACAGCGAATACTACACCGCCTTTGCGGATGAGGACTTCATTGAGCGGAATATAAACTGGATGCGCGTGAAAGACGTAACGCTGCGGTATAACCTGCCCGCTTCCCTGCTGAACCGGTCGCGGGCGTTCAAGACCGCCAGCGTGTTCTTTACCGGCACCGATCTGCTGCTGCTGACGAACTACACGGGTGGCGACCCCGGCGTAAACGCGAGCAACTCCGTAACGGGCGGCTCGGGCGGTTTTGGTATCGACTTTGGCAACCTGCCCCTGCCCCGAACCTACAACGTCGGGTTGACGATTGGACTTTAATACAGTAAACAACGTTGGCCGGGGTACCCGGTACCGTGGCAAAAAGCGAACTCTTAAAATGAATTATAAAAAACTTTCCGGCCTGGTGTTGACCGGGCTCGCCCTGACGCTGAGCAGTTGCGACAAGTATTTAGACATCAACAAAAACCCGAATAACCCCGATCAGGTAGAAGCCGCCCTGCTGCTGGCGCCCATTGAGGTGAACTACGCGCTGGGTGTTCAGTTCGACGCCCGCGTGATTGGCCGTTACGTACAGAACTGGCAGTCGTACCTGGCCAACGATGTGTGGGATTTGCACGGTTACGCCAGCGCATCTGACGTTGGGGGCGAAATCTGGCGGGATGTCTACTGGAAAGGCGGACGCAACCTCGTTAATCTTATCAATGATGCTCGCGCGAACGAAAAATGGGATTATCTCGGCGTTGGCTTAATTATGAAAGCCTGGGGATGGCAGATGCTGACGGACATTCACGGCGAGATTATCCTCAATCAGGCATTTGATCTGGACCCGCAGAAAAACCAGTTCGATTACGACACGCAGGAAGCTGCCTACGCCGAAGTAGTCCGGCTGCTGAATGAGGCCATTCCGTACCTGAACCGCACCGATGGCAAAGTATCGCAGGCGCAGCTATCGCGGGGTGACATCATGTACAAGGGCGACCGGGCCAAATGGAAGAAGTTTGCCTACGGCCTACTGGCGATGAACGCACACCATCTGTCGAAAAAGGCGTCGTATGATCCCAACAAGGTAATCGCTTATGTCGACAGCTCGTTCGCCAGCAATGCCGATGACGCCCTGATGCCGTTCAACGGAAACAGCACCGCCGATGCCAGCTTCTTTGGCCCCACGCGGCAGAACCTCCAGGTGTTTGGCCAGTCGGATTTTATCCTACGCTTAATGGACGGCCGAGTATTTAATGGGGTAAAAGATCCACGTACCTCTCTCATGCTGACGCCAAGCGGTGACGGTACGTACCGGGGCCTGGCACCAGGTACCGGCCAATCGACGGCCGCCAGTATTCCCGAAGCGGCCCGGGTGCTGAGCCCCTGGGGTACGCCACTGAACAGCGTTCCGGCAGCGGGCACAACGGGTAAGTACGTCTTTACCGACAAAGGGCCGTTCCCGATGATGACCTACGCCCAGTTGCAGTTCATCAAAGCCGAAGCCGCCTTCATCAAGGGCGATAAGGCTACGGCGCTGGCGGCTTACCGCAAAGGTATCGAGGCCCACATGACTTTCACCGGCGTACCGGCCGCTGACCGCGCTACGTATCTGGCTAATCCGGTGGTTGTTCCGGCCGATGCGGCTGCGCTGACGCTGAACCAGATCATGCTGCAAAAATACATTGCGCAGTGGGGCTGGGGTTTCCTGGAGCAGTGGTCCGACCTGCGCCGGTACAACTACAGCAGCGACGTATTTACGAGCTTCCAGCTGCCGCAGACGTTTTCCAGCAACAACAACGGCAAACCGGCTCAGCGGCTGCGCCCCCGCTACAACTCGGAATATGTCTGGAACATCGACGCCCTGAACAAGATCGGCGGTCTGGCCCTCGATTACAACACGAAACCGGTCTGGTTTACGCAGCCCTAATCACGAACTCATTCTTACCATGACATACCGACATTTTTCAGTTTTTCTGCTGGTTATGGCCAGCCTGCTTGGCTGGTCGTGCGAGCGCAATACCTTGACCGTTCCCTCCACACCAGTGCCCGCGGGAGCGCGGATCAAGCTCGTTCATGCCGCACCCGACGCGCCGGGGGTGAACCTGTTTATCAATAACGAGAAAATCAGCGCGGCCATCCCGACCGGAGCCATCAGCACCAGCGCGGGCACCGGCACCCCGGCTCCCATTACGTTTGGCAGTACGTTTCCGGGCGTATCGGCCAACTATGCCATCGTTACGTCGGGTCAGGTATCTGTTTCGCTGACAGCACCCGCTACCACGACAGCCACCAGCCCCACGACGGTGTACGCCCAGTCGCTGACCCTGGACGACAACAAGTATTATTCGCTGTTGCTGATGGGTACCGGACCGCAGCCGGAAGTGCAGTTGCTGAACGACGATTTCAGCAGCGCTACCGACCCCAACAAGTTCTACGTCCGGTTCGTTAACCTGATTCCCGGTGCCACCGCCTACGATTTACTGTTGTCGGATGGGACAAAACTGGTCTCGAACGTTACGTATAAAACGGTGTCACCGTTTGTGGGTGTTGACATCAAAAACAACGCATCGTTCCTGTTCCGGGTAGCGGGCGCGACAGCCAACGTAACAACCGCCCTTACCTATACCGGCACCACCTCGGGTCGGGTGCTGACGGTCTTTGCGCAGGGAGTAGTCGGCAAAACCGGCACGCAGGCCCCTAAGCTGACGGCCTACGTAAACCGGTAATGCGTACTACTTTTTCCGAATAAAAGTCCCTCGGTGAATAAATCGCCGAGGGACTTTTTGTACGTGGCGCACCATTTCAGCCAACTAACACTCGTTCAAGGTAGCTACTGCGGACTCCCTGCACTTTCTTCCCCAGACGTACCTCTATTGAACCTCGCTCTCCTCAAAGGTGAGGGGTAATTAAACGCAATACGTACCTCAAACCGGTATAATACTGAATTTGACTTGCGATTGCGTCTCTACACACTGATGTGCCCCGGTGATCGTCGAGGTTTATAAAGCTACAACTGACGAACAGCCCGGTCAGCCCACCCAGCAGGAACAGCGTGTAAAAACGAACCCGTTCATTGTACGAGGTTTGAAAGATAGTTGTCCAGAACGAAGACACCCTTTATTTAGAATTGACGATCTGAGCGGCTTTAAGAGCTGTTTTCTGCAACCCAAACCCCAGCTCCAGAAAATCAGCATTGCTTTCGTCGGGTGTGCTGCCTATTTTGAAAAACGTGGCGACCACCAGCGTCGTTGTCTTCGTATCCGGATTGTAGCGCAGGTTCGACAGGTAACTCAAATGAGCACCGTCATGACCGTAGCCCAGCCCCTCAGTATAGGTCAACCCAAGTCCGTACACGCCGTGCAATGCGTCGGCTACCTCCATCTGTTTCATCTGCGCTACCGTTTGGGCAGTAAGTCCCGCCCGACCCGTTAACAGCAATTCCATCCAGCGGGTGACATCAGCGGGGGTCGATACAAGGCTGCCTTCACTGACGTGGGTCGACATGTTGTCTTCCGACGTATTGATCGGACTCTGGCCCGGTACGTACAGATACGACTCTACAGAAGGGTCTTTCATGCGCGTTTCGGCTCCCTGCCACACGTTATACGTATCGGTTAGGCGTAAGGGCTCCAGAAATCGGGTTCTGATAAAATCACTGTAGGTCATGCCCGAGGCCTGTTCAATGATTTTGCCCAGCAGATTATAGCCTGTATTGGAGTAGCCAAACGTAGTACCCGGCGTAAAATTCGATAATCCGTTTTGAGCCACCACGCCAATCAGTTCGTCGAAGGTGAAGGTATGCGTATCCTGCTTGAGGTCTTCGCGGACATAATCAACGTAGCGTTTGCCAGCGTAGGGTTGCTTTCCGGTCGAAGGAATGTCCTGATTGGTAACGTCGAACACGCCCGCCCGGTGCTGAAGCAGTTGTTTGATGGTAATCTGACTTTTATATGGAATAGCATAAGCCGGAGAATTCGGCAGGTGGGTCGAAATAAAGTCAGTAATGGCCAGTTTACCCTCCTGCTGAAGAAGCATAATGGCGGCTGCAGTAAAGGTTTTGGAAATACTGGCAATCCGGAAGTGGGTAGTTGGCTGAACCGGCGATTCTAGGTTGCTGGATACCAGGTACGAACCCCCGGGGCTGTTGACCATCAGAAAAAATCCGCCTTTGTTTGGCTGGAGCGGCCATTTCTGCCCCAGGCTATGATAAAGGCTATCGGTGAGTTGCTGAAGCTGCGCCTGGGCGTTAGTTGGAGCCAGATGATCCGCTATAAAACAGGACTGAAGCGTGGAACCGACCAGGACGAGAATGGCAACCAGCGCAGAATATAACGGACGTTTCATAATAATATGATTTAATAAAAAGACGAAAAACCGCTCCCGAATAAGCCTCAGAAAGCGATTCAGGCGGCTTCACTATTACCCTTACTGAATTGGAGTCGCCGAAATTTTTACTAAAAAGCAGGTACAGCCCTCCTTCGAACGGATCGAAAATGGCCTGGATTTATAAGAATTGGCCTTTGAATGATGCGTAGCTCAGCCTGAACGGTCAGGCTGAGCTACGAGTTAACTAGCAGATTCCGCAAGCTTTTTTATCCTTACGCCACTAGTTGCAAGTAAGGTATCTACCCCCTCTTCGAAGAATACGCTGGGATTATATTCTGGATACGACTCTTATTCATCGATTGACGCGGTTAAATATTCCTCTGAATTACAACTGGTTATAAATCTATGACGATTAGTTACATATACTACACAAATACTTTTTAATTTTAGTAAAACTTGCGCCAACTTACTTTCGTACGTATACAACCTACTACTACATGCTCGGAATTTGGCCCGGTTTGGCAACCAGGCCTTCGCGATTCCGATCTTAGTAGCTACTCCTGGTTATGCATTGATGAAAACGGTCTTGTTAACGGGTGCCAATGGTTTTCTAGGTGGGCATCTGTGTCGTCAGTTGCTTAGTCGGGGTTATGCCGTGCGTGCGTTTGTTCGGCCAAAGAGCGACCTACGGGCTTTGGCCGGCTTACCTTTAGATATTTGGCTGGGCGATCTCCGCGATACAGACCATGTACGGGCGGCAACCTACGGCTGCGATCTGGTGGTCCACGCGGGGGCCTTAGCGCAGGTGAACCCAGCTCGGTCTAAAGACGTAGTAGCGGTTAATATTGGTGGTACGGCCGCTGTCCTGGCCGCGGCTATCGAAGCCGGTGTAGAACGGTTTGTCTTTGTGGGAACGGCCAACGTATTTGGTTTTGGAACAAAAGAGTGTCCGGGCAATGAGCAGCGCCCATATATGGGCAACCGGTACGGTCTGGATTATATGGATAGCAAACGAGCGGCTACCGATTTGGTATTGCAAGCGGTTCGAGATTATCAACTGCCCGCCGTTCTGGTGCATCCTACGTTCATGCTGGGACCTCTTGATTACAAAATCACCTCCAACGCGCTGCTGCTGGCGCTGTGTCGGCGACAAATCAAGGGCATTCCCGCTGGCGGCAAGAACTACGTACATGTGGCCGACGTAGCAACGGCTACCGTCAATGCGCTGACCATGGGACGTATTGGTGAGTCGTATATTCTGGGTAATGCGAATCTGAGCTACCGCGAAGCGTTTGCCCTGATGGCGGAGGTTACTCACACTCGTCCGCCCACCCTTTCCATTCCTCCGGTTTTGACATCGGCAGTCGGCCAACTACTGGACTGGAAAACCAAGTTAATTGGCCAACCCGCCCAACTTAATTCAGCAATGGTAGCCGTAGCGAACGACGGCCATTATTTCAGCGTCAGTAAAGCTGTCAGTGAACTCAATTTACCGCAAACGCCCATTCGGGTCGCTGTTCAGGAAGCGTTTACCTGGTTTCAGCAGCACGATCTTTTAAGGTAGCCTGGGCGGTTATGCTAAACGTCTGTTTTTTTTGTAGATTACGTCTATACACCGCTTAGTCAATTAAAGCGTTTTGCCTTGTTTGTGTTATCAGCTTCCAACTGCTTTGCTACAAATTCCCTGGTAGATGGTTGCTTTGAGGGTAGTTACGTAACTACATATAGTTGGTTTTCAGCAAGATATAATTCCGTGAAGCTGCGCCCTTTACAATGTTGGGCGGGATGCTGTTCTGGCTACGCGCTCCCTTTCCTGTTCTGGCACGGCTTGCAGTAGCGTAGTGGGTCGGCTTGGTGCTGGCGCTAGTTGTGGACACGGCAGAAACAAGCCCGTGGGGTGCTAGGCAAAGTCGGCACGAGCGTCCTGTTCGATGGCGACAAACACGCCGGGCGGTAAGGAAAGGGCGACAATTCGGACTTGGTGGGCATATATACTTTAAAGCAATCAGATGAATAGAGCATGGACCTATCAGAACGAATTGATAAATTGTTAAATGATACCGCCAATGAAGACTACTGGCTTCTTACCTTGGAAGACCCCGACAATCAATATCCCGTTTTACAACGGGCCGCAGCTTACGGTCTGATTATTATCAATGAGCATACATACGAACTTACCCAAAAGGGACACGAAGCCTTAAGGGCGGGAGGCTTTGAAAAGTGGCTAAAGCTGATCGAACACCAGAATAAACCAAACCAAAATATTCACGTCGGCGGCCCCGTAATTGGTTCGCAGATTGGTCATGGCTCCTCTTTGCGAGATTTGAACAGCCAATCCCCCGCAATAAACGCAGCTCCACAACAAGCCCAGCCAAGAGAAAACCCTATCAAAAAATCAGACCATTCCATTTGGGACAAGATTAAGTATGTTTCGGTAATTGTTGGGGGTGTGAGTGCTTTAATTGTGGGGTTAGCGAAAGTATTTGGGTGGTGGTGATATTCGACTCACTACCATTAAGTACATCGCCAATTACACGCTCGTAGATTGCATAGTTCTGACTCTCGTTCATAGGCGGCATAGCCTGAATCTGTTTCATCATTTGCCGTTCCTGTTTCGTTGGCGGCTTTTTCGTTCGTTTACGGGGGTCATTCGGGCGACTTTCGGCAGTTTCCATTGTCGTGAATTTTTGGTTTCTTGTGAGTCATTCAGGCACGGTCAGCAGTGGGCTTGGTCGTGCTCTTTGCGAAGGCACCCAACAACTGAAGTGTGTCAAGGCTCGCTACGCTCACCAGACAGCACTTCACGGCGTTGGGTGAACTCAACAGCCAATAACGTAGTGGTCGGCTTGCGTGCGACAGGCTGCGCGTCCCAACGGGGTAGCTTTTTGGCTCTTGGGTCGGCTTCGGTCGACACGAGAAACGCCCCACTTAGTCAGCTTTTAAAAAGTGGATTTTTGACGTAGCGTTCGACAGAGGTGAACGCCGACTCTAATTACCATTTATCCGACAAAGAATGAATAATAAACTTGATGAATGGATAACTGAAATTCAAGCAACCACTGATCCAGAGAAAGCCTATATTAACTTTTTCATGTATGGTGGAGGAACTGATGAATCAGCAATTAGAGCAAACAAGGATGGACTTCTTCTTTTCGCTCAGCGCCTTATCAAAGCGGCTAATGAAATGGACAAGGTTGCAGAAGGGCAGACTGTCCCAATTAGCGATGATTATGCGGAGTGGATTGACTCAGGAAGTGAAATTGGATTTCATTATGTTCAAAAAGTAAGTGGTTATATTAACACTGACGACCAAGAAACTTGGAAGGATAGAATTGAAAAGTATTTCATTTTTGCCATGTTTGTTGGCGCTATAGGCATTTTCGTTTTGGGACTATGGACACTTGTTAATTTTTTTCGATAGCCTTTTCAATCATTATAGGCAGCTTCCCGTTGACAGGAAGCACGTCCCGCAGGCGAGTTTGCAGCCCAACATGATGAGTGTGTAAAGGTTTAGGTATGTTCGTTTCAGTGAGTGACTCGCCCACCATCAACACTCATGGTCGTTGGGTGGCCCGTCCATGCGTGGCTTCCATTTCGGGGTTCCGTGTGACAGGTTGCACGTCTCGCGGGGCAAGTTTAGTGCTTCAAAATCCAGCTTTCGGGCGACAATTTGAACGCCCCGCATGGGCTAGTTTGGGCTTCCATTTCGGCGTTTCGGTCGACACGAGAAACGCCCCGGCTAGGTTAGTTGGACAAAGATTGTTTAGTATGTCCATCCCTTAAATTTTCTTAAGCAGGCAACCCCAAACAGGAATTTGGCATTATGAGAGTAAACAAGCTCAAACGATGAATAAGATTTGCGTCTGGTTAGTCCTATTAGTCAATCTGTCGGTAAGCGCACAAAGTAGGTTGTCAACTGCACAACCAGTCAAGGTAGGTTTTCGGACAATAAAAGCGTATGACACTACCCGGAGTTTTGACACAACCCACACGGACAGCCTACGCTTTCGCCCCGTTAAGATTGATCTATTTTACCCGGCAATAGTACAGCATAATCAAAAACCACTGCCTTACGGTTTCTTTTTCAATCTTTATGGCTTGCGGGTGAATTTTAAATCTTCGGCTGATTCCTGCCGAAAAGAAGGGTATGAGTTAGCAAAATACTGGAGTTATGGGGCTGGGCTTGATTCTGTATCTTATCTTTTAGAAGCGACCACCAATAGTTATGAATTGGCACCACAATTAACGGGACGATTTCCGCTCGTTTTATACTGTCCGGGTTATAATGGTATGAGTTATGAAAACATTGCTTTACTCGAACAGTTGGCCGCATCGGGGTATTTGGTTGCCTCAGTTAGTTCAGTAGGAAAGTTTCCGGGGGTTATGACAATGGATTCAACTGATATTATTGAGCAAGTACAGGATGCCCGCTTTGCTCGTCAATACCTACAAAACGTATTCTCTACTATTCCTGAAAAAGTGGCGGTTGTTGGCTACAGTTGGGGAGGACTGGCCGCCAGTATTGTAGCCATGAGGGAACCAGATATTCGGGCCGTTATTTCCTTAGATGGTTCAGAAAATTATATATACGGAACCGATAAAGCTGACGACGAACATTTCAACTTGATTAGGCAAGCTGATTATTTTACGCCCAGTAAGCTGTACGCTCCGTACTTATACATTAGTAGCGGACGTGAAGGTACAGAGGAGCCGGAAGACTCAGTTTTTGTCATGGCAGCAGGGATAACGGCTCCGATTAAACAATACGTCCGTTTGTTGGCTACAGCTCATGAAGATTTCTCGTATGTGCCTTATTTAGCTACGCAATTAAAAAAAGACAGGGCCATTGCTCTAACTGCCTATCCATTAATAAAACGCTTAGTAACTAACTGGTTAGGCGAATTTATTCAATCAAAACCTTCTTTTAACGATAGTTTACAGCGATTGTTGGTACAACAGTCTACTTTGCTTACTTTGTCCCGCCCTGAAAGAAGACCCCTGAACCGCCTTCCGCCTTTCACCTTATCCGGCAACCTTACCGATACAATAGGTAAGCCGCTTTCTTACGCCAACATTGGTATAGTACGAGGCAGTCAGGGTACAGTTAGCCGTGAAAATGGCTCTTTCTATTGGCAGACCCAAGGAGCTACCCAAACCGACACCGTTCGGTTTTCGTTAGTCGGCTATCAATCTCAGGACTGGCCGGTTCTTAAATTAATACAAATGGCAAAGACTGGTCCATTGACTATAAAATTAAGCCACCAAATACGAACCTTGTCAGACGTGATTGTAAAGGCTAACCGGCCTATCAGAAAGATATTAGGCAATTCTACCGAATCAAAGTTTTTAAATGCCGGTTTTGACGGGGGGCAGTTAGGCACTCAGATAGGAATTCGTGTTAGTGCTCGTAAAAATCCAACGTACATCGAGAAGGTTGATTTCCATATTTCCTACAATCGGTACGACAGTTTAACTGTTCGCTTAAATATCTACCAAATAGAAAAAAATACACCAGTAAACAACTTGATGAATAGGCCCGCTATTATCAAGCTCGGTAAACAAACTGGTCGAATTACTTTTGATTTGACTGACCAGCCAATAGAGATTAATGGTGATGTATTAGTAGCCGTTGAATTGCTGGATGGAAAGGGAGGGTCAGATCGAGGGCTTTATCTATCAGCGGGTGTACTGAATGGCTCTACTTATTATAGGCGTTCCAGTCAAGGCAACTGGCGACAAGGTAAAGGAATGGGTGTAGGGATGCGAGTAGCAGTACAGTACTGATGAGTGGTGCCAGACATTTACGAAAATGCTCGTGTGCCGTGTCGCGGGCGACAGGCAACTTTTTGGCTCGTTAGTCAGGTTGCGGTCGACATCAGAATCGCCGGAGTCAGTTAATGCCTTAACAATAAAGACCGCTAAGGGAATACTGATCTTTATTTCTTTTGGTTTAGATTCAATCAGTTGAGCAATTTCGATAAGTGAAATGGCACTGATGTAGCGGACATTGTTTCCACTCAGAATTTTGGTGATTCTTGGGTCGTTATTTTCTGGTTTTATATAAGCATTGAGAAAAATATGGGTGTCCAGAATATAGGCTTTCATTGCTTCAAATCCTCATCAAATAAGGTATCCGACATGAAGGCTAAATGCCGCCCCGTGCCGAGTTTCACTTTAGGACGCCCATCAGGTTTTGTAATGGGTACCGTATTTTTAATAGGCTTTGGCTTCGATTTAGTTTCTGCCTTCATGTAAAGAGCGGTTTGTCAGCTAAAATTACAATAAAAAAGGGATAAATCAGTGTAGTCACTGGGAATAGGCGAAAATGTATGTAGCTCACTAACAGCAAGTTATAGGCACCTCCTGAAAAACTTGACGAATTCAACACGAAGCAGGCCTTTTATAATTCCTGCACGTTCATGACAAAACACACCCCAGACAAAACTCTACACAGCCAGATTATAAGGAGGCCTGCTTTCCGCTCTAAGTGGGCTTAAACATTACGTTGTTCTGGATTATCCAGCAAGCCTATTTTGCATAAGCAGGTTAACAATTCTCATAGGGTCGGTATTTTAATCTTGCTAACTCTGACGGCTACATAATTGATAGACATACTGTAACGAAGAAAGGCTGGTGAAACCGCTTATTCCACAATCAGCTTAATCCGTTTGCTTTTAGTGCGGGTCTGCAGCCAACGCTCAATCCGCCTACGTTCGGCGGGAGTGTGTCGACGCAGAAATTTAGCGTAAACCAGCATCACCGTATCGGGCGTAGAGCGGTTAGCATTTATCACTAACGAACGGGCAGCAGTAAACGTCTGCACATCAGGCATCAGCGTTTTTAGTTCGTTACGTAAGTCGGCTACAGGTAGCCGCGAGGTCTGAGTCAGTTCGATGTACCGGCGCAACGAGTCGATGGTTTGGTCCTTGCGGGCAATCGACGACTGACTGTACTGGATCACCTGGTCGGCAATGGTCGTTTTGAGCGCATCTACGTCGATATCTTCGGTTTTAAAATTTCCCTGTTTCACTACCAGTCGCGTATCGTCCAGACCGTAGGGAAGCATTTTTGAACGAAGTAAGTTAATAGAGTCCGACGGTAAAGGTTCGCCTACCATCGTCAGCTCGAGTCTGGACTGATGGCGGTTGTAATGCGCGGTGAAACTAACCACCTGCCGGTAAGCAAATGTGCATTCGTTGGTAACGAACCGTTTGGCTGCCTGTTCAAAAATGGTTTTACGGACGATCTGGTAAGCAAGATACGTACTGGGCAGCAGCACAATTAGCACAGCCACCCAGATGGTCGTGCGTACCCGCCGTTCTACCTCCCGCGTCGGATACGCTTTCTGATGGTACCCCAGAAACCGCACAATCAGATACGTAGCTAAGCTGATGCAGATGCTGTTGATGAGAAACAAATAAAAGGCACCAGCGAAATAGTAGCCGTTGAGGGTGGCGATGCCGTAGCCCGCTGTGCAAAGGGGTGGCATGAGGGCCGTGGCAATGGCGACACCCGGCACGACGTTCGTTATTTTCTCCCGGCGCGAACCGGCCACAATGCCCGCCAGACCGCCAAAAAAAGCGATGAAAGCGTCCCAGACCGACGGTGATGTGCGGGCTAGTAATTCGGACTGCGCGATGTGCAGTGGACTGATAAGAAAGTAAACGGTAGAGGTTAACAGGCTGATGAATACGGCGATGCTGAGGTTTTTTAACGCCCGACCAATCATGTCCAGGTCATTGACGCCGATGCCCAGCCCAATACCCATGATTGGCCCCATCAGGGGCGAAATAAGCATAGCCCCGATAATGACGGCCGTTGAATTAACGTTCAGGCCTATAGAGGCAATGAAAATAGCGAAGATGAGCGTCCAGAGGTTGATGCCCCGAAATTCGATGCCCCGGCTAATGGACTGCGTGATGGCCTCTTCGTCGTCTTTGTCTTCTTCCAAACTGAAGCGGTCCCGAAGGAACCGGCCGAAGCGAGTCAGCGCATCGGTCTTTTGGGTACGAGGTACATTAGGGTCACCAACCAGCATATTCGGTAAATGCGTTAAATAAAGCGATATTTGCCGCTTGCCGAACCCCGTTCGGCAAAACGGTATTGCCCTTTCTTAAACGGAAAATAAACGTTTTCGATGTAATTCTTTATGTCCATGGACTTATTTACCCTGATTACCCTGCTGATTGTGGTGGCAGCCGGGTTTTCCTATCTCAATACCCGCTTTCTAAAACTTCCCGACGCCATCGGCGTCATGACGCTGTCTTTGCTGTTTTCCCTGCTACTGATCAGCCTGAACGCCGTTTACCCGGTCTGGTTCCGGGTAGTTCGGCAAACGGTGGAACAAGTTGATTTTGGTCGGGTATTGTTCGACGTCATGCTTAGTTTCCTTTTGTTTGCCGGAGCGTTTCATACCGATGCGGCTCAGCTTCGGGTTGAGCGCCGGTCTGTGATGCTGTTTGCCCTGGTAGGGGTGCTGATTAGTGCCTTCCTCGTCGGTACGGGTTTATACTACCTGACCGGGTGGATGGGATTTTCACTGTCGTATCCGCTTTGTTTGTTGTTTGGCACGCTTATTTCACCTACTGACCCCATTGCTGTGCTGGGTATACTGGCCAAATTCAAGCTGCCCGAAAACGTCAAGCTTAACATCGTCGGCGAGTCATTGTTTAACGACGGGGTAGGCGTCGTGCTATTTGCCACCATCTACCGGATCGTCGTTGAAGGAACCGATAGTATCAGTGTAGGTGCAATTGGTCTGACTTTTCTCGAAGAAGCCGGGGGGGGACTGTTGTTTGGGTTAGCACTCGGTTATGGCATGTTTCGACTGCTGCGTTCCATAAACCACTACCAAACCGAAGTTATCATTACTATAGCAGGCGTGATGGGCGGCTACCTCCTGGCGCAACGGCTCCATATTTCCGGACCACTGGCAATGGTGGTGGCGGGTCTCTTCGTAGGCGACCATGCCCGCGAACACGCCATGAGTCGCCAGACCGAGGATTATATCGACAAATTCTGGGAATTGATGGATAGCATTCTAAACGCACTACTTTTCGTACTTATTGGCCTGGAACTCCTTATTATTGATTTTCGATCATCATACTGGCCCATTTGTGTATCCGTGATCGGTTTAGTACTGGGGGCCAGGTTTCTTTCCATCTGGGTACCGTATCGGCTGGCCCGCCCCTGGCTCGACCTCGACGACAAAGCTCCCGTAATGCTGACCTGGGGTGGGCTGCGCGGAGGCCTCTCTATCGCAATGGCCCTCTCCATTCCGGGCACCCTGCCTCAAAAAGACTTAATTGTTACCATCACCTACGCCGTAGTGCTATTTTCGGTCATTGGGCAGGGGCTGACGATGGAGAGGCTCATCCGGCGGTTGTATCCCGACGGTTAACGCCAAATCGCATTTATCGGCTGATTTGATCCGTCTTGTCTGCTTGCGCGATGGCCTCCCGCACAAAGCCTTCTTTCAGGTGTTCGTAGAACGAAACAGGATCCAGCAGCGAGGCCGCACCCTGCGCCATTAGTCCGCCTAATAATAACTGAAAGATGGCCGAATGGCGGTCTGTCATCTCCAGCACGAGAATAGCGGCTGTGAAGGGGGATCGCACTACGCCCGTCAGAAAACTGACCATGCTGACTAATATTATGAGATTATGGTCGACGGGGGCAATCTGCAGGAGCCGGGCCAGCGCATCGCCGAGGATAGCTCCAGCGCTCAACGACGTAGCAAAGATGCCCCCCGCCCCGCCACCGCTATAACTAAGGGCCATGCCCGCAAACCGCACGCCAAACAGATACCAGGGGGTTTGATACGTATTCTGAAACAACAGGCGATTAATGATGGGCTTGCCTGTACCCACGGCATCGCTGCCCACCCAAAATGCCAACCCAGCCAGCAACAAGCCGCAGCCAACTACCCAACCCAGTTGCTCGGTGGGCCGACGGAAGCGTCGGCGGTACGCGTTCAACCACAAAAGCGTTTTGGCAAACACGGCCCCAGCCAACCCACATACCAAAGCGACTCCGATTACTACGCCCAGTATCAAGCCGGTTGATACACTTACCTTCGGAAAGCCAAGATACAGATACGGACCCAGAATAGCCTGGGCCGTCATACCGGCAATAATAACGGCGGTAAATACGGCGGTGCGGAAGCGGGTGATATGCGTTTGCGTCAGCTCTTCCACTACGAAGACAATCCCGCCGAGGGGCGTATTAAACGCGGCAGCCAGCCCAGCCGCCCCGCCCGTGACGAGGGCAATCTGCCGCGACAACTGTGGCCATCCCGCTGGTTGCAGTCGGTTAATGGCCCGAAAAATAGCGGCTGATATCTGAATAGTCGGACCCTCCCGGCCAATAACCCCTCCACCCAACAGCAGGATAACACTGCTCAGTACTTTCACTACCGCGACCCGCACACTAAGCAGATAGGCCGTATGATAGTGCCGGACCGGATTGGATAGTTCGATACCGGCCATAACCTGCGGAATGCCACTGCCCCGTGCAGCCGGGGCAAACCAATGAACCAGCGCCCAGGCCAGCACGAAAGCCACTGGCGTCAGGCCAAAGGCTAGCCAGGGGTAGGCCCTCAGCCAGTTAAAACTGGTTTGTTCAGCCCAGACAAACAGCTTTTCGTAGCCTACAGCCGCCAGACCTGTTAGCAGCGACGCAACCCAGAAGGGAAAGCTTTGCAAAATCAGTCGGCGGATGCGCTCCGAATATAGTCGGCTAATCAGGTGCTGGTCTAGCCAAGCCAGCACCTGCGCATATTGGGATGGTTTGTGGGTCATCTAGAGGGAATACAGTCAATGAGTAAACACAAAACCAGCCAGATGGATTAATTACACTGGTTTTCTAAGTGGTTTATACGTTTTATAGCCTGAATACAGACCGCAAGGTAAGTGATACGGAGGTGAGCAAATGGGTTAGCGAGCCGGATCAATTAAGGTAGTCTCAGTTTCTGAATAACAACTCTTCTAAACCAATTCTAAGCAGAATTTAAGTAATTTCTTAATTCTCCGGGCTAATTTGTCCATCTCGTTCACCAACAGTTGTTGAGCGTAGAAATAGTACTTACTCTAATCAACGTATATGAAAACGTACATAACTCTTTTCCTGGCGGGCGCTGTAACAGCAGCTCTTGCCCAAACGCCAACCTCCACTCCCGATGCGACTACGCTGATGAACATGGGCAGGTTTGGAGAAGCTAAAGCGCTGCTGACACGAAGTGCGCAGCAGAACCCATCAATGCAGGCGAATTTCGACGCAGGATATGGCTATCTGCGCGCTGGTCAGCCCGATTCAGCCCGTTTCTGGTTTGAGAAAGGCCTTCCGATGGATGAAAAGCGGGTGCCGCTCAACGAAACTGGTTTAGCGATCAGCTATCTGGTACAAAATAATATGACCGATGCCAGCCCGAAGCTTGAGGAAGTCATTAAGAAAAGCAAAGGCAAAAACGCCGACATTCTGTATCGCATCGGCGAAGCCTACACCGGCTACCTCACGCCCGACAGCGGTTCCATCAAACCTCAGTATCCGAAAGCTGTTGATGCAGCCAAAGCGATTGACTACCTGAACCAGGCCGCCGACCGCGACAAAAAAAATGCGGCTGTACAACTAGCCCTCGGCGATGCGTATTATCTTAATAAAAATGCCGGTACGGCCGTTACGCGTTATGAAAGTGCGATGGAACTAGGCATGATGCCCGCACGGGTCTATCAGCGGATTGGGGACATCTTCTGGCAGGGCCGCAATCTAAACTTAGCTGTCGATAACTATAAGAAAGCGATCGAAGCGAATCCAAGCTATGCACCTGCCTATCGGCAGCTATCCGAATTATATTTCTTAGTGAATCGCTACAAGGACGCGGCTACGTATGCCGACCAGTACGTAAGCGTATCGAAAGATACACGTCCTGAAACCTTGCTGCGGCAGGCCCAGTTTCACTTTCTGGCCAAAGACTACCAGCGTGCCGTAGCCCTGATCGACAGTAACCGCACCGTGCTGGCTCAGAACCCGATCGTATACCGGATCCAGGGGTGGGCCTACTCGTCGCTCAAGCAACCCCGGCAAGCGATTGAAAATATCAATACATTTCTGGAAAAAGCTCCGGACAAAGCCATGTACGATGACTATAAATATCTGGGTCAGGCGTATCTGGGCATTGAAAATCCCGGCAGCGACTCTCTAAAAGCCATTAATGATTCGCTGGGAATCACGTATCTTGAGAAAGCGGCTCCCTTCGATACAACTGATAACCTGTACGGCGATATTGCTAAGTACTACTACCGGGCAAAAAAACACCCGCAGGCAGTAGCTACGCTCGACTCAGCCGCTAAACATGGCTTCAAGGCCGACGTGCAGGATTTGTTCCGCTACGGCATGAGCAACTACACGCTCGGATTCGGGCGCGATAGCCTTGGCAAGCTGGTGCGCGATACAACTCGTTTTGCCCTGGCTGACTCGGCCCTGGCCCTGGCCCAGAAAGGGTCTCCGGACTATGCCCCAACGGTGCTGTACCGGGCTAAAGCGAACTATTATGCTTACACGCCGGAAGAAGCCGTACGTAACGGTAAGGCAAAGCCGTATTTCGAGCAGTTCATCAGCATGGTCGAAGGCAAAGAGGAAGATCGAAACCGGTATAAGAAAGACCTGGCGCTGGCCTTTAAATACCTGATTTCCTATCACGAACTGGTCACTAAAGACGAAAGTGCACGTAACGAGTGGCTCAAGAAGGGACTTGCTTTATTACCAGGTAACAAAGACCTGGCTAAGATCGCCACTACCGATACAGACGACTCGTCCGCAGATCAGTAAGTTTTTCCGAATCAGACCGGATGTAAATCGCCACCGGAAACCGGGCTTCGGTGGCGATTTTACCGGCTCGTTTGCCCTGGTCAGTCTACAATAAAAACTAATCACTTCAGTTACTACCTGACACTCAACAGTTATAGCTGATAAAGACGTTGCTCAAGACTATGAAGACCCTCATGTTCAAAACTACGCTGACCGACGCTGACAGCGTAGCCGCTGTAACTCCTTTCCTCAACGCCATTGAGCCACTCGATGGCTTTTCCGTAGAAACCGACCACCCCGACCATCTGTTAACCGTTCAGACGGTCGATAACCGCGTCAGCAACGAAGTAGTCCAGGCAGTTGAGCGGGCAGGTTACCGAGCGGAAGTAGTAAAGGATTAGTGAAAATATTGGTGAGGGCTTGAGCCGGGTTGTCACACAATACCAGTAAGTTGAGGCTTCAGGAAAAGCTATAGACAACCCAAACCAACGCAGTCAGTTTTTAGCTGTTGGTATGCACGTAATAGCAATTTGTTAGTAGTCTTACTTTCTGGATATACTCCAGATTCGTCCGGGCTCACGAACGACTTTCTAACCCTATCGGTTTAAGAAGAGCTTTGGTAGGGATACTCCAGGCACAGCGGTAATGGCCCAGTGGACAAGCGGTTCGGCCGTGCAGTGTACAGGGTTTACATTCGAGCACCTCCTGCGTTTGAACGATCTGCGATACGTCGGCCAGCGGTCCGAAACCAAACTCCGGTACCGTTGAGCAGAAAACGGCCGTTGTAGGGGCGTTCACCGCAGAGCACAGGTGCAGTGGAGCGGAATCATTTACGTAGTTCATTACCGCCTGCTGCTGCAAAGCCGCCGACTGCACCAGCGTCAGTTTACCCGCCAGATTTATTACGTTTCCGCTACGTCCCGACAACGCAATTATCGCGTCACAGGCCGATCGATCGGTGGGCGCACCGAGCAGGTACACGGTCAGCGTGTCGGGCAGCAGCTTGATTAAGTGAACCCAGCGCTCAGCGGGGTATTGCTTGGTGAACCAGACCGACATGGGCGCAATGCACACGTAAGGCCGTTCCCGATACGTCCGCACAGCGTCGTAGTCGGCCGGGGACGGATACAGTTTAGGGCGGGTCCGTTCAGTGCCCACGGCAAGCCCACGAAACGGTGGCGGAAGCGCCCGAATCAGGTCAGCATTACGGTCTACTTCGTGGACACCGGGCTCGATGCGGTGCGGAACCCGGTCCGTGAAAAAGCGCGAGAACGGATTTTTGGTAAAGCCAATGGTAAATTTAGCGTTCGATAAGGCAGTTAATAAACCCGTCGACCCGTACCGTTGCAAATTGATCAATACGTCGTACTGCCGGGACCGGATAGTCTGTAAAATCTGCCATAGACTGCTATACTTCGCTTCCTTTTTATCCCATACCAGCACCTCGTCCAGAAAAGGATGATTCGCGAACAGACTCTCATTACCTTTACGAACCAGCACATCCAGCTTGACATGGGGTAAGGCCGCGTGCAGTTGTTCGAGCAGCGCCGTAGCCAGAATAACATCGCCGATAAAAGCGGTTTGAATGATCAGGAACCGGGGTGGATTAGTTGCGGTTATCATTAGTACGCTGGATGCGTCAATTGCTAATAATGGAAGATTACGAAGTATATACCCTACCCAACGGAATTCGCATTGCTCATAAACAAATACCGCACACGCAGATTGCCCACTGCGGTATTATGCTCGATATTGGAAGCCGCGATGAACAGCCCCACCAACAGGGGTTAGCCCATTTCTGGGAACATATGGCGTTCAAAGGTACGGAGAAACGAAAGTCGTACCACATTATTACCCGGCTAGAAACGGTAGGGGGCGAACTGAACGCATATACAACGAAAGAAAAAGTTTGCTTCCATGCTTCGGTATTAGGAGCTCACTTCGAAAAAGCTACTGAATTACTAGCCGACATTACCTTTCATTCGGTATTTCCCGAAAAGCAGATTGAACGCGAACGGGGTGTTATTCTGGAAGAGATGGCGATGTACTACGACTCGCCGGAAGATGCGATACAGGATGATTTCGACGAACTGGTTTTCCCGAATCACGCCCTGGGCGGTAATATTCTCGGCACTACTGAAACGGTCAGTTCATTCCGGCGCGAAGACCTGCAGCAGTTTATCGCCGAAAACTACGACACCAGCCGGATTGTCTTTGCGTCGGTAAGCAATATGCCGTTCAAACAGGTGGTTAAAGTGGCCGAAAAATACCTGCATGACGTACCAACCCAGCACTCAAGCCGTCAGCGTAAAACCCCAACGGACTACGTTCCCCGGCAAACCCGCGTCGAACGACCCATTACGCAGGCTCAGTGTGCACTTGGCCGACCCGCTTATGGGCTGACCGACCCGCGTCGACTGCCGTTTTTTATGCTGGTGAATCTCCTCGGCGGACCCGGTATGAACTCGCGGCTTAACCTGAACTTACGCGAAAAGTATGGCCTGGTCTATTCGATCGACGCCAGCTACACACCTTACCTGGACACGGGCTTCCTGGGTATCTATTTTGGCACAGATCCTAAGAAAGTCGACAAAGCGCACAGCCTGATCATAAAGGAGCTGAAGCGGCTGCGTGAGCAGCCGTTAACCACGCTTCAACTTCACCAGACGAAAGAACAACTAGTTGGGCAGCTGGCTATGGCCGAAGAAAGCAACAATAGTTTTATGCTGATGATGGCCAAGAGCTTACTCGACATCGACCGGGTGGAGGCCCTCAACGACATCTTCAACGACATCAAAGCGGTAACCGCCGGGCAGTTGCAAGGCCTTGCGCAGGAAGCCTTCGTAGAAGATCAGTTCAGTTCGCTTACGTTTGTACCCGAGAAATAGTTGGCTGTTACGCGTTTGCCTGTTCGTTTGCGGGCCATATTTGCAACACACACAAACACGTACCATGACCCTACAGGACGCGCAGACCACCGTCGACAATTGGATCAAAACCGTTGGCGTTCGCTACTTCAACGAGTTGACCAACATGGCTATGCTGACCGAAGAAGTTGGCGAGGTAGCCCGCATCATCGCCCGGCGTTACGGGGAGCAGTCCGAAAAAGAGTCGGATAAAAACAAGGACCTCGGCGACGAGATGGCGGATGTGCTTTGGGTACTTATTTGCCTGGCCAATCAGACCGGGGTAAACTTAACCGAAGCCTTCGAGAAGAACCTGGAAAAGAAAAACATTCGGGACGCCACCCGGCACCTCAACAACGACAAGCTATTGTAGCATAATGCAGTATTTTCGGGTAGCAGAAGTCCGCACTCTTGTTTTGCTGACGTGCGCGATAGAGCTGTAAACTCCATGAAAAAGCCGGTCCTGAGCTAGAACCGGCTTTTTGATTACCAACCTATAATGTAAAATCTACTTTACCGTGTGTTACCTGTCAGCATCAGTTTGGAACGCTTATAGTAGACAAAGTCCCGTTTTGTAATTAACTAATGTTCATGAACCCCATTAATTAATAAATTTAATAATATATTCTCTACCGAATGAGTATGCGACAGGCTTTTGGTACGTATAAGCGATCCAATTACTGAACTCGCTGGATATCCGGGTGAAACGACTGCCACGAGTGACAGAACCCCTGATACGCCTTTTTGATAGGAGTCAGCTTTCTTTCGTTAATGAACCAGCCGTACAGCGCCCTCGCCAGGTCCGGACCGGGTGCTTTATCCTGATCAGTGAATTGGCTGCTGGTACAGCTAACCGTAATCATTGCTGGCTGACAACCCACCATGTCGCGAACCTCGTGATAATAACCAATCAACAATCGGGTATGCCGTTGCTTCGCCCACCGACTTGTCTATTGGCTGACGCATTCCAAATAACTACCCAGATCAGGCGTATACAAACAGAACGCCCTGCTTACTACCAGTAAACAAGGCGTTCGAGAATCTGGTGTATCTGAAAGCGTTACTTCTGGAATGACCCAAATATGTAGTCCCAGAAAGGCGATGAAACCCCGTAATTGCTCTCCGGATTTTTGTAGTGGTGAACACTGTGGTTGATCCACAACTGCTTCAGGAAATTCCTGGGTGGTGCGTAGGCGTGCACAATAAAGTGCGTGGCCAGGTAACCCGAGTAACCAACCAGAAACCCCGGGAAGAACGCGTAGGCGGCTTCGCCCATTAGCAGGAAGAATAAACCGAAGAAAGCACCGGCCACAATAATAGCCAGGGCCGGTGGCATCGCCAGCCGGGTTTTGTCTTTTGGATACTCGTGGTGAACACCGTGGAATGTATACTGAATCTTGGCACGCTGGGGCGTCGACGGCTCCAGATGATACAGGTACCGGTGTAAAACGTATTCAAACAAGGTGAACGAAAACAAACCCACGACGAATAAAGCCGCGATCACACCGGCACCCATGTCGGTATACGTGAACGCGTACCATCCCAGAAAAACTGACAAAACCAGCCACATCGAGATCGGCACCATAATGTGCGTACGCGATAAGGCCTCCAGAATCGGATTATCGAACAGTTGCTTGGTTCCGCTGTTTTTAGGCCGGGTTTTACCGTGACCGGCCATAGTTCTTAATTTTTCAGTAGTTTCTTCCATAAAGCTGTATTCGATTGTTGGCGCGAAATTACGATGAAAAGTGATTTGACTGTTCCAGATAGTAAACCTATTTTACTACCTTTTCATTACGTTTTACTAACTTCAAGCTGATCAGAAAGTTTTTCATGCATTTCCGATATATCACCTTTGGGCAACTTCTGACGAATGATGAGTCGGAGTGAGTTATTGTAGGTTAAGTAGTTGAACATCCAGTTTATAAAGATGGCCAGTCGGTTTTTGACGCCAACGATAGACATCAGGTGCACAAACAACCACGTTAGCCAGGCAAAAAATCCCTGAAACTTCAGAAAAGGCAAATCGACCACGGCCAGCCCCCGCCCAATCGTTGCCATCGTTCCCAAATCACGGTACGTAAATTCGTCTAATGGCTCGTTACGGATCAGATGCAGGAGATTTTTAGCCAGATGTTTTCCCTGCTGAATGGCGGGTTGAGCCACCTGTGGATGACCATTCGGCCATTTCTCTTCGGTCATCATTGCTACGTCGCCAATTGCGAATACGTCGGTAAATCCCTGCACCTGGCTGTACCGGTTTACCATCACGCGACCACCCCGCCCGATCACCTCAGCCGGTAAACCCGCCAGCGGATTCGCTTTTACGCCGGCCGCCCAGATCAGGTTATTTGTGCGAAGCGTTGAGCCATCATTCATAGTTACGGTACGTCCATCGAAGTCTTTGACCCGCGTATTCAACCGAACGTTTACGCCTAGCTTTTGCAGATACTCCAGCGAGTGGGTCTGCGAAGGCAGCGACATAGGCCCCAACAGTTCAGCCCCTGATTCGATGAGGTAAATGTCCATCATCTTAAAATCGAGTTCGGGGTAATCGCGGGGCAGCACCGTCTTGCGCATTTCGGCCAGAGTACCGCAGAGTTCAACCCCCGTTGGTCCCCCACCCACCACCACTACGTCCATGAGCCCCTCGCGCTCATCTTCGGTCTCGACACTTAAGGCATCCTCGAAGTTCTGCAGCATCCGGTTCCGGAGCGCAATAGCTTCCGCTACCGATTTCATCGGCAGTGCTTTGGCAATGATGTTCTGCTGGTTGAAAAAATTGGTGTCAGCCCCGGTTGCCATCACCAGATAATCATACTCAATGGGACCCAGTTCGGTATCGACCTGTTTGTCGGCCGTCCGAATCCCCGTTACGTTCGTTACCCGGATGTGAACGTTCTTGCAGTTGCCAAACACGGCCCGCAGCGGAAACAAAATCGAATTGGCCTCCAGCCCCGCCGTAGCCACCTGGTAGTACAGCGGCTGAAACTCATGGTAATTGTGCTTGTTAATCAGCACAACCTGAAATTCCTTCCGGCGCGACAATTTACGAGCCAGCTTCAGCCCGCCAAAGCCTGCGCCAACGATAACTACCCGGGTTCGGTCTGTGCGGGGAATATTTGGGTTCATAGATCTGAGTTGCGCTAAACGGTGTACGGAAAATTAGGTATACAAACTAAAGCACTCGCAGTTCGTAAATCAGAAATTCCTGCTGATTGTTTACGACACCAGCGCCCGTGATTCCTGCAACACACGCTCGTAATAGGCTTCGTACTGGGGCAAGATACGCGATAACTCAAACTCTCGGGCTCGCGCCAGCGCATTTTCTTTGAAAGTAGGTAAATGCGCGTCGTCCAGAATGTACAGAGCGTTTTTGACCATATCGTTGACATCTCCAACGGAGCTCAGGAAACCCGTAACGCCCTGTATGTTCAGCTCGGGCAGGCCACCTGCGTTCGACGTGATTAGCGGAACCTCGCAGGCCATCGCTTCGAGAGCCGCCAGACCAAAGCTCTCGTTCTCAGACGGCATCACAAATAAATCAGCCACCGATAGCACTTCTTCAACGGCATCGAGCTTACCCAGGAACCGTACCTGATCGTAGATGCCCAGGTCACGCACGAGCCGCTCGATCCGGGCCCGCTCGGGTCCATCGCCCACGAGCAACAGCTTAGCGGGCGTCTGCTGTTGCACGTAATAGAATATCATCACCGCATCGTCGATCCGCTTCACGCGCCGAAAGTTCGACGTGTGCACAATCAGCTTCTCTCCATTAGGGCAAATGGCTTTTTTGAAGTGCTCTTTCTGCTGGCGCTTGAACCGGTCCAGATCGACAAAATTCGGAATTACTTCAATATCGCGGTGTACCTTGAAATGAGCGTAGGTGTCCTGCCGCAGATTTTCCGACACCGACGTAACGCCGTCCGATTCGTTAATGCTGAACGTAACGACGGGCTCATAGGAAGCATCCTTACCTACCAGCGTAATATCGGTACCGTGCAGGGTGGTGACTACCGGAACCGTACGTCCCTGCGAACGCAGAATCATTTTGGCCATGTACGCGGCCGATGCGTGCGGAATGGCGTAGTGCACATGAAGCAGATCCACGTTTTCATTTATCACTACGTTCACCATCTCACTGGCCAGCGCCGACTCGTAGGGAGCGTACTGAAAGAGCGGATAAGACGGTATATTTACTTCATGATAAAAGACGTTTTCGTTGAAAAAATCAAGCCGGGGGGGCTGTTGATAGGTAATGAAGTGAATCTGGTGTCCGTTTTTAGCTAAGGCTTTACCAAGCTCTGTTGCGACAACGCCACTGCCCCCGAAGGTCGGGTAGCACACTATACCGATTTTCATACACAGGGGAACGGTTTGTTCCTCAACAACAAACACGGGCAAAAAGAATCCCTTTGTCGTACGAAGAACTTATTAATCTCTATACAGGACACGCAAGTGAGCCTTTCCACCTACGTAACCGGCATTTTTATCTTGTTTTTTTAGGGGATTGTCTAAAAATGAACGCTTACTAAATACCCGGTCAGGGCGTTCAGTTTTCTTCGTAAGTTGCAACAACGACCCTCTTTTGCCCTTTATGAAGTCCATTACTACGCTTTTCTGCTGTCTTTTCACGCTATCTGTTCCGTTGTCGGCGCTGGCCCAAACCGCCTACGACATTACAGAAAATGAACCTGCTCAGTTTAACGGCATCGAATACGGCTATGCCATTCGCAACGAAGCGAAAAAAGAGGTGGGGAAGAATACCTTCAACCGGTATGAACTGACCGTATACGTTGCCAATAAAAGCGGTTGCACGAAACTTCTCTTTCCCAGGCAAACCCCGTTTGGCTTACAGCCCCAGGATCAGTTGGCCCAGTTCGATTGCCTGAACGCAACGGGGGCCCGCCTGACGTCGAAGAACAGTCAGGTGCGGGCAAAACCCTTTTACGTACCGTATTCAACGACCAGTAAAAACGCGGAAGGAAAAGCCGTAACGAACACCGTGCAGGTGCAGGCCGGGCATATGCTGGCGAACGGCGAAACCGTTTCGGAAAACATCATCGTGATTGTACCCGACGGAGAGCAGCCTAAACTGCGGGTTCGGGTTCAGCTCCAGGAACTCGCCGAACGGTAAGGGAAGCCGTTTTCTGGGGGAAAACACGTTCTGCATTGCCATTAACGCGTCAAAAAAGCCTAATTTTGTAAAAAGCCAGTATGGTCGCCCGTCAGCCGATTCCCTTTTTAGCCTTCACGTTCGGTTTTCTGCGCCTGATCCGCGTGCAGAATCTGCTGATCGTAGTGCTGACGCAGTTTCTGGCCCGCATTTTTCTGGTAGGTCCCCATGAGCAGTGGACTCGCATTCTGGTCGATCCCACCATCTGGCTGCTCTCGTTCTCGACGGTATGCATTGCCGCAGCGGGGTACATCATCAACGATTACTTTGACGTCAAGATTGATCTGGTCAACAAACCCGACCGCGTAGTGATTGGGCGTTACCTGAAGCGCCGGGTAGCTATTGGTGCCCATCAGGTGTTGAACGTACTGGGCTGCCTGATTGGCCTCTACCTCAGTAAGTGGGTATTTCTCACCGACGTTGTATCGGTGTCGCTCCTGTGGTTTTATTCAGCCAAATTCAAACGGCAGCCCGCCATCGGAAACATCGTCATTTCGCTGCTGACGGCTCTGTCGCTGATTGTGCTGGCCGTGTACTACCGGCAGAACGCTGAGATGCTGCTGATCTATGCCTTGTTCTCCTTTGGTATTTCGCTCGTTCGGGAGATCATCAAAGACATGCAGGACGTTCGGGGCGACGCTCGTTTCGGCTGCCGGACGCTGCCCATCGTGTGGGGCCTTCGGCGAACCAAGTACCTGCTCTACGTCCTGATTGCCTCGTTTATCGTGACCATGTTCCTGATTGCTGATTCGCTGGGCAACCAGAACCTGGGCTATATTTTTCTGTTCCTGCTGCTGCCAATTACCTGGCTTACGTACCGGCTCGTCTTTGCGGATACCCGACGCGATTTTGGCTACCTCAGCAACCTCTGCAAATTAATCATGCTTTTAGGCGTCATCAGCATGGCCTGGGCCTAGGCAATCTTATTACGTCCGTTAACTCAAGGTTTTACCACATGAGCGACCCTGGTTTCTACATTTGATGGTGTTGAACTCAGTCCTTCGTGAACAAATGAAAAAATTAGTAATCGCGATCGTTATCAGTATAGCTACGTTTGTCCGCGTGCAGGCCCAGGACTGCATGGGCATTACGCTCAAGCCGGGTATGAACTTCGAACTGTCTACCTTTTCTACGAAAGATAAGCCAACCGGCAAAATCGCTTATCAGGTCAAAGATGTCAGGAAAGAAGGCAGCGCGACGATTATGGATGTCACGGCCCAGTTTCAGGACGAAAAAGGCAAGCAGCAATCGCCCTACACCATTCGCTACACCTGTACGGGCAACGAACTAGTGGCCGACATGTCGGGGATGATGCAGGGAATGCAGGCCAATATGAAGAACATGGAAATGAAGCTAAAGACCAACCGGCTCGTCTATCCGGGTAAACTCAGCGTTGGTCAGAAACTGGCCGATGGCGTGATGGAAGCCGATATGGTCAGCAACGGCACGCCCATGATGACCATGGCGATGACCATGAGCAATCGGCAGGTAGAAAGTCAGACGCCCATCACGACGCCCGCGGGAACGTTTGATGCGTATAAAATCTCGTCGGATATGAGTTTTGAAAACCGGGTGATGGGCATGCCGATCCGAAACACGATGCGCGTGGTCAGCTACCGCACCAACGACCAGATCTTCGACATCCGGTCCGAGACGTACAACAAGAACGGTAAGCTAATGGGGTATATGTTACTGAGTAAGATAAATTAAGTCACCCAATACAACGTTGACAATCAGAACGTAACAGAACAAGCGACCAAAAACAGAAATCATTTCGCAACTTTGTTGCAAAAAACTGAGTTAAGAGAAGGTACGGTTGACAAAGGCGTCGTATTTTTGCGCTGCTTATGAAAATGGATCTTCTTTCTCGCAAAGCTGACTACATCGGCATCACTGGATCGGTATTATGCATCATTCACTGCCTGATCACCCCAATACTTTTGATGAGCAGCAGCTTACTGCAGCATAACGAATTGCGCGTTGGCTACCTCAGCCTCGATTACGTTTTCATTGTTATAAACATCGCAGCCGTTTATTCGGCCACCCGGCACTATGCCTCGCCGATGGTAAAAAAGAGCCTGTGGGGATTTTTAGGTTTGTTTGTCGTCGCTATTCTGCTGGAAGATACCGCTCCCCTGTTTGAGTACATGGCTTACGCGGCCTCCGCAGGATTGGTGATGACGCACCTGATCAACATTCGCCAGCACCGGCTCAGTCACGTCCATTAATTATGGCTTAAACCGGCGGTCGCTGATAAACTGCTCATCCGTCAAGCTGTACAGAAAAGCGATAATGTCCTGCTGCTCCTGCTTCGTCAGCGAGATACCGGGTTTGGAACCGGTTTTCAGCAGAGAATCCAGCGCCGGATTATCATTCACCCCCGTTGCATAGTGATTCAGCACTGCGTCGAGCGTGGCAAACCGGCCATCGTGCATGTAGGGCGGGGTATTGGCAATGTTACGCAGACTAGGTACCCGAAACTTGCTCTTGTCCGACTCATTCAATGTAATGCTGTAACGGCCCAAATCTGGCTGGGTGGCGTTCGGGTTTGGCAAGAGTCCGTTGTTCCGGTAAGTCTGGTCGGTAAATAGCTCACCCGCATGACAGGCGGCACAATGCTGTTTGAACAGGGCAAGTCCGCTGGCTTCCTGGGCCGTCAGGCCCCCTCCCGACTCCTTACGAACATACTTGTCGTATCTGGAATTCGCCGACACCAACGTCAGCAGATATTGCGATAAAGCCTTCAGGAAACGCTCCTGCGTTACGTCCTCCGAGCCGAACGCTGATTTAAACAAGGGCGTGTACTTGGCACTTTTCCGAACTTTGTCGAGTACGTGCGTGAGAGTATCCCCCATCTCCACCGGGTTCTGAATCGGCGAAATCGCCAGCAGATCCAGATCGTGAACACCACCATCCCAGAAAAACGCTTTATTCCAGGCCAGATTCTGAATGCCCAATCCGTTACGTGGGCCCAGCTGATCGCGAATGCCGTGACTTAGCGTATGATCGGTATGAGCAAAAGCCGCTTCGGGTATGTGGCAGAACCCACAGGTAATGGTTCCATCGTGCGACAGCATCCCGTCGAAGAATAAAGTCTTTCCCAGTAAAACCCCTTCGTAAGTCAGCGGATTTTTCTCGAAGTTGTAAATCGGCTGCGGAAAATTAGCGGGCTTCTGCCAGGGATAGGGCGTTGTTTTGTACTCAACCGGCGTTGGTTCGTCAGGTTTAGTGGGATCGGCCGTATTGTTTTTCTGGCAGGATACCGCCAGACAAAACATCCCGATACTTGTTGCGAGCCCGATACCCTGCCAACGTCTCATACTCATTTAGGCTGCTGGGCTACGTACTGAAACATCTGCGTGTAGTTGTTGGCAATGGTAGCCGAAAAAGGCGAAACCATCGCCAGTGGATTCTGGGCAATGCTCACCCGTGTTGCGCCATCGAACACCCGTAGAATGTCGGCCTTTATGGCCACTGGGGTAGTTTGTCCGGCCTGAATAGCCACTACATTATTCGTAAACGGCACCGTAGCTGTCCGGAGATTATTGAGCGTTTTGGTATCATAGCCGCCAAACAAACCGATGTGGTACTGAAAGATCCGGCTCCCGCTGGGATCGGCCGGAGCCTGGGGCGACGTACCTTCGAGTTTGAAGAAGATGTACCCGGAGTTCCAATCCCAGTACATACCTGCGTTATGACCACCTGCGGGCTCTAGTACGCCCTTCCGCCGACTGATGTCCATGGTGCTGCGCAGACTGTCGACGCCGATCAGGTACGTAATCCCCGTGTAGTCCCCCACCGGAACGTTACGTACCGTAACGACCTGCGAGGCCGGGTCGGCTTCCTGAACCAGAAAGTAGCTGCTATCCTGCGGTACTACGTAATCGGATCCATCGGTTCGCTTCAGGCGAATGTTACTCACAAAATAATTGAGCCGCGATACGGTAAACTGTTCGCCAGCCGTGTTCTGATACGTTCCCGTGTTCAGGGCAAGGTCCTGATTGCCGACGACGTTATCGAAGGTCAGAACCAGTGAACCCATGGCCGGGGTAGCTGCATCGTTACGGTGGCAGGCCAGAAATCCGACCGTTACCGAGCCAAACAGCATGAGAGCAAAGAGGAAAGTCTGGCGCATACGTGCTACGTTATTAGCCTAATTTATTCTTACCATACAACGTAATTAAGGCTACAATACCACCGCTGATTAGTATAATGAACAGCCAGACAACCGCATTGGTTGCACTAAACGGCCGCTCGGCAACTTCATATCCCAGCCCTATCATCGAGCCTACACATATACCAATCAGACTAAAATAAATGAACTGGATAATCGGAGGCAGTCGGCGGAGCATACACAGCTAACGTTGTAAGTCAGTAACGAAAAGAAGCTGAAATCATTGAGCCAAACCAGATTAAATCCTGCTTAGGATATATGGTTGTGATTTCAGATCGCTACTCCCGTTTGGGTGTCAAAGAAATGGCATTTGTCCAGATTCCAGAACAGGTCGATCGGCTGGCCGAACTCGGCGGTGTACCCGGCGGATAAACGTGCGATGAGCTGCCCCGAATCGATGGTGCAGTACACCAGCGTTTCGTTACCCATGTTTTCAATAGCGTCAACCGGTACCCGCAGTTTATGCGTCGTTTGTTCGGCAAAAGGCTGATCGCTGAGGTGTTCCGCCCGAATGCCTAACGTAACGGATTGACCTGCGTAGGCCCGAAGCCGCTCAACCTGGGGCAAAGTCGCCGAATCAAGTTGCACTTGCCCCCCCGTGCTCACGAACTGTAAGGGACCGTCTTCAGTAAGACGACCGGGCACGAAGTTCATCGGGGGCGTACCAATAAACCCGGCGACAAACTGAGTGGCCGGATGATTGTACAGGTTAATGGGTGTATCCTGTTGGATGACGTCGCCGTCGCGCAGCACCACAATCCGGTCGCCCAGGGTCATGGCCTCGACCTGATCGTGGGTGACGTATATGATGGTAGCATTCAGTTCACGGTGGAGTTTTTGCAACTCAATCCGGGTTTGCACGCGCAGTTTCGCGTCCAGATTGCTCAGCGGTTCGTCGAACAAAAACACCTTTGGGTTACGCACAATGGCCCGCCCGATAGCCACGCGCTGCCGCTGTCCCCCCGACATGTCTTTCGGCTTACGGTTGAGCAGCGCGTCGATTTCGAGCATCTTAGCCGCCCGGTTGACGCGCTCCCGGATGTCATCTTTAGGCAGCCCCGCCAACTTCAAGCCGAAGGCCATGTTATCGAAAACGGTCATATGCGGGTAAAGGGCGTAGTTCTGAAACACCATTGCAATGTTCCGATCTTTGGGTGGTACGTCGTTCATGCGCTGCCCGTCGATCAACAGATCCCCGTCTGTAATGTTTTCCAGACCCGCAATCATACGTAACAGGGTCGATTTGCCGCAGCCTGATGGCCCTACCAGCACCAGAAACTCCTGATCTCGTACGGTGATATTGACATCGCGAATCACACGCGGCCCCGTATCATAGGCTTTAGCAATGTGCTCTAGTTTAACTTCGGCCATACTTAGCGGTATTTAGTTGCCTGCGTCACGGCAGCAGGATAGTTTTCGAGCTTTTGAAATGCCATCAGCGATTCGATGGTCGATTCGGCCCCCGAGTTTTTGTTGATCTGCGTATCCGACGAAATCCCGTCGAAGCCCAGTCCGGTTGCGGTATCGTACATGATTGCTTTAGCCGGATTATTGCCCAGAAACCAACCGGCTAGTTGCCCGGCCAGCGTAACGTACTGCGCATCCTGCGTCTGATCGTACAGTTCCAGAGCGGCCCAGACCATCGGTCGAACGCCATACGCGATCTGCGAAAAACGAGATTTTTTGGTCATGGAAAAGTCAGTTCCCTGCTGGGTCACCACAAACGATTCCAGAAAGCCTTCCTTTAGCAAATACGGATAAAAACTGTCAATTTCCCGCTTGGCTACCGCCACCCATTCCGGCCGGTTCAAGATCTTGCCCGCCCGAAGTAAAGCATACGACTGATCGCTGCCGTAAGCGTGCCAGCCGTTGTCAAAACTCAGGATAACCCCGTAAGGCACCTGACTGGCAGAACCATTCTGCATCTGCATGATGCCGTCGGCCAGCTTATTGATTAGACTTACTACCTGACTGTCGGGCGTTTGCTGCTGGTAATTCAAAAGCCCCAGAATCATTACGGCAGCCTGGTCGGAACCCGAGCCATAGGGCAACCAGGTCGGTATTTTTAAGCCACCCACGAAATTATACGCCTGGGGTTTGCTGCCAAAATCGCGGATCATGTTCGTCACTAGCTTCTGACTCGCCATTTGCATACGCGTAGCCAGTGCCGGATCGGCTGTTTTGTAGTACGAGTACGCTTCCGTCAACCCCCACAACGCCCGCCACGACCACCAGTTGGGCTGATTGATACTGGTCTGCCCCGCTGTGTTGATCAACCCGTTGCCAAAGATGAAGTTATAGAAGTACCCGTTGTCGGACTGCATTTGCAGCACAAACTCGGTTAGTTTACGAAGCTTGTCCTGCTTGCTGGTGTTGATGGCCAGATCAGGCTCGTGCACTAAAAAAACAACCGTTCGGGCTATGTCATCAATACAGGCGGCTCCCTCGTCATCGTCGGCGACCCATTTGTAATCGGGATATTCGCTGTAGATATTGATTAAGCCGACGTCGGCTCCGTTTAGTTTTACGACCTGGTACAGCTGGTCAAGGTGCGTGGTGTTGACCAGCCGGGCGCTGTCGGGCGTTGGCGAAGCTGTTTGATTTTTACGGCACGAAACCGCCAGCAGCGGTAAGTGAAACAGGAGAAGCCAGAGTGCACGGTGATACGTTTTCATACCGATGGGTTGGTTAGCAGTTCGTTCAGGAGTTCCTGTTTAGAAACGGTGATGATGCCACAGGCTGAGTCTGACATGGCATAGGGAATGATTAGCGAATCGCCATGATCGAGCCAGCCGCAGGTGTATACTACGTTCGGCACGTACCCTTCCCGCTCCGATTCGAGGGGGTAGATCATGGGTTCGGGCAGGCGGGCCAAGACTTTCGACGGGTCGTGCAGATCCAGCAGGACGGCCGCGATAACGTACCGTCGTACCGGGCCGACGCCGTGGGTGAGCAGCAGCCACCCCTGATCGGTTCTGATGGGTGACCCGCAGTTCCCCAGCTGGATCACTTCCCACGGAAATTTTGGGGTAAGGAGTGTCTGGTAACTATCCCAGAAGTACAGATCGTCGGAGAACATGATGCTGATGTACTCGCCCCCCTGCCGGCTAATCATGACGTAACGGCCCCCTACTTTCTCGGGAAATAAAGCCATGCCTTTGTCCTGGATGGCCTCGCCGTACATCGTCCGGATGTGAAAATGCACGAAATCTTCCGTTTCCATCAGTTGGGTCTTGATGGTTTCACCATCATAGGCCGTATAGGAACTGTAATAGCGTTCGGTGCCGTCATCATCGCGGAATTTCACGAACCGGACGTCTTCCATGCCTTTGCTTTCGCCTTTGGCATTCGGAAAAATCAGCCGTTCGTGTAACGGAGCAGCCGCATCGGTACTAACGTCATAATTAGTATCCAGGATGGTGAGGATAGCCTTCTGGGTTGACTGAGCAACGGGGTCAGGGTGTTGTGTAAGCCAGTTGTTGAGCTGCGTTGTCGCCTGGGCCAGGTCAAATTCTTCCGGGAGCGTGGCTAGTACAGAATCGTCCGTTTTCGGGAAGTATTTCAGCCGACGCCGGACGAACTCGCGGGTATAGGTTTTGTTCCATCTTTTCTCGGAACTCGTCGCGTAGCGGTCGGCCTCGTCGAGGTGAATCAGACCGGCTTGCGTAACCGTTCCGGTGCGGAATTCGATGGAGGAGATATGCCCTTCGCCGGTTGCCCGCAGGCTCATCACAAAACGGAGCGTACCCGTTTCCAGCCCCGACTGATCGGGATGCGGCACAATGGATGGATTGAACAGGGCCGCCGATTGGGTTGAGTACTCCATAGTCAGGCAGGCTCCCAGCAACAACCGCCGATTGGTCGAGAAATTTTCGGGAGCGTGCCCCATCTGATTAATGGCTCGCTCGTAATTTCGTTCGAAAGCCCCATCAAGGTTTCGATGCCGCTCACCGAATCGCTGCCGGGCCTCGGCGAGCATGGTGTCGACTTCTTCTTCCGAAAACTGCGCAATTCGTTCGCGGATGTGCGGTATCCGGTGGGCACCGGGCAGGTGCAGATACCGGGCGATGACCCGCTCGGAATTGGCCGAGAAGCGAATGGCGGTACGTGTTACGTTGATCATGCGTTGAGTTTACTTAGTCTTTTAAGCCCGATGAGGCCATACTGCGAATAAAATGTTTCTGAAAAAATAAGTACGCAATCAGGATGGGCAGGGCCAGCATCACGGCCGCGGCAATCTTAACGCCTAGCTGCGCGTCGGCCCGCCCACCTACCGAAAAAAGCGTCACCATCTGCGGCATGGTCATGGTTGATTCATTGCGGATGACGATCAGCGGCCAGAGCGCTTCGTTCCATACACCCATGAACGTCAGGATGGTAATGGTCAGAACGGTCGGGATGATGTTGGGCAGCAGAATCTGAAAAATGATACGTAGTTCACCACAACCGTCGATGCGGGCGGCATCAATCAGGGCCTGGGGTAGTCCGGCGAACGCCTGTCGGAAAAGCAGTACCGCCAGCGAATTCATAACAAAGGGCACGATCAGCGCAAAATACGTATCGACCCACCCCAGCTTAACCATCGTGATGTAATTGGGAATCAACGTAATCTGAAAAGGCAACGTCATCGTGAAAATGATGAGGTAAAAGATCAGGTTTCGCCCCCTGAACCGAAGTCGCGCCAGCGCGTAGCCTACCATTGCCCCCAAAATCAGCACTAATCCCGTCGTGATCAGCGCCACAAACAAACTGTTGACAAACGCCCGCCCCAGCGGTATTCGCTCGAACACGGTTACGTAGTTCTGAATTGTCAGCCCAACCGGCAGCAAAGTCAGAGAGCCAATGCCCTGCTCCGACGATAATGACGCGCTGATCATCCAGACAAACGGATAGATAAATGACAAGGCGGCCAGAATCAATAAAGCGTATCGAACGAATTTCATTTGTCTAAAGAGTGAGAGAGTGGATGAGTGAAAGAGTGAAAGGTTAAAACTGAATTGTGAGCATTCGCTCATTCACTCATTCACTCTTTCGCTCTCTAAATTTCCTGCTCGACGTACCGTTTTTGAATAGCGACTACGCCCAAAATGAGCAGGGCGAAAAAGAAACCCAGCGTGGCCGAATACCCCATGTGGTAATACTGAAAGGCTTGTTTATAAATATACATGACGGCAGACAGGGTACTATTGAGCGGCCCGCCTTCGGTCATGATGTAAGGCTCAATGAAAAGTGAAAACCCGCCAATGGTCGATAGCACCACCACCATAAAAATGGTTGGGTTGATCATGGGCAGAGTGATGTACCGAAACTTTTGCCAGTTTGTAGCCCCTTCCATGTCGGCTGCTTCGTAGTATTGAACGGGAACGGTCTGCAAACCAACCAAAAACAGGATAACGTAAAGGCCAACATTTTTCCAGGTAGCCATCAGGGCAATGGCGTACATCGCGATATTGGGCTCTTCCAGCCAGGCTACTTTGGGTATCGACAGGGCCGTCGAGCCCCGGTTCAGGATACCCGCGTTAAAACCCAGTAACTGCTGCCATAGAATGGTCACCACTACACCCGACACAATGACCGGCAGAAAAAAAGCCCCCCGGAAAAACGCCTGGCCGCGAATCTTCTGGTTAAGGAATTCCGCCAGCGCCAGCGCGATAACAATCTGCAGCGGAATATGTACGATCAGAAAGCGCAGGGTATTCCAGATCGCCTGCCAGAACAGCCGGTCGTTGACCAGCCGGACGTAATTGTCGATGCCAATGAATTCCATCGGCGAGATGATATTCCACTTATGGAACGTCAGCACGACCGAGAACACCACCGGGAATGCCACGAACACGCAGAAATACAGAATGTACGGCGAAACCAGCCAGTAGGGAATAGCTTTCTTCATAGGTTCAGGGCGAAAGCGTAGTTGAAATGAGAAACAGGCAATCACTTGTTCGCTCATTCGCTCTTTAACAACACATCAACCGCCCGGGCAGCATCACGGATGGCATCTTCGGGCGTTTTGCGATCGTACACAACGCAGGCTTCGTACTCCTGCGAAATAATGTCGAACACTTCGACAATCACCTCGCTGTTATCTACGCCTTTGATGTAGCGCGACTGCCGGGCAAAGGGTAATAACTTCGGGTTTTTCTGTAAGAACGTACTGAAATAAAGGTCCGTGTCTACGTTACGTCGGTGCGGAAACTGTCCCGTTAGCTCCATCAGCCGTAAATCGCCAGGTTTATCGACCAGCGTTTTTACGAACTCCCAGGCGGCTTTCGGGTCGGGACACGTATTGAAAATGACGATGTTCTTGGGGTCGCCATACGTATAGATCGGGCCGGTATGATTGTCGGGTACGGGCATGGGCCAGGTATCGTACTGTAACGTCGGTTCTTTGTACCGTTCCAGAAAACCAACCTGCCAGGGTCCGGTAAATGAGGTTGCGATGCGCTGGTTCAGGAACGGATCGCGGGCAGACGTAAGTCGCTCTTTCGGGTAATAGCCCGCCCGGTACAGTTGCTGCAAAAAGCGAAACACCTCAACGGCGTAGCGATTGTTGAACGCGGCCCGGTTGTTCTTCACCAGCGGAGCCCCTCCGGAAGCGGCCAGGTATAGCGGATAGAAATTGAAAAACCGTTGATACCAGATCACTTTCACTTCGGTATACCCCAGCCAGCGGTCCAGATAGCCGTCGCGGTCGGTATCTTTTGTCAATCGTTTCCCCGCTGTCAGATAGCTGGAGTACGTATAGGGTGGCCCGGCTAAGCCCGGTTCGTTTACCTGCCCGATGTTGCAGAGGGTCATGATGGGGTTCACTTTCCATGGGACCTGATAAATATGCCCATCCGAAGACGTAACCTCCTGAATTGTACTACTGTCGCAACGAGCGCGCAGAAAGGAAAGGAAGCCCGGAATGGTATCGAGCGGGACCAGAACACCTGCTTTGGCGTACATCTCAACGCTGCCCTGCCACATGTTGGCATAAATATCAGGCGTTGTTTTACCAACTACCGACGCCAGAATAATCTCTTCGCTCGACTGACCTTCGGGAATGGGTTGATACTGGAGCGGTTTGTCAGGACGGGTCCGCTGCCACTGGTCGGTGAACTCGCGGGCGAAAGTAATCTCAGCCGCATTGTTCGAACACCAGAACAGCAACGGCCGCTCGGTCTGCTTTTGCCGACAGCCACCCAGCACGACCCAGAGCACCCCGAATATCATTCCGAACTTACGCATACGTGAAAGAAATCAATAACCCGCAACCTCTACCGGGCGGTTGAGGTTGCGGGTTGACTTAGTGTACTGAACTACTGACTTTTCTCAGCGTTGTAAAGCGACGTAATCTGGGTGCTGCTCAACGCTACGTTGTAAATACGAACATCGTCCATAGCGCCGGTGAAATAGCCGCCCCAGGGGCCGTTGAAGTTGTTGCCGTCAGCATCGTCTTTTTCATTGTTCTGATACAGACTGGTCGGCAAATCCTGTCCGATGGTCATATTGATGGTACTTTTTACCGGAGCCAGATCACCCGTTACGTCGGTCCAGCTTTTCACGAGTGTACCGTCGATGTAGAAGTTCATCTCACCCGATTTGTAGGTCGTCGCAATGTGATACCATTTGTTACGGGCCAGCGTAACCGACTCATTGTCTTTGTCTTTGGCCCCTGCCGTAGTCTTCACGGTAAAGAAAACCTTATTGGCTTCCTGCAACTGGACTTTATACCCGTTCCAGCGGTTCAGCGCCAGCAGGTAGTTACTGGCCCGGGTCGTATCGCGCTTGATCCACATGCTGATGGAAATCTCCTTCGACGGATTCAGCGCCGAGTTATACGGAATCTCGATGTTGCCTCCTTTGTCGAACTGGTACGCCATGTTCGCCACGCCAAAGCGGTCGGCGGTCGGCGTTGGCATTCCGGCACCCCACTGCGCACCGCCTGCTTTCAGCGTTCCGTTGAAGCCTTTACCCGAGGCATCGTTGGCGTTGCCGTTCATGAGCAGGTGCAGTACGAGGTTAGCGGGCGCGATTTCGGCGACCTGCTTACTCCGGAAGGTGGTCATCGCCTGGCCGAGGTTTACGTTGGCGTTGTTGACGGCGGTTTGGGTAGCGTTGTTGTCGTTGTTAACCGTTGTGGCGGCATCAATAGCGGTTTTAAACGTCGCTTTCGAGCCGACCTCATACCGGCCAATGGCGGTTCCTTCAACGGCTCCATTGTAGAGCGCGTTGGCGCTGTCGAGCCGGGCTTTGAGCGCGTTTTTGTCCACCGGCGTTACGGGTGTGCCTTCGTCTTTTTTACAAGCCTGAAACAAGGCCAACATCAGACATAAGGCCAGCAGCCCGCGCAGTAATGGATTTGCAGAAACAGGTAAGTTTTTCATGAGTGTACTGGAGTTTGATAAATTGATTGGTGAACGTAAACTAGGTTAAAGGATTAGCTTCTTGTTGGTATCCCGTTCGCTCTGCGGAATCGGGAAATACCGGTTGGTTTCGTACTTGAACGAGGGCTTGTCGCGTAAGGCATTCTGAGCGTACTCTTTGCCGTAGCGCATAATGTCGAAGTAGCGATGGAACTCGAAACCAAGCTCCACCCGGCGTTCGTGGCGTATAATCTCGCGCAGGCTCGACTGATTGGTATTTGTTATATCGGGCAGCAAACCTGCCGGAACGGTCGGCGTAGCGGCATTACTGAGCGCGGGATCGTTCAGGTAGCTTTCCCGCGCGCGCTTTCGAACCAGATTTAATGGCGCCAATGCCTGTGCCGACTGGCCTAACTCATTCAGCGCTTCGGCCTGAATCAGCAGCACTTCGGCGTAGCGGATCGTTACGTAATTCAGGTTGCCGTCGCCCTTGGTGCTTTTGGGGACCTCCGTAACGGGCTGCACGTGTTTTTTATTGAGGTAGCCCGTTGGCGACCAGGCCGGATCATACGGCGTACCGTCAATCCACGGTTGCCCCGCCCGCGCCACGGTATAATCCAGCCGGGGATCGACAACACCCGCGCTTGTCTTCTCGAACGCATCGACAAAATTTTGGGTCGGTACGTTAAAGAAATAACCATTTTCGGAGTTGCGGGGTGCAAACCACTGATTCAGCCGGTTGCCCGTGAACGGAACCTGTCCGGTTAGGTGCTGTACGGCAAACACCGACTCGGCACTGTTCTTAAACTCCTGGCTAAAGTTCTGCGCATAGACCGGCAGCAATGAATACTGACCGCTGCTGATCACCTCTCCGGCGGCATCAGCGGCCTGCTGCCATTTGCCTTCGAACAGATACGCTTTGGCCAATAGCGCCTGGGCGGCTCCTTTCGTGGCCCGGCCTACGTCGGCTCCGGTATAGGCCGCGGGCAGGCTCTTGATGGCTTCCTGCAAATCCGCTTCGATTACCGTTGTATAGACCTCAGCCACCGGCGACTGCGCAATTTGAAGCTGATCGGCATTTTTCGGCTCCAGCAGTACGGGCACGGGACCGTAAATATTGACCAGATAGAAGTAGTTAAGCGCTCTCAGAAACCGGGCTTCTGCCACAATACGTGCTTTCAGCGCGTCGGCCATGCTGATTGTCGGCACCTGCTGAATGACCCGGTTGCAGCGGCTGATGCCTTCGTACAGCAGTGCCCATTCCGACTCGACAGGACCGTTACTGGGAAACACCGAAAAATCGTCGACCAACCCAATGTCGGCCTGATCGCCGGGGTCACCGCCTTTGGCGGCATCATCCGACGCTACGTCGCCAAAGACCCACAGGCGGTTGTTGTCCGACGAGAACGTAAGGGTCTGGTAGGCCGCGTTGAGACCCTGCAAGGCCTGCGCCTGGGTTTTGTAGAATGTATCTTCAGAATAAGCCGCCCGCACCTCTTCATTCAGGAAGTTGGAGCAGCTACTGGCCGAAATCAACAGGGTAGAAAGGATACCGATTGCTATCTTTTTCATAACGGATTAGGCTAAAAACCAATGTTTACGCCGACTGTGTATTGTCGGGCACTGGGATATGTCCCCCAGTCGATGCCGACGGCGACGTCCCCCCGAAACTGCTCGTTGTTCAGATTGTCGCTGCTCTGTTGTTCGGGATCCAGTCCAGGGTATTTGGTGAACGTGAGCAAATTCTGGCCGCTGACATACACCCGAATGCCGGTTGAGCCGAGCTTTTTGGTCAGCGTACCGGGTAAAGTATAGCCGATCTGAAGATTTTTCAGGCGGGTATACGCGCCGTCTTCCAGGAAGCGGGTTGAAGGCTGCTTGTTGTTGGCCGAGCCGCTCCACGATACGCGGGGCTGCGTGTTGCTGGTGCCTTCGCCCCGCCACCGGTTGTCCACCACCCGTTTAGTGACGTTAAAGGCGCGGTAAAACCCTTCAATATCAGTAGCCACCTGGTAATAAATCTTGTTGCCCGATACGCCCTGAAAAAATGCCGACAGGTCGAAGTTTTTCCATTGCAGGTTGGCCGTCAACCCGTAAGTAAGCGTCGGAATGGGGCTGCCAACGTGCGAGCGGTCCAACTGGTTAATCAGCCCGTCGCCGTTAATATCTTTAAAGCGGACATCCCCCGGCCGGATGTTGTTCCCCTGGAAGGCGCTCGTAAAAATCTGATCGGCGCTCTGAAAAATACCGTCTTGCTGCAACAGATAAAAGGAGCCGATCGGATACCCCGGCTCGGTTAACGTAGCAAATACACCATTATCGATCCGCCCGCCCGGCACCGGACGACCGTCGCTGAGTGATAAGACTTTGTTACGTATGAACGAAGCATTCGCCGTAATGTCGTACGAGAATTCGCCTTTTTTATCCCGGTAAATCAAGTCCAGTTCCAGGCCCCGGTTCTCGACCTTCCCCGCGTTAACGTACGGAGCGGCTGCGCTGCCCCCCGATTTAGGCACTGGGATAGGCACCAGAATATCGGAGGTCTGCTTGATGAAGTAGTCGGCGGTGAGCTGAATCTTGTTCTGCAAAACACCAACCTCCAGGCCAATGTCGGTTTGGGTCGACGACTCCCATTTTACGTTGGTGTTACCCCGGCTGACCACGGCGTATCCGGCCACAGTCTGCGGACTGGCTCCTAATACGTAGTTATAGCCGCTGCCGATGAGCGATGCGTACGGGTAATTGCCAATGTCTTGGTTGCCCAGCTGCCCCACGCTGGCCCGCAGCTTCAGCAACGATATGGTCTTTGCCAGGGGTTGAAAGAAAGCCTCCTGATCGATATTCCAGCCCACTGATCCCGAAAAGAAATTCGCGTACCGGTTGTTGGGCGAAAACCGCGACGAGCCATCCCGCCGAACGTTGAAGGAAGCCAGATAGCGATCTTTGTAGGCGTAGTTCACCCGGCCGAACAGCGAGAACAACGACCAGCGCGAATCGCCTTCGAACGACTGCCGACCGGTAATATCCGCCCCCTGTCCAAGATAGCGCAGGTTGGCTACCTGATCGATAAAGTTTCGGTCTGAGCCACCCACATCCCGGCTGACGCTGTGAATAGCCTCGGTGCCGACCAGGGCCGTAAGTTGCTGATCGGGGCCAAGCGAGAAGTCATAATTAAGGGTGTTGTTCCACGTAACGGTACTGGCCGGACTAAAGCGGTTAACCAGCGTCGACGGGCTATTAATCCGATTGTTGGTACCCCAGTTTTCGTTGAACGTTTTGCGGTTAATGATGTTGAGGTCGAGCCCGGCCGCCGTGCGGAAGCGCAGGTTTTTAAGCACCTGCCATTCGCCGAATACATCCCCAAAGATGCGGTACTGCTGTTCTTTATTGTCCTGCTTGAGTGCCAGTCCTACCGGATTGTAGCCGTCGCCGAAGAATGCCGGGAACTGGGGCAAATCGGCAAAGTCGCCGGTTTGTGGGTCATAGATTGGCGTTGCGGGCGTGTGAAACAACGCATAGCGAACAATACTGCCGCCGTTTCCCCCGTAACCATCTCCCGAACTGCCCACAATGTTACGCTGCGAGTAGGTGATGTTGAGGTTGGTACCTAGCTTCACTTTAGCGCCAATCTGAGTGTCGATACTCGTGCGGAGGGCGTAGCGCTTGTAGCCCGAATTAAGAATAATACCCTGCTGGTCGAAGTAATTGCCCGACAGGAGGTAGTGCGACCGATCGGTTCCGCCACTAACGGACACCTGGTAGTTTTGAATGGGTGCCGTGCGGAAAATGGCTTCCTGCCAGTCGGTGTCGGGTACCTGAAGCGTGGAAGGAATCAGCTGGCGCTGGAGGCTGGGATTCGTGACAAACGCGTTGTCGTTCGTGGCGGCTTCGTTATAAATGCTGATATACTCCTGCGAATTAGCCATCGGAATTAGCCGCCCGTGCTGCTGAAAACCCGAGTAAGCATTGATCGTGACGCGGGGAGCCCCGCTTTTGCCCCGTTTGGTGGTTACGACAATGACGCCGTTAGCCGCCCGCGCGCCATAAATAGCCGACGACGACGCATCTTTCAGTACCGACATGCTTTCGATGTCGGCGGGGTTCAGTACACTGAAAGCATCTTTGGTCGGTACGCCGTCGATGATAAATAAGGGGCTGTTGTCGTTAATTGTTCCCACCCCACGAATCCGTACGGTAACGCCCTCACCCGGCGCGCCCGTCGATTGAGTGACCCGCACACCCGACGATTTTCCCTGAAGCGCCTGATCAATACCCGCTACGGGTAGTCTGCCTATATCTTTGGCTGTTATAGTCGAAACAGCCCCCGTTAAATCTGATTTCTTCTGAGTGCCGTACCCAACCACGACCACTTCCGATAACGACTTGTTATCTTCCTGCAACGTAACAGTCAGAGTGGTTCGGTTACCCACCGTTACCTCCTGGCCTAGGTAGCCCACTGATGAGAACTGAATAACCGCCTGATCATCGGCCACCGTAAGGCGAAACGTACCCTGCGCGTCGGTGCTGGTGCCCGTGTTGGTTCCCTTAATAACCAGGTTTACGCCGGGAATGGGCTGATTCTTTTCATCCACAACCGTACCCGTAACGACTTTGTCAACTATAGCGGGTGTACTGTAGGTAAGCGAGGCCCGAAGATCTGTTGTGGGCGGTACGGCGGCTTCCCCGGCTCTCGGCTTGAGAATGATCAGCCGGGTACCGTTGACAGCGTAATCGATTTGCAGCGGAGTGAGCAAGTCGTTCAGAACTTTTTCGAGCCGCTCGTGTCTGGCGTTTATACTGGTTTTTCGTTCTGCTTTAATCAACTCGTAACTGTAGGCAAACTGAACGTCGGCAATTTTACTCAACCGCTCAAGAATAGTTTCAACAGACTGATTCGTCAGCGATAAGTTTACAGTACGTTTCAGGGGATTCTGGCTGCGCGCCGGTCCGGCCAGCAAAGCACTGGCCATACCAATAAGGAGCAGGCATGGAATAAGAGTCAGTCGCATAAGCCAGCGCAAACAGGGGCCTTGGAGTAGCGTTTTTTTCATTGTATAGTTGAGTAGGTTGGGATTAATTCTTTCGTCAGCGACAGCCCGAGGAGTGAATAATCAGCTGTCCGTTTTGCAGTTCATAACTCGACCCTGTGCTGGCGGCAATAACATCCAGCCGGGCAAAAAGTGAAGGATCATCCAGTCGGGCCGTTAACGTACAGCCAGCCAAGGCGTCCCGATCAAACTGAATTGGTATGCCGTACGCTTTGGCCAGCGCGTCGAGCACAACAGGCAGGGGTGTCCGCCGAAAGGCAAAGCCCTGCGTAGTAGCGGGCAGACCGGTCGCTTCCACGGGGCTAACCTCGCGCTTGACCAGCCGGGCGTCGTTCTGCGAAAAAGTAGCCTGTTCGTTCGGTAGCAGGACAACGGCTGCCGGCTGCGACTTACTGGACGCAGTTGCCCGATTATCAGACCCCTTTCGAACAAACCCGGGATTAGTCGATACCGCTACTTTACCCGTCTTAACCATTACGTTTACGTTTCCCCCTGCTTCGGGCGCATTGATCAGAAAGCTGGTTCCTAACACTTCGGTCGTCACTCCCCTGGTGAACACCCGGAACGGTCTGGCTGGGTTTCTGACGACTTCAAAGAACGCCTTGCCTGTTAGGTTGACATCGCGTTTAGGTCCGCTGAACTGGCTCGGGAATCGAATGCGGGCGTACTGTTGCAAAACGACCAGGCTTCCATCCGCCAACCGGACCAGACGAGGAGCTTGCTGGCGGTTTACATACTCGGTCATGGCGACAGAGGCAGAAGTTGCCGAGGGCTTATTACTTGAAACCAGCCGCTGATTCTGTTGCCAGAAACGCCAGGCCAATCCGCTTATTGTCAGTAATAAAGCAACGGAAGCCGCTATCCGCAACGATATCGGCCAGCCTGACAGCGGACGTAACAGGCCTTGGCGATGCGATGGCGCAGCTGACAAAATTTGTCCAACAGCCTCGTTAACCTGTTGGTCGGTCACCTCAGGAAGCTTTCCCTGAGCCGTCAGCAGGAACGTGCGCGCCAGATCGGCATTTTCCCGATAGTCTGGGTGCTGCGTCAGATAGGCTTCCCAGCGGGTCGCTTCGTTCGGTGTATTGAGAAATACCCACCGTCGGAACGACTCATTCTCAATAAATTCCTGCGTAGTCAAAGCTCGTCGTCTATCCTGACCAAAGGGCGGAGTACCCGTTGCAAGACGAAGAGTAACGATCACTAAAAAAGTAATCGCCAATTGTGAAAATTTTTCTAAAAAATAAAAATTAAACCAGGAACCTGATCATAATCAGCACGTATGATACGTTCGGCCAGTGCTCCCGCAGGCTGTGAAGGGCATGCTGCAGGTAATTGGCAACCACCTGCCGATTTACGCCCATCGCCGTGGCAATCTCCTCGTAGCTGAGGTTTTCGTAGTACTTGAGGTAGATGGTTTCGCGCTGTCGTTTGGGGAGTCGTTCGAGGGCCTGAATCAGGGTCGCGTGCGTTACCTGCTCCTGTTCAAGCTGCACGTACAGGGATTCGGGGTTCGCTAGCCAATCGGTTACGGAATCCAGCCGGTCAACGGTTTCGCAGTGGCTATCCTGTTTGGCCTGACGCAGGACGTTGTTGCGGAGGGCCACAAACAAATACGCCTTTACTGACTGGAGCCGCTGAATTTTCTGGCGCTTTTCCCAAATGGTCAGAAACAGATCCTGTATACAGTCCTGGATTAGTGCATGGTTAGCCGTAAGCTTGCTGCCGTAATGAAACAGCGAACGGTAGTAACGCTCGGCGAGCCAACCAAGCGCCTGTTTGTTGTTTCTCAACAACTCCTGCCACAAGACATCATCTGATAACGTAGTGGTGCTCCCTGAATCAAACATGATTGTAGACTTCCCTGTAACCGAGTTATAATATTACAATTATTTACGGATAAAGTTTTACAAGTCACTGACTGTGTTTCGCTCTGACCACCTCTGGTGGGCGCAACTAGTCGGTCTCGGCTAAAAAAATAACCTAACCGTAGGTGGAGCGATGGCAGTCCAACAAACGGTTAGGTTATGAAAAGGTTATCGGCACCTGCTTACTAGGTCGATAAAGCCGTTCAGACCTATCAGAACAGGAACGTAATGTGCGTCGTAATTTGATCGTTAGCCTGAAGTTCACCTGCCGACAGGTGTTGCGATACCGGATGTCGGTAGCTGACGCCCATCGACAATTTGGTCAGATACACCTCCGTTCCGAGGTTGAGATAGGTTGCATAGCCACCGGTCTGTTTGTTCATCACCCCATCGCGAGTGTCATGACCCGCCTGTTCTACGAACAAACCGGCATTCGGCATGATGGCCCGACCGCCCAGACCCGACAGATAAAAAACCGACGCGGACGCGTTCACGCGATTGCCAAATCGATACCCGTTGGGGTTAGTGGTGGTTACCCGGTAGGATACATCCGTGTTAACGCCCCAGTTCTTGTACCTGGCCGTATAGATGAGGTTGGCTATCCAGTCGGTACTGCCCGTACCCAGTTGAAAATTAGGATTGGCCACGTCCAGCAAACTATTCTCATTGTAGCGAAACCGACCCGTCGGCAACTTAACGCCCCCACCAACCAGCAGATTGTGATTTACTGCGTGCACGGTCGAGTCGTCTATAAACGTGTTGATCAGGTTGTAATGAGCCAGGGCCGATATATCGCTCAGGCCGCGCAGGGGTGTTTCTGCTCCAGTTTTTAGCATGGTCTGCTGACTGAACTGATACGGCACAAACGCCAGCACCTGCACGCGTTTGAAGGGGTAGAACCGTCCCCACAATTCGGCCGTCCGAAACTGCTCCCGACTGCTGAGATTCAAACTATTCAGGTGGGAGTTGTATGAATTATACCGGTATCGCACGCCCAGGAACCCCCGGTGACCCTGGGGCAGTATGCCAAAAAACGAACCGCCGTTGCTGCACCCGCAAAGATCGCAGGCGAAGGTAGACAGGGTGATTAAACTGAATAGGCTAAAGAAGACAACTTTTTTCATACTAACGATGATTAGTTCTGTGGTTCAGCGAAACGAGGGTCTCGCAAAAATTGGTCGTCGGTCAATGTTTTCAGGAAAGCGATAATCTGACGCTTTTCTTCGCTGGACATAAGAATACCCGGCGTATCGTTCTGCCTGAGCAATGGGTCGAGATTTTCGGTCGGCTGCACGTTTTCGGCGTAATGGTTCAGTACGGCCTCGAGCGAATAAAACCGGCCATCGTGCATGTAAGGCAGCGTTTTCTCGATGTTTCGCAAACTCGGCACCTTGAACCGGTACCGATCTTCGGCCCGCTCCGTTACGTGCGCCCGACCGACGTCTTTGCTGCCCTGAATGAACAGGCCATTGTTGCGGAAGCTGTTGTCGGTGAATAACTCCCCGGCATGGCAACTACTACACTTGGCCCGAAACGCGTTCAGCCCGGCTTGTTCGTCGGCGGTGAGTGTACCTCCCGGTTCGTGACGAACCCATTTGTCGTAGCGCGAATTTCCCGACACCATCGTCAGCATGAACTGCGTCAGCGCCTGCAAGAAGCGCGATCCGTTGATTTCGTCCGTACCAAAAGCGGCCTTGAACAGAGCCGGATATTTGGTGGTGGACCGTAGCTTCTGGATCACATTGCCTGATTTTTCGTCCATCTCATCCGGGTTTTCAATGGGAGCGATGGGTGCCAGATCAAGATGCTGCACGCCCCCATCCCAGAAAAAACTACTGGCCCAGGCTAGATTCTGAATCGGCATCGAGTTGCGCGTACCGACCCGGTTGTCAATCCCATGACTCACATCGTGCTGGTGGTGCGTGAAGGCATAGGCCTGGTTATGACACTCGGCGCACGAAATGGACCCATCCCGCGAAAGCGCACCATCGTAGAACAAAGCCCGGCCCAGTTGCACACCAGCCGCCGTAGGCTGGTTCTGCGCCAGCGCATAAACCGGCTGAGGGAAGTTTGTGGGGGCCTGAAACAGTGCAGTCGGCTCAGCAGCTGGTTCGGTAGTCTGACAGCCACTGAGCCAAATGCATAGGCCCACCAACGCACCCGCTAAACGATACGTTATCCGGCTCCGTAGAGCCGGATAAGTTCGGTTACTGCTTTTCATTGTGCACGTGATCAACCTCAAACATGGTCTTGTAATTGTCGGCAATGGGGGTTGCCACGGCTGGACTGTGTATGCTGCTGGTAGTGGCCAGCGTAATTTTGGTGGACCCGTCAAGAACTTTCAGGGCGTCGACAAACAGGTGAACTTCGGGAGCGATGTCACCGCGTACCGTAGCTTTAGTCGCCATGGGCAAGGTGATCCGCCGTAAATTATTGACGGTTTTAGCGCCCCCGTTCCAGCCCCCGCCGTAGCCGCCGACATGAATCGCGAACTTATGATCCGGGTTGGCGGTAGTGGGCACCGCTGATGATGTCCCTTCCAGTTTCATGAAGATATACCCTGAGTTCCACGACCAGTACATCCCATCGTCGCCGTAGCTGGTCGGGTCTAACGCCCCCGTTCGCTCACCGGCTCCACCAACGCTTTTCAAACTGTCGACCCCGATAAGAAACGACAGTTCACCGTAGTTACCGGCGGGTACGTCTTTCAGCGTGATCAACTGGGTTTTAGCGTCGGCCTGACGCACCAGAAAGTACTGATCGGGAAACGTTACGGTGGTCCCGTCCTCTTTTTTGAGCGCAATGTTGCTCACGAAGTAGTTAAACGCCGTAACCGCAAATGGCTCTCCCGCTGCGGTTTTATACGCCGGATTGCCCAGCGCTAGCTTCTGGTCGCCCACGCGATTATCGAACTCAATCGACAAGGTATTTTTAGCGGCCGGGTCAATAGCACCCGCTTCGTCTTTTTTACAGGCAACCATAGTTATGCTGGTTACCAAAGCCATTAATAGGAGTCGCAGAAACGATTTGAGAATCATAAGAAATGAATGAGTAAAAAACTGGAGATCAATAGATGAAGCAGCGCATAGCAGGCCCCGTCCAGCAATAGCGTTGGATAAATCACAGCCAACTGCTCTGCTGTTCAGCGCGTGCCAAAGCACGTATTAGCCAAAAGAGCCAACAGCATTCCCAGTGCCCCTTGATGGACACAAGACACTACGTTCGATAAGGAATACGAATAATTCAGTCGACGAACGCCGATGAAAAGGATACGCCTATGTGACGCTTAGGCCACGTTCAGGCAGCGAAACCTGGCGGATGAAAAAGAGAAGAATGTGGCGCGGAATACGTAGCGAGGAGGTACGTAAATAAACGAGTCGACCGTTGCGCGTACCGGATTATCGGAAAGGTGTACGAGGCATATTCGTCGCAGAACAACTGCACCGTGGGCGTGTTCTGTACGCGCTCGGTGGTTTCTTTGTCCTGCTTATCCTGTTGCGTTTTGAGCTTCTTGGCCAGGTAGCACTTTCCATCGCAGTGGAGTTCGGGCTTACTGCGGTTTTCGCAAAGGACACGGGCGATATACGCTTTGTTAACCTGATAATACGCGATCGTTCCCCACGGGCTGACGGTCGGCAGCAGTGTTGCAAAAAGCAGCAGGAAAACAAGTACGTTTTTCATTATCAGCCGCAAAGGTAAAGCCCGAACACGTACCAGATGCGTTGACCGCTCAATTTTTATTTGACTGGATAAAAATCGAGAGACATTCTGTCTAACGCTCCACTCGTTCGTGTTCGCTACGTACTGCGACGAGGCAGTCCGCGCAGAGACAGCCCGTGTATAACGTACTGATATGATGCCGCTGCGTTGCGGTCAGCTCGACCGCCTGGCATTGGCAGGCGCCAATGGTGCCAGCGCGGCAGGCAAACGTTCGCTGGCACCGTGGACAGGCAATCACATCGGCTTCGGTTGCCTCAGCGAAGTCCATGCGGTTCTATTTCCTGTTCAAGCGCAACGAAGTTAACCACCTGTTTCTGGCGATTCATAACGGGCCAGATCGTTACCTGACACCAGTACGTCCGTTGATCTTTCCGGTAATTCAGCAGCCGCTCCGATACTAGCTTCTGGTGTTGAAGTGCCTCTTTGATACGTTGCCGGGTTAGCTGGCAGGTATCGGCTCCCTGCAAAAAATCGGGCCGACGACCAACGGCTTCGTCTCTATTATACCCCGTCATTTGTTCGAAGCGGTTGTTTACGTACTGGATTGTCTGGTCGGTACCGGTTACCACCACGGCCCACTGGCCTGACTTTAATTCATCGCGCAGTGAAACTGGCAACAGCCACTCCTGGGTTTTTGCCAGGGCGGCCCAGCCCGTCAGGCCAGCACTACCCAGAATAGACGCGTGGCCAAACTCCCAACCGCTCCACAGGGGGGTAATCCGTGCCGTTTGATATTGATCCGCAATTTGCTTGTCGTACGGTCCACTGAAATTCATAGTACGTATGGTGAGTAAAGTCTTTGGCAAACCATTTCGCCAGGACGGTGATGGGCTTTCTACGGTCAATAACTAAGTTATCAGCGTTTTTGATAGGCTGTTCTTCATTTTTCAGCACTCATGGTAAGGAACCAACCAAAGCGACTTGCTTTAATCGTCTGCGTTCCAGCTTATTGCCTTACTCAGCAAGCCACAAAAATACCTTAAAAGCCGCACATTCTTTCCTGCTAACTTCACGTACCCGTTTTTTTGCCAACTCCCCGCTAAGCGCTGATTTGATGGATTAAGTTTGGCAACAAACATCAGCTCCGCCGAATTGCTTTATTGTTAACCGGTTAGTGGTTCGCGTTGAATTGTTGATGCGATCTAGCGACCCGATTAATTTTGCAGAACGATTAACCCGTCTTCGGATGATGGTATCAACTAGATTTTTTTACATATGGCGCATGACCATACGCACGGACACGACCACCATCATCACGGCCCTACTACGTTAACCAACGTCAATCGGGCGCTGATTATCGGCGTGGTACTGAATACCGCCTACGTAGCGGTGGAGTTTATCCTCGGGTTTTATTACAACTCGCTGGCTCTGGTCGCCGACGCGGGGCACAACCTCAGCGACGTAGCGGGGCTGCTGCTTTCGTTGCTGGCATTTCGCATGGCGCGGATACGTAACACCACCAATTTCACGTATGGGTACCGGAAAAGTACGGTACTGGCTTCGCTCACGAACGCCGTTATTCTGCTGATTACCATTGGGGCCATCATCTGGGAAAGTATTCAGCGCTTTCGTCATCCCGAACCCGTTCCGGGTGGTCCGGTAGCGTGGGTGGCCGGTATAGGCTTTGTGATTAATACCGTGTCGGCCCTACTGTTTTTTCGGGATAAAGACCATGATCTGAATATCAAGGGGGCCTATATACACCTTATGGCCGACGCTTTGGTGTCGCTTGGCGTAGTAGTAGCCGGAATTGTTATCGCCTATACAGACTGGGTCTGGCTTGATCCCATCATCGGTCTTGTCGTTGCCGCCGTTATTTTGGGTTCTACCTGGCGACTGTTAAGTGACAGTGTCCGGCTTTCGCTCGATGGTGTTCCCAGCGGCATTGATCTGGAAGCGGTACTGAGAGACCTGCGCGCCGTAACGGGCGTTCGCGATGTGCATCATGTGCACCTATGGGCGATGAGCACGACCGAAAATGCCCTGACAGCCCACCTGGTACTTCAGCCGGGTTTGTCTGACACCGCCAAAACAGCCCTCAAGGCCGACGTTCGCCATCGGCTGGTTCATCTGGGCATTGGGCACGCTACGCTCGAAACGGAAGCAGCCGCCGAAAAAGACTGTGAGACTGAAACCTGCTGACTTGAGCAGAGCTTATTGGAAGCAGTATGAACTTCTGTTTATCAAAAGACTTTAGCGTCGGAATGACAAAATCAGGCCCAAAACAAAAGATTAAACAGGCTCTTATTTCTCAAAGCACCTCAAACCCGTAGTCGCGCTCAACTTTGCAAATACGCGTCTTGTAAGCTTCGTACCACATCTTCCGGCCTCGCTCCTGTGCCAGTTGATGCTCAGCGTGTCGCTTCCACGTCCGGATGGCTTCCAGGCTGTCCCAGTATGAGACCGTAATGCCCAGCTCGTTACGAGCCGACTCGACGCCCAGAAAGCCCGGTTGCTCTTGGGCTAGTTCAACCATCCGGACGGCCGTGTCGCCGTAGCCCTCGTCGGCACTCGTACGAACTGAGGTAAAAATAACGGCGTAATAAGGGGGTTCGGGGGTTTCAGCAATCATAGGAAAACCGGTAAGTCTGGAGAAGAGAACGCTCAGCCTTACCGGTCCCGTAAAAATAACACCAATTTTATCCCATTATCAACGACTCGGCTCCGTCGATCCAGATTGGCGTTCCGGTAATGTGGCTGGATTTGTCAGACGCTAAAAACAACACCAGATCCGCCACCTGTTCGCTTGAGCCGGGTTTGCCGTCGGTGAGCGGAATTTTTCCTTCCGGAAACTCGACGGGTTCTTTCGCCTGCTCAATATCGCGTTTTTCGGTACTTTCTTCAATGTTCGTTTCAATGGCTCCGGGACAGATTACGTTGACGCGAATGCGGTGCTTGGCCAGTTCCAGGGCTGCCATTTTGGTGAAAGCCACCTGAGCCGCTTTGGTCGACGAATACGCCGTAGCTCCGGTATTGCTGAAGATTCGGGTTCCGTTAACCGAGGCCGTAACGATAATTGATCCACCTTGCTGCTTGAGCATAGGTATGGCGTACTTGACGGTGAGGAACGTACCGGTTAGGTTGATGTTGATCGTTTTGTTCCATTCGTCCGGCTCCAGTTCCTCGATCGGTGCCCAAACGCCATTAATACCGGCATTCGCAAAAACAACGTCTAACCGACCGTATTGCCGCTCGGCTTCGGCATAGACTTTTTGTATCTCTTCCGGAACGGACGTATCCGCCGGGATAGCGATGCCATCGCCACCGGCCTGTTTAATTTCGTCGATGGTCTGATTAATCTCCTCGGCGGTCCGGCTGACGGCCACCACTTTTGCCCCCTCTTTAGCCAGCAATAAAGCCGCAGCTTTGCCAATACCTGAACCGGCACCCGTGACAAGCGCCACTTTTCCTTCCATGTCTTTGCGTTGAGTCTGCATTCCTTCTGCGTTTTAGTAATCAATTGACTGACCAACTCGCTCTATCCGGTTTTGTTAAAATAAGAACCAAACCACAAATGCAACAATGTTGCATTTGTGGTGAAATACGTATAGGTTTGTAATCAGAAAACAGATGTACCAATGAATACTATGGATAACTATGATGTAATTATTGTGGGTGGTAGCTATGCTGGCCTGAGTGCCGCCATGCTCCTGGGTCGGTCACTCCGGAATGTACTCGTTATTGACAGCGGAAAACCCTGCAACCGACAAACACCCCATTCGCACAGTTTCCTGACGCGCGACGGCGAAACGCCCGCCCACATCGCGGCCATTGCCAAAGAGCAGGTGCTGGCTTATCCCACCGTTAAGTTATTGAGCGACCTGGTCGTCCGGGCACAAACGACCTCGACTGGTTTTGTTGCTGAATCGGCCACCGGTCAGCAGTTCACCTCGCGCAAACTGATGCTGGCAACCGGGGTTGACGACCTTATGCCCGACATTAATGGTTTTGCGGCCTGTTGGGGTCGCACAGTGCTTCACTGCCCGTTTTGCCACGGCTACGAGGTGCACGGTCAGCCGCTGGGGATTCTGGCCAACGGCGAAACGGCGTATGAATTGGTGCGGCTTATTCAGCACTGGAGCAAAGACCTTACTCTGTTCACAAACGGCCCGGCTACGTTGACCGATGAACAGCGACAAGTCATTGCTCAACTCGGTATTCCAATTGTTGACCATGAAATCCGTAGGATTGACCACGAGGATGGTAACCTGCGGGCGCTTCAGTTTCAGGACGGTTCGCAGCACGAACTAACCGCTATTTTTAGCCGGGTTCCGTTTCGCCAGCATGCCAACTTAGCCGAACAGCTAGGCGCGGAATTAACTGACATGGGTCTGATTAAGGCAACTCCGTTGGGGCAGACCAATATTCCGGGGCTGTATGTGGCTGGCGACAACTCCACCTTTATGCGGCAGGTTTCGGTTGCGGTCACAAACGGCAGTATGGCCGGTGTCGGCATACACAGGGAATTGATGGAAGAAGAATTAGCCGCTACGTTATCGTCAGTCAGCGTCTAAAATTGGGTGGCTGTACTGTTGCAATTCTATAGCGTCGGTTGTCGGCATCCGGCCTTTTCAAACGGTACGTTTAGACAACCCTGCTGGGCAGCAGTTTCTGGGATGAACAGCCCAAAGTGGCCTGTGTATGCGCTACCTATTTGCTGTATCTTGCTTAAAATCTCCGTTTATGCAATCAACCATCCAACAACCCTCTCCTAAACGTCGGTCAGCGGCCCGGTCGAAAGCCAAGTCGCAGTCCGTCGCCTGGAATCTCTGGTGTATGAGGTACTCGACGGCCGACCGCTCTACTATCGTAGCTATGAGGACGTATTAGCGGGCAAAAAAACACCGGAAGAAGTTATGGGTTCCAGCACATTACAGTGGGTACTTGTTTCGTACTTTATGTGCATCATGATTCGTCAGTTGGACGAAAAGAACTATTGGTTTGCTTCCAGCGAAGCGGGTGTTCACATTGACCATCGCAATAACCGATCGCACGATGTCGCTATCTATGACAAATCAGTGCTAACACCGGATAAGATCAATACCAGATACACCGGCGTACCGGCAATCATAGCGGTTGAGATTGATGTCAAAGCCGATATCTCCAAAGTAGCGGATTCAACTACGTTAACCGCAAAACGAAGAAACTGCTGGATTTCGGCTCGGACAAAGTGATCTGGGTTTTTACAAGCTCTCAGCAAATGATGGTAGCCGAACGTAACGCCGACGCCTGGCTCAGCATGAATCGCTCCGGCGACCCGGTGGCACCGCGATCTGGAATTACTTAACGGACAAACCTTCAACATCGGCCAGTACCTCGCCGACGAAGGCATACAGGTGGAATAGTAAGACTAGTAGTCTGGCGGCTTATAAGGGTATGAAACGCATCGCCTGGTTTTTCTACTTCACACTCTTAAGCAGCCTGGGACTCCACGCGCAACCCCAGCAGCGAACGTATTGTAACCCGATGGACATCAGCTATCGGTACAATTTTGAGCAGTTAAACGAGAAAATATCATACCGATCCGGGGCTGATCCGGTCATTATAAACCACAAAAACGAGTATTACTTATTCGTCACGATTCAGGGGGGCTGGTGGCATTCCAAGGATCTGGTGAACTGGAAATACATCGTGCCGGATAAATGGCCCATGGAAGACATGTGTGCCCCGGCGGCTTTGTCGGTTCGCGATACGTTGTATCTGTTCCAGTCTACCTTCGAGCAGCGGCCGATTTTTATCTCGACCGAGCCTGAGAAGGGAAAGCTGAAATTCTATAACCGCTGGCTCCCGCGGCTCCCCAAAGACATTGGCCCCTGGGACCCGGCTCTCTTTCACGACGACGATACCGACAAATGGTATATGTACTGGGGCTCGTCGAACGTATACCCGATTTTCGGAGCCGAGCTAGACAAAAGCCGTAATCTGACCTACGCCGGTAACAACCCCGCGCAGGCCTACAAAGCGATGTTCTGGCTCGATCCCTATAAACACGGCTGGGAGCGCTTCGGGCCGAACCACTCCGACCCGTTCAAACCGTTTACGGAAGGGGCCTGGATGACCAAGCACAATGGCAAATACTACCTGCAATACGGCGCTCCCGGTACCGAATACAATGTGTACGGCAACGGTACCTACGTCGGGAAAGACCCACTGGGACCGTTTGAATACGCGCCTTATAACCCGGTGGCCTACAAGCCGGGTGGATTTGCGACGGGCTGTGGCCACGGCAATACGTTCCAGGATAATTTTGGCAACTACTGGAACACCGGCACTACCTGGATTGGCTACAACTGGGGGATGGAGCGTCGGATTGTGATGAACCCGGCCGGTTTCGACAAGGATGACCAGATGTTTGCCAACACGCGCTTCGGCGATTTTCCGCACTACCTGTCTACTAAACAGATCAACACCTCGTCGGGGTTGAATACGGATGCGCTGTTTACGGGCTGGATGCTTCTCTCCTACCGCAAGCCGGTAACGGCCTCGTCGACGATGGCAGCCGCCCCGACCGATACGCTCACTGCCGATCGGGTAGCCGACGAAAATCCGCGCACGTTCTGGGTAGCCGGACGTAACAAACCCGGCGAAACCTTAACCATAGATCTGGGCGCAGAACGCGATGTCAGAGCCGTGCAGGTCAACTATATCGATTACAAGCAAACCCTTTTCGATTCGGACTCGACGGTGTATACCCAGTTCAAGATCCTGACCTCGATCGACAACAAAAAGTGGGACGTAGTCGCCGACTTGACAAAAGAACCCAAGCGCGACCGGGCCTGTGCGTATGTTGAATTAAACAAACCCACCCGCGCGCGTTACGTCCGCTATGAGCATGTGTACGTGGCCGGGCCAACCCTGGCTATCAACGCCTTCCGCGTATTTGGCAACGGCTCCGGAAAAGCCCCCGCTACGCCCGCAACCTTGACGGTCAAACGCCAGAAAGATCAGCGGAATGCGGATATAAGCTGGTCGAAAGTACCGGGCGCTGTAGGCTACAACATCCGCTGGGGTATAGCGCCCGACAAACTCTATCAGACGTATCAGTTCTGGCACGATGACTCAAGTGTGGGCCTCAACAAGAAGTTCGAGCTACGCGCCTTAAACGTCGACGTACCGTACTATTTCGCGATTGAGGCTTTCGATGAGAACGGCGTTTCGGCGCTGAGTAAAATAGTCGATGACGGTTCGGGCCTTGGCAAAAAGGAATAGTGCACCAGAATTTAGACGGTACGACTAGTTGATTAGCGATAGACGCTATTTCCTAGCGCATGAACATATCCCTTACTTCTGCTTAAAATATGCAATCTAATTATTAAGGGCTTAGTTGATTAAGCATACAATAGATTATACAGCAGTATAGGATGGAAATACGAAGTGCCACGAGCCATTCTTTTCTAGTTTGCCTTCTATGACCAGCTCGTCAAAAAGCGGCTTCAACTCGTTAATCTTTAATTCGTGCAGATTAACGTGATCGGGGCTTGACTTAACAAAATTGAAGAATCGATGAATATCAAACTCGCTAACCATCAGATGTATGTTAGCGGCTGTTACAGGTTCGAAGCTTTCATCTAAGCTGTAATCAAAATCAACGGCTTGGCCCAATTTCTCAGTTCTACAACCGATACCATGAAATTCATACTTTATAGTTCCAAGCTCTCCATGCTTTGGTAAACGATCTAGATTCCAGCCATTACAGTATTGTAGAAACACAGTATTGACCTCGTCTATGGTCGCTTTGTAGGCTTGAATATCGAGTAGTATTTTTTCTTTGCTTAACATGAACTGTGTTAAAAGTCAAGTTAAAGAGCGTATAACGGGCTGATAATTCGGATCATAGTCTTCGTTGAATTTAACCACTGCATACGCCTGGCGAAGCAGTTTGTTGACCACCGCCATT
>NZ_BAAGZD010000020.1:0-2295 GCF_054778895.1 Spirosoma fluminis
GCTCATGCTCCTGGATGGAGTAGAGGAACCGGGTGTTTCGACGGGTGGCGGATTCACTCCACCCGGAGACGTCTCCGCGCGGAGCCCGCTGATGGTCGTTTTTCAGCGGAGGGACTCCACACGCCATCCCATGGCGATATACTGAGATCACTGGCACAGGGCGCTTTCCTGTTGTCGGTCATGACCCCGGGGTGTTGGCGCACCGTCGGGGTTTTTCTTTGCCTGACGATACGCCCTGGCGCACCTCGGGTAAAGGCGAACGGGCAGATATGTAACTACTAATCAAGGCGGGCACTCCGGAGCGGCTTTCCGAAGCACTTCCGACGGGCCTGGCGAAGCCCTCGGCGGGTTAGCAGTTCTTAGCAAAAGACGGCCGTACGGCCTGGAGTCGGCCGGCCTGGAACAGGCTGCTAGGGATGGTGTGGCGGGTGTATCCCACTCGGAGAGTGCGATACACCTCGACACACCGCCAAAGAGCGTGATCAAGGCGCGACTAGACCCCGAGGGGCGATAGGTTCGAGTTTCGCGGAATAAGCGCTAGCGCGTCGAAGGGTCCGCCGGGGCCGCGGAAGATGCCTCTAGATGGGGCCGCTTCGCGGGTACCGGCGCTGACAAATCGAAGGGGACACAACGTCCCTCTGCAGGCGCCTATTGGCCCGATGGGCCAGGTCGAGGTTGTGCGGAGTAGTGGGGGCACAACCTGACAGTGAGGGCTAAAGCCTGGCTGCAGCTCACGTGCAGCACTGCCACTCATGGGCAGGAATCCAGCATACCAGGGCAGGGTGGTTAGAGGGCTCCGTCCAGGCACAAAAAAGCCCCAGCGATACCGGGGCTTGAGTGTTTCGAAAGAACTACCGGCTACCGGCTACGCCCTGGAAGAACTCGGCCAATTCGAGAGCACACGATCGGGCATCACGCTCGACCCCCTCAATCCCCAGAAGGGGCCTCTGACAGGGCTGACAGAAGCCCGTGCGGAGCAGGAAAACGGGCTCTCCCCAGGGGATACGGTGGACTTCCATCGGGCGGCCGCATTGGGTGCATGGCTCGGTGGTGTTCAGCTCTTCCAGGAGCAGATCGGTATCGGACATGACTACAGGCCTCCACGGGCCTCATGGTTGCTTGATTGGTTGCGGGGCTGGGAGAGGGCAGCAACACCGTTCAGGAGCTCTTCCAGGTCGTCTTGCAGGGGTTCGAATACCAAGTTCAGGCCCCGGGCGAGGTGTTCGGCGTTTCCCTGGCCATTCGCAGCCAGAGAAGCCAAAGCGGCCTCTACCAGGGCGTGATAGGCCTCGATTTGCCCCTGGATCGAAAGCAGGTTGTCGGTCCAGCTGAGGGGAATAGTACGATTTGCAGTAGCCATTGCTGATCTCCATTGGATCTACGGTGGTCAGCCGGTCGGCAGGGGGTCGGATCCCTGAAGACCGGCGCTTTCCCGCCACGTCGGCGGAAATGTGGTTATCGACTAGCAGGTCACGCTGTATCCCCTGTTTGCGAGGTTGGCCAGCATGGCCTCCTGGACATGTTCTGGAATCCACTCGGTAAGTCCGCGAACCCGCGATCTGGGCTCTTCGTTGCAGCGGAGCAGCCGCTTGGCCTGACGCACGCGGAGGGCTTCACCGGCGGCCCTTGCGTCGGCGAGTCGCCACGAGCGGACAAGACGCCTCCACGCGAAGTAACCCCCATCACCCTGGCTGCCTTGCAGCTCAATCCTGATGGCCTCACGCACCGGCCAGTCACCGGTATGGCCCCACATCCGGCCCGTCTTGGTCTTCCACTCAGGTGGCAAATTCTCGCTGCTGCGCTGGTAATGCCGGAGGCCCCTCGCGGCGTGCTTGGAGAGGTACTGGAACCACCCGACGGGGCCGTCTATCGGACGCGCATGCTGACCACGCAGGGCGGCACCATACGGCTCGGCAATGTCCACCCATGCCTGCTGGGCAATCAGGGCGAGCCGGGAGGGTCCGTGGGTGGCTACGACGTCATCGGAGAACCACATAGCGCCGTGGAGGTGCGGCACACCTCTACGCTGCCATTCGGTCACCCAATGAAGCCGGACCAAACCCAGGCGCTCCATGCGTTTGAGCCAGGCACGGCGAAGCTTTCCCCAAACCTCGGCAGAGGGGGGACATTCACGGAGGGTTAGGGTGACGGCAATGCCGTACCCGGTAAGCTCATGCTCCTGGATGGAGTAGAGGAACCGGGTGTTTCGACGGGTGGCGGATTCACTCCACCCGGAGACGTCTCCGCGCGGAGCCCGCTGATGGTCGTTTTTCAGCGGAGGGACTCCACACGCCA
>NZ_BAAGZD010000021.1:0-2246 GCF_054778895.1 Spirosoma fluminis
TATTTAAGGGATACGTTTTCTCTAAGCAGCTGCACCCAGCCCTTCAGCACCTGCGGGGGCGCCGTGCGGTCCAGCACCCCGTAGCGCACACTCACCTGGTAGTAGTACAACCCGCTGGGCAGCTCCGCCCCATCACTGCTGCGACCATCCCAGCTCAAGCTGGCACTGCTGCCCTCGTAGACCTTGGCTCCCCACCGGTTGTAGACCACCAGACCCACCTGCTCGACAAACCGAGCACACCGCAGAGGGGCAAACACATCGTTCTTGCCATCCCCGTTGGGGGTGAACACGTTGGGCAGCACCAGCTCGGGGCAGGCCTCGTTGCAGACCCGGTTGGAAGGCGCACTCTCCAGCCCCCGGCTGTTGACGGCCGTCACGTAGTAGCAGCCCGCCACGCTCGTCAGATTGGTATGAGCAAAGCTGGTGGTGGGGGCAGGAACCTGAGTCAGCACCGCTGGGCTGTCCTGCTGGTAGCGGCCGTAGTAGAGCTTGTAGCCCACCACAGTGGCATCACAGCCCGCCCCGCTGTTCCCCTGCCAGCGCAGCTGGTTGGTGAAGGAGCTCTGCTCACAGAAGCTCTCACTGCTCAGCGAAGCGCAGTTCAAGGAGTCCAGCCCCAGGGTGGGGGGGCAGGGCCGGGTGGTGTCGGTGGGACTGGCGCAGAGGATCTGGCTATAGTTGATCAAGACACCCAGGCCAGCCAGCCTGGCATCACTGTAACGTCCTCTTGTCAGCACCCGGTAGCAGTAGCTGGAGTCGGCCGAGAGCACCCCCGAGGTGTTGCCATCGACCAGCACCCGGTCTTCACCCGTGTCGACAAAGGTAAAGGAGGCTGGCCCCTGGACGGGCACCTGGGCGATGAGGTTGAAGGGACCCTGGGGCCCTGAACGAGAGCGGTAGACATCATGGAGCTGGTTGTCGTTGGACCAGGGCGTGCTGGCCTGCCAGCTCAGACTGATCCGGCGGTTGGCGGGCGTGGCAGCCAGCCGCACCGAGGAGGCCGCTTCGGTCACGTCGAGCCGGGTGAGCTGGCCGGTGCTGGCCTGGGTGTAGAAGAACTCCAGCCGGTAGGTGTAGGCCGTGGCTGCCGTGTTCAACCCCTTGTCCACAAAGACCGTGTCAGCTACGCCCGGCTGCAGGCTGGTGTTGAGGGTGGCGATGGTAGAGAAGTTGGTGCCGGTGAGCCCTTCGGCCCGCTGCAGGCGGTACTGGTAGGGGCCGCCCAGGTCGCCGGGGTTGAGCCCGATGGGTCGGCTCCAGCGGACGGTGATCTGGCCGCGGGTGTCGGCGGTGGAGTCGACCGTCACCTGGGTGATGACGGGGGCCAGCAGGGGCAGCTCCAGGCAGGCCTGGGCCGAGACGATGCTGACGCCCCCGTTGAAGCCGCCGTTGCGGTCGGGGTACTGGGCGATGATGCGGTAGGAGTAGGCGGCTCCGCGTCGCAGGGCGGTGGTGTCAGTGAAGGTGGTGATGCCCTGCTCGACCTCGCCCACCCTGACGTAGCCCGAGCCGGCGGGCAGGCCGGTCTGGCAGGGTCCGATCTCGATGTTCTCACAGCCCTCCCGGCGGTAGATGGTGAGTCGGGTGCCGGCGGCTCCGCAGGAGTAGGGGGTCCAGCTGAGCTGGATGGCCCGTCCGTTGGCGGTGGCGGTGGGTCGGGCGGTGAGGTTCTGGACCGCTGGTCCTACCAGCCGGATGCGGAAGGTCTGGAAGGAGACCAGCGAGGCCACCCCCCGGGGGGGCACATCGTTGACCTTGAAGATGACATCGTAGGGGGCTTCCCGGAGCTGGTTGCAGTTGGTCTGCCAGCTGAAGTTGACCGTAGCGGGCTGGGCCAGGGCCACCCCGTTGTTGGTCAGAGTGGCGTAAGCGGGCTGAATCAGTTCGCCCGGGGGCAGGGGCTGGCGGTCCTGTCCCAGGTTGAAGACGCCCCCAAAGCCGGTGATGATCACCCGCTGGCCGTCGGGGTCAGAAGCGGTGACGGGCTGGTTGATCAGGGTACCGGCGGTGACACAGAGGTCGGGAATGGGCTGGATGAGGGGCCGTCGGTTGGGCTGGTCAACGACGATGATCTGCATGTCGCGGGTGATCTCGCCGATCAAGACGCCGTTTCGCCACTCCTCGATGATGAAGGCGAAGTTGAACTGGCCTTCCTCACCGGGGGCGTCCCAGCAGAGGGTTCCGGTGAGGGGGTCGATGGCGAAGGAGGGTGAGCCCCCGCTCTCGCCCGAGCGGCTGAAGCGGGT
>NZ_BAAGZD010000022.1:0-21920 GCF_054778895.1 Spirosoma fluminis
CCTGTTTCCAGCCCTGTTGATGGAGGGCAGCACATCGTCGGCGCAGGACTTCATATTCAGTCTGTTTGTAGTTTGTCATCGTGACCACAAGATACAGGTATTACGTACCTATTCACGTATCAATAATTATAATAACTGGCTTGTAGGCCAGATTTTGAATATATAGTCGACATTATCAGTTTTTTACTCCATAATGACATTGAGCGACGTTTGGCTGAAGTCCAGTATTGATTAGGCCAAACATACTGGGGTAGAACAAAAATACAGTCTCCTCAAAAGCCATTACTTAATACGCGTTTGCTACGTTCAAGCTACCCCGGCTTTTGACATCCCGTTTTATGTAATCAAGCTCCAATGAAAGTGCTTGAAAAGCAAGCTATCACTATGAAGGTATCATGCGACGAAGTGCAATCAAGGATGGTCATATACTAACGTCCGACTATGACTGGGGGTCTTATTGTGGGTTGTAACACGTACTTATAAGATTGCAACGAATTGATAGTAGTAGTACGGAGTTCCTATTTACAGCTTATATCGGCTTATTCGGGCATCTAGCTCCTTCCAGTCTTGGAGGTGCCGGGAAAGCTCAGCCCAGAACGCCTTGGAGTGGCTTTTCTCTTTGATATGGCACAGCTCGTGCACAATTACGTAGTCGATGAGGGTGTAGGGGAGTTTAACGACTTCGGGGTTGAGGATTATGACGTCACCATCTGTACAACTTCCCCACCGTTTGGCCATCTGACGAAACTTGAGGTCCTGATTGGACAGCCCCGTTTTTGCTGCCCACTGCTTGACGCGAGCCGTAAGCTTTTCATGGGCCTTTACTCGAAAGAACGCATCTAACGCTTCCCGTATTGCGGCCTGTTTATCGGCCTCGGAATTAACCTGAATGCGAAAACGGGAGTGGTTGAAATCAACCTGCGCCTTAGTCAACGTAGGGTCAACTACAACTTCGGTGTAATAATGTTTGCCGAGATAGGCTATACGAGAGCCGGTTACTATAACTTCTGAGTCTTTGGCTCGTACAAGCTCCATCTTATCCAGAATCCAACGGGCTTTCTTTAATACCAAGATGTCAGCTTGAGCCGATGACAATCGGGGGCCTTTTAGCACAACGCCCTCATCTCGCGACACACTAATATAGTGGGCCTTGCTTTCTGGGCAGTCCTGCAATATATAGCAGATAGTCCGTTCGCCGTAAGATACGTTAGGCATTCTTATCTTTTTTGAGCAACTCTATTAATTCTTTCGCCTTCTTCTGACGGTCGCTAAATACGGGTATCTTATCCTTTAACAAACGACCGATTTTTTGCTCCATTGCGTAACGCACGTCGGGTTTCCCTTCCCAGCCAACAACGCCTAACTCCCAATCAATACCGGCGAACAACTGTTTGGTCGTCTCGGCCGCGTGTTCATTGAAGAGGGTAGTTAGGGCATTGAACACATCAATTTGCTGGCGGGAAGTGAAACCCTGCGCTTGTCCTGCCCTCTGTTCGTTGATCAGATCGTCCTGAAGCTGGGTAAATCCAATCAGGAGTTGTACCTGGTCAATACGCCCCGCTTCATGCTCTTTCAACAGGTTATCTAAACGCTGCGCTAAGGGTTTGAAGAAGTCAGGATTGCGATCCATGCCAACACGAATCGTGTACTTGAGTTGGTTGCGCATCTTCAACTCCTTCGTAGCCGGGGACGCATTGAGAATGTCGGCTTTGAATTTTTCGCGATCAATAATCGATACGGGTTCAGCTAGCAGATTTTGGACGCCCTCTGCAACCAAGTGGTCATTGATCAATTGCTGAAGCATCCGACTTTCGTTGGTGCTAACTTTCAACTCCTCGTCATCTGGGTAGGCATTTCGGGCTTTCAGTTTAATCTCATTGAACAACTTGAAGTCAGACCGGTATTTCATAGCGGCCTGATTGGGCAGGACTATGTGTATCGACTTGTTAAAGGCCTTCAATAACTCCTTAAACTGATCACGTAGATGAATGGGCTCGATGTATCGAATGAAGGTGTCGATGAACGCGTCACGTTGGTAGTGACGGTCTAGTTTAATGGGCTTAGCAAAACTCAACAGCTTGCCATGGTTTAGCTCTAGCTTGGGTATTTCGTCGTTAAGGTTTCGAAGAATATCATCTGGACGTACGTCGCCAGAGAATATTTCCAATGCCTTGATGAGGTCGCTTGTAATGCCGCAATAATCGACAATAAAGCCTGCGGCTTTGCTTCTATACGTCCGGTTAACACGGGCGATAGCCTGAAGCAGATTGTGTTCTTTCAGGGGCTTATCCAGATAGAGCCCCCCTGCAATAGGCGCGTCATAACCGGTCAGGAGCATGTCCGACACGATCAGAATAGCCGTATTGTCGTACTTTCTCTTTTTACCTGAACTGTCCAGCTCGTTTTCATTCCCGAAGGGCAACTTAAAGTTGTCGGTAACGGCTTTTACCTTTTCGGGTGGCGTTATCAGGATTGGCCGTGAGTCATTCGGGTTTTCCTTATTCCAGGCTACCCGCTCCAGGTGGTCTGCCATGATGGGGTCGGATTTGGCCGATCCAAGACTGACTACGACTCTGGTTTTAAAATTGTGAAACCCCTCTCGCTGCAAATTCAGAATGGTTTGCTGATAAGCCAAAGCCGCCTGTCGGCCTGTACAGACTAGAATGGCCTTGTGGCCGTCGGGGTAAATTTTATCGCCGTAGTGGGTTAGTAAGTGCTTACTGATATCCCGGATTCGACCTGCCGAAAACTGGTATTTTCGCAAGGCGGCATCTTTCAGCTTGCTTTTCTTCTCTTCGGGCTCGTTTGCAAACTTGGCCTCAAACGCTGCATCTAGCTCGGCTTTCTTTACGTCTAAACGAGCGATTCCGGCATCGTAGAGAAGTTCGACAGTGGCCCCATCGGTCACCGACTCTTTTATGGTATAAACGTCAAGGTAGTCCTCGCCGTAGAACTCGGCCAGGGTAGACTTGTCTTCTTTTGAGATGGGTGTACCGGTAAAGGCGATGAACTTGGCGTTGGGTAACACACAGCGCATAAACGCAGCCAGGAACCCATAGTGGCTGCGGTGGGCTTCGTCGACCAGCACGTAAAGATTCTCCTTAATTGAAAGAACCTCCAGCGGAATTTCTTCCCGGCTCACCTCGGTCCATTTTCCGTCACGAAGGGCTTTGTGTACCTGCACTAACAGATTGTCGACGATGTGGCGGTCAGTGCGAGTAAAGCCGTCATCATCGGGCTTGTCATCCCCGGTTGCGTTCTTGTCGGTCTGCTGAAACTTTTGTAGTGTGGTGGTAATAATTCCGCCGTAGTCGTTACGCAGCAGCTTATCCAGATGAGCAACTGAGGAGGCCTGTTGTACGCCTTTGAAGCCAATATTCTGGAAGGTACTGGTAATCTGTTGGTCGAGATCGTTACGGTCGGTTAATACAAGTATAGTAGGGTTATCGAACCCGTATTCTGGTGCGCGGAGCTTGCGGATGAGGTACGCCATCGTGAGCGACTTACCGCTGCCCTGCGTGTGCCAAACCACTCCACCCTGCTTTTTCTGTTGCAGCTTGGTAACAGTGCGGTTTACAGCCCGTACTTGCTGATAACGCGGCAATTTCTTAATGGTCCGACCTTCGTCCAGTTCAAACAAAACGAAATGACGAATGATATCTAATAGCCGATCAGGCCGAAACAGGTTGTAAATCAAAATATCCTGCTCCGTAGGAGTTCGGCCATCAAGCAGGGCGTTGAGATCAGGGTCGTTATCGGCTCGGAAATGCGAGTAAAACGCCTGTGGCGTATTAATAGCCCCGTACCGGCCGCCTACCTGCCAGATACCCGCGCAGATTTGGTTATAGTGAAATAACCGCTCGTTGTTGCGCTGGTAAGCGTCCAGATCGTTCCAGGCGCTATCCCAGGCTCCCGACGCGCTTCCGGCTTTGCATTCGATAATACCCAACGGTAGGCCGTTGACGTATATGACTAAATCGGGAATGGCAGTGAAGGTACGCCCCCGGAACCGCATCTGGTTGACTACCAGAAAATCGTTGGTTTCGGGTTTATCGTAATTGATGTAGCGAACGGGCACGAAGGTTTCGCGGCCGTTGAGGTTCTGCTTTAAGGTGAACTCATTTCCCCGCAGTAAGTCCCAAACACGTTGGTTGGCCTCCATAAGCGACGTAGCCACGACCTGCGTAATGCGCTCGTAAGCCCGTTGCTGGTTGTTAGCATCCAGGTCAGGGTTAAGCTGCTTAATGGCTTCCCTCAACCGGCCAGCCAGCACGACCTCTCCGGCATCGGGCCGCTCGGCTGACGGAGTGACACCAGTCAGACACTGATAGCCAAGTCGCTGCAAGAGAAGCAGAGCGGGCTGCTCCGACTGAATAAACTCAGGCCCCTGACTCATACTGCTACAACATCCTGGGCCACTGGCACCCTCAGTTTACCGGTAAGAAGCTGTTGCATTAGGCCACGCTTGAGAGTTTGATAGTGTTCCTTCTTGTCTTGTAACACCTGAAGTTTCTCGTCTACCGTTGTCAACAACTCAGCGATTTGGCGCTGCTCGGCAATAGGAGGAATTGAAGCCAAAGTCTTAACCCAATCACGTACTTTGAACAGCATCTTTTCAATGTGTACACCATCACTTGATAAGAGAAAAGACTTTTGAATATCAGGCCGTTGTACGTAGTAGTTAAAGAAAGACAAATCTAGATATGGCAATGCATTAAATACGCTGTATTCATTTGAAACAATGGCCCCATCTAATTCAGCCGGTACTAATCCACATGCACAATGAACGATTTGCCGTTTGGAGATTAAGAAGTCATTTTCACGGACTATAAATTGACTTTTCACCTTTACATCTTTACCTAGGTATTGCCCTCTTGGAGCAATTCCTCCATAGCGCCTTCTAACGGTCACAAGCTCATAAGACGTATCATCATTCATCTTAATTGGGCGTTCGACCAATCGTAGAACTTCTCCTAATTGAAGCACCTTCCACTCTTTCGGAATCTCGCCCAGCGGTGAATCTTTGAAATCCGTATGACCAATGCCTTTGGTGAGTAGGCGTTGCATCAGGCCGGTTTTGAGTTCGGTGGTTTTGGCTAGCTGCTCGTCAATTACGCAAATCTTCTCATCCACCGTCGACAAAATTTCGGCTATTTTCTGCTGCTCAGCGAGAGGAGGAAGGCCAACTAAGATTTGATATAAATTCGTGCGACTTAAACTTGGGACGCCAGTAGCCTCATTATATTTTTTTAAAGGTGTTGAAGTCACCACATAGTAGAACCATTTTGGGTCTACAAATTCAGGGATCTTTGTATAGAATAAAGTATCAACCGTCCAAAAAGGCTCTTCTACAAAAAAAGGTTTATCAATTGTACCTTTCCTTCCAATTAATACTGATGGTTGGTTATATAAAAAGCGATTCGCATTGCCCATGGGACCACCAGTTCCGAAAATTTTGTACAGGCCATCTTTGTCCTCCACCCCTCTCTGTTCCTTTCCGTAACAGATCTCACAAATGTCCACCCACTTTTTTATCTCCCACTCCTCGGGAATTTCTCCAATCGCTGTCTGCTTCATTCCGTTGTTCATAATCCAATCTCCTCCAGCAGACTTTCCAGTTTAGCGTCAATCTCAGCTTCTTTAGCTTCCAATTCACGTAAGGCCGCATGAACGGCGGCCAGTTCAATCACCTCGGCGGCTTCGCTGCGGTCAACATAGCGCGAGATATTGAGGTTGTAGTCGTTGGCTTTAATATCGGCTAGGTCAACCACCTTCATAAACTTGTTAATGTCCTGTCCTGCGTCGTAGGCGGCTATAATGCGCTCCACGTGTCGGTCTTCCAGTTCATTCTGGTTCTTGCCTTCCTTGAACTCCTGGCTGGCGTCGATGATACGTACTGGCTTACGTGGTTCGCCCGGTTTGGGTTTAGCCAGCACCCAGATAGCCGCCGGAATACCTGTATTGTAGAACAGCGCCGAGGGCAGGCCCACAATTCCTTCCACAAGTCCAGCTTCCAGCAGTTTCTCACGAATACTCCCTTCTGCTCCCCCTCGAAACAACGTACCGTGAGGCAGCACCACGCCCATGCGGCCATTTTGCCGAAGTACGGCCAGCATGTGCTGTAAAAACCCCATGTCGGCATACCCTCGTGGCGGAATACCATAATGTAGCCGCCCAAACTTGTCCGTCACAGCAGTAGCATAGTTGGGCGTTACTTCTTTCTCCTTACCGTCTTTACCCAGTTTTTTGGGCAGGTTCACTTCTGCAGGCGTCCACCAGCGGTCCTGTGAAAATGGCGGATTGGCGATTACTCGATCAAAGAGTCGCAACTCGGTATCCGAGTTCTTATGCTGAGGGTTCACCAGCGTATCGCCTTTTTGGAGATCGGCACTGTCGAAGTTGTGCAACAGCATGTTCAACTTGGCGATGGCCTAGGTACCGATGTTTTTCTCCTGCCCAAACAGCGAAACGTTGACGATGTTACCGGCCCTGCCACCTGGCTGTTCAGCCACGTATCGCGCCGATTCGATAAGCATACCGCCCGATCCGCAGGTCGGGTCATAGATTTCGTTGCCTGGCTGAGGCTTTATTAAACCAACAATCAGTTTCACTACGCCACGAGGAGTATAAAACTCGCCCCCTTTCTTTCCCGCGTCGTCGGCAAACTGTTTGATCAGGTATTCATAAGCGTCTCCCAGAAGGTCTGGCGTATATAGGTCAGCGTTACGTAATGAATGCTGATTAAAGTGCCGGAGTAGTCGTTGTAACGTTTCATCGGATAGTTTTTCTTTATCCCCGAATTTAGTGGCCGTCATAACGCCTTCTAACTGTCGGTTGGCTTCTTCTATGGCAGCAAACGCCTGATCGAGCGCCACCCCAATGTTCTCGGTCGCCTTTTTCAACTCACTCCAACGCGCTTGTAGCGGCATCTTGAAATAAGTGGCTTCCTCAGCCTCTTCACGCGTATATCCTTCGCATTCCATCAGGTTCTCTACCTTCTCGTCAAACACGTCGTTGGCGCGTTTGAGGAAGAGCAACCCGAAGATGTAATTTTTAAAGTCGGAGCTGTCGATGCTGCCCCGCAATATATTGGCCGAATCCCAGAGCCAGGATTCGAGAGTCTGTAAATCTAATTTGGGCATAGTAGAAGAGGAAGGCGGTTTTGCCAAGTTTCTAATGAATCGACAAAAACCATCCTGCATTTGATCTATCAAACGGTGAATATAGCGGAAAGGCCGTTTAGATAGGTAGGAACTTTCAAAACTGTTCAGCCTACCAGACTCTTAAAAATAAGCATTCTTTTTCCAGCATGAGCTGATAGAAGGGGGGGCAGTATAAAATCGGGCCAGTCCCTTGGGAGCTTCAAACCGGTAATCCCTGCTATCGCTCATGTGCCTTTTATGACAAGCTACCTACCGGCTGCTGGTCCGTATTCGGGCAGCAAGTTGAGGTTTATTAATCAGTCAGACACCAGTGCTCTTATCGGGTAAGAAACGCTGAGGTAGTCACGCTAAGGCCCTTATTTCGCTTTTCCTTATTGCCTCAAAAATGGCCTCTGCAACTGCCCCAAGGTCCTTTTTTTACTCGTTTATTGGTCATTTAGCCTTGAAATTGCCAATACTCTGATAGTTAATCTATTAACGCATTACATATACGCGCCAATGGGGCTAGTAACGTCATATAACACGCATCTTTCTCTGCGAATTGATAAAATATGACTCTATAACCTCCTTTTCGGCCAGTTTCGGTAACTTAGCAAAATCAGCCCTAAAAGGGTTTACAAATTGGGTTAGGAAGCTATCGACCGACAGTTTCCGAGCCGCCCATAAACCACTTTTCTTGTCGGTTTATATATTTGCTACCGAAATAGAATTGGCGGCATTAATGGGGGTTAACATCCGGCAACGGCTTGCCCCTTCTCCTTCGTGGAGCGTCTTGCTGCCAGTTCTATTTTACCTTCAATAAGCCGAGTAATCGACAACTGTCTGGTAATGGCAGTAGGTCGATTAGCAGAGTTACGCAACTGGTCTAACGTCTTATCTCTATAGCTTAGTGCAACCAGTGACTTAGCCGATAACATCTTCTTGAGCAGATCAGGCGAATAGTGTATTCCCACCGGCGAGTTAAGCCCCTTTTCCAAGCGCCGGAGTTCATTAACAGTCCATCTACTTGATCCGTCAAGTTGCCGTTTGCCTGGCGCGTTTTGGATTGTCGGAAATCTACCAAAGTATAAAGGGTAGATTTCCGACAAATTCGGTAAACGGAGACGGTTAGGTAGTCGGTCTATGAGCGGATAGTTGCTGAGGTACTGCCAACGCTCCAGGCAGATGTCGAGTAACGTTCTGTATAGGCTGGTATGAATCAGTCCGTCGTAGTGCTCGAGTTGATGGTGTAGTCGTCGTTGTAGTTCGGCAGGTGGTTCCTCTACCCAGTAACGTTGGACAATCTGGTTATAATTTTGCTTCTCCCGGCTCCTCTGTTTCTCGACACGCTTGAACTCAGTTGGGCTGGCGTACTGTTGACGGCGTACCTGCCAGTAATTATACAACTGCCCCTGCAGGTACAACTCCCGTTCAGCAACCGTCAGGCTGTCCAGGTTGAACTCAGGACACTTCCAAGCGATCTTATTAAAAGCTGCTAATAGTTTAGTCGCCAACGACGCCGTATAATCAGGTAGTACCAGATCGGCGAAGGTTTGTGGCCGCTTACTACCTAAGAACTGCATTTTGTCGATCTTCACCTCAACTCGCAGTGTGCCTGTTATGGGTGAGTATAATTTGAGTCTGTGCTGGCCAGCGTCAACCTCAGCGTAAGGTAATTGTTGTCCGTCCCGGCTTATTTGTTTGAAGTTAGGCCGACAGTTGAGGTAAGACACCATGCAAGAGCGAACTTGTTCAGGATTAACCGCCGGTATCGTCGCTGATAGTTCAAGACCATTTAAAGGCGTTTTAAAGGCATCAAGACGCAGATAAGTAATGAAATCATCCAGGGCATACAACACCTCAAAAGGGTCTTTAGCATCGTGATTGTGAACCCCCTGGTTAGCGACCTTGATAAGCGACCCACGCACGCGAAACCAGTATCGCTCTGTATTGGGCTGGCCGTTGTAACTACCTCGCGGTTTACCATATAAGTGCAATCCTTTGTAAGTAATGGGGATCAGCGGTTGATCGTAACGTAACTCTCCGTCCGTTGGCGAGAAGGGCATTTTGATATTCAGCCGTTGGATGAGGTATCTATCGCATACGGCGGCCCGATCGGTTTCAATTCCGTCCAGCATAAGCCTACCGTTAAACTGCTTTGTTTAAATACTCAGCTAGTTCGGCTTTGAAGAAGTAGAGCCGCCCGTGACGTTTTCGATGGGGTATTTTGGTAATGTTCTGGTAGATGGTCTGACGGGAAATATTCAGGAAGTCTGCGGCCTGCTGAACAGTAAGGGGCGCTTCGTCGTCAGTGGTTGGTTGGGAGGTAGTTGTGCTACGAAGAAGTTGTAGCGTTTGGGCCTGAAGTGCCTCAATTAAATCTAACCGTCGAGCAATGTCTGCAAATGGGTTTTCTATGGCCATAGCCGGAGTGCGTTTTAATAAATCCGGCATAAAGAGAATAGACAAAAAATATCCCGCTCAAGTCGCGGGATATAAACGGGATATAAAAAAGTTTTATCGATATTGAGCGAATCCTTTGCCTTTCAGGTGGTTAAGCAGGGTTGATTCTGACAACTTTTTGATGGTTCCCGATTCAATACGCCTAAAGTTGTCGTGTATCCATCGGGCTAGTTGTGTCTTGTCTGCTTCTATTTGTCTTTCTTGTTTTTGTTTGGCCTTCACCCTTTCATAAAATATTTCTCCTAATCGCACCTGCTCACAATCGCAAATAATGGGCTCGCTAGGCGATTTTCCCTCATCGATTAAACTTTTTAAGTTGATGTGTTGTGCCTCATTAACATAGGGCAGAATCTCGTTTATAAGTTTGAGACGAGCTTCTTTTTTAATTAGTATAGTCGTTGACTGCTTGTGTTTTTTGTCAACGACCGGCTTTATTCCATATCTTTCTTTCAGTTCGTCGAATTTAGGCGTCAGAAAATCGCGGGCAGTAGTTGGCCCAATAGCCAATGTGGCAAACTCTTTTAATGATAAATGCTCAACATGAGTAAGCCATTCACGAAACATTTTCTCTAGAGGTAACTGCTCATTCTTTTCAGGATGATTTCTATTCCAAACTGCCAATTCATCTGCTAGGTGTCGCTCCATATTGTTCCGATTCTGGCTTACACGCTCTTTGTGGCGATTGAAGAACTCTGTTGCCCATAATGACCATGTTAACTGTTGCTCACGCAGTGATGGCATACGGATGCTAATGGCGTTAGTGATAAGACGAGGTAAGGTGGCTCTAGGTAGAGTCGAGAGATCAGGATAGGGAAAAACCTCCTGCCAGGTATGAGCCTGCCCAAACACCGTCCATTTGTCATCTAGAACTTGTTGAGTAACCTCCTTAAATATACTTCGAAAAGAGATTGAGAGATTGTCTGGCATTGGCTTTATAAGGCATTTAAGAACACTTTTGCTTCCTCGTCGTCAAAAGAGCCCAGATAGCTTTCGGTCGTTTTTAGATTAGTATGGCCAAGTGACTTGGATATAAAAGCCAATGAGGCATTGGATTTCAGGAGTACCGTAGCGAAGGAATGGCGTGCTGCATAAGTAGTCACATCATCCTGAATACCCAGTGATTGGGCTATCTTACGCATCCATCGGTTTGTGATGAGTGTAATTTGCTTCACAACGTCTTTACGTCTTTGAGCGTCCATACCAGGCGCTAGAAAAGAAAAAACGTAGCTATTGGAGGAGCGTTCAGCAGATGCCCATCGGTTAATGATAGCGAGCGTTTCGGGTCGTAAGTGGGCTATTATCTGCGTTTGATTTTGCTTTCTGCTTCGGCTGGTTTTCTGGCGAACAAATGAAACTTTTCCGGCCTGTAGATCCACCTGGCTCCATGTAAGGTGGCAAATGTCAGTTAAGTTAATTCCATTGCAGTAGTAGGTGAATAACCACAAATCATGGCTTCGCTGCTCCATTGTGCCGGATATTGGTTGATAGAACTTAATTTTGTCAATATCCGACTTATGTAGGGCCTTTTTGGGGTTGGAGCCCGCGGGTATCACATATCCGTTTGGCCCGAATGGGTAGGCTGTACGAGACATCACTTGCGCTTCTATCGCATCATTAACAATGGCCCGTAGATGCCGCAGGTAGATACCAATAGTAGTTAGGCTAGTGCCTTTGTTTGGGTTTCTAAGGTTGCCATGCTGCTGCATCCATTGCTCGTAAGTGGTGAGGAACTCTGGTGTCAAATGCTCAAAGCGAAGCGTTGGATCGGTACGGAGTTCGGTCGTCTTGCGACGAGGAACGGGAATATTTAGGAATTCTTTCCTTTCCTCGTCGCCAAATGAGTTTACAAAACGCTGTAAAGATTTAGCCGAAAGCTCAAATAGCTCGGCATTGCCAATTCGGTCCTGCTTCTTCATAAGGGCAGCCTTGGCCATTAGTGTTGTAATGACGTCAGTTTGTTCTGTGGGCGTTTCCTGCTTACCATAGTTGGCTAACGCATCTGCAAAAGCATCGAAGGTGAACCGATTGCCTAACTGGTTTATGATATTCTGAGCACGAATCAAATGGCCTTCCTGTTGCTGACCGGATTCGTCAGTAAAGCGGCCATAAAACTGCCCCCATAGCTTACGTCTTTTTTCATCTTTTACCGTCCCAGGTAGACCGCCCTTAGTGCGTTCTAAAAACTTCCAGTCGTCGGCCGTGACCTTTTCGCCAGTTGAATACAACTTTTGCTTACGGTCGGCATATACAGACAATCGGACAAAACATAATTTATCAGTATTCCGGCGAGTATCGTAGAATAGGGTGACGGTAGCGGCTTGCATATTCTGTATGGTTGGAAATGGATCGCATATCTACTGCTTGTGCAATGCGATGTGCAATGCAAATGTATAAAAACAACGAATATAGCCGATAAATATCTATAAAAGGTACGCTATTATATTGTTGACAATCAATATTATATAACAATAAACACAGATAGTGGAACTGTATTGATAAAATGTTTTTTATGATTTGCGATCAGGATGCGTAAGGGCAACGGCAACGTCGCGGTTCCCCGACGGGACCGCTGCCGTTCGAATCCCTCCACTGGCTCAGCAAGTCAATTTCCGGTTTGGTCTACCCCGGTGGTTACTTCTTCAAAAGGTGACACCGGGGTGAATCATTTTAGGGAGTAAAGCCGGCTTCTGACTTCGTTGGTTGAAACGGCTCCCCGCGTTTATTTCTGTTTCGTTGAAGCCGGTTCTACTGGGCCAGCCACGCCAAGATAGGTTTGCTCCAGGTCGCCAAAATCCAGTACCATTTTTTGCAGAACGACGCCTGGATTTACCATCCAGAATTTCAGGGTGTGTTTTCCGGGTTTGGTAATTTTGTGGGTAGACGATTTGATAATGATATTTTCAGAAACCCACTTATTCCAGATACCTCTGTCGCTGGTCTTATCTTCTTTGTTCAAACTGATGATCTGCGGTTGTTCATCGTCTACCGAGATAGCGTATTGCAGGCCATTTTCATCCCTGAACAGGTTTAAGGTAGGCGAGAAATACGCATTGATTGTAAACTCGCCCTCGCGGTCCGTAACAATGTCGTATTGGATATGGGGCGAATTTCCGCCGGGCTTTTGCTCGCTCGCGGTTACCGGAAACGGAGTTATGGCCGATCCGGTTCTGCCATGATCCGGTAGTACGTTCCACTTGATACCGTTGGTGTTTACAACGCTGGTATACTGCTCAGCGTTAATGGAAATTCCGGGTTTGACAGTGGGCAGGGGAGTAACTTTGCCCGCTGTCGCCATGACCGAGTCGGCTGGCAGGTACTGTACGAGGGGCATTTTTTGCCGGGGAGGCTGCTGCCAGTACGTATACCCGATGTGCGCCTGACTCATCATGTGATTCCACTTGCCCTTGTTCAGCCGGTGGTATTGCTCTGTTATCAGCGAATCGTTGGTGTACAACTCGTTTACTTTATCAGCGTAGCGATTAGTTTCTTTCCATCGATTGCGATGCGCCTGCCTGTTCAGCGCTACGTAGTAATACATCGCGTTCAGGTTCGCACAGGCTTTTATCGGATGCAGAACCAGTTGGAAATACGCATCTTTATGGGCTTCGGGTAATACGTTATTTATCGCTTCGGCTTTTTTCAGCAGGTTCGTATAGTCGTTGACTACCGCTTCCCATTCGCCTGTGGCCAGACTATACGTATTGGCGTCCAGCAGTTCGGGTTTTCGTCGGGAGTTGTATTTACCGTATCTGGCGAGCAGGAAAGCAATGTCTTTGGCATAGGGTTTACCAAACTGAGCTGCCGCCCAGTTTTCTGAGTAAGCCATCAGTTCATCCGCGTCAATGTTTTCGGGGTTCCAGGCATAGTCCAGAAAAAAGGAAATCGGGAACTCCATGGGCTTGATGTCGCCTACATTCACAATCCAGATGTTCCGGACCTTATATTCCCAGGCTAAATGCATCTGCTCCCAGATTCGGGGCAGGGGGTTGGTGTTGACCCATTTGTAATTGCGGGGGCCACCGACGTAATCGAAATGATAGTAGATTCCGTAGCCTCCTTTACGCGGTTTCTCATCGAGCCTGGGCAGTTTCCGCAGATTCCCCCAGTTATCGTCGGAAAGCAGCAGCGTTACGTCATCGGGCACCCGCATTCCTTTATCGTAATAATCCTGGACTTCTTTGTACAACGCCCACAACTGCGGGGTTTCGGACGCCGGTTTGCCTGTTACATCGCTGATGATGTCGCGCTGATCGGCAACGATACGTTCCAGGAGCGTCGTGGCGGTTTCTCTCGACAGCGGAGCGTCTCCGTCCCCCCGCATACCGATGCTCACAATCTTCTCATTCGTCGCTCTCCGGATGCCGTCCCGCCAGAATTGCTGCAACTTCTCTTTGTTGGTTTCGTAGTTCCACTGACCCCCGCCAACCCGTCTCCATTCGTCATGCGCCCGCATGAGGGGCTCGTGGTGTGAGGTGCCAATGACAATGCCGTACGTATCGGCTGCTTTTAGGTTCAGGGAATCGTCGGCATAAAACGCGTTGCCCCACATAGCTGGCCATACGTAGTTGCCTTTGAGCCGAAGTACCAGCTCAAAAAACTTCTCGTAGAATGCATGGTTGAACCCACCGAATTTTTCTTTGGTCCAGCTGGAAAGGGCGGGGGCTTCATCGTTGATAAACAAGCCGCGGTATTTTACTTTTGGCGCATCCGTGATGGTGACGCCACTCTTGATGTACAACTCCGCTTTCTTCAGAACGGGTACGTCGGCCCACCAGTACCAGGGCGAAACGCCAATCTGTTTCGACAGTTCGAAAACGCCATAAGCCGCTCCCCGCCGGTCGTTTCCGGCGATGACCAGTGCATTCGCTACGCCTTTTATTGGGTTACTGACCGCTTGAATTAACGAAGCTTCCCATTGTCCACGAATGATAGTCGGGTCGATTTTTTTCTGGGAAGTCAGCTGTTTGAGAAAGGAAGACTGCGGGAGTGTACCGATCCCAATCACATTTTTCCGGATTTGATCGATTGCCGAAACGATGGGTATCTTTTTGCCAGTTACCTGTTCAATATCGTGCTGGAGGAGCGCTGCCGCTGTTTTTACGAGTTCCGGTTCGCTGCTATCTACATAAATTACCGCGCTAGTAATGGCAAACGAGGACTTATCCGCAAGAATGCTCTGCGCCCAGCCCGATGTAAAAGAAGTGAGTACAACTAACGTAGCAATCAGCGTTACGTTCATGTTTCGTTTAAATTGGTTCTGGTTGGCTTTTCCGCGTATGCTGGCTCCTCACCGTAACGACCGACTCCCCGGCACCCTCCCGATGAAGAGGGGACCGGGGAGTCGGTCGTAAGAATTGCTTATTTATACGCGTCAATCGGTTTAATCGTACCGTCAGGGTTATACGTCAGCTCGGTTACCTTCACGTTACGTAGATGCGTTTTTCCGGAGAGTTCTACGTCGTGATAGAACAGATACCACTTGTTTCCCACCTGTACAATGGAATGGTGATTGGTCCAGCCAAGCACGGGTTTCAGCAATACTCCCTGGTAAGTAAAAGGGCCGTATGGATTATCGCCAATGGCGTAGCAAAGGTTGTGTGTATCGCCGGTCGAATACGAGAAATAGTATTTGCCTTTGTATTTATGGAGCCAGGCGGCTTCAAAAAACCGTTTGTCGTTATCCTTTTCCAGAAATGGTTTGCCATTCTTATCCAGAAGTTTCACCTCCCGGACCGGCTCGGCGAACGATTTCATATCGGCGTTCAGCCGGGCAATGCGGGGCAGATAGGATACTTCATTTTTCTGCTTCAGTGCGCCTTTCGGATTGTATTTGTTACCATCCCACCGTTGTAGCTGACCACCCCAGATGCCCCCGAAGTAGAGATACGCTTTGCCATCGGTATCCTGAAACACGGTGGGGTCGATGCTGTAGCTCCCTGCAATGGGTTTCGGTTCAGCTTTGAAGGGCCCCGTCGGGCTTTTGCTGGTCGCTACGCCGATGCGGAAAATATCCTGCTTGTCTTTCACCGGGAAATAGAGGTAATACGTACCGTTTTTGAACGTAGCATCAGGAGCCCAGAGCTGGCGTCCTGCCCAGGGGATATCTTTGATGTCGAGCGCTACGCCATTATCTTTCACGGGGCCGCCGATCTTGTCCATCGACAGAACGTGGTAATCGCGCATGGCAAAATGGCCGCCTTCATCATCCTCTTTGACATCCTTGGCATCAATATCGTGCGATGGGTAGATGTAAATTTTGCCGTTAAAGACGTGGGCAGATGGGTCGGCCGTGTAAATATGCGATACCAGCGGCTTATCTTTTGGAGTTCGGTTGCCGTTGGTTTGTGCAAATGCGGGTAAGGAGCAACCGATCAGGGCTGCCAGCGCAAGGGTTTTGTAGCTTCGTTGCATTAGGTTTTAATTTACAGGCGGTTAAAAATAGCCGGGCGTATTGGCAAATGTAGGCGTCAACGCTCGGTAAAAATAGTCGCTGAAGGCTTACTTCTTTAGGGCAATTACTTTATAAAAAGCCGGTTTGGGCTGATTAGTTCGGTCGAACAACAGCGGATAGCTGGTTCTGCCCCGAATGGGCCAGTTATTCAGCCAGCTGTCGCCGTCGTTCACACCCCAGAACGTAACGCGGGTCACCTTGTCCTTATGCTTCAGGAGCAGTTTGAAAAGTGCTTCGTAATCAGCGGCTAACTGCTGATGAACCGAGTCGGGCAGGCCGTTGGCGTACGGATTTGATTCGGCATTGGCCGTCATCCGCTGGCTTACCTCGGCCCCCTGGAAGTTGCGGGGCAGCACTTCAATGTCGAGTTCCGTAAACATGACTTTCAGGCCCAGAGCCGCGTATTGAAGGATACTTTCCTCGATGTCTTTCAGTGGAACTTTGCCTACGTGCCAGTGTCCCTGAATGCCGACGCCGTCGATACGTACACCCGCATCTTTAACCTTTTTCACCAGGGCAAGGCAGCCAGCGCGCTTGGCAGGCTGCTCGTTGTTGTAATCGTTGTAATACAGCTCAGCGTTAGGATCTGCCTGCTGCGCCAGCCGAAACGCTTCCGTGACAAAATCGTCGCCGAGGTGTTGCAGGAAAACTGATTTGCGCATCGTACCATCTTCGTTGAGCGCTTCGTTGACGACATCCCACGAGAACACCTTGCCCTTATAGCGTCCGGCAACGGTTTTGATGTGCTCGGTGAAGAACGTGCGGATGGAATCGGAACTCTTGATCCCACGAATGAATGGTGGCAGCTGACTGTGCCAGACTAAGGTATGCCCGTTGATTTTGATGTTGTGCTTTTTCCCAAATTCCACCAGTTTGTCGGCCAACTCGAAGTTATACGTATCCCATTTCGGATGGATAGGCCCCGACTTCATGACATTTTCAGGCGTGGCCATGTTAAACTGGCGCACGATGAATTCAGTCATCTGCGGGTCTTTCTCTTCAATCTGAGCCGTATTCAGCGACGTACCAATGCCAAAGTCTTTCCGGAACGCATCTTTCAGCGAGGGAATTTTTTGGGCGAGGGTCGCATGAGGTATTACCGAAAGGCTAGCCAGCAGAAGAGCAGTTGCACTTTTGGCGAGGTTGTATTTTTGCAAGAGCATACGTAGTGTGCTGATTGATTTATCAATGCGTTGCTATATCTTATTTGTCATCCCTCATTCTTTGGGGTGGGGCCAAAAACGAAAGATGGCGTCTCTGCCATTTATTTAAACAGCACCTGGCTGAACATCATCAGATCGTGCCGCCAGACGGGCCAGGTGTGCCCACCGGCATATTCGCTGTAGGTATACTTGACACCCATCTCGTCGAATTTTTTCATCATCACCTGACAGTTCTGGTAAGCGATGTCTTCTTTGCCACCCATCGAAATCCAGAAATTTTTCAGGTTGCCATTGATTGTTGACGCGTTATCTTTCATAAAGGCATACTGCGGATCGGTGAGTTTGGGGTTGTTGGCAAACCAGCCCGAACTGAACACGCCCAGTGAGGAGAACATATTCGTGTTCTTAATACCCGCGTAGAGCGTCTGCAAACCACCCATCGAAAGGCCTGCCAACGCCCGGTTCTTGGCGTCGGTTTCCACCCGGAAATTGCTTTCCACGAAGGGAATGGCCCCCTGTTTGAGTTCATTTTCAAACGCCTTCAGTACGTTCTCGTTGAATCCGGCCAGACCACCGGGCATATTCATGTTGCCGTCGAGCATCACAATTACCATCGGCTTGGCCTTTTTGTCGGCAATCAGGTTGTCCAGAATCAGGTCGGTACGGCCCTGGGTGGACCAGCCGCGCTGGTCTTCGCCCCCGCCGTGCAGCAGGTACAGCACCGGGTATTTTTCGGTCGATTTGTCGTAACCCGGTGGTGTGTAGACGTACATCTCCCGCCAGTTATTCGAGGCTTTCGACAGGTACCGTTTGATACGGATGTCGCCGTGGGGTACGTCGCGCAGGGCGTAGAAACCACTTTCCCGATCCGGAATTTCGATACCGCTGGCCATCCGACCCATGCCGTAGAAGGTTTCACTGGCGGGGTCGACAAGGGCTACATCGTCGATGAGCAGCGAGTAATAGTGAAAACCGCGGCTGATGGAATCGGTCGTGACACTCCAGAAACCGGCCGTATCTTTCACCATATCATACTTCTTGCCGAGGTCGATCTGTACCTTCTGGGCCTGCGGAGCTTTCACCCGAAACACGACCCGGTTGTCGGGCAGAATCTGCGGGTACTTCGCGTTACGTATATTCGTGGCCGCTGGTGTTCCCAGAACCGTGTATCTGGTCAGCGATGCGTTGTCAACCGGTTTGAAGAGGAACTGCGAGAACATATACAGCCCGTTTTTCCAGACCTTGAAATCGTGGCCGCCCGGTTCAACGTAATAGATGTGCGGTACGTTGTTTTCGTACAGGTAATCATGTAAGCGCTTGCTGAAGGTGATCAGGCCGTCGGCATCACCGCACGAAATCCAGAGCAGTTTCAGCTTCTTCTTTGCGTCTTCGGGGTTGGGCACCAGTTCCTGCGGGGCTTTCGTATTCGGGGCTGACGAGAATCCGCCCACCCACGCAAACCGGTCGAGATTGCCGAGTCCGAAGTTCAGCGATTGTCCGCCACCCATCGATAGTCCGGCCACGGCCCGGTGCTCACGGTCGGTCAGGGCCGAGTACTTTTTCTCAACGAACGGAATCAAATCGTTGAGCAAATCTTTTTCGAACGTAGCAAAGGCTTCCACTTTCTCCCGGTCGAAGACGTTACCCACGGCGCGATCGTCTTTCATAGCCCGGCCGTTGGGCATCACCACAATCATCGGCTCCAGCTTTTTGTCGGCGTAGAGGTTGTCCAGAATAACCTGCGGACTACCGCCTTTGAGCCATTCCTTTTCGTCGCCCCCGATGCCGTGCAGCAGGTACAGGACGGGGTATTTCTTCTTTTTGGAGTATCCCGGTGGGGTGTACACCAGCGCTTTACGTTTGGTGCCTACCGTTTTGGAATCGTACTGGACCGAATCGAGTTTACCCGTAGCGATGCCGGTACGGACCTGGTCGAAGCCTTTGGGGGCTTCTTTGTCGGCGGGTTGAGCGTAGCTGTTACTGCAGAAAATGCCGATAAGGGCTACTAGCAGAAAGAGTCGTTTCATTCGTATATAGTGTGTTTGTAAGTATCAGTTGGTTTGAGATGACAAAGACGCCGATCATTTTTTAAAGATCAGGCTGGCGTACTGCCGCAACGACCGGCGCCATGTCTGCCACTCGTGCGACGTACCGGGCGACTCATAATACACGTGTTTGATGCCTGCTTTTTCCAGGGCTTCGTGAAACCCTTTTACGCCGGTATACATGCGCTCGGGTTCTTTCGTGCCAATGCTCACATACACCACCTTCATTTTCTTGTTGAACGCATCGGCGTCCGCCCATGCTCCATTGTAGGCTTGTTTGATGTCGGCTCCCGGTTGTAAACGCCCCGCTCCGCTGAACCCTCCGATGTACGCAAATTTGTCGAGGTTGGTCATGGTTGTCTGGAAGGTCTGGAAACCACCCATCGACAAGCCCGCCATGGCCCGGTTATCCCGGTCGGTCAGTGTCCGGAACGATTTGTCAATCATCGGCACGACTTCCTTCACCAGTACCTCGGGGAACACATTGCTGTTCATACTGGCCGGGCCGCTGACGGTTGTACTGGCAGGTTTGGTGGGGTCAGTGGCGTACCCGCGTTCCATCACGACGATCATCGGTGTCGCTTTTCCCTCCGCAATCAGGTTATCGAGGATGAAATTCATCTTGCCCTGACCAGGCCAGCCGGTTTCGTCTTCGCCCGACCCGTGCTGCAGGTAGAGCACTGGGTACCGTCTTTTCGGGTTTTCGTCGTAGCCGGGTGGGGTGTACACGTTGGCCCGACGCCAGGCTTTGGTCATGTCGGAATAGTAACTGACCGAACGTACCTGACCATGCGGCACGTTTTTGGGCTGGTAATAATCCATGTCCTTGTCTGGAATGTCGATGCCGCTGGCCATCCGGCCCATACCATAGAACGTCTGACTCGACGGATCGCAAACCGGAACGCCGTCAATAAGCAGGGAGTAGTAGTGGAAGCCCTCCACGATGGGGTCCGTAGTAGCGGTCCAGAAACCGGCTGTGTCTTTCACCATGTCGTACTTCCGGCCCAGATCCATCTGTACTTTTTGCGCGTCCGGGGCCTTCACCCGAAACATGACGCGGTTGTCGGGCAGAATCTGCGGGTATTTCTGACCCGGAATGTTGGTCGATGCCGGGACGCCCGCGTCCTGGGCCTGAACGCTACCCGTCAGCAGCGCAGCCCAGGCAATCAACGTGATTCGTGTTTTCATGAAAAGGTTGGTATTGGGTTAGTTAATGGGACTGCGGAGTAATAATCTGATACTTTCCGCTCAGGTGCATGAGCCCAAACAGATACATCAGGCCATCGTAGTACGGATCAAAATAGCCATCCTCGAACGGCTCCAGTTTTGCCTTCCACAAAGCACGCACAAAATCCTGGCTGTTTTTATCCTTGTTAATAAGCGACAGCGTTGCCGAGGTAGACACCAGCCCAATCGAGTGCCGGAGCTTTTTTACCGGTCCGGCCTGCAGGATAAATTCGGGTCGGGATCCGTCGAGGTTAAACTGGTCCTCGTAGGTGTCCATGCCTTTTGAACGAAGGAAGCCCTGAAAGCGTTTGGCGTAATCTTCCTGCCAGGCTTTGTCTTTGCCGTACCAGACGTAATCCATCGCGATGTTCATCGGCACCCGCCACGAATCATACCGGAACGCCGATGGCGACCATCGGGTATCGTGGGGTTTACCGCTGAACTCGGTATAGTCGGCATTGAGGCCCGTTACCGGATGGCAGGCCCGGTGCAGAAATACCCGCGACGTATCGGCACATTCTTTATAGAACTGCTCATGGCCGTCTTTGGCATACAAGGCCCAAACCTCGTAGAACGCGGGCAGATGGTACGACGGGTCGGTCCAGTTGTACATGCCGCCTTCCGGTACAAACGTAATCTGTTTGTGCTCGGTATTGATGAGGTTATAGATATTGCCGGTTCCATCTTTTTTCCACATCGCATCCAGTATCCGCCGGGCTTCACCGTAATAATTGATGCCGGTATGGTTGCCCCATTTGTTGGCGGCAAACAACAGACTGGTGATGTAGTACAACTCACCATCCGAAGCCGACCCTTCCGCGTTTTTTTTCATGGTCTGCGGGTTAATGCTCCAGGCAAAGTAGGCTTCACGCGGGCCGCTCTGGTGTTGCAGGTACTTTTTTGACCAGCGCCAGATGCGGTCAAATACGTCTTTCTTGTCGAGCTGCACGGCGACCATCATCCCATACGACAGCCCTTCGGTTCGGGCGTCCTTGTTTTTGACGTCTGATACGTAAGCCATCGTATCACCGACCTCGAAATAAACCTTGTTCGGTCCTTCGAATACATCGCGATAGGCTTTCGCCACTTTCGCATCGATGTCGGCCTGTTTATAACCCGCTTCCCGAAACAGATTCCGGTAAACAGGCTGATTCATCTGTTTACGCTGCCCGAAAACCGTAATCTGACTGCTACAAAACACAGCAAGCATCAGCCACAAACTGATTTTGAGTCTGCCTCTGGTTTGTGTTTTGTGTACCATAGAGTTAGTTGAGTATTGCATTTGAGAGTATTAAGGGTCGCATTTTTTGTCATCCCGAAGAATGACCGGGCCGCCGGAGCGGGGATCTTCTGGTGAGGATAAAAATCCCTCCGGCTACGGAAGATCCCCGCTCCGGCGGCCCGGTCATTCTTCGGGATGACAAAGAGG
>NZ_BAAGZD010000023.1:0-3215 GCF_054778895.1 Spirosoma fluminis
ACGACCTTCACGCTTTGCCGCTGAGCCGGTAGCCCGGCCCCGCCTTCGCTGATCACCTGCAACAGATACAGCCCATTGGATTGCCCCTGCAAGTCCCAGTCAATCGAATGCTGGTCGTTGGCCTGCTGCCACTTTTGCTGACGGACCAAGTGGCCTTGTAGGTTTATCAACTCCACTTGTAAAGGCCGACCTTCCGCCCCACGAATTACAGCACGAAGCCGATCCTGCTGGATGGGGTTGGGTGCCAGCTCCACCTGCAATAAAAGCTCAGGTTGGGCCACTTCCCTAGCCCGGCAACTGCCATCTACCGTCAACCGGTAGGGGCCGTAAATAGTCACCACACCTGCCTGATCGGTCGTTTTGAGATAGAAGTTGCCCTGGGTATTCGATTGGGCGTTGATGAGCGTCAGGCTTGACGTTGCCGTTCCCCGGAACAACTGGGGGGTCTCCATGAGCTTAGGGGAGGTCAGGCTGTTCTTGTACCACTCGTACTTGACTGGAGCCCCACTCACGGCCACACTGATCACCGCCGTACCTCCCCGGCACACGGTGGGGTTGTTGCCACCTAGTACGGTCGTAGAGGCTACAGCCGAACAGCCGTTATCCTGGCGGGTTACCGTTACCGAGTACACGCCCGCCGTGGTGACACTGGCCTTGTTGGAGCTGCCCTGCTGAGCCGCGTTTGAGCTAAAGGTGTAGCTAAGGTTATCACCGGGCGTAGCTGTGGCCGTTAAGGTAACGCTTGCATTGGTAAACGACAAAGGACCTGAGTTAGTCAGACTGACGCTGGGGGTTATCGTATTACTTTCTACCGTAGTGGTAGTGGTAGCACTACAGCCGTTGGTCCCAGTCACGATAAGCGTATACGTGCCGGGACGGTTGACACTCGTCGTACCCCCACTGGCGCTAAAACCGTCTGGTCCGGTGATGCCATACGCCACTCCAGTGGTGGAGCTGGATGCGCTCAGATTGACACTGGTTTGAGAACAGGTTAACGGGCCATTATTGGTTAAGCTCACGTTCTGGGGAGGGGTGGTGTTGCTCTCTACGGTGACTGTCCTGGTGGCAATACAGCCGTTGTTGCGGGTGGCCGTCAGGGTGTACTCTCCGGGCTGGCTGACAGTAGCCGTGTTGGCCGAGTAGCTTTGCCCACCCGGTCCGGTGATGACAAAGCCGGGATTGTTGTTAGCCGAAGCATCCAGCACCGCCGTTGGCTGAGCGCAGGTGATCACGTTACTCACCGTTAGACTCAGGTTGCGGGGCGGATCGGTGTTGGCCTCTACCAGCGTGGTCGCGGTAGCGGTGCAGCCCTGGGCGTTGGTGACTAAGACGGTGTACTCACCGGGATTGCTGACGGTGGCCGTTCGGCTGCTGGTACCGGTGGGCTGACTGACGGGGAAGGGGCCGCTGAAGACATAGGTAGCGTTGTTACCAACAGAGGGCACAGCTAGTCGAGCAGAGGTCCGCTCACAGCTCAGGGAACCGTTGTTATTGAGGCTCACGCTGAGGGTGGGGTTGACGCTCAGGCCAGTGGTCGCCGTTGCCTGCGTACCCTGACTGCTGACCAGCAGCGTATAGCTCTGGCTGGCGGAGCCGCTGGCTGTCAGACTCTGACTGAAAGCGCCACTGGTTAAGCTACCCGATAGGGGTGTGTCTACGCCATTAGTCAGGGTGTAGCTGTAGCCTCCCGAGTAGTTGCCAACTGTGGCGGTGAACGTGACGGGACTACCCGCGCAAACCGGGCTAGGACTCGCGCCAAAGTCGGTGATCGTTGGAGTGGGATTGCTGACCGTTAGACTGTAAGGACTACTCAGGCCCGTGCAGCCCTGCCCATCCTGAGCTTGTACCGTAAGGGAATAGCTGCCAGCCTGAGTAGGCGTACCCGTCAGGGCACCCTGTTCAGACAGTGTAAGCTCCACCGGCAGGCTACTACTCACCACACTAAAGCTGTAGGTGCCCTGTCCACCACTCGCGGAGAAGGATCGGCTAAAGCTTACGCCTACCGCTGCGGTAGGCGTACTAGGATTGGTGATGGTGATACTGGTAGGGCTGGCCTGGTACTCATAGGCACCGATGTCAATACGGCTTTCACTTGGGTAGAAGCGGGGCTGACCAGCCAGATCAGTCTGAGAACCGCCCGCTTGGGTATAAGCCTCATTGCTACCCGCGTTGATGGCCGCAGAGCAGCCGTTGAGCCGCAGATCCGTGGCAGAGACAAAAGGCGAGGTAGTGGTCGTCAAGTTACTAGGATCACTGGTATAGCCCGTGACGGTGGACTCCAGCAAACTCGAGCTAACCTGAAGTGTCCCCGTTGACGTATTAGAAAACGTGTTACTCCCGCCGTTGTCAAAGACCGCACAGTTAGCAAGCATGCCAACGGCACCAGCCTCTTTATAGATGGCTCCGCCTTGTGAAGCGGTGTTACCCCTGAAGCTGCAGTTGGTTAATCGGGCGGTGATAGGTCCGCCTATGTATTCTATGCTTACGGCTCCTCCCCTAGCTGTACTGCTGTTATTGAGAAACACGCAGTTGATCAGACTCGGCGAGCCCAACTCCATTCGTACAGCTCCGCCCCCCAGGTCGTCTGCCGTGTTGTTGGCAAAAAGGCAGTTGGTTACCACGATACTACTCCCATTTACTGATATGGCGCCCGCCCCCCGGCCGTGGTTTGCCTCAAACCGACAGTTGGTAAAGGAGGTTGTGTTGCCAGCGCTTTCCCGCAGGGCTCCTCCATAAGTGGCACCCCCAGTGGCGTTACCGCCGGTGATGACAAAGCCATCCAGGAGGGCGCTTCGGGTTAGCCCGCTAGGGTTGCGGATGACATTGTAGGAATTGTCACTCGTTCCAGGGCCGCCCAAATCTCCGCTTAAGGTAGTGACGTTGTTGGCCGGATTACGGTCATTCAGGCCTGGGTCACCCGTGGCCGGAAAGCCTCCGTAAATAGCTACTGCATTTTTCATGGCAAAGCTGAGGGAGCGACTGGTATTTGCTGCCCCGCCGGGCTTGTAAGTGCCCTGGGCCACCCAGACCTGCTCGACACCCTCGGCGTTGATCATGGCCTGCAAGTCGCCACTGGCCTGTTGCCAGCTAGAGCCGTCACCTGTACCGTCCTGCTTAACGTAGCGGATGGATGGTATAAAAGAGATAATCACCAGACCATCGCCCGATTGGCCGCTTGCTCCAGTTAGGCTGCTGGGATTGGTGCCCGCATTGAA
>NZ_BAAGZD010000024.1:0-7390 GCF_054778895.1 Spirosoma fluminis
AGAGCCGTCACCTGTACCGTCCTGCTTAACGTAGCGGATGGATGGTATAAAAGAGATAATCACCAGACCATCGCCCGATTGGCCGCTTGCTCCAGTTAGGCTGCTGGGATTGGTGCCCGCATTGAATGAGCCACCGCCCCCGCCAACACCCGAACTGTTAGTACTGCCCCCAGCACCGCCACCTGAGTACCCCCCACCACCTCCACCAAAAAAAGCGCTGTTACTGACCCCGCCGAATCCAGGGCGATATCTCCCCCCCATGCCCGCGTTAATAAACGCCTGACCACCACTCTCGTCGGTTCCCCCTCCATCCGTAAATAATCCTCCACCAGCTCCGATATTGTTTTTCGATTGGCCGCCCTTCCCCTCAGTTCCGCCAGCACCCCCAACGGTACTTGCGGCACCTGCTCCTCCGCTCGTACCGGCCTGCCCATGCTTTTGGGTCGAGTTGTGATCAGTTCCACTGCCGCCACCTCCACCGGCGATCACTAATGGCTCGCTAGTCCCCCTGACCACAAACGAGCCACCACCCCCACTACTGTTTCCAGGCTGCAGACCTGCTAGAATCTTCAACTGTTGCCCAGCCGTAACGGCAACAGTGCCCGTGATGATGGCTCCTTTACCAGGCCTGTATGTTGAACTGGGGTTATTGCCCCCTTCGGCACCTCTGGCTTCAATGGTTAGTGAGCTTACCCCAGTAGGCACCACCCAAGTAACAATGGAACCCGAAAAGGAAAAGGTTTGTGTGGCGACAGCCGCCAGCCGACCACTGGGCAGAGGCCGCATAATGGTTACCTTAGCCGGTGGGGTAACTCGTTTGAGTGGACTAAGAGCGGGTCTGGTACGCGGAATCGGTCTGCGCTCGTCGAGCAGCAAGTTAGCTTGCGCCAGGGCCAATGAGCTGCTGATCCAGCCCGTGAGCAGGAAGAGAAAGGTAAACAGATGCTTCATGGAGTAAAATTTAGTTTGAGTATTAGGAAGTTAATTCCTCTGTAAAGCTACTTAGCTAGTAATGTAATCTGCAAGTAACTACCAAATTAAAAGAGGATCGTTAGTAGATGTAGAGATGGCTAAAGACTCGTATATTTACCCAGCCATACGTATCCCCACCATACCATGAAAAACAACCTGCTCCCTAATCAAGTCCGATTACAGGGCTACACCGTCCCCGCCTGTAGTTAGGCCGCGATCTAATTATCACTTTTTGCACACTGGACGACCGCCCGTCACCTTACGGCTGCGGTTCGCTGTGCTTATTTCTCTATCCCCACCAGTAGAACTATCATTATGACTGAAGACAAAGACGTATTGATTTTCGAGGCAGTCTTCGATGCGAAGAAAGCCGACGAAGCCGTCGCTCAGTTCAAGACGAACCTGACCCGACTGCGCGAAGAAAAGAAAGCAACTGACAAGGAATTCAAATCGGGAGCGATCACCGCCGAGGAGTACGGGCGCTCGATTGCGGCCATCGACAAACAGATCGCCAGCACGTCGGAGAGTCTCAAGAATCAGAACAAGGCCATTGCCGATAACGCCAAGTATCAGAAATCCGCCGAGGGTAGTATCGTGCAGATGCGGCTCGGCCTGGCCGCGCTGGTTTCTCAGTACGATAATCTCTCGAAGGCTGAGCGCAATAACGAAGCCGTCGGCGGGCAACTCGAAGCCCGGATCAAATCGCTCAGCTCGGAGCTGCTCTCGCTCGAATCGGCAACGGGCCGCAACCAGCGCAACGTTGGTAACTACGCCGGTGCCATCGAGCCGCTGATTCAGGAGCTGGTCAAGCTCCAGGAGCAGCAAAAGGCCGTAGGTAAGGGATCAGGCGAGTTCGTGCAGTTCGAGCGGCAGATCATCGGCTTTCAGCAGCAGATCAACCGGGTCGGGGCTTCGACGGGTCAGACCTTCGACGAGGTTCAGAACAAAGTCCGTACGTACGGCGAAGCCATACGGGGCACGACATCTGAACTGGTTAAGCTTGAACGCGAGCAGAAAGAGATAGGCGAAACGGGCGGTGAAGCCTTTGATCGGCTTGGCTTTCAAATCGAGAAGGCCAAGCGGGAGATTGCGAAAGTGCCTTCCTCGACTAAATCGGCCGTGAGCGCACTGGAGGAGCTAGATGATGCTACTGGAGCCCTGGGGGGCGGTGTCGGTCGATTGCGGGGATATTTGACTCAGGCCAAGACGGGTCTCGACGCAATGAAGGTCGGTTTGACTGGTATTCGCGGGGCAATCGCTGCTACTGGAATTGGTCTGCTCCTTATTGCCCTTGCCTCACTATATGCCTTTCTGACAAAAACGCAGGAGGGTATGGACTTCGTGGAGCGTAAGACGAAGGCAGTAGGCCTCGCTTTCGATGTACTGGTGCAACGTGCTGCCTTAGTCGGTAAGGCTTTAGTCGAGGTATTTACAAATCCCAAAAAAGCCGTTGAAGATTTCTTTGCTGCCTTCAAGGGGGCTGGTTCGGCCATCGCCGAAGCTGCTCGGGCTGGCGAGGAGATCGCCAAGCTGAATCAGAAACTTTTGGATGACGAACAGAAACTTAATTTGGAGCGGGCCAAAAGCCGAGCCGAATTCGAACGTCAGAAGAAAATCGCTGACGATCAGACCTTGTCCGCCAAGAAAAGACTGGAGGCTGCCGATAAAGCGAATGCCATCGAGATTGGAAGTACCCTGAAGCTGATCGCTTTGCAAAAGCAGAAAATTGCCAATATGGAGCGCGAGCAGAAGATAAGTGGCAAGACTAGGGCCAACGAGGAGGCTATTAATAACGAACGTATCGAAGCGTACCGGCTAGAAGAAGATATTTATGATCGTACGACTGAGCTACAAAACACTCGGAACGCCATTGTAAAAGAAGCCGCCGAAAAAGCCAAACAAGCCGCTCAGGAGGCGATCGAGCGGGAGAAGTACCGAGTTGAGCAGCTACTATTCATTGCCAAGACGGAGAAGCTCATCGCTGAGAAGAAAGGGCAGGATACACTTAAAATTGAGGAGAAAATTATTGAGCGCGAAGCTCAGTTGCAGCTTGTGGGCTTAAAAAAGAACTCGACCGAACGGAAGTTGATCGAGGCCCAGACCAACGCCAAGATACTTGAAGCTCGCGTTGAGCATGCCAAAAAATTAGTTGAAGAGGCTTCCGCGATCGAGCGGGCGATCATCTCGACCCAAATTACGCAGGCGCTGGAAGGCTCAACCAAGCTTGAAAACCTTAGACTGCGACAACTCAAACGGGAAGCCGACGACCGAAAGGCACAGCTAAAGGCAGACTTCGACTTACGTAAAATCAGCAAACAACGCTACGAAGCCGAACTCAATGACGTTGATCAGAACCTGTTTCTGAATCAGAATAATATTCGCAAGCAGTTTGCCGCCGATCGGATTAACAAAGAGACTGAGCTGGCAAAGCTCGAAGTTCAGACCGAACTGAACAAAACGGATCAGTTGTTGTCGATCCGGCGCAACCGGGCTACCGATATTATTAACATTGAGGAAAAGCAGCAACTAGATCTGCTCGCCCTTCAGGAGTTAAGTGCGGAGGAGTACGCCACCCGCGAGGCCGCCATTCAGGCCGAAGCCGAAGCCAGACGTAAAGAGGTATACCGCCAGATTCAGGCCGACGAGCGGGCGGATCGAAAGGCGCAGATCGAGACTAAGCTGGCTGACGTTGCCGAAGGTGGACGTAAAGAGTTGGAGTTACGTAAGAAGCTACTCAAGGAACAACTTGCTGATGAGTTATCCAATACTGAGCTAAGTGAGAAGCAGAAGGAAGCGATTAAAGCCAAGTACCGGAAAGATGAGGAGGCACTGGTAAGAGAGCATGAGGAAAAGGTTGTCGGAATTATTATCGACTCATTAAGTCAGTCGGTTACTGCACTTTCCAATGTTTTCGATGCTCAGGCAACCCGAGCCTTAAATACTCTTGAGGACCAACAAAAGGCCATACTTTCTTCGGCGGCCTTATCTTCCGATGCTCGCGAGCAAATCGAGATTCGCTTTCAGAAAAAGAAGGAGAAGATCGAAAAGGATGCAGCCGAGAAGAGACGCAGAATAGCCACGATTGAAAACATTATCTCCGTTGCTCGCGGGATTACGGATGCTATCATTAAGAACGTAGGCAATCCATTCATGCAAGCCCTACAAACCGCTTTAGTGTTGGCCACAGGTGCCAGTCAACAGGCGATTATAGCCTCACAAAAATTTCGCAACGGGGGAGAAATCGACGGCCCGAGCCACGAACGAGGGGGCGTTAAATACTTGGTGCGGGGTCGTCGGGTTGAACTGGAAGGGGGCGAAGGCGTGATCAACAAACGGTCGATGCAGATACCCGGTGTGCGTGAAGCAGCTTCCCACCTGAACGAATTGGGGGGTGGCGTGCGCTTCCCTGGGGTACGCAGTAACCAGCGCTATATTTCAACCAACTTCCGCGCTCCCAAATCGTACACCCCGCCTTCCAAGATGGCTTTAGGTGGCGAAGTAGCCGTACAATATACCCAGTCCCAGGCGCAGGGCGTCACGATCGACTACGAGAAGCTGGGCGGCATTGTAGCCAGTAACGTTTTACGAGCCGCTGCCCTCATTCCCGCTCCGGTTGTGGTCGTGAAGGACATTCAGGATGGGGTGAGTAAACGAGTCACCGTTCAGCAGCGAGCGGATAAGTAAAGCTAAAGATGTTAGGTCGTAGCTTGACATTGAATCCAAGCTACGACTACTTGAACCAGATCGCGGGGTATCGAAGCAACGGTCTCTATCGCGAAATAATCCGGTAGAGGAATAGGGTATCTTTTGAAAAGAGCGATTTATGCGACGATTGTTTTTAACAACTGTCAACCCTAAATCGTAGCATACGAACCAACAACCACTATTTTACTGGCAAAGTGATTTGTAAAATTGCAAACCCGGCAATCTTGCTTTTATCCCCTTTTCAATGAACCCGAATAAGGCGGAGTGAATCAGTTTTTGGCCGACCAATACCAAAATAACCCCGCAAATGGAATTTAAGAGGGTTGAGGTATTTCATACGTATTACACCCACTCTGGATAATACTGCTCACTCCTGGCAAAAAAATATTCATTTATTATTCAATTAAGCCTATTTAATTGATAGGGAAACTAAGTATACGTACATTTGTTCCTATCAAGCCGGGTCATCCGGCACTAAACTTAACTAAGATACGCTTATGAGTAACACAGACTCAACGCCCCGCAGAACCTTTTTTAAAAAGTCAGTAACAGGTGGTCTTGCCCTTAGTGGTGGTATGTCTCTCCTGGGTTCGTTGCTAACCTCGCTTACAAGCGAAGCAGCCATTCTGGTAGATGATTCGCCTACGGCAGCCTCGGAAAAGGAATTTCGGCAGAAGGTTCTCGGGCCTGCCGAGTTGTCACTGGCAACTAGTCAGATTGCCGTGAGCAAAGCCGCCAATAAATACGCCAAGGAGTTTGCTGGTTTTGAGTTGGAAGAAGCCAAGGCCGTTACGTCTGTACTTAAAGATCTGGGTACCCCCGTACCAGCCATGAACGCCAAGGCCCAGGCAACGCTGACTAAAATCAAAACGGCCACCGGTGCTGCCTTCGACAAAGCGTATATCCAGGCCCAACTCGAAAACCACGAATTCTTACGGGATCTGGCCCAGAATTATTTGAAGAATTCAATGGGCAAAACTAGCTCTGCCGAAAGTCAGACGCGGCATTTAGCGACTCTAGCCCTGGCCGTGTTTAAGGAACATGTTGCGCTAACCAAACAGATTTTGGATCAGCAGCTAAAGGGTTGATCTGGCGAGGACTAGTTGACAAAAAAGACTGACTTTGCGCCTCAGAAGGCCGGGTCAGTCTTTTTTGTAGCCTCGGATTTCTCTCTCGTCGTCCGAGATTACCACCTGGCGCTGCGAAGTGCCAGAAACAGGCCCGCCACCACAACGGCGACACCTACACCAATCAGTATGTTGTTTGGGGGCTTCACCTCCACTGGGGCCTCAGTCCGCTCCGGTTGAGCCTGATACGTTCCGTCGGTCACGTCCAGAATCAGTTGTATTGCTTCTTCAGGAACGTCGAGTTGGGGAAAGTGACCCGAGTTGGCGAACCAGTGCAGTTGCGCATCAGGGAACAAACTTAGTGCGAGCTTCGACTGACCGGGCAGACAAACCAGGTCCCGGCGTCCCCAGCCAATAACTAACGGCTGTTGAATGAGACCCGCCGGGGCACCCTGCTGTTTTTCGCCATGGGCCAGATTGTCCAATAGTTCGTTGAATGCGGGCGTGGGCACAAACGTTCGCAGTTCCTGTAGCGCTACCGGAGCGGGGATTTTCCAGGGAGCCGCCGAAAACTGAGCGAACAGCAAGGTCCGGCCAACGGGGTTGCCGGTCAGAAAAGGCAGTGCGGGTTGTAATGTGCCGACGAGCTGGGCTGATAACCGCACGGAGTGGTAAAAGAACGGAATTTCCCAGCCCCGCCAGAAACCACCCGGGTCGAGCGACACGACGGCACCCAGCACCCCGCCCCGCCGGGCTAGTTCGATCACTAACCGCGCGCCCATCGAACTGCCGACGGCGTCGATGCCCGTCAGATTATTATTGGCCAGAAAATCGGTCACGGCGTCGGCAAGGGTACGAATGGAGGTCTCGCCTGTCAGGGGTGGTGTGGCTCCGAAGCCGGGTAAATCTACCGCGATAACGTCGCGTTTGGTGGCCAGGCCGTCGATGATCAGATCCCACGACCGGTGGCTACTACCAATCCCGTGAACTAAGAGTAGGGGTGTGCCGGTGCCTCGCCGGACGTAGTGCATTGTCATGGGTCGTTTCGGTTTAATGGATCGTACTGTCAGGTGACAGACCCGCTGACTCAACTCCGATCAGGACGCGTTGGTTTTAAAAAGTGATTCCGGCTCAGGTGTGATGGGCGGACGATTTTGCAACTCGTCCATATTTATACGTAGGTCTATACTGCAAAACGGGGCCAATATGAAACTATGGAGTTAGAAAACTCAATATTCGACACAGCTTAGCTTACTTTAATTGTTTGACCAAGTTATCTGCCTTGAAATGGAACAAAATAAGCTGTATTCAGCGTGTTAATCCATCAGTAGAGTAAAAGACCGTTTTCTTTACTGATTATTAAAACCAGCGTTTTGGTAAGAATGCTCTTTCAGGAGTGGGTGAGCGAACGGAACCTAAAATGGTCTCAAGCCTACCGACCCTTGCTTCCGCAATAGCACTACCCAGCCTACTCAGCGGTCGCTATTTTCTTGACCAGGTTGCTAGGCAGGTAACAGTTAAAGCCTGTTTGTTGTTGCAGATCAGCTAACAAACTGATCGTTTCTACGCTACTCAGGCCGATGGTTTCCCGGCAATGATCGACTTTGGTCTTGGCCTGAGGAGTCAAGGAATTACTTAAGTACCCG
>NZ_BAAGZD010000025.1:0-1405 GCF_054778895.1 Spirosoma fluminis
TGGTGGTGTATCGGGTTCAGCTACGATTGGTTCGGCGGCCAATGACGGTAACTTCGGCGGTATTCTGCAACAAGGTCAGGGCAACGTGGCTCTCCTGGAACAGAACAACAACAGCCGTCGCAACGGCGCTGAGTACTGGCAGAACGGTACCAACAACGCTGGATCTATTAGCCAGAGCAACGGGTCGGTCAACAATGATGCCTTCATCTTCCAAGGTTACCAGGGCCAGAATGTAACTGGCGCTGCAACTACTTTGGCACAGGCTTTAATTTATCAAGGCCGGGTTAGTGCGAATGATGTTAGCAATAGTGGCGTTATTCCGGAAGCGGTAGCTAGCCGGGCTACGATCACTCAGTTAGCTAGTGCAGTAGTTGCGGGCATTTCTCAGGGTTCCAGAGGCCTAGCCGGTGGTGCTACGGGTGAGTCAGGCCGCGCTGACGGTGTTGAAGCCACTATCCTGCAAACGCAAGTAGCCAGCGTCGCTTATATCGAACAAGGTAGCGTATCAGGGGAAGCTGTTGGTAGCCGGGCTGCCATCGTTCAGAATGGATCGAGCGATGTAGCATTTGTTTTCCAAGGTTCTAACGTAAATGGTTCTGACCTGAATAGTGTGGCTAACATCACACAAATCGGGAACGGTGGTACCATTGCAAACGCTGCGTACATTACCCAAGGCTCTTTTGGCGCTACGGATAATAACACAGCTAATATCACCCAAGGTGCAAACGTTCAGCTTGGCGTTGCCAGCATTCGTCAAGGTAACGGTATTGGCTCCTTCTCGAGCGATGACCAGGCTACCATCAACCAGAACAGTACAGCAACTACGCTGAACCTGACAGGTGCGTTCATCGTACAAAACAGCTCTCAGGACTTCACAGGTGCAGGTGGTGGAGAATCGAATGGCCGTAGCAACCGGGCAACCATTACGCAGGGTACCGGCGTAACCAACGCGCTGGCGATCATCGACCAGGGGTCAGCTCAAGCCGGTGAGTTTATTCAATCTAACCGCAACCAGGCTACCATTACCCAAACTGGTCTTGGTAACTCGTCGTCTCGGGCTCGTATCAGCCAGGGCAAAACCAACCCGCAGGATGCTACGGGTGCTACCATCCCATTAACTGACGTCGGTGGAGTCGTCTTTACCATTGGCCAGTTGTCCAATGATAACGTTGCTAGCATCAGCCAGACAGGACCGAATATCCTGAACAACGCGGTTATCGCTCAGCAAGGCCGCTTTAACACCGCTAGTATCAACCAGACAGGTGGTTCGGGTACGACAGGCTTAATCATCCAGTCGTCGGGTTCGATCCGGGGTCAGGCAGTGATCAACCAAAGCTCGACGGGTAGCGGTAACCAGGCGACCATCCTGCAGTTCACCGGCTCTAACGCCGATGGATTGGATGGC
>NZ_BAAGZD010000026.1:0-544 GCF_054778895.1 Spirosoma fluminis
AAAAAACCTGAGCCTTGTGTTCAGGCTCAGGTTTTCGTTTGTTTCTCAGCTCGCCTTAGTTGGCGTTCTGCACCACGTTTTGCGTGTTGTTGTTGCCATTCTGGGTGTAGGAGTACACCAGGTTGGACGACGAGTTGCCGTTCTGCACCAACGTCAGCCGGTTGTTGTAGCCGTTCTGGGAGGCAATGTCGTTGTTGCCACCTTGACCCTTAACGATGTTGTTGTTACCGTTCTGGGTGATGTCAGCAAAGTTGTTGTTGCCTTGTTGGAGGAACCGCGTTACGTTGCCTGAACCGTTCTGGGTCAACGTAATGAAGTTGTCGTTGGAGGAGGCTACATCCGTTGCCCGGCCTTGTTGGAGGAAGGCGATGTTGTTCGAGCCAATACCGATCTGGTTAACGATAGCCCGGTTACCAAAGCCATCCAATCCATCGGCGTTAGAGCCGGTGAACTGCAGGATGGTCGCCTGGTTACCGCTACCCGTCGAGCTTTGGTTGATCACTGCCTGACCCCGGATCGAACCCGACGACTGGATGATTAAGCC
>NZ_BAAGZD010000027.1:0-2055 GCF_054778895.1 Spirosoma fluminis
GGAGCTGCCCAGCGGGTTGTACTACTACCAGGTGAGTGTGCGCTACGGGGTGCTGGACCGCACGGCGCCCCCGCAGGTGCTGAAGGGCTGGGTGCAGCTGCTTAGAGAAAACGTATCCCTTAAATAGGCACTCGGCCTAACTGTCAATATTGTGTCTCCCTCACTGACCAGCCTAGACAACTAAGCGTTAATAAGTGAGGGAGATTGCGGGTAGTGCCTCAGTTTGAAAAAACTGGCAATGACTCAAATTCGTCGAGAAGTCGAAACCATGTATTGAATATTACCCAAAACCAGTAAGACGCCACCTAATCCAATTAGATTTAATTCGACTTCGCCCCGCTCGACATAAGAGAGGATGACTACCCAGAAAAACAGAATACCTATAACCACTGGCAGGATTAGGGCTATGTTTTTTAATAACGTGTATTTTTTCATGACTGAGGTAGTTTTGTGCACTTGTGAAGATATAGGCAAACCTTAATCAGCACTCACTGATTAAGGTTTTTTAACGTTTCAGGTAGTTTCATTTAGTCGAATAAACCTCTGTTAGTTCAACCACCTGCTGAATCGTTATTGGCTTCTTCGCTAAACCCGCTTCCATCGCCGGAGTAACCCGCAACGTCTTATGCACCTTGCAAAAGTTGTAGTACACGAAGTGTACAGCTATAGCATAACAGTGGTTTTCGATCTTCTTTGGAAAGCCGTTGGTTAGTCGTGTAAAACGTCTCATGTGCATACGCATGGTCAGGTTTTGGCGTTCCACGAACGAAGTAGATATGTGCTTTTCGTCGGGACGACCTTCAATGATCGTTTTCTTGGCACCCGTAAATTCAGCCGAACTATACCGCTTGTCGTTGCCTTCGCCCTTAGAACTGCCTACACCTTCACCAGTTGAGCAAAGTCCACTTCATTATCAAACGCGGCTTCTACTGCCTTTAAATACGGTTTGTGTCCGTCAGTGGTCAACTGAACGCGAGTAGCTAAACGGCTCTTTAAATTCTGCATAAATTCAAGGGCTGATGCAGCGTCCCGATTACCAACGTACCAACTTATAATCAGCTTCGTGTCGGCACAAACTGAGACACTACCAAATTGCGTGTACAATCAATTTATTGATCAACCCACATTAATTTTCGGTAAAAAGGGGGACGAATTGCCATTTTCTAAAACATATGTCTAGATTGGGCCGTAACAAGGACCAGTAACGTTAGCCAACAAAAAAGACTTCATAGGAACTACGTACAGACACACTTTTTAAGTCTACGATCGTTCTACTATAAATGTGATACATCTATGCGCTTGTTTTATCTGCTTGGAGTGGTGAGCCTGCTGGCTGGGGCGCTGCTATGGCCTCAACTCAGCCAGGCTACCCACGTGCGGGCCGGGGAGATTACTACAAAACGAATCTCTCAAACCTCGCTGACTTACGAAATAACACTAACTACTTATTATGACGAATTAACGGGGCGAAGCGCGGCTGATCTGGCAGATCCCTATACCATCTGCTTCGGAGATGGCTCATCGCAATCCGTGAGACGTGCAGAGCGCAGGTTCATCAATGGCCGAAGCTCTTCGATTAATATCTACCGGGTCGTTCATACGTATCCGGGACCAGGACCTTTCACGATTTCGGTAACTATTCCGAATCGAAACCGGGATACCAAAAACCTGCCGCCGGCTGCCAGCTCGGATCAGCTTACCTTTTTTGTATCGACGACTATCCTGATCAACCCGGCCCTGCTGACCAACTCCACGCCGGTCATGCTCAACCCACCCCTCGACTCGGCTCGGGTGGGTCAGCGCTTCTGCCACAACCCGGCTGCCTTCGACGCCGATGGCGACAGCCTGGCCTACCGGCTCAGCGTACCGAAGCAGGGGACCGGAGAGGTTTGCCCCCAAAACCGGCCGATACCCGCGTACCAGGACCCAACCCGCTTCAGCCGCTCGGGCGAGAGCGGGGGCTCACCCTCCTTCGCCATCGACCCCCTCACCGGAACCCTCTGCTGGGACGCCCCCGGTGAGGAAGGCCAGTTCAACTTCGCCTTCATCATCGAG
>NZ_BAAGZD010000028.1:0-1015 GCF_054778895.1 Spirosoma fluminis
CTACAAACAGACTGAATATGAAGTCCTGCGCCGACGATGTGCTGCCCTCCATCAACAGGGCTGGAAACAGGTCGCTATCGCTCAGGCGCTAGGCTTGACTCAGGGCTGGGTCAGTCGCACCCTGACTAAATATCGTCAGCACGGTCAAGATGCGCTGGCTTGGCGTAAACCTGCTGGGGCGGCCGCTAAAATAACTGATAATCAACTGGCTCAACTGGTTGAAGAATTGAACAAAGGGGCCGAATATCACGGCTTTCCAGGTCATGTTTGGACCCGCCCCCGGGTTAATGAAGTCATCAAACGGCTCTTCGGAGTCAGTTATGATCCTTCGCAGATCGGCCGTTTATTGAAAAAAGTAGCTTGGACTCGGCAAAAACCCCAACCCAAAGCCCGTCAACAAGACCCTGAACGGGTCAAGCAGTGGCGGGAGGTTCGATTGCCCGACCTTAAAAAAAGCCCAGACTGAAGGGCGTGTTATTCTATATGTCGATGAATCAGCTTGTTACCTGTTGCCAATGTTGGGTCTGACTTGGGCACCCCGCGGGCAAACACCTATTTTATTAGAACAAGCTGGCCGTGATCACCTTAGCCTGATTGCGGCTATTGCGCCCAACGGCCGGATTTATGTAGCGGGCCAAGATCGGGCGTTCAACGGTGAAGATATTGTTTGGTTTGTGAGCAAGCTGTGTGGTCGTTACCGCAGGCGTGATCTGCTTTTAATCTGGGATGGAGCCTCAATTCATCGTAGCGAGGCAGTCAAAGCGTTTTTGAGGACGCGGCCCGGTCGAGTTCATCTGGAGTGTTTACCCCCTTACAGCCCCGAGTTGAATCCCACCGAGTTGGTGTGGAATCAGATCAAACAGGGGTTGAAAAACCGGGTATTTCTTTCGTTGGAAGCCCTGACAGAAGCTGTTTTAGAGCAAATCGACACTTTGGGAAAAGATCGGAGATTAGTACAAGCCTTCTTCTACAAAAAGGAGATTGGCTTCTTTACAGGTTAATTCACGCATCAATA
>NZ_BAAGZD010000029.1:0-517 GCF_054778895.1 Spirosoma fluminis
GACCAATGTGGTCAGCGATACGGCTCTGCCCATGGTGATGGTGTCGGTCAGCAACGAGCTGAGTTGCACGGCCCTGACGGCCACTCTCAGCACGACGGCCACGCCCGGCGTTACGTATCTGTGGAGCACGGGCGCGACTACGCCAACGATCTCGGTGAGTGTAGCCGGTCCGTACTCGGTAACGGTAACGGGTCTGAATGGGGCTACGGCTTCGGTGAACACGGCGGTCTTCAGTGATACTGCAGTGCCGGAAGTGACGGCCCTGGTCAGCAACACGCTGACTTGCGCTCAACCAACCGCTGCCATCAGCACGACGGCCAGTCCGGGTGTGACGTATCTATGGAGCACCGGCGAAACGACGTCAAGCATCGTCGTCGAAGAGACGGGTGCCTACTCGGTGACGGTAACGGGCGCCAACGGCTGTACGGCGGTGGTGACGACCACGGTGGTGAGCGACACGGCTACCCCAACGGTGACGGCTAGTGTGAGCAACACCCTAACGATCAACCAGCCAACG
>NZ_BAAGZD010000030.1:0-52751 GCF_054778895.1 Spirosoma fluminis
AGCGCGAAAACAATCTGCGCTTCGGTGAATTTGGTCTTCTTCATAAGCGATTATTGGTTGTTAAAGTACCGAAAAATCGCCCGATCTCTCTACTTTAGGTTGGTCCAGTTTACTGGGAGGAGGTCAAGGCATACGAATACACTAAAAATATTAGTTTCAGCAATTGGGAGCAAATGGCCCGTGTGACAAAATGCATTCCATTCAACCTCTATTGTGTTTGGTATATAATCATTATGTACATCTTCTATTTTATCAATAGGGTAAAATGCTGCGAAGTAGCCCATGTACTCTGGTAAGTCACACAGTTGAAAATGGGTACCTTGATAGCTAATCAAAAAGTCTATTTGTTCCTTAGATAAACGAACATTCAGCTTCTGCTCTAAAGTTTTTATTTGTTCCATGGTGGCCAGTTGCTCTGGAACGGATTTAATAAGTTTATCGAATGCCGTGTGTTTCATGTTTTGAAGGTTGGTACTACCAGCAATTTGCAAATTTTTAGCTTTGTCAATTAGTTTCCCGGTGACAAGGTGCTCGCCGGTTGGGAAGCTCAACAGCCCAACATGGCAAGGGTGTAAAGGTTGACGCTACGTTTGTTTGTCTATCTTGTTCACTCATCCATCAGCCCTCGGGGGCGTTGTACGGAGATGCTCCCTACCTCCCCTTGCTTTTGTCCTATTTTTGGGCTAGCTTGTTGGCGCGGGGAAGCTCGCTTACAAAGCACCAGACAAGCTAGCCCAAAAATGCACGGCCAACCGCTTCAGCCCATCCCCCGGACTGGATGGGTGTAACCGGACAGTCAAGCTGTCGGTCGAGCCGGTCGACCGTCGTACAACAAGCGCAAGGGTGTAAGCCGCTGTCGCTACGCTCCCCGGCTTCAGCCCTTGCGGTCGTTGGGTGATTTATCTGAGTGGGCGTGCTCGGCTGCTTCGGTCGACAAATCGCACTTGATTGATAGGAAGCTTTTACGTCATAACTTGTGCTTTGGTCGACACGCCAAACACTTCGATGGATTCTATTTGACAACCATGCATACTTTTTGTTGACAAAGTGACCACTTGATAAACGGAGTTGTATCAAAGTGCATTAATGGCTTACTTAAGTTTGACAACAGTAAATATGAATGCGAAACAAGAATTTGCTTCTGATTAATATTGATTATGAGATACGTAAATTTTCTTCTTGATTCCTTGAAAGAAATGTTGGATATGCATCCTTACTGCCATTCCGATAACTATCATGTAATTTATAGTGTGCTCAATCATATTGATCCGACATATAGAGGAAAAAATGTTATTATTCCCAAAACAACGTATAGTATTCACGAGTCTGTTTTCAAGCCAGAAACAGAACAAAGAATTGTTGAACTTATTCTGCTTCTCAAAAACGAGATTGTAGATACAAACTGCATTGCACAGATAACATCTATGAAGACATCGTTACGTAACTGTTATAGATATGTTTCTACTTATTCAAGCGATAAAAGAAATCAAACCATAGTCTCAGTTACTGAAATAAGAGATGTAAATAATAAGTCAAAATGTATGATTGATGTTGAGGCAATTTTGTATTGTTGTCAGAAAACAAGCATACTCAACACAGAGACTTGGCTGAGATTGTTTAATATTTTCAGCAGATTATCTGATCCTTTAAAATACAAGCCGGTTAGGGAACCAATGTTAAGCTTAATAGTAAATGAAGATTTAGATTACAGCGCCGAATCCTTTATTTCCGATGTTATTGATAGCATAATAATTAATCAAAGTTCATCATTTATTGATGCGAAAGAAATTTTATCTACGTATCAAGACATTGTTGATACTTTGAAGAGTATAAATGTTACAAAGCGGAAGATTGACAAATCAAAAATTATCAGCATGAATAAATCTTCCTCTCGACCAAAGCTAGCTATGAATAGCAATGGGTTACGCGAGAAGAGTTATGTGGAAAGAAGCCAGAATGAGAATGATTATTTTAATGACGGTTCTTATGGCGATAATAATTATAGAGAAGCAGGCAGATATATTTCCAGTCCCAGTTACGAGAATATGAGAGAAGATTCTATGCCATAAGCAGGTATAGAATCTCGCTCTGCGTGGGGTCACTCACGGGCGACAGGGGGCAGGCCGCTGAGGTCAGCCGAGTCAGCCCAACCGGCAGGGGGTGTAAAGGCGGGCGAGTCATTTGCCCGTTTCAGCTAGCTTGCAGGGCCATCAACCCCCTGGTTCGTTGGGCGACCAGCCAAAGTAGTTGCTTCCATTTGCGGTTCGGAGTGGCAATGTGATTCTTCTGGTATTTGTCTCGATAAAAGCAAAATTTTGTTACGTTGTAATTAGATTTACTTTGAACACTTAAAACCACCAGTATGAAAAGTAAACTTGTATTAGCTGTCGCAGCCCTTGGCTTATGTTTTTCAACATTTGCCCAACAAAAAAACGCTCCTAAATCCGAAAGCAAAGCAGACGTTGCCGAAAAAGGGTTAATTAAAGTGTCCGTTTTTTACCCGTATGCAGAAGGTAAAACCTTCGATATAGATTATTACGAGAAACGTCACATGCCCTTTGTAGCCGGTTTGTTAGGGTCTAATCTGGTACGCTATACCATAGAAAAAGGGGTATCGAACGGAATGCCCAACTCGCCATTGCCTTTTATGGCAATCGGCAGTTTTTACGTTAAAAGTCTACCTGAATATCAGGCGGCTATTGCGCCGAATAGAGACGCAATACGGGCAGATTTCCCCAAGTATACCAATATCACGCCTACTATACTGATCAGTGAGGTGATAAAGTAATTTTCCAGGTTGCACAAATACCTATGCAATTCAAACGATGAACCGGAGTGCGTAATTTGGTACAAGCCTCGACATTTGTAATTCTATTGGGCTTTGGCTCATAATTCAAGCTGACGTTTTTCACTTGTCTCTTCTTCGCCAATAGCCAAATCGTTATTAGCAATTTTGAACGAGACATTCCTTGATTTATACACTTTTACCAGATTTTCGTCAATGTTATGAAGTACTTTATCGTATTCTTTATATTTCTTACATTACAGGCAACAGCCCAAGTACCAAAGTTATACAATCATATTGCCAACGATGTCCATTTAATTCATTCCCGGGTACTAAATCAAGACCGTCAGATATACATTAACGTTCCAAAACTCGATTCTACGGATATAGGTAAGGCATTGCCTGTGCTGTATCTCTTGGATGGGGAGAACCATTTTCACATCGTTTCTGCATACGTAGAATATCTGAGGCATTGGAAAGTTATTCCTCCTGTAATAGTAGTAGGGATTGTTAGTTTAGACCGGGTAAAAGACCTTACGCCCACTACTAGTTTAATCGACTTTGACGGTAAAGTTGATTCTAAATACAAGACATCTGGTGGCAATGAACAGTTTCTAAACTTTATTCAGCAGGAATTGATGCCTTATATAGAGACTACTTACAAAACAAGTTCTTTCAAAATATTTGCCGGACATTCCTTCGGTGGTCTTACAACTATTAATTGTATGCTTACGCGCCCTGCTATGTTTAATGCTTACATTGCGATAAGTCCTTCGCTATGGTTCGGCAATAAATATTTATTATCGTTGGCAGAAAAAAAGCTACCAAAATTACCAATAAGGGATAGAAAACTTTTCTACAGCGTAGGAAATGAAGACGGAGATTTTCGAAATGATTTATTGAAGTTTGATAAACTCGTTAAACAGAACCGTTTGAAAACATTCCAACACAAGTATAAATATTACCCTGATGAAGACCACATGACAGAGCCAATTCTTGCCTATTATGATGCGCTACGATTTGTGTATAGTGATTGGAAAGAGAATGCAGGGAAGTGATATATTTTGAAGAAGTAAGTAACCTAAAAAACTATCATAACCAGGGTATTACGATAAGTGTGGTACTACGTTACCGACTAGGCAGACGAATTACTGATCAGTGAGGTGATAAAGTAAGTTTCCAGGCTGCTACAGACGGCCCCTGCAAGACGAATTTGACAAGCCCATCGGGTTGCGCGCGGTTATGCTAGCCAATTTTCGGTGACTGTTCATAGGCTTCTACATACGCACACGTTGCATATGTCTGGGCACCGCTACCGGGTTCGATACATTCCGAGGAACATACAGCCAAGTCTTTCATACCGACAGAGCAGATTTTGACCCGTGGTAAGCCCTTATAACCTTATGCCTTCAACGACACATTCTGCCCTTTCGGCGATTGGAAATACACCATTCGTGCGCTTACGTAACATCGTTCCCCAACCGTGTGCCGCTATCTACCTGAAATTGGAATACCTGAACCCTACCGGTTCCTTCAAAGATCGCATGGCACAGGCAATCATTGAAGAAGCGGAACAACGGGGTACGCTCCGGCCTGGCATGACCGTAGTCGAGTGCACGGCCGGGAGTACAGGCACAGCACTGGCCTTCGTCTGTGCGGTGAAAGGGTATCGGTTTCGGGTGATCTCGTCAGATGCTTTTGCGAAAGAGAAATTGCAGTCAATGCGGGCTTTAGGAGCCGAAATTCAGCTTGTACCGAGCGAAGGCGGCCAAATTACGCCCGACCTGATTCCACGGATGATTGGCTTAGCGTCGGAGCTTGGCCAACATCCGGAGAACTACTGGACGCGCCAGTTCGAGAACCGCGATGCCATAGAAGGGTATCGAAAAATGGGGCAGGAAATTATTCAACAGTGTCCAGCCGCGGTGGATGTTTTTGTGGCAGCTGTTGGCACCGCAGGCATGCTTACCGGTGTGTCCCAGGAACTGAAACAGGCCCGTTCTCAAACAAATGTAGTGGCGCTTGAACCGGCCGAATCGCCCGTGTTGACGCAGGACACCAAAGGAAACCACAGTATTGACGGTGTGGGCGTGGGTTTTATTCCCCCAATGTTGTCGACTGATCATTACGACGAGGTACGTGCTATACCTGAAGCCCGCGCCCGCGAAGTAGCAAGGCTCCTGGCCGCTCGTGAAGGTATCTTTGCCGGGACATCTACTGGGCTTAACGTAGCCGCAGCGCTGGATATCGGTTGTCAGTTGGGTCCTGATCACACGGTTGTGACGGTTGCCTGTGATTCGGGAATGAAGTACTTGGCCGGGGGCTTATTTGGCGGGTAGGAGCTTCACCGCCCATGGGTCAGTTTTCCGCTGACAAGTCGCGGGATGAACGTACCATACCAACCAGTTACGTTTTCTACCATCAGTATGCAAAAGTGCTGAGCGCTCCATCCAATGATGTGAATGTTCTGACAAGATATAACAAAGACTGTCTGACCCGACTTGTCTGGTAAACAAGCTAAAAGTGACCCTGGGCAAGCCAAACGGCTCAGATCGTTACCTACTAAATTAACACTGCTTATGAATATTGCTCCCCTTACTGTTATTGATATTCAAAAATTAACAGATGCGGTCAAGACCAATTACGCCAATTCCTCTTTAGCGCTGGTCAATGACCACGTAGTAAAGGTGAGTGTGATGACCCAGAGCTATTACTGGCATTATCATCCCAATTCGGATGAGACCTTTATCATGATCGAGGGCGTTTTGTTGATCGACCTCGAATCAGAAACAATCGAGCTACTGCCGGGGCAATTGTTTACCATTCCTAAAAACGTTGTCCACAGAACCCGGCCGAAAGGTGAGCGTTCGGTTAACCTAACCGTTGAACATGCCCAACTTGAAACGGTGCAGGTGGCTATATAAACAGGAAGCCGGCTCAATGGTAGTAGCCAGACGGCAATCCTGCCTTCCCCTGTCATTTGTTTTGCCGATGGTGTCGGAGCCTGAAGGATGGCACAAGGAACGCAACGAGTCGGCGGCTTATACATGTCTGCACGAACCATGTTCCCTGAAAAGTTGTGGGCATCAACAGGGATAACGTTCGGTACGTAAAACAGGGTGAGTCCTGTCAGGTATGTTCACCTCGTTTCTAGAACAGCAGTAGTTACGCAAGTCTGCTGAACAGATTGCAAGTCCCTCATCCGGGGCCTCAATACGTAGTAAGAAAGGATAAAAGCGGATTGGGTGATTTAAAAACAAGATGATGCTGGCAAAATATCTTTGGATTACAGGATCAGCCGTAATGGCTCTGTTAGGATGTATTCACTTATATCTCACGTTTTTCACGAACGCATTTTCTTCGGGAAACGGAAAAATGATTGACGACATGAAATCGTCTTCTCCCCTTCTGACCCCAGATATAACCATGTGGAAATCGTGGATTGGGTTCAATGGCAGTCATAGCGCGGGCGTGATTTTTATCGGCGCGATCAATCTGTATCTGGTCCTTCGCTATTTCCGAGTGCTGCCATCCGACCACCTCTTCTTTGTTATCAATATCCTTACCATTGGCTTTTATGTCTGGCTGGCCGGAAAGTATTGGTTCAGTGCTCCCCTGATTGGGCTGTTACTAACATTAGCCTGCTACCTTACTGCCTACATCCTGACTTTTATCAGTAAATGATGTGAGGTCTGAATATTAAGCAAGCTAATTCTCTGCAATTCAGATAACTAAATAGGATTTTTTGTCATCCCGACGAAAGGAGGGATCTTCAGGCGAGAATTATATTTCCTCCGGCTCTCGAAGATCCCTCCTTTCGTCGGGATGACATAAGTCGCTCATTTGAGGCCAGAGGATAATACATATCTCACGTTAACAGTAATCCGATACGCTGTTCGCCCGCTCCAAGTGTCCACCCGAACGCGTTTGCATTATACTACGTAGGCACATACAGCATAGGTATGATCGTTTGCCATACCTGAATTCTTATCTAACTCACCCTCAGGCAATTTTAAGGTAAATTTAAAGTGAGATTAAGTCCTGCTTAAGGTACATAGCTTTGCTTTGTAACGCCATCCTGCAACAGGAGTGAGGGCAACATTCGGAAGCGTCAGGCTTCATATTCCCGTCGGAAGCTGTAAACCAGGTCGCTTTTATTTATCAACCCTTTAATTTATCAAGTTATGAAAAAAGTAGTAGCCGCCAGCGCCTTCTTCATCGCGCTCGCCACGTACACAGCCAATGCCCAAACGACCAACACAACCAATTCATCGACCAGCGGCACTTCTGTAGGTACCCAAAGCTCGACCAGTACGACTGGAACCACTTCGGGAAATCAGGGAACCATGAGCAGCGGATCGATGTCCACAAATTCTTCGGCTACGAGAGATACGACCCGGAAGTCGGGATCGAGCTCGTCTTCGGGTACGACAAGTGGCAGCACTTCAACCCCTGCCACGCAAACTCCGCCCAGCACGACAGGTGCTAAACCACCGCGCCGGTAATCTTATCTTCGCTTTATCCAAAAAAACAGGTTTGGTCGCAGGCTTCCCTCATGCAACCAAACCTGTTTTTTTGGTATATGCCAGCTACCTGATAACCCAGTTGGCAACGTATTGAATGGATTAGCTACTCGATGAGCTGTTTTACGGACCAGTGTTCAACGAGCTTCTGCTCCTGTACCCGGAAGATGTCAAAATACATTCGCAGCTCCGTGTTCACGCGCCCCTCCGACTGAACAACGACAAAATCACCGTCGCCAATAACGCGATGCAGCGTTCTGGCCGGCTGGGTATGCCCCCATTCCAGTAAATACCGGCTTAATCCATCCAGACCGTTACCGATTTCGGGCGTGTGCTGGATAAGATCAGGGACTACAAAATCGGACAGTGCCGCAAATCGTCTCTCAACGAATACGTCCTCGAAAAATCGGGTCACCAGTTGCTTGTTAATTGGGGTCAGCTTGGCGTCATCCGTCGGCATGGGTCCATCCATCAGCGCATGGCCATTTAACGACGTTTCGGGGTAATCCTCAACGGCATCCCAATGTTCGGCGATCTGTCCGTCCTGAAACCTGAACAAGTCAACAACGGCTTTCTTCCTGCCGCCCCAATCAATACTCAGGTTCGTAACTACATAATCCCCTTCGGCAAGTAACCGCATAAACGGGGTTGACGAGCTGGCCGGTTTGGGCAGTTGCTTCATGTAGGCCAACGCTTCGAGCACACCGGCTTTCCCCGGTTTCAGGGCTGTACTGTGCTGGATATAGTCGTCGGCAAGAATTTGACTGGCAAATTCAAGATCGCCCTGCCCAACGGCTCGCCGATAAAAATCACGTATGATGGTTTTATTAGTTACTGCTGCTTGCATGATCTGTCGTCATTTAAGTGTCTTATTCGACATGAGGGCTCGATGCGATACGAACTGGAACCAGTACGCACAGCAAACCCAGGATGAAACGTTTGTTTTCATCGACTAAAAAATGAATAGAGGAATGGATGTACAGGTCGCCTAAAAGAACCTGCCGTTGCTGTAGCTACAGCAACGTAAGAGAGCCGTCCGCCCAGGTTGAGGTGCGGATAGTCGGCGGTGGAGCGTATGTGATGAGATTACGTTTCAGCGAGACAAACGTACTATTTTTTTTGAATACAGGAAATTACGTTAGCCAGGAGAAACCAACGCAGCACCCGTTGCTTTGGTTGAATAGAGCAAACACTGCTCCCCAACCGGGTTGGGTCACGAGGGGGTAACCTTCTCGAATACCAGTCGATAATGATCCATCGTTTCCTGCTGAAAACACACCCGATTCGGGCTAACTCTGAATACGGCGATCAGGTCCCGGAAGGACTTGTTGGTTAGCAGCCGGGGCAGCAATGAAGCATACAGCCTGTATTTACGCGGGTGAAACGCCCGGAAGCGCTTCCGCCACTGTCCGATTGTTTCAATATAGTCGAGCCGGCCGCTGCTTTGAGACAGCAGCTTGAAGTTTGGAGCGGCATTGCGAATGACCTGCTCCGGCCCGTAGGGTAACCAGGAACCCGGAAACTGCGCAATCATCAGCGCCAGGGCGTACGAAGGGGAATCTTTGGGCGCTTGCAGACTGATTTTCTCGAATGGTATCATATTCTTGCTGAACACCATCGTTTGCATGTAGAATCGTCCCCCAACAGGCAGCAGATCGTTCAGCGTACCGAAAAAATCAGCGTACACCTGATCCTGTTTACCGGCCTGGTACTGTTCAACGGAACAAAAATGCTCCATACCCCCGATGCAGCTAATCCCGTCGAACGTACCGTAATCGGCCGGGGTGATCTGCCGACAATCCTTTACGTCGACCTGCAGACCATTGACCCGGCAAGCCTCGGCCTGACCACGCGAGAGCGTAACGCCACGGGCATCGGCACCGCGCTCCCGAAGATAGTTCAGAAACGGGCCCCAGCCACAGCCCATGTCCAGCACCCGCGATCCGGGTCTCACCTGTAGGCTATCGGCAATGAATTTATGCTTTTGCCGCTGAGCTTCCTCGAGGGTCATCGAGAAATCGCCGTTGTACATGGCCCCGCTATAGTCGCCGGTTTCGCCCATGCTCAGCCGGAAAATTTCGTCAATGGTCGTGTAGGTAAAGTCTAAATCCTGTTGGGTTGCCATAGCTTAAAGAGAAAGGATTGAGGATGAACATGACATGCGGTTGCCCAATCTATACGGGCCGTCCTAATTTCTGGAGTACCCGGTAATGCGACGAAAGGGCGGACCCGAAGCTTGCGTTCTCCATATAAGGCAAGCCAAACTCTTCGGCCGTTTGCTTGACAATCGCGGTAATGGCCGGGTAATGAATGTGGCAGACTTTCGGAAACAGGTGGTGTTCGATCTGGCGATTCAGCCCCCCACAGAAAAAAGCCGCCACCGCGCTCTGGGGCGCAAAGTTGGCCGTTGTCTGCATCTGATGAACGGCCCAGGCTCCCTGCATATCGCCTTCTTCGTTGGGCAACGGGAACGTAGTACCTTCCACTACGTGGGCTAGTTGAAAGATCAACCCCAGTACCAGTCCTTCGGCCAGGTGCATCACAATAAAACCAATAATGATCTGCCACCAGGCTGCGTCAAGCACCAAAAAAGGTATAACCAGAAAGAACACGTAATAAATGGCCTTGGAGGCAAATAGCTTGATGTATTCCCGACGGGGATGCGAAGACGTATCGTGCTGCCCAATGCGTTTCTGAAAAAATTTAACGTAGTCCTTCCGAAATACCCACGAGAGCGATGCCAGCGCGTATAAGGGGAAGGTGTACCAGTGCTGATACCGGTGCCAGGGACGTAATGTTTCGTCGGGGTCAAGCCTGACCAGCCCCGGTGCTACCTCAATATCTTCGTCATGACCGGGAATATTAGTATAGGTGTGGTGCACTACGTTGTGCGTGATCCTCCAGACGTAAGGGTTGGCGCCCAGCAGGTAAAAACTTCCGCCCATTAATCGATTGACCCAGTCGTGGGCCGAAAAGGCACCGTGCAGGGCATCGTGGGATACATTGAATCCGATAAAAGCGGCAAACATGCCTAGTAAGATAGCCATGCCCAGCATCGGCCAGATCGTAAACTGATTGGACAGAATCAACCCGTAGAGTACGGCATACCCCGACAGAAAGAAAATGGCTTTGGCCCACATAGCCCCGTTGGCGTGGGGCGAAAGGGCCTGTTCACTGAAATACGCGTCCACTCGCTTTCGAGCCGTAACGAAGAATGTGGAGCGGGTGGTGTTCTTAAACTTTAGCTTATTGCTCATCGGTTGATTCCTGGTTAAATAATTTGCCTAGTTCCTGCACCGCCTTTATGATAGGCAGGGCTAACTGGCCTTTTTCAGTAAGTGCATACTCGACTCGTGGCGGCACCTCGGCGTATACCTTGCGCGTCAACACGCCGAGAACAACGAGTGCTTTTAACTCGCCCGCCAGCACTTTATGACTTATGTCGGGTAGTTTTTCGTTCAGCTGACTATAGCGAAGCGTACGTTTATCGAGCAGCAGGATGATGTACAGCCGCCATTTGCCATTCAGAATGGTCAGGGCTTTATGAATTAATGCGGGGTCGAAGGGGTCTTCGTTCTGATCGGTTTGTGGCATCGCGTGTAGTCATATACCGGACCGAATCAGGAAAGCCCAAGCCGAGACAGTGTAAAGTAGTGCCGTTGATCGTCCATCGAACGTCCTTAGCGAAGTTGGCTAAAGCCAATGGTGGATCTTGTCAGCAACAGGGGTAAGCGTAAGTTAAAAATTAAAAATAGGCGTTGAACTAAGGGGTAACAGAAAATGGAAGCGTAAAAAGTGAGGGCAATCCGCTGTCGTGTATAGTCTCGACAGCACTGTGAAGCATGAAGAGATGATCAGAAAAGAAGTAGCACTATAATTAGTAACTAACTTTCAGGCTAGTAAGTTTCTTTTTTGGGTAACCACTGAACGAAGAGCAAGCTGTGTTAAAGGTACTGGAAAGTGGCAATAAATAACGGGTACCCTATCCAACTTAGCGGAAACCGGTTTTTTCAGCTGGCCTTTTCCTGGAGTCAGCCAGCTATAAAAAACCGGTTTACATCCTAAAAAAATATACTGTCAGGGCGGGCCGAACAGAATACCGATCACCTCGCGGGCGGATTTGCTCTTCCGAACGTCCTGCCAGATAGCCGCCCACTCGTGAAAATTAAGGTAGATGACATTATACGACTCGACAGGCTTGGTCAATCCGTATACAGGTGGCTCGGTTTCTTCCTGGAACGTACCAAATAGCCGGTCCCAGATGATGAACGTGGTACCAAAATTTTTGTCGATGTACTGCGGATTGCGGCCGTGGTGAACCCGGTGGTGCGAAGGCGTAACAAACACATACTCCAGCCAGCGGGGCAGTTTAGGCACTACCTCCGTATGAATCCAGAACTGATACAGCAGGTCGAGCTGGTAGCAGGTGAAAATAATGGCCGGATGAATGCCCGTTAGCCAGACCGGCACGAAGAACACGATTTTCAGGTATTGGGTCCATGAATTCCGGAAGGAGGTGGACAGATTCAGGTGCTCGGAGGAATGGTGCGTTACGTGCGTTGCCCACCAGATCCGTTGCTTATGGGCTACGTAATGAGCCAGGTAATTACACGCGTCAATGCCCACGTAAGCGACCAGCCAGACCCACCCGGTGTTGGGCAAGCGCCAGGGAAGGTGTTTATAAACAAACCAGCAGAGTCCTACCGTGATCGCTTTCAGAACGGCGTTAATGACCAGACTACCGATTCCGATTCCGAGCGATGCCTTGAAGTCACGGCTATCGTATCGACGATGATCGTCGTGGCGAGTGAACCACCACTCCAGGGCTACACAAACCACAATAAGTGGCACGGCATACAGCAAAACAGGCTGTGTGCCAGGGTTTACTTCAGGAAATTCCATGATTTAATGGGGATAAAAAGCCGCCACGGCCCGGCCCGTCAGACCAGTTCTACAGGCGCGTTATGGTGTATGCGAGAGTGTTATAAAGTAATCCGTTCGTGAACCGGCGTACCCCGCTGGGGGTCGATGCCATACATATCGATGAACTGAACCCGCGGGATCACGCCAGACTCCGGGTCGACCTGCACGAATACTTTCTGAAGATGAGCGCTCCGCCCGTTGATGGAGGTAAAGGCCATCGGCTTACCCTGGCTGTACACTACGTTAATGGGGCGTTTTCGAAACGCATTCAGGCATATATCGTACCCCTCGGCTGCCGACTGGCGATGTTTATAGCCGTAGGCCATTTGCCACTGAAACAGAGTAAGGTCTTCGCGCTGCCCTTTATCCGCGTAACGAATCCAGTAGACCGTCACAGGTTTTCGGGCATTCAGCCGCCCGTCGGTTGTCAGATTGGCGTCATACACAATCGTGTTGGCGTCTTTGCTGCGCTGGATGTAGAATAACCGCTGCTGAGAACCTGGGGGCGTTGGAAAAGCCGGTTCGCGGGCCTGAGCCGGCGAATGGCCCTGTACGAAAAAGCCGGTTAGCACGGCCAAAAAAATTACTGATTTCAGGTTCATAATCGCTGTCGGTTTACTTGTACGCTGCGGTTTGGGCAATAGCGGGCCCTTCCGCTTTTTACGCGTGGATGAATAATTCGGAAAGGAGACAAAATTGACCTTAGCTCATGCGTTTAGCACAATGCGCCAGGCGGCACGTAGCACAGGCTGAGGACGAAGACACGGGCACTCCTAAAACCGACCGCTCGATGGCGCTGCGTTCCAACTGATCGGATGGACTGGTTGGGGGAATATCAATCGGTGATTGCCGTGCATAGGCAGATGGCCTGGTGGTGGATGAGGCTGACTGGACGGTTACGTTCAGGTTGTATGACTGCATGATTTCAATGGTGTTTACTGTTGTTTAACAGCCGTATGACAACCGCTACAGCTCCTCCCCCTATCCGGTAGCCAAAAAGTTTTCAATGCCCTTCCGACAAACGTTTCCGCCGACCTAGCAGCAGCGTCACCTGCCCAGCCGCCTGAACTGAGGCCCGCGCAATAGTCACATTTTTTTTTGCGCAGCATGTAGGGGGAAGCGCACAACGAGCTGTCTTTATCCTGCTGAGCGATTAGAAGCTGGTGTTTACCCGCCGAATCTCAGCCTGAATTGAGTAGTAACCAGTAATCCAATCACGCAAAATCATGAACCGCTTTTTTTCGTATTTAGCCAGCTTATCGCTTCTCTTTTTCGCCCTGACGTCCTGCATTCGCGAAGACGTTGGCCCGTACCAGGACGGTCAGCAAACGTATGCCCTGACCAACTTCAACCGCCTGGATATGGGAAGCGCCTTCACCATTACGGTTGTACCCGGCACTACGTTCAACATCATCGCGAACGGTGACCGGCGTAATCTCGACGATCTCGATGTTTATGTACGCAACAGTACGTTGATTGCTCAGTATCGAAACAACCGCAACCGCAAATACGGCACCAGCTTTACCATTACCATGCCCACATTACGGGGCGTATCGTTCTCGGGGGCCAGCCAATCGACCATCCGGGGGTTCTCGAACCTCGACCAGCTCGATATTGAGCTGACCGGTGCCTCAAAAGGGAATTTTGACATTGAAGCCGCCCGGACCACCATGCGCCTTTCGGGGGCTTCGGTGCTGCGCGTAGATGGAGAGAGTGAGACGTTGCAGGCCGACCTGTCAGGTGCTTCAAATCTGGATGCGTTTAATTACCCCGCGCAACGGGCAGACGTTGAAGCATCGGGGGCCAGCAAAGCCAGCCTGAGCGTAGGATCATCGCTGGTAGTCAACGCCAGTGGAGCCAGCGTTGTGCGTTACCGGGGTAATCCAACGGTTCAACAGCACGTAAGTGGAGCCAGCAAGGTGCAACCCGATTAATCAGCCGGGCTCGACTCGTTGTTTATCAAGTGAAGAAGCCCTGTTCTGTGAATAGGGCTTTATTGCTGGCCTTCGAGGGTAGCGGCACTTGGAGCGGCAGCGGGTGGAGCCAGTGGGTTATCAATCCGATCGGTCTGGGCCACAAAGTGCGTAACCAGCGGTGGGTTCGGGCCCAAGTGGAATTGCTTGACCATCCGTTCAATCGCCACGTCTTCCTGCGTAAACCGCTGATGCTGGCGGAGGTGTTCCGCCCACGACGCGACCATGAAAAACTCGACCTGCCGGGCGGGCTGGGCAATATCTGTAAACACCCCCACCCGAAGCGCCCCGTCGCGCAGCCGGATGCGTTTCAACTGCTCAACCGCCCTCAGAAAGCTGGACAACATGGCCGGATCAATCCGATATTCGATCATAACAATTACCGGCCCTTCGTTGGGGCTCACCTGAGCGTGATCGTCGGGGTCAGCCCAAGGGTTAGCGGGCGAGAGATTCAGGCGTTCGCTCTGCCGGATCGGGAATGGGAAGACCAGCAGCGTACTGACCAGCAGCCAGGCCGCGGCCATCAGTAAAGCGGTCTCCAGGCTGAACCGACTGGCCACGCTCCCCCACACCAGGCTCCCGAAGGCCATTCCGCCCTGAAACACCAGCAGGTAAATGCTGAGCACCCGGGCCTGCACCCACTTCGGCAGGTGCAATTGCACCGATACGTTAAAACTCGTAAGGGTCAGCAGCCAACTGACGCCCGCTACGTACATCATGGGATAAAGGAACGTAATGGAGGGCAATAAGCCCAGTGCTACCGTAGCCATCGAAAACCCAATCAGGCCGACAATGATCCGTTTGTTGGTCGACAGCAACTGCCGAATAGGATCCATAAGCAGCGCCCCGGTCACCGCCCCAGCGCCCAGGCAGGAAAGCATGGCCCCGTAGGCACTCGCATCGAGGTGAAACTTTCGCGCGATCACCAGCGACAGCAAGGCCCACAAGGCACTACCACCGAATGTAAAGGCCGAAGCCCGAATCATGATGGCGTGAATCGACGGCGAAAACTGAACGTACCGAATGCCAGCGCGGAGCGCACTCACAAAATTCTCGCTCGGCAGGTTCGATGGGGTATCCGTTCGCTTCCATTGATACAGCACCCAGCAGGTACCCAGAAACGATAAGCTATTAAGCAGAAAAACGTAGCCCGGTGAATAGTGAGCGATAATTAGTCCCCCCAGCGCCGGACCAACCGCCCGGGCGGCATTGATGCTCACGCCGTTGAGCGTCAGCGCAGCGGGCAGTAAATTCCGTGGTACCATCTCCGACGCTACTGTTTGCCAGGCGGGTGCATTAAAAGCCGCTCCGATACCCAGCAGAAACGTCAGGAACAGCACGGATACGCTCGTCGATAACCCCATCAGCGTTGTAATTGCCAGAATAGAAGCGGCCACCGCCATAAACAACTGCGTGATCAGCAACAGTTTGCGCCGGTCCAGCAGATCCGCGATCACCCCGGCGGGTACGCTGAGCAGAAAGACGGGCAAACTGGTTGCCGTTTGCATCAGGGCCACCAGCACCGCCGAATCGGACAACGTGGTAATGAGCCATACCCCAGCCGTGTTCTGCATCCAGGTCCCGATATTCGACACAAAGGCGGCAATCCAGATCGCCCGAAACATACCCACCTGAAAGGCCTGCCAGATCGTTGGCGGCTTATCAGTAAGCACATCACTAGTTACAGCACTCATACTCGGTCGTCAGCAATTTTACAGAATCAAGCCAGCAGCAGGTTGGATTCCTTTCAGATAACCGCCAAAACCAGCCGAACGTTTGGATTCGTTTCGTGTATACACCCGCTTCCTCCTTTTGCGGGAACGTAGCCGAGCAGGCGATACGCATAGCCATTCCGCCGAAGCTTGCGTATCTTTGTCTATGCGTTTAGAACAGGAACAACCTTTAGTAATGACTCACACCTTACCCGTTATGGAAGCGTTTTATACGTTGCAGGGGGAGGGGGCCCACACGGGCAAAGCGGCTTACTTCATCCGACTCGGCGGCTGCGATGTTGGCTGCCACTGGTGCGACGTAAAAGAGTCGTGGGATGCCGATGCACATCCAAAGCTTCCCCTTGATACCATCGTAGAAGGCGCGTTACGGTACCCCGGACGGATGGCCGTTGTTACCGGTGGCGAACCGCTTATGCACGACCTCACTGATCTGACGGCCTCCCTGCACGCAGCGGGTTTTCAAACCAACATCGAAACGTCGGGCGTGTGCCAGCGCGTGACCGGCTCGTGGGACTGGATCTGCTTTTCTCCGAAGAAATTCAAAAAGCCGAATCCAGCTATTTTCGACAAAGCCGATGAGCTCAAAGTAATCATCTACAACGCGTCGGATTTTGCCTTTGCCGAATCGTTTGTTCCTGATCTGCGGCCCGGTTGCAAACTCTTTTTGCAAACCGAGTGGGGTCGTTCCAATGAAATGCTTCCTCGCATCGTTGAGTATGTAAAAGACCATCCGCAATGGCAAATTTCGTTGCAGACACACAAATATCTGGATATACCGTAGAAGGGAAAAAAGACGGACTGGGAAGATGGAAAAAGGGGGTTTGCCGATGGCTCATTATCCCGTTCTTCCCCTTACTCCTTTCTTCCCTTTCTTCCTTTGCACAAAACGCAAAAGCCAAAGAACTCTACGCCCAGTCGATCAAACTGTTCGGCGAACGCAAGGCGAACGAAGCAATTCCGTTCATGGAACAGGCGGTTAAGCTCGATCCTGACTTTTCGGATGCCTACCTCAAACTGGGGCAGTTGTATGAGTTTACCAAACGGTTCGAGCCCGCCATAGCCGCGTACCGAAATGCCATCAAACTCCAGCCCGATAATGCCGCTTCCGGGGCGGCTTATCAGTCGCTGAGCAATACGCTGCTGCGGCTGGGCCGCTACAGCGAGGCCATTCCGTATCTCGAAAAGTTTCAGACGATGTTTGCGCCCCAGTCGGCGCAGGCGCAGCGCGTTGGTCGCCAGCTCGAAACGGCCCGCTTTGGGCAGGAGGCTCTCCAGCGTCCCCAGACCGTCGACCCCAAGCCGCTTTCGTCGGTCTTGCAGACCACCCCGTCGCAATACTTTCCGGTCCTGACGGCCGATGAACAAACGCTGGTGTTTACAGCCTTGAAACCCGAAGGCGACGAAGATCTGATGACGGCCACGTTTAACGGCGAAACCTGGTCTCCTCCAACCTCTTTATCGCCCAATATCAATACGCCCGACAACGAAGGCACGGCGAGCCTGTCGGCCGATGGGCGCACGCTGGTGTTTACAGCCTGCCAGGGACGTAAAGGATTTGGCAGCTGCGATCTGTATTTAAGCCGGAAAACGGGGCCCGACTGGTCGGCCCCCGAAAATTTAGGGCCAATCGTCAATACGCGCTACTACGAATCGCAGCCGTCCCTGTCGGCCGATGGGCGTCGGTTGTATTTCGTGTCCGATCGTCCGGGGGGTAAAGGTCGGCGCGACATCTGGCGCAGTGACTTAACCACGGATGGCAGTTGGGCCGACCCGGTTAACATAGGCGCTCCCGTCAACACCGCGTTCAACGAAGCCTCACCGTTCATCCACGCCAATGGACAGAGCCTGTTTTTTGCCTCGGAGGGGCACGTCGGTATGGGAGGGTACGACCTGTTTGTGAGCGATACGGGTCCATCGGGCACCTGGTCAGAACCGACTAACCTGGGCTATCCAATCAATACGTCGGAAGACCAGGCGTCATTATTTGTGGCGGCTAATGGCACCCGCGCCTATTATTCCTACGAAGAGCAGAAAGATGGGGTTTCGCAGAAGTCGAGGCTATATACATTTGATCTACCCGAATCGCTCCGCGAACGGATCAAATCGGTCAGCTACCTGAAAGGCGTCATTGCCGATGCCAAAACAAAAAAGCCCCTAAACGCTACGGTTGAACTGATCGATTTAAAGACGAATCAGGTCGTATCGCGCGTACAGGCCGATGCCCAGACAGGTCAATATACAGCCGTTCTGCCCAGCGGGGGTGAGTATGCGCTTTACGTAAGCGTACCGGGGTATTTATTCAAAAGCCTTTCGTTTGATTTTACGCAGAAAACCAAAGGAGACGGCATGTCGCTGAGCGTTCCACTGGAGCCAGTCACAACCGGGTCGGCCGCGAAAGAAACGCTGAACAATCTGTTCTTCGAATCGGGCCGGTACGATCTGGCCGACAAATCACGGACTGAGCTCGACCGGCTGTCGGCGTTCCTGCAAACAAATCCGGGGGTTAGCGTTGAAATTGCCGGTCATACCGACGACAAGGGCGATGCAGCGGCCAACCTGACCCTGTCGCAGAAGCGGGCGCAGGCCGTTGTCGCGTACCTGACGCAGGCAGGCATTGACGCCAAACGGATCCGGGCGGTGGGGTACGGAAAAACCCGACCAATTGCACCGAACACAACCGAAGAGAATCGACGGCTGAACCGGCGAATAGAGTGGCGGGTGCTATAATCACCGGGCATGCGTTGTTTATTCGTCATTAGTCTCATCTGCTGTTCAGTACCTGTTTTTGTGCTGGTAAGGACAGCAAATGACTCTGTGATCAGGACCAGTGAATGACCAGGAGCGATGAATGGCTGCCTTTGTTCAGTAAACCCATTCTTTGCTTTCCTACGGGATTTTTTTCAATTTTGTGTATGTTGTTCGAATGGATTCACGGTTATACCGAGTCTATCTATTCAGTTTTAAGACAACATCGCGCCTATCGCAATGACTTCTGAACACGTAAAGTGCCTGATTATCGGCTCCGGCCCCGCTGGCTATACAGCGGCTATCTATGCAGCCCGGGCGAACATGCAGCCCGTTCTTTATCAGGGTGCTCAACCCGGCGGACAATTAACCATCACGACTGAGGTCGACAATTTCCCTGGTTATCCCGACGGTGTTCAGGGTCCCCAGATGATGCAGGATTTAGAGAACCAGGCGCGTCGATTCGGCACAGACGTACGGTACGGTATGGTGACCAGCGTTGATTTTTCGGGTCACCCGCACCGCGCCATCGTCGACGAAAAGCATGAAATAACGGCTGACAGTGTCATTATTTCGACGGGCGCTTCGGCCAAATGGCTTGGTTTACCGTCGGAAATGCGGTTGAACGGACGGGGCGTATCCGCCTGTGCCGTTTGCGATGGATTCTTTTTCCGGGGCCAGGATGTGGCTATTGTTGGCGCGGGCGATACAGCCGCCGAAGAAGCCAGTTATCTGGCCAACCTTTGCCGGAAGGTGTATATGCTCGTGCGTCGGAATGAAATGCGGGCGTCGCGGTTCATGCAGCAGCGCGTCAAAACCGCTCCAAACATCGAAATTCTTTACAATACCGAAACGCTGGAGGTCATGGGTGACGAAGAGGTTTCGGGCGTGCTGGTGAAGAATAGCGTAACCGGCGAAGAGACTGTTTTAAACGTGACCGGCTTTTTCGTAGCCATTGGCCACAAACCCAATACCGACATTTTCCGGAACTACCTCGACCTCGATGAGCATGGCTACATTCTGACCGAGAAAGGCAGTACCCGGACCAATATACCCGGCGTTTTTGCCTGCGGAGACGCCCAGGATAACATCTATCGTCAGGCCATTACGGCAGCCGGCACGGGCTGTATGGCCGCCCTTGACGCCGAGCGTTATCTGGTCACCCTGGAGATGCAGGATCAGGAGCTTGTTCATTAACTAAAAACCAATGGGTAGTACACCGTATTTCATGGCTGGATACGATCTGGCCGGCCATTACGGTGTACCGGCCATTTCAATATACGATGAGAGAAACCGCTACACGATGGCTGCTGGCCATTGGGTGCCTGTGCATTACCGTAACGGCCCAGGCTCAGGAGCGCGGGCGATTCAAGAATAACCTGCGCATTACGCCCAAAAATCAGTCAAATCCCAATGCCACGGTCATTGAACAGCCTCGAAAAGCGGATGACCAGTTTGATCAGGAAACTACTCAGCTTCGCTTCAACAGCCAGTTTGAGCCTAAAAAAGAATTAAACCCGGTCGTCAGCGAAGACACCAGTATGATCGACCAGGGCGAAACCAGCGTAGTAGAAGTCATTGACTCCGTGCTGGTTGGTAACGAATGGGTCAAGATTGCCGATTATTACGCCGTTTGGGACTCCCGCCACATCGACCCTTACAACATTAACCCCTTAGAATTTAACGAAGCCATCGACATCAAGCTGTACGATCCGCCAGCCAACCGCTACTGGTCGGCACCGCTGAATGAAGGCAAAATGACCTCGAATTTCGGGTATCGGTGGGGGCGCTGGCATACGGGTACTGACCTTGACCTGGAAACCGGCGACCCGGTATACTCGGCCTTTGATGGTATTGTCCGGGTTGTGGGCTGGGACGGAAACGGCTACGGTCGCTACGTACTGGTTCGGCACTACAACGGCCTCGAAACCCTGTACGGCCATATGTCGAAGCAAACGGTTGAGACGAATCAGTTAGTGAAGGCGGGGGACCAGCTTGGTTTAGGTGGCAACACGGGCCGTAGTTATGGCGCACACCTTCACTTCGAAACCCGTTACGAAGGCAATCCCTTTAGTCCGCTGACTATCTATACCTTTCCGGCGAATACGATCAACTCCGATCATTTTCTGCTGACGGGCAGCGTTTGGGACTACCTCCGGGGCGGGCGTTCATCCGATGTGGTGAGCAGACCCCGCTTTAAGCGCACGGTATTGCACCGGGTTCGGTCGGGCGAAACGCTGAGTTCGATCGCCAGTCGATACGGTATGTCGGTTTCGGCCCTGACGCGCAAAAATCATCTGTCGTCCCGGTCAAGAATCAGACCCGGTCAAAAGTTACGGGTCAATTAAGTTTCGTTCAGAACAGCTCCTGCTTATCTGCCTTTTAGGCAAAGCAACGGCCGACTGTCTTCGATACCTTCGGGTTAGAGACAGTCGGCCGTTGCAGTGTACGTATTAACAAACAGTTACTGCATGCGTTAGGCTACCAGACATACGTACCAACGGCTCCTTCCGGCAGCGACGTATTTACTACGTTCCCTTTATACCGGATGCTAAACGACTGACTGGCCGAACCGTTGTTGAGGACAATCAGCACCCGCTTGCCACCTGGCGTACTGAACGCTACGTTGGGCAGCGACTCAGACGCAGTTGAAACAATCCGAACGGAACCGGGACGAACGAATTTAGAAGCCACCGCAATCACGTAATAGCCGGGGTTCCTTGTTACGGTGTTTCCATCAATGGTAAGGGCTCCCAGGCACTGGTCACACCCACCTTCGGTATGCGGTTGCAGCTTCGGGTCGGCGGCTACGTTCCACTCCAGTACCGTGCGGCTCCAGTTACGCGTAGCGCCGATGATGAGCGTTCTGACGTGCCAGTTCAGATCACCTTTCCAGTTTCCCGGCGCACCGATCCATTGCTCGGTGAAGTAAATATTCTTCTCCGGGAAAGCATTGTGCACTTGCGTTAAGGCGTCGACCGAGCCACCGTACAGATGAAAGGCCGAACCGTCTACGTATTGCCTGGCCTCCGGATCGTTTAAGATCGAAATCGGATAGTCGGGCCGGTCCGCGTTGTGATCATACAGCAGGATTTTGGTATCAATCCCAGCGGCCCTGAACGCTGGTCCCAGACTCTTTTTGATGAATTCGGCCTGCTGTTCGGGCAGCATCAGAAGGCTTGGGTTATTGCCAGGATGCAGCGGTTCATTCTGAATCGTAACGGCGTCGATGTGGATGCCTTCGGCTTTCATAGCCTGAATATATTTCACGAAATACTGCGCATAAGCCTCGTAAAACTCGGGCTTCAGGCTCCCGCCTTTCGACTGACCATTCGTTTTCATCCAGGTCGGCGGTGACCAGGGCGAACCCAGAATCTTAATGGCCGGGTTAATGGCTAAAATCTCTTTGAGTACAGGAATCAGATGCGTCCGGTCGGGATCAAGGCTGAACTTGCTCAACGTAGGGTCCGTCTGCCCCTCGGGAAGGTCGTTGTAAGAAAATACACGCCCATCCAGGTCCGAAGCACCGATACTCACTCGCAGGTAACTAACCCCAATTGCCCGGCCTTCCGTGGCAAACAACTCACGCAGCAACTGGGCTCTTGGCTGGGCCTCCATGCGGTGCATAAGCATGGCACTGCCGCCCGTCAGGGTATAGCCAAAGCCATCAATCAACTGAAACGTTTGTGAGTCATCCACATCCAGGGTTAGTGGTTGGGGAGTGGTGGGCGAAAAAGCCAGCGCAGCCGGTTGCTTCTCGAATAAAGCCGATCTATCAGGATTAGTTAGCCAAATCTCAACGGCTTTTGTACCAGCCGAGTGGTTCAGACTTCGGCGGCACTGCGCATTGAACACCAGTAAAGCCAGGGCGGCCAGTACGTATAAACGGATAGCGGGGAATCTCATTTTCGGCCAGCATTAAAATTTAGCTCAATACTACGTGAATCTGCGCTGATGTTCAGTAAGGTATTGACTAACATGGTTTTCAATTAGCTTAAGCCCTCGTATGGCTTCTATTATATTTCCGGGATGAAAACTTTTCATCAGTAAAATTAGTTGATATATCAACAGTGTTATACATTTGCACCATGATTGGAGATAAAGGATCGAAAATACAGCAAAAGTTTTCGGAGCGAATGGGCCGATTGTCCATCTTTATGATCAGCCACGTAGGCCATCTGATGGGTCGTCAGTCCAATCGCGAATTATCGAAAGCCGGCTTTTCGCTGCAGATTGAGCAATTCCCGATACTCTTTGTCATCTATTTTTCGGGTGACGATGTGTTGTCGCAACAGGAGATCGCCAATATGCTCCAAAAAGATAAATCGGGTATTCAGCGCTCTATACGAACCATGGAGCGCGACGGGTACCTGAAAATTGTCGCCGATAGTGTAGATCGCCGAAAGAATCTGATTCAGTTGACACCAGCCGGAAAACTGGTCATTGAGAAAGCCATTGAAACTGCCGAAACCATTGATAAACAAGTAACCAGCCACCTGACCGCCGAGGAACTAACGTCATTTCTGAAGACGTTACGTAAAATCGCGGACCTCATTGACAAGTAATCTATTTTTTTAATCAACTAGTTGATACGTCTACAGTTGATACATCAACTTTTGCATTTATGAAACGTAAAATTGCACTAGGCTTATTTTTTGCACTTACCTTACCACTAGCAAGCTGGGCTCAGGCCCCGTCTGCGTTTCGGTTGAAGGACTGCATTGACTATGGCCTCAAGAATTTTGGCTCGATCCGGATTGCGCAGAACCAGGTCGAAACGGCGAATCAGCAGGCGCGCCAGGCGTTAGGCTTGTACCTGCCGCAGGTATCGGCTACGGGTACGTCAACGGACAACGTCAAGCTTCAGCAGAGCGTCATTCCGGCCGGGGTGTTTGGTCCGGAGCCACGGGTGTTTATCATTGGTCAGAAGTATCAGACCAACCTGACCGCCCAGGCATCTCAGACGCTGTTCGACAAGTCTCTTCTGCTGGGCATCAAAGCGAATAAGCCTAACCAGCAATTAGCTGCGCTTAATACGCGTCAGACGCAGGAAGACGTAATTTACAATATCGCCAGCAACTACTATCAGGTGTTTGTGGCGCAGCAGCAGATCGGGTTACTCCGCGACAACCTCGAACGAACGCAGCAGGTCTTGAACATTCTGAAGCTCCAGCGCGACAACGGCGTTATTCAGCCGGTCGATTATACGCGGACGGAGGTGAGCTACAACAGTACGCAGTCGCAGCTGGCCCTGGCCGAAAACGATCTGAACCTGGCCATGAACCGCCTGAAGTACCAGATGGGCATGACGCAGGATCAGAATCTGGTATTGTCGGATTCAACCCTGCTGACGAAGCTGCCGACGGTGGAGCAAGGCAATTTCGACCCGAAAAATCTGGTTTCGTTTCAACAGGCCGAAACCAACATCGTTCTGCAAGACTTGCAGCTGCAACGTATCAAGGCGGGCTACCTGCCCACACTTAGCCTGACCGCAAATTACGGTACGGTGAACCTGGGGGCGCAAACCATCGACAGGCTATTCAGCAACTTCGTCGGCTTCGGCAGCTTCGGTCTCCGTCTGAGCATTCCTATTTTCGACGGGTTTCAGCGCGACGCCCAGGCCAAGCAACAGCGACTCACGCTGCTGACCCAACAGGAGCAGCAGAAGCTGAATGTGTCGGCCTACCGGCTTCAGTTCAACAGTGCTCAGTCGCAGATCCAGCGGGCGCAGACCAGTCTGCAAAACGACGAACGTAACGTCAGGCTGGCGCAGGAAGTGTATAACATCACCACCTTACAATACAAGCAGGGAACGAAGCTGCTCACGGACCTGATCAACGCGGATAACTCCTATCGCGAAGCCCGAACAAATTACATCAACTCCCTGATTAATCTGTACCAGGCCCGCCTTGATCTTGAACAATCGCAGGGGCAACTTCTTACGTTCTACAACAAACTTTGATCAATACAACCGCATACTAGATCATGAAAAAGACAACGCTAATCGTCGTCGCAGCCATACTAGCCATCACGTCTCTGATTGGCTTCCGATTGTCGTCTAACAAGAAAAAAATTGATGAGCAGAAGAAACCGGTCGTTAAAGCAAACGTGGCTATACCGGTAACCGTTGCTCAGGTTTCGGAGGGCACGGTGAGCCGGCAGCTCGTTAAAACCGGCAACCTGATTCCCTATAAAGAAGCAGACATTATTGCCACCACGGCTGGTAAGGTAGCGTCGGTAAACTTCAACCTGGGTTCGACCGTACGGCCGGGTGCTACGTTGGTGAAGCTGGACAACCGACTGAAGGAACTGTCGCTGGAATCGACTCAGCTGACGATCGACAAGCTCAGAAAAGACGTAACGCGGTACAACACCCTGCTGGCGGGTAACGCAACGACGGAGCTTCAGGTAAACGAAACGAAGTACAACTACGAGAGCGCTCTGAATCAGGCCGATCAGATCAGAAAGCAGATCGCCGACGCTAACGTAAAAGCGCCCATTGGCGGCCGGATCGTGCAGAAAGATATCGAGCCCGGCGAATACATTACGGTGGGTAAGGTACTGGGCCGCGTGCTGGATGTTGCCCGCCTGAAAGTGCAGGTACCGGTCAACGAAAGCGACGTGTATCAGCTGCGCGAAGGCCAGTCGGTGAAAGTAAGCGCCGACGTGTTTCCGGGCCGGACGTACAATGGACGCATCACCTACATCGCCCCGCAAGGCAGCGAAGAGCATAATTATCCGGTTGAGATCACGGTCGACAACGCCAATGGTCTGAAAGCCGGTACGTTCGTTAACGTCGATTTCTCGCAGAAGTCGAACCAGAAAGCCTTGCAGATTCCGCGGGCTGCGCTGGTCGAAAGCATCAAGAATCCGTACGTATATGTCATCAACGGCAACGCAGCCACTCGGCGCACGATTAAAGTAGGCCGGGATTTTGGCGATTCGATTGAAGTGCTTGAAGGGCTGTCGGCGGGTGACCAGGTCGTAACAACCGGTCAGTTGAACCTGAGCGATGGCAAGCCGGTGCAAATCACAAAATAAACAGCGAACGAGTGAATGCATAACGGCGCGGGCAACGTACTAAGTCGCTCATTATTGACGCCCTTTCACTCATTCGCTCTTTCACTCATTAATTACAACTATGTCAGTATCTGAAATAGCGGTTAAACGGCCCCTGCTGGTCACCACGATCTTCACCGTTCTGATTTTGTTCGGCGCGTTGAGTTATCAGCAATTGTCCTACAACCTGTTGCCTAAGTTCGAAGCCAACGTGATCAGCGTCATGACCACGTACCGGGGCGCTTCGGCCGACGAGGTAGAAACCAACGTAACGAAACGGATTGAGGACGCGATTTCGGCGCTGGAAGGCCTCGACCGCATGACCTCAACCTCGCAGGAAGGCGTATCGAGTGTAATCATTCAGTTGAAGAATGGGGTGAACACAACTCTGGCTCAGCAGGATGCCCAACGTAAGATCGAGCAGATTATCAACCTCCTGCCCGACGGTGCGGATCGGCCCATTCTGAATAAATTTTCGACCGACGAAATTCCCGTATTACGGATGGGGGTTACGGCCAATCTGTCGCCGACGGCCCTTTATGACCTGATCGACAACAACATCAAACCCCAGCTGTCGAACGTATCCGGAGTTGGCCAGGTTAACATCATCGGTGGGAATGAGCGGGAAATCCAGGTAAACGTAAATCCCGAAAAGCTGCGGGGCTATGGCGTTACAATCGGCCAGGTGTCGCAGGCCATCAACTCGGCAAACGCCAGCTACCCGGCTGGTCAGCTGGAAACGCGCGAGGCTCAGTACTCGATCCGGTTCGATGCGTCGGTACAAACGGTAAAGCGCCTGCGGGATCTGATTATTGCCCAGCGGACCGATGGCAGCCAGGTACTGCTCAAAGACGTAGCCGAAGTGGTTGACGCCAGCACCAAGCCGACGGCCATCAACCACATCAACGCCCAGCCGTCGATTGGTTTGCAGATTCAGAAGCAGTCGGACGCGAATGCGGTATCGGTTAGCCAGCTCGCGCAGACCAAGATTACCCAGCTGGAAAAGCAGTTCAGCAATGTAGGTCTGAAATTCAACATTGCCTCCGACCAGTCCGTCTATACGCTGGCTTCGGCCCACGCGGTGGTTGAAGATATGGGACTCGCCGTGGTGATCGTGTCGCTGGTGATGTTGTTGTTCCTGCACAGTTTCCGGTCGGCTCTGTTTGTACTGGTGGCCCTGCCTTCGTCGATGATTCCGACGTTTGCCTTGATGTACCTGATGGGCTTTTCGCTGAACCTGATGACCCTGATGGCTCTTTCGCTGGTGGTTGGTATCCTGGTCGATGACTCGATTGTGGTCCTCGAAAACATCAACCGACACCTGGAGATGGGCAAAGACAAGCGGTCAGCCGCCCTGGACGGTCGGAGCGAAATCGGCTTTACGGCGCTGGCGATTACGCTGGTCGACGTAGTGGTATTCGTACCGCTGGCCATGACCGGCGGGCTGATTGGTAACATTCTGCGGGAGTTCGCCTTGGTGGTTGTGTTCTCAACCCTGATGAGCTTACTCGTGTCGTTTACCTTGACTCCGTTGCTGGCGTCGCGTTTCGGAAAGGTGGAAGTCCTGAATCCCAAATCGCTGTGGGGTAGCCTGAACCTGGGCTTCGAGCGCTTCCTCGACCGTCTGACCGCTTATTACGGCCGTATTCTGGCCTGGGTATTGGGGCACAAACGGTGGATATTCCTGGCGGTCATCGCCTTGATGGTGGGCAGCATCGCTCTCGTACCATCCGGTTTCATTGGGGCAGCGTTTATGCCGCAAAGTGATCAGGGTGAAATGAGCGTGCAGATTGAGCTGGCTCCCACGGCTTCGATCTACCAGACCAACACCGTAGCGCAACGGGCCGAGCAGATCATCATGAAGCACCCCGAAGTGACCAACGTATTCACGAATGTGGGCTACAGCAGCAACGGGCTGGCAACGGCGTCCAACAGTAACCTCGCTGACGTGAACGTGAAGCTGGTTGACAAAAAACAGCGCACCCTTTCGACGGAAGCCTTTGGTCAGATGCTTAAAGAAGAAGTCGGTCGGATTCCAGGCGTAAAAGTAACGGTCAGTCCGGTTGGTATCGTGGGCGCATCGCAGGCACCGATCATGATCGCGGTAAAAGGTACGAACCTGGCCGACATCCGGAAAGCCGCTGAGCAGGTGAAACAAGTAACGACTTCCGTGCCGGGCACGCAGGACGTGAAATATTCGGTGAAAGATCCGAAGCCCGAAGTGACGGTTAACCTCGACCGGGAAAAGATGGCCCAGTTGGGCATCAACGCGGCCGAAGTTGGTATGGCCTTACAGAACGCCTTCCGCGGCAATGACCAGTCGAAGTTCAAGCAGGGCGGTAACGAGTACGACATTCTGGTGAGTCTGGATCAGTTCGACCGGATGCAGCCGACGGATATCAGCCGCCTTACGTTCATGAACAACAAAGGGCAAATGTTTGAGCTGTCGCAGTTTGCCAAGGTACAGGAGCAGATCGGCGAAAGCGTGCTGGAACGGATCGACCGGCTGTCGTCCATCACGATTAATTCGCAGGTGGTTGGTCGCCCGGTGGGTACGGTAGGGGCTGACATTCAGGCGAAGATGGCGCAGGTAAAACTGCCCGAAGGCGTTTCGATTCAGTACCTGGGCCAGTTGCAGCAGCAATCCGATGCGTTCGGTAGCCTGGGACTCGCGTTACTGATCGCCATTCTGCTGGTGTACTTCATCATGGTGGCCCTGTACGAAAGCATTGTGTATCCGTTTGTGGTCTTGTTCTCGATTCCGGTCGCGTTGATTGGTGCTTTGCTGGCCCTGGCGCTGACGATGGAAAGCCTGACGGTATTCTCGATCGTAGGAATGATCATGCTGCTGGGTCTGGTAGCCAAGAACGCGATTCTGATCGTTGACTTTGCCAACCAGTTGAAAGCCGAAGGGCACGACGTCATCGACGCCTTGATCGAGGCCGGCAAGGAACGGCTCCGCCCAATTCTGATGACGACGCTGGCTATGATTTTGGGGATGCTGCCGATCGCTTTGGCCAGCGGTGCCGGTGCTGAAACCAAAAACGGCATGGCCTGGGTAATTATCGGTGGTCTGACTTCGTCGATGGTCCTGACACTGTTGGTGGTACCGTCGATGTATCTGGTCGTTGACCGGCTCATCACCCGCTTCACCCGCAAGAAGGTAAGGCCGAAGAAACCACAGGAACTCGAAGTCGCGAAAGCAATCGGTTAGAGTCTCGTCTATTTTTCCTCATCTTTTTGTCATCCTGACCAAAGGAGGGATCTTCTGTAGCTAGTATGACTATTGCTATTAGAGAAGATCCCTCCTTTGGTCGGGATGACAAAAAATAGATATAGCTCTCGTAATGTCGACCTATTCGTTTTACATATACATCACAACAAATTCCGAGAAGAGTGTACTGTATATTGGTATGACGAACGAATTAATACGTCGTTTAGACGAGCACTATCAGTCCAGAGGCCAAGCTGATAAGTTTGCTGGACGGTATTACTGTTGTAACTTAATTTATTGGGAGCATCACCGCTATGTTCAGAATGCCATCGATCGCGAAAAAGAACTAAAAAAATGGAGTCGGGTAAAGAAAGAAGCCTTGATTGCCTCATTCAATCCTGAATGGCGATTCTTGAATGAAGAAATCAAATCCTGAAATTAGTGAATTAGCGTTTCATACAAGGCTAGTCCGTTTTGCGTCAGAAGCCCTCGAACAAATTGGTGTTTGAGGGCTTCTTTATAGGGCGCTGCCGGTACGTCCCATTGGCTTTGTTCAGCCCATAGCCAGGCCAGGACGGGTTTGTCCAAATCGGCCCGGTAAAGCCCCTGCTCAATACCTTCCTGAAGATTTGCCTTAAGGATTGTATCGATGTACTGGGTCCGGAATTCCTGAAAGAAATTCCATACTGTTGGATAATGCCGTTCGATGTCCCGCAGAAGATTAGGGTTCACGGTTTGGCTGTACCGAATCAGCCGGTCCCATATCTGCAGAGCACCCACAACGGCATTGGCCGCCTGGCTGTGAATAACCGTAGCTTCAGACAGGTTTTCGTTCAGCTGATCCTCCAGCATGAGCCGGACCAGTTCTTCCTTATCGGCAAAATGCTGATACAGCGTCTTTTTGGAAATGCCCAGTTGATGCGCAATATCATCGAGCCTGACGGTTTTCACGCCAAATTGACTAAACAACTGTCGGGCTTCCGCTATGATCCGTTCTTTTATCAACTGTGGCCGCACAGGGTTTCGCCTGTAATAAAGATTGAGTACTTGATATAGTCTATGCTGTTTAATGCAAAACGGGCACAACGCAATAAATCACGCGGTGCCCGTTTTGTTTCAGGTTTATCTCACGTCTGCTTTCCCACAACAAGAATAGGGAAGGCTTGTACACTTATTTCTGCTGGTACTTCTCTTTGTACGTGTTGTAGAGCCGCTTGTGCCGGTCGTCCAGATTTACGCTTCGGCCCTGAATAAACACCCGCTCTACAACGTTGGTCCGCATATCCAGCGCATCACCGGCCGATACGAACAGTGTCGCCTGCTTGCCCCGTTCAAGCGTTCCCACGACGTTATCGACGCCCAGAATTTTAGCGGTGTTCGACGTAACCATTTTCAGGGCTTCCTCCCGGTCTGTTACGCCAAAGCCAACAGCAGTACCCGCCAGAAACGGCAGGTTACGCGTCCGCCACCACTCATCGGCATAACTCAGGCTCACCAGTACACCCGCCTTCTGTAGAATCCCCGGCAGCCGATACGGTAAGTCAACGTCTTCATCTTCGCGGTTCGGCAGCCGGTGCAGGGCGCTCAGGATGACCGGTACGTTGTTATCTTTCAGGAACGTAACGACCCGATTGGCTTCTTCTCCACCAACGATAACGACTTTAGGCACACCCGCCGACCGGGCGAACGTAACGGCTTCGATAATGTCTTTGCCGTAATCAGCCCGGACGTACAGGTTTTGCTTACCCGAAAATAAGCCCCGCATAGCCTCAAGTTTGAGGTTCATAACCGCCGGACTGGGCAGGGCGGCATACGCTTTGGCATCAGCAAACGTGGCCTGCAGGGCGCTAATAACTTCGTTCCGTTTCTCGTTTTTCTTGACGACGGTTGTAAAATCGGTGATGTCGAACTCACGCGCGAAGTAGGTCGGCCAGTTCAGCCAGATGCCGTCGTCCTTTTTCAGCACGGCATCTTCCCAATTCCAGCCATCGGCCATCATGACGCTCGAACTGCCCGACACGGTCCCGCCCTGCGGCATAGCCTGCGTTAGTAATACGCCGTTGTTACGTATCGTCGGAATAATCTCGGAATCGGTATTATAGGCAATCAACGTCCGTACGTTTGGGTTCAGAATGCCGGTTTCCTGTTTGTCGACCGTTGCCCGGACGGATGCAAACTCCTGTAGACCAACCGTCGATGCGGGTGAAATCAGACCGGGATAGATGTGCTTTCCCGCTACGTTGATTACGTCCATCTGGTCCATCGCCAGCCGAACGATGGTCGCATCGGCAACGGTCGAGATGATGCCGTTTTCAAAGATGATGACGCCGTTCGGAATCACCTGGCCATTGCCAATATGGATGGTTCCGTTCAGCAGGGCAATCGGCCGCGTCTGCGGTTTGGCCGGCGCAGGATTCTGACCGAAGCTCGTAAGCGAGGCCAGGGTAAGTATTGATAGAAAGAGTTTCTTCATCTGAATTAGTAGTTAGCTCGCTGGCATCAATTGTCGTTTTCTGTTCTTGCATCAATTAATGACAGGAAAGAATGACCCGTTAATGGCTGGTTTCTTCACCTTCGGCGATAACACCCTCAATATCTTCGCAGTGGAACATACGCGCCCGTTTGAAACCGGCCCGCTGCGTGGCTGACCCACCGGCTTTAGCCGCCAGCATCTTCTGAATCAGTCGGGCACGTTCAGCCTGCATGGCATCGCGTTTGAGTTCTTCGTCTTTCAGGCTGAAATAAACGGCTCCCTCGATGATGGTGTACTCCGGCCGGGCGTAAATGGCGAGCGGATTCGCATTCCAGAGCACCAGGTCAGCATCTTTCCCGACCCGGATACTACCCAGCCGATTGTCTAAGTGCAGCAGCTTAGCCGGGTTTAGTGTCACCATCTTCCAGGCATCTTCTTCGGTCATGCCCCCGTACTCGACGGTTTTAGCCGCTTCCTGATTCAGTCGGCGGGCCATTTCGGCATCATCCGAGTTGATCGACACCGTTACCCCCTGCCGGTGCATCAGCGCTGCATTGTACGGAATCGCGTCTTTTACTTCCATTTTATACGCCCACCAATCGGCGAACGACGAGCCCCCTGCGCCGTGTTTGGCCATTTTGTCGGCCAGTTTATAGCCCTCCAGGATGTGGGTGAACGTATTGACTTTAAACCCCAGCGAGTCGGCCACTTTCAGGAGCATGTTGATCTCCGACTGTACGTACGAGTGGCACGTAATGAACCGCTTGTTGGCCAGAATTTCGGCCAGAGCGTCGAGTTCAATGTCCCGGCGGGGTGCCACAGCAGCCCCTTTTTCTTTCGTACTCAGTTTGTTGTAAGCAGACCAGGCTTTGGCGTATTCCCGAGCCCGCGTAAAGTGATCCATATACACCTGCTCTACCCCCATCCGCGATTGCGGAAAGCGCGTCAATACGTTCGGATTCGGGTAATTGGCCTGCTTCACGTTCTCTCCCAGGGCGAACTTAATAAAGCCATCCGCACCTTTGATCAGCATTGCATCGGGTGCCTCACCCCACTTTAATTTTACGATCGCTGACTGGCCACCAATGGCATTTGCCGAGCCGTGGAGCAGTTGTGAGGCCGTAACCCCACCCGCCAGCTGCCGGTAGATATTTACATCTTCCGAGTTGATAACGTCCGACATGCGCACCTCGGCCGAACTCGACTGCCCGCCTTCGTTGATCGATAACAGGGCGATATGCGAGTGCTCATCGATGATGCCGTTGGTCAGGTGTTTACCCGTCCCGTCGATGACACTGGCACTGGCGGGAGCGGTCAGGCCCTTACCGACCTGCGCGATTTTACCGTTCTGCACCAGTACGTCAACGCCCGGCATGATTCCGTCTTTTTCGTTCGTCCAGACGGTTGCGTTGCGGATCAGCATAGTCTGCGCCTGTGGTTTTTTAGCGTTACCCATCCCAACGAACGGATACAGGAGCGTCGATTGAGCTATCAGCGACGTAGCTGTGGTCGATCGGCCAGCGGTTGCGGTGCCCGATGTAGCCGTAGTTGACTGCGGTATATCCCCTGTGCGGGTAGCCGACCACGTAACGACTTTGCCATCCGGCGTTTCGCCATCGCCGACAATACGGGTCGGGGACGTCTGGTAGCCCGTCAAACGTGTGGTTCCGGCCGGATCGCCAGCCCTCGTTTTTTTGTCGAGCTGTACCTGAATAGAGATCAGCTCACCGCTGACGGTAACCTTCGGAGTAACGTTGGTGGTATCGATCAGGATCTGGTAATCGAGCTTCTCCGGTGTTTTTCCTGTAATGTTCAGTTTCAGGTTGTTCGGGTTACGGCCATCCGGCCCGACAACTGCGAGCGTCCAGCTTCCCCGCAAGTCGGTTGCGTCTTTTCGGTTCACGATATACTGCTTCCCGCGAATCCAGTTCTCGTAGATTACGTTGTCGGCGCTGAACACATTCCCCGAGGTGATAATGAAATTAGCAATCCGGCCCTTCTGCAACGTACCAACCTGATCCTCGGCGTTGATCAACCGGGCGGGTACCGTTGTCAGGGCCTCCAGCGCTTTTTGTTCCGACAAACCACTCTCAATGGCTTTGCGCAGGTTGGCCCAGAAGTCGGCTTTCGATTTCAGCCCCGCCGACGTTAAGGCGAAGGAGACATTCGCGTTTGCAAGCCGACCTGCATTGGTCGGGGCCAGTTCCCAGTGCTTCATCTCAGCCAGCGATACGTTGTCCGCATCCCAGGCATCTTCCACATCGTAGGCCTGCGGAAAATTGAGCGGCACAATCAGCGACGCGCCCGTTGCTTTAATTTCATCCAGCCGCTGGTATTCGTCTCCCCCACCCCGAATGACGTATTGAATGCCGAACTCATCGCCGATCTTGTCGGCCCGCAGTACGCCGAGCTTATCCGAAGCCTCAAAAACAACGGGCAACGACCGAATGCGGCTGAACGCATCCAGCGACATATTCGCCTGTTCTTTCGCACCCACCCGTTTATACCAGTCGGCATCGTACATCGCCTGCCGCAGCAGGGCAACCGAGCCCATCAGCGAGTTGGGGTACGTCTGTCCCGAACTTCCTTTGCTGAATGAATAGTGCGCCGTAGCGTTGGGTTTCAGCACCAGCGTATTTTCCCGATCATCGGCGAGGGTCACGAGTGCGCCCGTACCCCGAACGATACCATCGTGCGGATGCGCCAGTACCGCGCCGAAACCCAGCTTACGCAGCTCATCGGCTTTTTTGGTATCAGCCTTGAACAAAACACTGGCATCGGTTTCGGGCTGGATTGCCTGGTTCCAGTAGTACGCGCCTTTCTTGTTTGATTCGTACTGGGGAGGAGCCGTAAACGCCCGGCGCTCGGCTTTTACCTCCGGCATACCGTAATCCGAGTCGATGTCGATAAAGGCCGGATAGATACGCTTTCCTTTGAGGTCAGCGACCACAACTCCGGCTGGCAGGTTGACAGTAGTGCCAACAGCTTCCACCCGCCCATTCCGGATTAATAAGGTAGCGTTTTGTAGGGTAGTCTGCGGGTCAACGACGATGGTTGCATTCGTAAAGGCGTATAGCCCTGGTCGATCGTCATACACGCCATTTCGGGGAAATGTCGTCTGGGCCATTGCCCCGCACGTCAGACCAGCGGCACAGAGTGTCGTCAAGAGTTGTTTTGTCATGAAGTCGGTAGAGTAAGATTTGGCTGAAGCGGTAAAAATAGCCAAACCCTATTCCTTGCTCAGAAAAAACAAACTTTTATTTCGCCGGAGTTATAAATTGAGGTAATCTTAAATAGACTGGCTTATAGTTATGCAGGACTAATACGGATTAGTTCGCGGGTTAATTTAGCCTGTAATTACCCATTCATCAGCCCTGGTTTTTTACGATGATGCGTATAGGGAATGAGCAGTATTTGAGTAAAAGCAAAATTTGTAACTGCACATATACTCATATAATAATTAACTATTCGAATCTGATATTGCACTATTCCATTAGAAGATATTTTAATATACATTAAAATTAAATTAAAAATCATGCTTGTAACTTAGGGTGACTCCTCAAATTACAACATTTTCTGCAACTCCAATCAAATATTTATATTAACATTCCTAAGTTTCATATTAATTATTTTAGAAACAAACAGATACATAATTGCAACTATATGATACCGTTTGCTTTATTCCGTAAATAAATAAGCTCCATTCAGCGGCTGGGTTATTACTAATAGTTTTTTCAGTATGTTTGCTAAGTCAATAAAATATCCCACGCAGACCTAAACGGACTGTTATATGACCATTAACGCATCAACTTCCTTACTATCAGCTCATTTTGTATTTAACCAAGGGGCAATGAGTCCCCTACCCAAAATTTGGGGTTGCAGAGATCATTGAGTCTGTTCTTCTGTACATACGATGGCTCTTGTCATCTGGATTTCTCAGGAAAATATTTTTTTTGATAAAATTTAACCGGAATTAAGCAATCTGTACAAGCAGCCTGTAGACCTCTGCGTCGATTACAGGGTTCGAGGTTACCTCTCTGCTTCCTGAATCAGCTTGCTGTTCTACGATTACTCGCATACGCTCAGGTAACCTATGTATCCATGCTCTAGAGAGTGGTGAAAACTACGGCCCTTACGTCAAACCTATAATCATACTAGACTATGTTCAGCTTATTATACAAATCGTTTTCTAACCCTTTTCTCCATGTCTAAACAGCACTCCGTTCATTAATTAACCATTATTCATAGCACACAACCTTAGAAAAAACTTTACATGAAAGCCGTAAAACCAAACTTTAAGCTGCTTGCTTCGGGACTGATGCTGGGCGCTACCCTGTACAATTGCAAGACAAAGGATGTTGAGTCGCTCACGCCCTTTACGTATACCTTCAAAGGTCTCGACGACGTGAAGCTGCCGGAAGTGAAGGCTACGGCTCCGGCCGCCGTTTCCGTTACTGCGGCTTCCGTAACCTCGTCTACTGCAGCCGCAGCCGTTACGTCCGGACTGGCTAATCTGACCGCAACGGGTCAGGTGCCAGCCGCCGTTCAGCAGGCAGCCGCCGATGTCAGCAAAGCGGTATCTCCGGAAAAAGCGGCTCAACTTGCTGCCAGCTTTACGCCAGCCGTGCTGAACACACTGTCTACAACGGGCGCGCTGCCCGCTAATTTACAGGCTGAGGTGAAAGCGATTACCAGCAACCCGGCCCTGAAAGCGTATTTACCCACCTTCACGTTACCAACCGTTAATGGTAAGCCCATCGGCGGTCGTTTACCCGCTAAACCAGCCAATACAGTGGTACCGGTAACCCCCGTTGCCTACTCGACGACAGATGACGACGCCTGTAAAGCTGCGGCTAATGCTGCGGCTAATACGGCTACCCAAAATCTGGAGGCCACCCGAACAAGCCAGGCCGCTGCTATTAACAGCGCCTATACGCAGAATACTGCCGGAGTTGCCGCAGAAGCTGCGCCTTGCAAGGCGGGTCTTCCGGCGAAATACGATCCGATGCGAGCCAGTGCACAACAAACGTTGAATGACGCATTAGCAAACCTGGAAGCTGGTCGGTCGATACTCGGTGAAGACTCTTACTCTTTGCTGAAAGCTTTTCAACTCGCAGCTTATTCGGATGCCGCAGGCATGTATAACACGCTGCAAGCGGCCGAAACAGCGGCCTGCGATGCAACGGGCGCGGCTAAACTGGCAAACGCACAGGCGGCTCGTGACGCTGACTTAGGGTCAATCACCAGCAACTTTAATGCAGCCGTAGCCCGGCTGACAGCCGCCCGGAACAGCGCGGTAGCCAGCTGCCACAACCAGGGCGGTGGCCGCAAGGGCGCAGACCAGTAACAACAGTTTTGTCAGGACCATAACCTCATTCAGCCGATATAATGAATACCAGATCTCTTTTCCTATCATTCGCTACGCTGGCCACCGGCTTATTCGTCGCTCCCATCGTTGCGCAGGCTCAGGTAAACCTAAAGAGCATCAGCGTTGGTGCCAGCTACTGGCAGCCTTCACTCGACTACTGGAACAACCGGTCTATCCTAACCGATTACAATGCCGGTAAAGGGGCTAAACTAGGCGGCAGCGTTATGCCGACAGCAGCCATTGAAGTAGGACTTACCAAAGGCCTGTCGATTGGCGGCCGGGTTGGCTACTGGAAGCAATCAGCGTCCAGCGACCTAAGCATTGCCGGGATCAACCGCTCCGAAAAGCTGATGCTGTCGATCATTCCCGTATCGCTCGACCTGAAATATACGCTCGGCAATCAGCCTACTGAAGGGAAAGCGCCGTTCCTGACGCCCTACGTGGGTGTGAGTGTGGCCCGTTATTTTATCAATAACAAATTCGACCGGCAGGTAGTGAACAACACAGGTTCACTGAACGAAACGCAGGCGGGTAACAACTACGGGGTGCAGATTTTTGTCGGGGCCGAAAAGCAACTGGTCAAGAAACTGTACGCAGGTCTGGATGTGCGCTATCATGTTGGCAGCTACAATCAGGCGGTACGTACCGAAGCGGCCAGCACGACCGAAAAGGTTAGCCTCAATGGGGTTGAAGCCGGGCTGTCGCTACGTTACAAGTTCAATTAATCCTGCTGACGTTACGTCTCTGACGCTCGGCCCTGCTCATGAGCAGGGTTGAGCAACCTGCGACTTGTTTTAGCGAATTACTTCTTTTTAATCAGTCCTATAGACTATACCATACAGGACGACTTGACGTATATGCATCTACCGTTCAAAAAAGCCCGACCAAACAGGACCACAGAAAAAGTTTTTCTGGGCCTCCTGCTTGCCGTCTGTTTGGGTTCGCCCATACGGTCACGGGCGCAGATGAACATATCCGGCAAACCGGGGCTGATGTATATACCGTCGGCAGAGGTGCTGGAAGATGGTACGTTCTCGATTGGGTACAACTACAACCCGAAACACTACGCCTTCCGGTTCAATAAAAAGAATTCGGAAAGCATTGGGTACGTCAATCTGTCCCTTTTACCACGGTTAGAGGTCAATATCAATCTCCTGAATCCGAACGGTCCGATCCGCTTTCAGGATAAAGGTATTGGGGATCGGCAGATTGATCTGAAGTATGCTCTATTCACGGAGAAGGCAAAGCGACCGTCCATGGCCGTCATTCTGTCGGCTCCGTTTGGCATTGACAACTCACTCGTTACGTACGCGCTGGTAGCTACCAAGCATGTTGCGCTGAGCAAGGCCGTAACGGCGGGGATTACGGCGGGGATGGGAAGCCCCTATTCCATTTATCGGGCAGGGGTTAAGAATGAAGAAAATTCAGACATCTTCTCGGGCTATACGCTACGTGACAAACGGGATCGTCCTTATCACTACTTAAGTGGTCCGTTTGGTGGCGTGAACCTCAATTTTGCCAGAAAAGGCGGGGTGATGGTCGAGTGGGATTCGCAGCACCTGAACGTAGGGGCTTATGCCTTACTGTTCAAGCACTGGACCGTTCAGGCTGGCCTACTGAATGCGGATCAGATCACCTTTGGTACGTCCTATTCGGTCTCCTTGCTTCGGTCGCTTAAACCGGCTAACCGGCTCGGAATGTCGGCGCAGGAGCCTGAACCGATCGCGCAGAAGCGGGATGTCTTGCTGGACTTTGAGAATCTGTCGGTAGACAGTGCCCAACACAGCGTCTCCTTCGAACAGCGGCTGTACCGCAATCCGATGGTCGGGTTGCGGAAGTTGGCAGAATTGGTATCGGCGAAGGGCATCAACGAGTTTACACCACTCTACCAGGGTGTGCCCATAGCTCGTTACCGCCTGTCGTCTCAGCTCAGCACCAGCCTGCTGGCGAAAGCCGAACGGAGAGCGTGGGCGAAAGCGCATAGGTTTGACAGTCGGACCTACAAGTTTGATTTTCGGTTACAGCCCGAGTTCATGGCGCAGTTCGGCTTTCGGGAACAGACAGTGGAAAGCAAAACAAATCTCTTGCTGCAAAGCCAGTTGTTCCTGAATCGGGGGTTGGTGCTGAACTGGGGGGTATTGCTGCCGATCGTCAATAAACTGGATAACCAGGACTTGAACGTTCGCCCGGCTCCTACCTTCCTGAACCAGTTTCTGGCGCTGGGCGGGGCCAACTTTATGGGTCTATCGGCGGGTCTGTTTTATAATGATCAGTATGGGCTGAACGTCCAGTACCGCCATGCGGACCTGACCAAAAACTGGTCGTTCGGTGTAGAAACGGGTTTGACCGGCTTCTATTTCTTCCCGGCCAACGGTCTTTATTATGAGGCACCCGATCAGTTGCTGTTACTCGCCGACGCAGCGTACCGGATTCCCCGGCGGGATATTACGGTAAAGTTGTCGGGGGGTCAGTACATGTACCATGACCGCGGGGTACGGCTAGACCTTATCCGGCAGTTGGGGAACGTAGAGGTTGGCTTTTATGCCCTGAAAACCAGCAATGGCGGCACGGGTGGGTTCAACTTTGCCATTCCGATTGCGCCCGGCCGTATCGTCCAGACGCAACGGTTCCGGGTACGTAGTACGGAAGAGTTTCGCTGGGAATACAATTACAGCCGGGGGTATCGAATTGGCACCCGGTATCGGACGGGCAATCAGCTGGATGCGCTCCTTCGCCAGTACCATAACAGTTATTTACAGAATCAGTATCGTTAGTTTTTAGAGTTACCAGAATGACAATACGTATAATGCATAAACAGGTGGGGCTTTGGTTTATTGGCTTGTGTGCGTGCCTGTCGAGCTGCATTTCCAGCAAAGAGCTGGTTTTGTATCAGGGCAGTGGTTCCAGTGACAGCACGATGGCGATCGCTCCCCGTTACATTCCGACCATCAAAGCCGGCGATGTTCTCTCCGTGCAGGTAAGCAGCCTGAGCCCGGAAGCTACTATGTTTTTCAACCCCTACGCAACGATTTCGATGGCCGAACGGGGGGGATCGACACAAACTCCCACCCCAACAACGCCTATCCCATATACCCCCGGCTACCTGGTCAACGAGGAAGGTCAGATCGAGCTGCCACTAATTGGGAAACAAACCGTTCAGGGGCTGACGAACACCAAGGCTGCGGCTCAGATCCGGCAGAAGCTGCTTGATTATTTGAAAGAGCCAACTGTTAATGTCCGTAACCTGAATTTTCAGATTTCGGTCTCCGGTGAAGTAACCCGCCCGTCGCTGTTTTCGATTCCCAACGAGCAGATTACGTTACCGGCGGCCCTGGGGCTGGCTGGCGACATTACCATCTATGGGCGCCGGGACAACGTGCTGATCATTCGCGAAGAAAACGGCCAGCGAACCTTTAACCGCATTGACCTGACCAAACGGGATGTGTTTAAATCGCCCTATTACTACTTACGCCCCAACGACATTGTATACGTAGAGCCGGGCAAGGCCCGCGTGGCCAATGCCGACCGAACGTACCAGGTCTTACCTATTATGCTGAGTGCCCTATCCGTCATCGCCATTATTGTCACCCGCCTTTAATACCAACGAACATGGTTACGAATAACCCATATACCCCCTATCAGGCCTACGAAATCGAGCCACAGGTTAACCTACGGGCCATGCTCATGCGTTACGTGCGCAACTGGCCGTGGTTCGTGCTGTCGCTGATCATAGCGGCCGGAGCCGCTTACGTCTATCTGCTCTATCAGCCCCCTGTTTATAACGTAAAGGCCAGCCTGCTGATCAAGGACGAGAAGAAAGGCATAACTGGCGAAAGCCTCATGAAGGAAATGGACCTGTTCAGCTCCAGCAAGGTGGTGGAGAACGAAATGGAAATCCTGAAGTCGTTCACCCTTATGGACCGGGTCGTCAACAGCCTGGGGCTCGACGTGCGTTACTATCATCCGACCAGTACGGTTAAGAAAGAGATCTACGCGGAATCGCCCATTCGGCTGCTCGTTGAAAAGCCAACCCCAGACCTGTATACTACGGATTTGGAAATCAGCTTCGTGGACCCTAAAACGGTGAGCCTGAACGGGAAATCATACCCAGTCAACCAGAGTACCCAAACGCCCTACGGCCAGTTGCGCGTGTTCACCCGCAAGCCCCTCAACGCTACACTAGAACCCGTTGTCGTTACGGTGTCAGACCATACGGGTACGGTGGAGGATTATTTAAAAAACTTAAAGGTTGAACCAACGGCCAAGCAATCGACCGTGCTGGTGATGAATCTGGAAGAAGCGGTGCCGGATAAAGGAGAAGCCATTCTGAACCAGCTTATTCAGGAATACAACAAAGAAGCTATTGTCGACAAGAATAAGGAAGCCAGCAATACGTTAAGCTTCATTGAAGATCGGTTGGGCCTGATCTCGGGCGAGTTATCGAGCGTGGAGAAACAGGTGGAGCTGTACAAATCAACCCAGGGCATTACCGACTTAAGCGTACAGGCTCAAACCTTTCTCTCCAGCGTAAAAGAAAACGATACGCAGTTGAATGAAGTCAACATTCGGCTGAGTGCGCTGGAAGACGTAGCACGGTATGTGCAGAACCAATCGGGCGAAAAAGGCGTAGCGCCCGCTACGCTGGGGTTTAGTGACCCGATCTTGACAGGCTTGCTGACCAAGGCCGCCGAACTGGAGATGAAGCGGGAAGAAGTGTCGCGCACCATGTCGCCGAACAACCCCTTGCTGCAATCGCTGGATAGCCAGCTAAAGACCCTGAAGGCCAGTATCAACGAAAATATTCAAACGATGCGGCAGCAGTTGACCAGCAGCCGGAGCCAGTTGATTGCCAATAACCAGCGTATGGAAGGCATGATCCGCACCGTCCCTGGTAAAGAACGGGCGCTGCTGAACATTACCCGTCAGCAGGTCATTAAAAACGGGCTCTATACGTACCTGCTGCAAAAGAGGGAAGAAACCGCCTTGTCAGCCGCGTCTACCGTTTCGGATAGTCGCACGGTGGATGTTGCCCGAACGGGGAGCAAACCGGTGAAACCGGTGAAGATGATGATTTTCGCCTTATTTGCCGCTGTGGGCTTATTGTTCCCGATCGGTGTGATCACCGCTAAAGATGCCCTAAACAACCGCATTTTGCGTCGGTCGGACGTTGAAGAGGCTACGCAGGTTCCTATTTTAGGCGAGATTGTAAAAAGCAAACAGGTATCGGCCGACAATCTGGTGTTCAAACCCCGGATGCAATCGGTAATTGGCGAGCAGATTCGGGCGTTACGTACCAATCTCCAGTTCCTGCGCTCTGACCCGGACAAAAGCCAGGTGTTGTTGTTTACCTCCAGCATTAGTGGCGAAGGCAAGTCGTTTATTTCGCTGAACCTGGGCGCTAGCCTGGCATTGGTCGACCGGACAACGGTTATTCTGGAAATGGATATGCGCAAGCCTAAACTGCACAAGAGCCTGCACATGGAGAACCGGGCGGGCTTGAGCAATTACCTAATCGGCGAGGCCACGATTGATGAGTTGCTGCGTCCGATTCTTGGTTACGAGAACTATTACATCATTACAGCTGGGCCATTACCCCCAAACCCATCGGAGTTGCTAAGCTCTCCCCGACTAGCGCAACTGTTCGAAGAGCTGAAAGCCCGCTTCGATTACGTCCTGGTTGACTCACCACCGGTTGGCTTGGTAACGGACTCCCAATTGATTGCTCCTTTTGCCGATGCAACCATGTTCCTAGTGCGCCATGATCATACTCCCAAAAACTCGATGAAAATGGTCGATGTATTGTACAAGGAACACCGCTTTCAGAAGCTAAGCATTATCCTAAACGGCGTAGGCGAAGGCGAATCCTACTATTATAACTACGGCTATGGCGACTATTACGGAGGATCAGACAAAAATCGTCGCTTAGGAGGAACCGCTTAACTAAACGTTTAGTGTAACCATTTTCTGAATTAACCTCAAATAACCACTTTACGTAAACTTAGCTTTTATGCTTAGTCTTGACTCACACTACAAAAGTTTGTACGTGTACGCTGAGCCACGGACCCGGCACAGTGAATTCACGTATCAACATCGAGGAAAACGCATATTCGATATCTGCTTCTCCTTATTAGTAATCGTATTGATCTTGTCTTGGTTGGTGCCCTTATTGAGTATTTTAATCAAACTTGATTCTTCGGGCCCTACCTTTTTTATACAGAAACGCACAGGATACCGGGGGAGCTGGTTCTACTGTTTCAAATTTAGAACGATGAAGTTTGTGCCCAATGCTAGTTTCAAACAGGCAACTAGGCAAGACAGTCGAGTAACGCGCTTAGGACGTTTTCTGAGAAAAACAAATTTGGACGAAATGCCTCAGTTTTTAAATGTACTTCTTGGAGAAATGAGTGTTGTTGGACCAAGGCCCCATCCCATAGAATTAGATGCACAATATTGGAACACATTACCCAAGTACAGGAGTCGCTACCGCACAAAGCCTGGTATAACTGGTCTAGCTCAAGCACGTGGATGCCGGGGAGAAACGGATGAGGATATAAAAATGGCACACAGGATCAAGTACGATCGGCTGTATAATCGTAAACAGTCCTTTAAGCTAGATGTCTTCATCTGCTTATTAACTATAAAGAAAATGATCAGTGATAATAAGAATGTTTATTGAGAAATACGATTATGGAAAATGCCTACCGAACCAGAAAACTATTTAATAAAGTTAATTACGCTATTGTTGATTATAATTTAGCTTCAAATGTGATAATTGAGAACGCCCTAAACCATCTTTCATTCGGAGTATCGGCTTTAGCCGTTCATGGATTGATGGAAGCATTTAATAGACCAGATTTAGAAAAAGCTCTGAGTAAAATACAACTTATAGTGCCAGATGGCCAACCTATTCGTTGGGCGCTTAACGCTTTTTTCGGCGTGGGTTTAAAGGATCGAGTCTACGGACCTAAGCTAGTACTAGATGTACTGCAAAAAGGGCAAGAGCACAAGCTAAAAGTATATTTATATGGTAGTCATATACATACGCTTATTAAGTTGAAAAGATTTATCGAGTTGCAATACCCTAGTATAATTGTGTGCGGTTTACATGAAGACCGCTTTAGAGAGGCTACAGAATTAGAGGATCTTGAAGATATTAAAAAAATTAATGATTCAGGAGCTAACATAGTACTAGTGGGTAGAGGTTGTCCAAGGCAAGAAACATGGGTTAGTAACCATGTGGGAAAGATAAATGCAGTAATGATGGCTGTTGGGGCGGCCTTTGATTTCCATGCAGGTAATGTAAAACAAGCGCCAGCATGGATGCAAAGAAACGGCCTGGAATGGTTGTACAGACTTGGCAAAGAGCCTCAACGGCTCTGGAAACGCTATCTATTTACAAATACTCACTTTATATATTTATTTTTAATAACAAAACTAAAATTAACTAATAACCAGTACTAAAAAACAATAATTAACATTACATCATCAGTCGTTTATTTCGACGACCGGCATTGAGTTTTAATTTTGATAGAATCAAAATGCCGGGAATCTATAAGTGACAATAGCACGGTAAAATAATTATTACAGGCGCACCTAGTCATTTATAAAAACAAAACTCATACAAGAATGCGTATCGCTTTAATTACCGGATCGGCCGGACTGATTGGCAGTGAAGCTGTCAGTTTTTTCGCTGATAAATTTGATATGATTATTGGTATTGACAACAACATGCGTCAATATTTCTTTGGCAATGAAGCCTCTACAGACTGGAACCGTAACCGGATGGAAGAAGCCTACCCAAACTATGTACACCGCCCGGCTGACATTCGTGAAGTAAACCAGTTGACTCCTATTTTTAAGGAGTTCGGCACAGATATTAAACTGATTGTGCATACGGCGGCCCAACCTAGTCACGACTGGGCCACCCGGGAACCGTTCACCGACTTTACCGTTAACGCCAATGGTACGCTGAATATATTGGAAATGAACCGCCAATATTGCCCCGAAGCGGTCTTTATTTTTACCTCAACTAATAAAGTATATGGCGATAACCCTAATTACCTGCCACTAATTGAAACCGATACCCGCTGGGAGATTGATGAGAGTCACCCGTATTTTCAGGATGGCATTGATGAATACATGAGCCTCGATCATACCAAACACTCGCTATTTGGTGCATCTAAAGTAGCTGCCGACATTCTAGTACAGGAGTATGGTCGGTACTTTGGCATGAAAACAGGGGTGTTTCGCGGAGGCTGCCTGACCGGTCCTAATCATTCAGGAGCACAATTGCACGGCTTTTTGTCGTATCTAATGAAGTGCGCTATTACTGGTACACAATATACCATTTTCGGGTATAAGGGTAAACAGGTACGTGACAATATTCACAGCTATGATCTGGTAAATATGTTCTGGCACTTCTACCAGAATCCACGGTCGGGTGAAGTTTATAACGCCGGAGGTGGTCGTCATGCCAACTGCTCAATGCTGGAAGCCATCGCACTTTGCGAGGAAATCTCGAGCAACAAAATGAACTACACGTACTCAGAGACAAATCGTATAGGGGACCATGTCTGGTACATATCAAATCTAAATAAGTTTAAAAAGCATTATCCAAGCTGGAACTGGACATATGACTTAAAGCAAACTATGGTTCAAATTCATGATAGCATGGTTGAGCGGTTTGCTCGGATAGTGTAATTCGTTACAGGCCTACTTTGAAAAAGCGAGTTCATACGTTAGATAGTCCAAAACAACTATATAGACTGTATAAATGAAATCAAAGGAGTCGGCTAAGTTCAAGAAAAATTTATTGTCAATGGGGCTTATGTATGCAGCGAATTATGCGCTGCCGCTAATTACTATGCCCTATGTAGCTAGGATACTTGGCCCCGATAAATTTGGTTTAGTTAACTACTCACAGGCGTATATTCAATATTTTGGGTTACTTGTTAATTTTGGCTTTGAGTTATCGGCCTCCAGACGTGTTGCCGCAAATAGGGAAGATAATAATCAGATAGAGGCTATCTTCAACGAAACGCTATTTACCAAAATAGCTTTACTACTATTAGGAACTGTACTTTTCGGCCTTATTACATTAGCGGTTCCATCATTTCGGACAGAAGCATACCTACACTCTGCTACCTTTATTACCTGTGTTGCTTATTGTCTGTATCCAACGTGGCTTTATCAAGGCATGGAGGACATGACCAAAACCGCCGTGTTTAACGTCATAATGAAGCTTTTATTTACAGGGCTAATCTTTTTGCTTGTTCATACCGAAAGCGACTATGTTTATCATAATCTGTCAATCAGCGTTGGACAGGTAGTTATTGCTTCAATTGCTTTGTTTGTAGCCATACGAAAATATGGCATTCATTTGCAAATGCCGGGGTTCGCTAAAATTATTGAGGTAATTCAGAAGTACAAGCTATTCTTTTTCAGCACGGTAGTTGTCAACCTTTACACCGGAACAAACGCGTTCATATTAGGTTTATTAGCAGCTCCAGAACACATTGGCTACTTCTCTTCGGCTCATAGAATCGTTATGATAGGATGCCTTTTCATAACGGGCGCTTTTGGTCAGGCGTTTTACCCATACATTGCCAGAGAATTCTCAGTAAGTCGAGAAAACGGAATCAAGATAGTGAGTAAGGCACTTCCACGGCTTGTTTTATTCACTGTCCTAATGTCAATCTCCATTTATTTTCTAGCGGACTTCACAATTAACCTTTTGTTTGGAAAAGCATTTAAACAGGCAGTTATTATCCTTAAAATCTTAGCCTTTCAGCCATTAATCATTAGTGTAAACAATTTACTAGGAGTTCAAACAATGCTCAACATACAGCTCGAAAGATACTTCTATCGAATAACGTTAGGAGGAGCCGTAATAGGAACGATGTTGAATTTTATACTAGTCCCTTACTTCTTCGAAGTAGGAACCGCCTATGCTTGGCTAATAACAGAATTGTTCATTTCTATATGTATGTATTTAATTTTACAAAGTAATGGCGTTAGAATTCTTCCACAAAGTTTTTCCATGATAATGAAAACTAAAGTTAGCTATCCTAAAACTATCAAGCAATGAGCACTTATTTAGTAACAAATAGAGAGTTATTAAGCTATGGCAAACCTAAGCTTGAAAAATGGGATCTCTTTTGGGTACTCCTATTGCTTTGCATTTATCAAGGCCAAATTCAATATTTTCAACCAAAAGGTTTTAACATAGTTAAGATCACGATTGCAAGCGCACTGATAATCGCCTTCTTTTTGATTATTCGTATTATAAAAAAAAGGCTTAGGAAAAATACTACTTTTTCTTTTTTCATTAACCTTTACCTAATTATATATTTATTTTATTCATTAATTACAGTATTTCGCTGCTTTAAGGTGGACGTGCAAGTAATAGCTAATCTATTAGGAAATTATTCAACAGGAATTGGATTGCTTGTACCATTGATGGTTTTTATAGGCGATAAAATTAAAAATCACGATATACTAATTCGCACAGGGTTAAAGTTGACACTTATAGGTATATTTTTGACCCCGTTAGGATTAATTAATGGAAGAATGGGTTTCTTTGCAAGCCCGTTTGTGCAAGTAAGCTATCTATTAATTCCATTTTGGCCTTATATCAATAAAAAACAAAAGCTAATAGTAGTATTAGGATTAATAGCTTGTTTACTAACTGGTTTGTTTACAGATGTTCGGTCCGTTATACTACGTGAAGTGTTAATAGTTAGCATCTACACTTTATATACTACACTTAGACAAAAATCAGTAATATCTTACTTAACTACAATTATAGCATCCTTAACTATTCTAACCTTAGTGATGTATGCTGATGATATTGTAAGTTTATATGGGCAGCGCGAAATAAATGTATTCGGTGTCAAAATCGATAACGATCAAAATAGAGCTTGGATGTATGAAGAGGTAATAACAGATTTAAAAAAAGGCAATGACATATTTTTTGGGCGAGGGGCATTAGGAAAATATTTTAGTAGTTTTTTTTACTCTGTGTATCAGCAGCAGGGTGAAAGTGCAGACGAATATAATCGTTATAATATTGAAGTAGGGCTACTAGCTTACCTTTTAAAAGGAGGAGTAGTATTACTATGTTCTACATTACTACTTTTACTTTCAGCAAGCTTTATGGCATTCTATAAATCTAAAAATTTACTAATCAAAGGCTTTGGTATTATAATTCTTTGCCACACATTAGTGATGATTGTAGAGAATCATCCGAAGCTTGGAGTTTATGACGTCATAGTGTGGTTCTTTGTTGGGTCTTGCTTATCAAAAACAATGCGAGCTAGTTTTAACCCATTTTTATCGTTAAATCCAAGAAATGTCGTGTCTAGTATAGAACCCCATGTGCCTTCTTAAGGGAAAAGCCTACTAATGCTTTTTTTAAAACTACTAATATACAAAAGGTATGAGTATTAAAAATATAAATAAAATTAACCAAACAAGAGTGTTATGGTTAACCAATTTTCCACTTTTGGAAGACCACAAGGGTCATGCAGCAAGTTGGATTACATCACTTGCTTCTTTAATAAAAAACGATGTTGCTCTAACTATTATCTCTTGGAAGCCTTCCATTAAAGAAAACATTACAATTCAGCGCGATGGTATTACTTATGTATATCTTAGAGCTCCTCGTGGCTCTATAGACTTACTAACGGGGTGTCAGTTAAAAATCAAGCGGCTTAAATCGTTTCTCAACGAATATGTATCTAATTACGATCTGATTCACATTCACGGTTCAGAAAATCAATATGTTGCTGCCTGCGCAGGATTTGACATTCCAAAAATATTATCCGTGCAAGGCATTATATCGGAATGCTACAAGATCATTCCGGAGACCTTTTCATACAGAAGGTTCTATTGGTTTTTAGCTGGTTATTATGAACGTAAGTATTGCCAAAAACTCAAACATTTTATGTGTAGAACTCATTGGGATACACAATGGGTAAAACAGCTTGCGCCAGCAGCGCATATACATAATATATGGGAAGTTATACGACCAGATTTTTTTTCAGTGACTGACAACTTTACGGCAAACACTAATTTGTTGTACGTTGGTGGTATGCAATCGATAAAAGGATTTAGAGAGTTATTAATAGCTTTCAATATTGTTAAGGTACAGCATTCTTCTATCAAGTTAATAATACTAGGTTCCAAACCGGCCAATCTTAATAAGGTTAAGCGTTTTTTAAAACGTGACCGCTTAACAAATATTTCGCTAGAAGATCTCGATTTTCGGGGGATGCAAGACGTACCGGGCATGATCAAAGCTTATAAAGAAAGCTTTTGTTTAGTACATCCCTCATATATAGATAACAGCCCCAACAGTGTCTGTGAGGCTCAGATTGCCGGCCTTCCAGTAATAGCCAGCAATGTAGGTGGAGTTTCATCATTAATCGAAGATGGCGTAACGGGTTTACTAACAAGCTTGGAGCCAGAGCAAATTGCTAAGCAGATAATTACATTATTGGTTAATCAAGACTTACAGCAAATGCTTTCTTCAAATGGCAGACGTATTGCACGTGAGCGGCACAGTTCAAACCGAATTAAACAAAATGTATTGAACGCTTATCATTCTACTTACGGTAAAAATACATATGAAATTGTACACAAATCCACTACGTCTCTTATTTAGAAGCTATTGGTTTTTCAGAACTAATATTACTCCAATCTATCACACAGTATGCACTAAACTGCTTTTTAAAATGAACGGTGTAGCTTATGGTAGCTTTTTTTTATCACGTGGTATACCATTAGTCAACGTGTCACTTAGAGGATCTTTTATAATTGGAGAAAATTTGACAATAAGTAATGGGCCTTACTATAGTAGAACCGGCCGGGTAAATCAATGTGAGTTTAACGTTAGCGATGACGCTAAACTTATAATTAGTGATAATGTAGGTATAAGCTCATCTACAATTACTTGTCAACATGATATATATATTGGAAATCATGTTATGATTGGTGGTAATACAGCAATTTACGACACCGATTTCCATAGTTTAAACGCAAATAATCGACTAAATTCTATAGTTGACAAAAAAACAACTAAAAAAGGGAGAGTTGTTATAGAAGATCACGTATTCATTGGAGCGCATAGCACAATAATGAAAGGGGTGACTATAGGCCATCATTCAATTGTAGGCGCTTGCTCGGTTGTCACAAAAAGTATCCCACCCTATCAAATTTGGGCAGGCAACCCGGCTCGATTTTTAAAAGAAATTAATCAGGCTCATGAAACAGTTAGCATGTGATTTAGGAGTTCAGGTTAGGGGTCATAACCTTGGTTATATCCTAAACATAGTTAAACTATTGGAACAGCATGAACTGGTCGATAGCCGAGAGATTATATTCCTCTTTAATTTAACTGTAAGTAGTTACCTTGAAAATATACATAATAAATATGTTAATATTTTATATATTAATGATGAAGAAAATACTTTACTGGAGCAGTGCCAACAGTTAACCGAACGACGAGCAGTTGAGTGGAAGCTTATCAAGAAATATGCTGGTGAGTACGCTATTGATGAGGTCATTATTTTAGAAATAGACCAGTATCAACTGTCTATTGGTTCTGAAACGACACCTTTTAAAGTCTCCGGTATATATTTCCGACCGCACTATCGTATTGAGACTATTGGCTCTGGCTTGGCCAACCGTGTTAAATATTGGCTCTGGCGACAAAAGAAACTTGCATTAGAATATTACATGTGTAGAAATAAAAGTTTGCATAACATTTATATTCTAAACGACGAACGAGCTGTGCAGGCGATGAATCAGCGAATATGTAACGTTTTTCGCTATTTGCCAGATCCAATATATAACTATGAGCCAGCTCTAATACCTATCAGCCAATTATATAATATTCCTCAAGATCGTTTCGTGTTTCTGATCTTCGGTGCCATTGATGAACGCAAAAACATCGAAATCATCTTTCAGGCATTTGCAAGATTATCACCTGAACAGGCCAGAAAAGCTACTCTATTAGTAGTAGGTCGAGTAAAGGCTGATTACAAAAAGGCTCTGGCTTCGGTGACAAACATTTTAACAAACGGCCAGCCTTCACTACAATTGATTACCGACGACCGGTTTATTGATAATAGTGAGATGGAAACCTTGTTTGCCGAATGTAATGTACCCTTATTGTTATATCGGGACTTTTTCGTCTCAAGTGGGCTACTAGGCATTGCGGCAAAATACAATAAGCCTGTCTTAAGCTCAACTTATGGGGTGTTAGGCGAACTAACCAAAAAATATCAGCTGGGTCATTGCTTATCGCCGAAAGACGTTGAAGGCATTGCATCATATTTAGTTCAACTACTTACTCAACGTTCACCCTTGCAAGTCGATGGGCAGCCTTATTACCTGTCACATACACCCAATGATTTTCTTAATAGGCTTTTCTCATTAAGTGAGCAAAACGCTAGTAACAATTATTAATAAGATTACGCAAATGAATATCTTAATAGCTGCGGTAAGCCGATATGAAAAACCTTCCGGAATTTGCCGATCAGCGGCAAATCAAGCAAATTCGCTAGCGACACATTCTGAAGTTTCACGCGTCTATTTGGCAGTAGCCGACTGGCAGGTGAACTATTATCGTAGTAATTTGAATATAATTTCTGATCGAATTGAGATTGTCCCAATAAGCATGAAGAATGCGCCAATTGCACGCAATTGGTGGTATCTAACCGGCTTGCCTGCACTTGCTAAGAAATTAAAGTGTTCACTCGTGCACCTTTCATTTCCAGCACCTACGCTTCGTTGGTTGTATTCAGTTCCTGTTGTTTCAACAGTTAATGACTTTTACCCATTTGAATTTCCTGAAAATTTTGGTTATCCTCAAGTGTACGGTAATCAACTATTTGCTAGGATTTGTATCGCTAATAGCGATGGAATTGTTAGTATATCACAACATACACTTGATCAGTTCAAAAAATATTTTCCAAAGTATAAAAGTCCTAAAACACTCATTTACCCATCGGTTGATTTTAAAGATATTGAAGCGTCTAAGCCCCGTCAACTATCTTTACAAGGCCCATATCTTCTGAGTGTTGCTCAACATCGAAAAAATAAAAACCTTGATTTGCTTATACAAGCGTTTTATGAAACTAGAGAGTCAGGAACTATTGCTGCAAACTCCTCTTTACTGATTGTGGGCAGCAACGGATCAGAGACTGAATCATTGCACCAACTCGTCCACGAGTTAAAGATATTAGATAAAGTATATTTTTTATCTGCCTTAAATGATTCAGAGCTTACTTGGTTGTATCAGAACTGCCACATCATGGTGCTTCCGTCTTCAGTTGAGGGATTGGGACTTCCGGTAGTTGAAGCATTGTATAATTCGGCAAGAGTAATCTGCTCCGACATACCGACACTGCGTGAAGTAGGAGAAGGTCAATGCCAGTTTTTTAGTCTCCAAGGTGACGTCTTGGAAAACTTGAAATTTGCATTAGCACATACTTGGAAAAGCTCTGATCGAACTAGTATCAAAGATCCTCGGTTTGACATGAGAATAATAGCAAATCAATTTGTTTCTTTTTACAGGGGTATATTGTTAGGCTCTACAGTCGCAATAGAAACCACCCCACCAGTAACTTTGCCATAGTTATTTATTCTTTGTATATTATAACCCAAGTTGTGTGGTAGTAGGTGGTTGTACAAAAAAGCATGGTCTGTGTAGTTTTAAGTCGCCAAACTTCCACTACTAACCATGCTCCACTTCGACACCGATGACTTACGCGATGTGTTCGTGTATGCAATGATAGAGGACTATCTCAAAACTTGCAACCACTCTAGCTCCACCGGCCCTTCAGCCAGCGGAGAACCGCCCAAACTGACCGATGCTGAGGTTTTGTTTGTCTTTGTGGTGGCCTGCATGGACTTTGGAGCCAACTGTCAACAAGCTATGCGCTCCATGAAA